>NZ_JCALDL010000016.1:0-95015 GCF_059812855.1 Mycobacterium sp. NGS35
CCGCTGGATCGTCGCCTCAGCGCTGGGCGGGCCGCTGCTGATGACCGCGATCGCGCTGGCGGTGATCCACGACGCCGCGTCGGTGATGACTCAGCTGCAGACGCCGAACGCACTGCGCGCGTTCGGCGGCGTCCTGGCGGTGCATGCGATCGGTGCGCTGCTGGGGGTGGGCTCGCGGATCGGCGTGCGGCTGCTGGCCGCGTGGTCGCTGCCGCTGTGGCTGGCCGACTCGGTGCGGGCGGCGCTCACCGGTGTGCTGGCGCTGCTGGGATTGTCCGGCGCCATCACCGCGGCGTCGCTGATCGTGCACTGGGGCGCGATGCACGAGCTGTACTCGATCACCGACTCGCTGTTCGGTCAGCTGAGTCTGACGCTGCTGTCCGTGCTCTACATCCCGAACGTGGTCGTCGGCACGTCGGCGGTCGCCGTCGGGTCGAGCGCACACGTCGGTGTCGCCACCTTCAGTGCGTTCACGGTCTATGGCGGCGACCTGCCCGCACTGCCGGTGCTGGCAGCCGCGCCGACGCCTCCGCTGGGCCCGATCTGGGTGATCTGGCTGATCGCGGCGGCCGCGGCCGGGGTGGCGGTGGGCCAGCAGTGTGCACGACGGCCGCTTCCGGCGCTGGCCGCATCGCTGAAGCTGCTGACGGCAGCGGCGCTCGGCGCGGTCGCGATGGCGGTGCTCGGCTACGCCGCGGGCGGGCGGCTGGGCAACTTCGGCGACGTCGGCGTGGACCAGGGCACGTTCGGGCCCGCGGTGTTCTTGTGGTTCGCCGGCATCGGGGGGCTCACCGTCGCGATGGCCGGCGGCATCGCCCGGCCCAGACCGAAGCCGAAACCGAAGACCGACGAGGACGCCGAACCGGAGCCAGACCCGGACGCGGACACCGAGGTATTGGACGCCACACCGCCAGATCCACCCACGCTTTCCGGCGACGATTAGGCTGCCAGCGTGCAACAGCCGCTCCACGTGCCGCCCACCGCGCCGGCCCGGCTCGTGGTGCTGGCGTCGGGCACCGGATCGCTGCTGGACTCCCTGCTGACCGCCGCACGCGGCGAGTATCCGGGCCGGGTCGTGGCCGTCGGCGTCGACCGCGACTGCGCCGCCGTCGACATCGCCAAAGCGGCCGACGTGCCCGTGTTCCGGGTGCGGCTCTCGGACTATCCCGACCGCGCCGCATGGGACGCCGCGATCACCGAAGCCACCGCGGAACACCGCCCGGACCTGATCGTCTCGGCAGGGTTCATGAAAATACTTGGGCCACAGTTTCTTTCACAGTTCTTGGGTCGGATCATCAATACCCACCCCGCGCTTCTGCCGGCATTTCCCGGCGCGCATGCGGTGCCCGAATCGCTCGAGTACGGCGTCAAGGTCACCGGCTGCACTGTGCATCTGGTCGACGCCGGAACCGACACCGGACCGATCCTGGCTCAAGAAGTCGTCGAGGTGCGTGACGACGACGACGAGGCAAGCCTGCACGAACGAATCAAGGTCGTCGAAAGACGGCTGCTGGCAGAGGTCATCGCCGACGTGGCCACGCGCGGCGTGACCTGGAGCGGACGAAAGGCAACCATAGGATGACCGCACAGTACGGGCGCAGGCCGATCCGTCGGGCGCTGATCAGCGTCTACGACAAGACCGGTCTGCTACCGCTGGCCCGCGGACTGCACGAGGCCGGGGTGGACATCGTCTCCACCGGCTCGACCGCGAAAACGATTGCCACCACCGGTATTCCGGTGACACCGGTGGAGTTCGTCACCGGGTTCCCCGAGATTCTCGACGGCCGCGTCAAGACCCTGCATCCGATGGTGCATGCCGGACTGCTCGCCGACACCCGCAAGCCCGAGCACCTCACGGCGTTGCACCGCTTGAACATCGAGCCGTTCGACCTCGTCGTGGTCAACCTCTACCCCTTCACCGAAACCGTCGCCTCGGGCGCCGACGTCGACGAGTGCGTCGAGCAGATCGACATCGGCGGCCCTGCGATGGTGCGGGCCGCGGCCAAGAACCATCCCAGCGTCGCGGTGGTCACCGACCCGCTCGGCTACGACGGGGTGCTGGCCGCCGTTCGCACCGGCGGCTTCACGCTGCAAGAGCGAAAGAAGTTGGCGGCGTTGGCTTTTCGTCATACCGCAGAGTACGACGTCGCGGTGGCGTCGTGGATGGAGTCGACGCTCGCGCCCGGCGCCGAGCCGCTGCCGCCCTGGTTCGCCGGGACGTGGCGGCGCTCGGCGGTGTTGCGCTACGGCGAGAACCCGCACCAGCAGGCGGCCCTGTACGTCGACCCGTCGGCGTGGCCCGGCCTCGCGCAAGCCGAGCAGCTGCACGGAAAAGAGATGTCCTACAACAACTTCACCGACGCCGACGCCGCCTGGCGGGCGGCATTCGACCATGAACAGACCTGCGTCGCGATCGTCAAGCACGCCAACCCGTGCGGCATCGCTATCTCGTCGGTGTCGGTGGCCGACGCCCATCGCAAGGCCCACGAGTGCGACCCGGTCAGCGCGTTCGGCGGGGTGATCGCGGCCAACACCACCGTGTCGGTCGAAATGGCCGAGACCGTCGCCGACATCTTCACCGAGGTGATCGTCGCACCGGCGTACGAAGACGGCGCAGTGGACATTCTGGCCCGCAAGAAGAACATTCGTGTGCTGGTCGCCTCCCAGCCCCAGCGGGGCGGCGTCGAGTTCCGGCAAGTCAGCGGCGGGCTTTTGGTGCAGGAGCGCGACGCATTCGGAGCCGTGGGCGACGACCCGGTCAACTGGCAGCTGGTGGCGGGATCACCGGCGGACCCCGCCACGCTCGCCGACTTGAAATTCGCGTGGCGCAGTTGCCGGGCGGTCAAGTCCAACGCGATCGTGATCGCGAAGGACGGCGCGACCGTCGGCGTCGGGATGGGTCAGGTGAATCGGGTCGACGCGGCGCGGCTGGCCGTCGAGCGCGGCGGCGACCGGGTGGCTGGGGCGGTCGCGGCGTCGGACGCGTTCTTCCCTTTTCCCGACGGGCTCGAGACGCTCGCGACAGCCGGGGTGACGGCGATCGTGCATCCGGGTGGCTCGATCCGCGACGAGTTGGTCACCGAGGCGGCGGCCAACGCCGGCGTGACGCTGTACGTCACCGGCGCGCGCCACTTCGCCCACTGAATCGACCGCCGAGTCGAGTTCATCCAGCTCGGTTGGTATAGGCACCACGCCGAGGTGGGTATGGGTCTGGGGTGAAAGTGCGCTCGATGGTTGCCGCGGTAGGTGGAAGTCTGGCTGGGGTGGCAGGTTGGGACCTGCTACAGCGTCGACACACGATCCTCCGGAACTTCCCGGTGGTGGGTCATCTGAGGTTCATCCTCGAAGGCATCGGCCCGGAGCTGCGCCAGTACATCGTCACCGACAACAACGAGGAGAAGCCGTTCAGCCGCGATCAGCGGCGTTGGGTGTATGCGTCCTCGAAGCTGTCCAACCGCTACTTCGGCTTCGGCAGCGACAACGACGTGGAGAACACGCGCAACTACCTGATCCTCAAGCACGCGGCGTTTCCGGTGCTGGCGCCCGACGACGAACCGGTTCATCCCGACCCGGCGATGCCGCTGCCGCCGGCCAAGGTGCTCGGCGGCGCGCGCAAGCGCGCCAAGGCGTTCCGTCCCCAATCGATAGTCAACATCTCGGCGATGAGCTTCGGGTCGCTGAGCGCCGCGGCGATCACCGCGCTGAACAAGGGCGCGGCGATGGCAGGCGCGCTGCACACCACCGGCGAGGGTGGGGTGTCGTCGTACCACCTCAACGGCGGTGACCTGATCTGGCAGATCGGCACCGGCTACTTCGGCTGCCGCAACGAAGACGGATCGTTCAGCTTGCCGCGGCTGCTGGACCGGGTGGCCGAGACG
This sequence comes from Mycobacterium sp. NGS35, assembly GCF_059812855.1. NCBI lineage: Bacteria > Bacillati > Actinomycetota > Actinomycetes > Mycobacteriales > Mycobacteriaceae > Mycobacterium > Mycobacterium sp. NGS35. The sequence goes on from NZ_JCALDL010000016.1 coordinate 3,879, forward strand.
CCGTCGATCCGGGCGATCGAGATCAAGCTCAGCCAGGGCGCCAAGCCGGGACTGGGCGGCATGCTGCCCGGTGCGAAGGTCAGCCAGGAGATCGCCGACATCCGCGGCATTCCGGTCGGCCGGGACTGCAAGAGCCCGGCCGCCCACACCGCTTTTCGTGACGTCGACGGGCTGCTGGAGCTGGTGGAGACCATCGCCGCCGAGACGGGGCTGCCGGTCGGGATCAAATCAGCGGTCGGGGAGGGCCAGTTCTGGCAGGAGCTGGCGGAGCGGATGGCGCGCACCGGCCGCGGCGTGGACTTCGTCACCGTCGACGGCGGCGAGGGCGGTACCGGCGCGGCGCCGCTGGTGTACAGCGACCACGTCGCGCTGCCGTTCAAGTGGGCCTTCCCCCGCGTGTACCGCGCATTCGCGGAGCACGACCTGCACCACGACGTCGTGTTCATCGGCTCGGCCAAGCTCGGCATCATCGAGAACGCGATGCTGGCGTTGGCCATGGGCTGCGACATGCTCAACGTCGCGCGCACAGCGATGTTCGCGATCGGCTGCATCCAGGCTCAGCGCTGTCACACCGGCCGCTGCCCCACCGGGGTGGCCACTCAATCGCGCTGGCTACAACACGGGCTCGATCCAGAGCTGAAGTCGGTGCGCTGTGCGAACTACCTCGCTACCGTCCGTTTCGAGCTGCTGACCTTGGCCCGCACCTGCGGTTATGTGCACCCTGCGCTGGTGCCGCTGGATGCCGTCGAATTGCTCGACACCGACCTGCAAACCGTCCCGGTGTGCAAGGTGTTCAACTACAAACCCGGCTGAGGCTTGCCGGGCCAACCCGACATCGATGCGATCACCCGCCTCATGGCGGACCGGCAGCCTTGCAAGCCCCGACTGCCTTGAAGCCCTCGAGGCCCTCGAGACCTACGCCTGGACGATCACCGGGTCGCCGATGTGGACGGTGTTGTAGTACCACTTCGCGTTGTCCGGGCTGAGGTTGATGCAGCCGTGGCTGACATTCGCGTAGCCCTGCGAATCCACTGACCACGGCGCCGAGTGGACGTAGACGCCGCCGTTGTTGATCCGCTCGGCGTAGTAGGCGGTGATCTTGTAGCCGTCCGGATCGCTCAGCGGAATACCGATGGTGCGTGAGTCCATGACCACGCTTGCTTCCCTGGACAGCACGCTGAAGTTGCCGATCGGCGTCGGCCGGCTGGGTTTGCCCATCGAAGCCGGCATCGTGCGGGCCAACTGTCCGTCGATGCTCACGGTGAACGTGTGCGCCGAGATGTCGGCGACGCCCTGGACGACCGAGCCGGTGGTGATGTCCGTCTTGAACCCGCCCACCGACAGCGGGATCACGCTGTGCGCCGGCCAGTAGGTGTCGGGCTTGAACTCCAGCGTCCTGTCGTCAGGCCAAGAGAACTGACCCGACGGCGCATTGGGCACCCCGACGGAAAACGACCGCTGCGCCGCCGTTCGGTTCGCGACCGGCTGCGCGAAGGTCACAGTCACCGTGGCGGCCACGCCGACGGTTTCCCCGGCTTTCGGCGACACATTGGCCACTGTCAGCGTCGTCGACGTCACCGCGGCCGCGCCGGGCACGGCCGTTGCGACAAGTGCCGTCGTCGCGATCGTCAGCGCCACAAGAGCGCTCTTCACCTTCAGCAAACGCATGCCTCGATTTACCCGAGCGCACGGCAGGCCGAAACATCTGCCACCTGCATGGCTCATCAGCACACCCACCTGTCCCCCCGCACCGAATTGATGACGGACATTAAAAACGATACCGACGCACGGCTCACCGCGAGAGCCGATGAGCAAAGAAGCCACCCGACGCGAGCCGGGAAGCAGCCGCCGTGACGCAGTAGCGTGGAGTGGTGACTCTACCTAACGATCTTCCGCGCACCGTTGCCGAGCTGCGGGCATCAGGTCATCGCGAGCGCAGCGTCAAGCAGGAGATCCGGGAAAACCTGCTCGCCGCACTGGCTGACGGCCGCGATGTGTGGACCGGCATTTTCGGGTTCGACGACACGGTGATTCCGCAGCTCGAGCGCGCGCTGATCGCCGGCCATGACTTCGTGCTGCTCGGCGAGCGGGGACAGGGCAAGACGCGGCTGCTGCGGTCGCTGGAGGGGCTGCTCGACGAGTGGACGCCCGTGATCGCGGGCGCGGAACTGGGCGAGCACCCCTATTCCCCGATCACCCCGGAGTCCATCCGCCGGGCCGCCGAATCGGGCGACGACCTTCCCGTCGCCTGGCGGCACCGCAGCGAGCGCTACACCGAGAAGCTCGCCACGCCCGACACCAGCGTCGCCGACCTCGTCGGCGACATCGACCCGATCAAGGTGGCCGAGGGCCGCAGCCTCGGCGACCCCGAGACCATCGCGTACGGGCTGATTCCGCGCGCGCACCGCGGCATCGTCGCTGTCAACGAACTGCCCGACCTCGCCGAGCGCATCCAGGTGGCGATGCTCAACGTGATGGAGGAGCGCGACATCCAGGTCCGCGGCTACACGCTGCGCCTTCCGCTCGACGTGCTCGTCGTCGCCAGCGCCAACCCGGAGGACTACACCAACCGCGGCCGCATCATCACCCCGCTCAAGGACCGCTTCGGTGCGGAGATCCGCACCCACTACCCGCTGGAGCTCGACGCGGAGGTCGGCGTGATCCGCCAGGAGGCGCACCTGTCGGCTGAGGTTCCCGAATACCTGCTGCAGATCCTGGCCCGCTTCGCGCGCTACCTGCGCGAGTCGCGCTCGATCGACCAGCGCTCCGGGGTGTCGGCGCGGTTCGCGATCGCTGCGGCCGAGACAGTCGCCGCGTCGGCGCGGCACCGCGCCGCCGTTCTGGGCGAGCGCGACGCGGTGGCCCGGGTGATCGATCTGACCACCGTCATCGACGTGTTGCGCGGCAAGCTCGAGTTCGAGTCCGGCGAAGAGGGCCGCGAGCAGGCGGTGCTGGAGCATCTGTTGCGCCGTGCCACCGCCGACACCGCGCAGAAGTTGTTGGGCGGAATCGACGTGGGGCCCATCGTCGCTGCGGTGGAACGCGGTTCGCCCGTGACGACGGGAGAGCGGGTGTCGGCGCGTGAGGTGCTGGCGGCGCTGCCCGAAGTTCCCGCGGTCGCCGCGATCCAGCGCCGGCTGGGTGCGTCGTCAGAGGGTGAGCGCGCCGCCGCGATCGAATTGGCTTTGGAGGCACTGTATTTGGCGAAGCGGATCGACAAGGTTAGCGGCGAAGGGGAGACCGTGTATGGCTAGACGCGGACGCGGCAGGGCGTCTCGCTACTCCGCCTACACCGGCGGTCCAGATCCGCTGGCGCCGCCGGTGGATCTGCGCGACGCGCTGGAGCAGATCGGCCGCGACGTGATGGACGGCACCTCGCCGCGTCGGGCGCTTTCGGAGCTGTTGCGCCGTGGCACCAAAGACTTTCGCGGTACCGACCGGCTGGCCGCCGAGGCCAACCGCCGCCGTCGAGAGTTGTTGCAGCGCAACAACCTTGACGGCACGCTGCAAGAGGTCAAGCGACTGCTCGACGAGGCAGTGCTGGCCGAGCGCAAGGAGCTCGCCCGGGCACTCGACGACGATGCGCGGTTCTCGGAGATGCAGCTGCAGAATCTGCCGCCGTCGCCGGCCAAGGCCGTCCAGGAGCTGGCCGACTACCAGTGGCGCAGCGGCGAGGCGCGGGAAAAGTACGAGCAGATCCGCGACCTGCTGGGCCGGGAGATGTTGGACCAGCGTTTCGCGGGGATGAAGCAGGCCCTTCAGAACGCCACCGACGAAGACCGCCAGCGCGTCAACGAGATGCTCGACGATCTCAACGACCTGTTGGACAAGCACGCCCGCGGCGAGGACACCCAGCAGGACTTCGAGAATTTCATGGCCAAGCACGGCGAGTTCTTCCCGGAGAACCCGCGCAACGTGGACGAGCTGCTCGATTCGCTGGCCAAGCGCGCGGCCGCCGCCCAGCGGTTCCGCAACAGCCTCAGCCCCGAGCAGCGAGCTGAGCTGGATGCGTTGGCGCAGCAGGCGTTTGGTTCGCCGTCGCTGATGCAGGCGCTGAATCGGCTCGACGCGCACCTGCAGGCCGCACGACCCGGCGAGGATTGGACGGGCTCGTCGCGGTTCTCCGGCGACGATCCACTGGGCATGGGCGAGGGCACCCAGGCGCTGCAAGACATCGCCGAGCTCGAGCAGTTGGCCGAGGCGCTGTCGCAGAGCTATGCCGGTGCGACGATGGACGACGTCGACCTCGACATGCTGGCGCGGCAGCTGGGTGACGAGGCGGCGGTCGACGCGCAGACGCTCGCCGAGTTGGAACGGGCGCTGCTGAATCAGGGCTTCCTCGACCGGGGTTCCGACGGTCAGTGGCGGCTGTCGCCGAAAGCGATGCGGCAGTTGGGCCAGACGGCGTTGCGTGACGTCGCTGCGCAGTTGTCGGGCCGGCACGGCGAGCGCGAGACGCAGCGCGCCGGCGCGGCGGGGGAGCTGACCGGTGCAACGCGGCCATGGCAGTTCGGCGACACCGAGCCGTGGAACGTCACCCGCACGCTCACGAATTCCGTTCTGCGCCAAGCAGGTACGGGCGAGGCCGGGCCGCTGCGGATCACGGTTGACGACGTCGAGGTGTCCGAGACCGAGACCCGCACGCAAGCCGCGGTGGCACTGCTCGTCGACACGTCGTTCTCGATGGTGATGGAAAACCGCTGGCTGCCGATGAAGCGCACCGCGCTGGCGCTGAATCACCTTGTCAGCACCAGGTTTCGCTCCGACGCGTTACAGATCATCGCGTTCGGCCGGTATGCGCGCACAATGAGCGCAGCCGAGCTGACCGGCCTCGAAGGCGTCTACGAGCAGGGCACCAACCTGCACCACGCGCTCGCACTGGCGGGGCGTCACCTGCGCCGTCACCCGAGCGCCCAGCCGGTGGTTCTGGTGGTCACCGACGGTGAGCCCACCGCACACCTGGAAGGCGGCTTCGGCAGCAGCGACGAGCCCGCGCAGGTGTTTTTCGACTACCCGCCGCATCCCCGCACGATCGCGCACACCGTGAAGGGCTTCGACGAGGTGGCCAAGCTCGGCGCGCAGGTGACGATCTTCCGGCTCGGCAACGACCCGGGACTGGCCCGGTTCATCGACCAGGTGGCGCGCCGCGTGCAGGGCCGCGTCGTGGTGCCCGACCTCGACGGGTTGGGCGCCGCCGTCGTCGGCGACTATCTGCGCTCCCGCCGCCGCCTCTGATCACCGCGAGCGGGCGTGTCTGCACGTCGACACGCCGCGTCGGCCCGTGCAACAGCGCACCCTCGCGGAGGAGCGAGAGCCGCGGCCTTCAGTGTCTGCGCGGCTTGCGCCTGACGGCGACGCTGCCCCAGAACGAGAAGCCGCGCACCACCACGTGCGGCGCGCCCGGCACGCCGTTCCCCGCCGCGCTGTGGTCGAACGAACCCATCACACCCACGCCTTCGATCTCGACGTTGACCTCCGGCGGCACCAAAATCGTCTGCCCGCCCATGATCGAGTACGCCTTGATCTCGACTTGCGGTGACGTGAAGTCGGCGTAGCGCAGGTCGACGACCCCGCCACCCCACAGCGCGAACGTGGTCAGCCGGCCGGGGACGTTCCAGCGGCCGCGACGCTCGAAGCCGCTCATGATGGCCAGCAGCACGGTCGCCGGCGCCGGGTGGCACGGTCTGCCCGGCTGCCGTGGCCGCAACGCCGCGCCGGGGAGGTCGGCGCTGAGCCGGTCCAGCTCCTCATACGTGCGCGCAGAGTAGACCTTGGCCAACCGGTCCTCGTACTCGTCGATGCCGAGCCTGCCCTGGGCGGCGGCGTCGGTCAGCAACTGCGCGACCTCGATGCGATCGGTGTCGGCGGCCCGCAGCTCGGTGTCTCGCTGAGGCATATTGCTGGTCATCATCGCCGAGCCTACGACGTTGTCCGTGCCGCGCTCTAGAAACCCTCGAGATGGTCTCAGATGGTTCCCGACTGTGACTGCGTCGATGCGATTCTGTGCCGCAGCGGGCGCGCCGCGTCAGTCCAAGTGGGCCGTCAGCAACCACCCGGGCAAGGACTTGCGGCCATTCGGTTCGTCCCTCAGCTCGACGTCGGCCATAGGGGTGAAGCCGTCCGGCACGACGGCGTGGATGCGTGCCGGCCGGATCTCGTCGATCGTCCAGTACTTCGACACCGCGTCGCGAAGCTCGTCGGCAGTGACGGGATTGCCGGGTCCGTTGGGCATCCCCGCGCGGTCGAAGACGAGCACGAAGTACGACGCGCCCGGTGCAGCGGCGCGCACGATCGAACGCTGATAGCCCTCGCGCGCTTCGACCGGTATCGAATGGAACAGTGTGCTGTCGACGATCGTGCCGAACCTGCCGTCGTAGCCCCCGAAGTCGCTGATGTCGGCGACCTCGAACGTCGCGTTGGTCAGGCCGCGCTTGGCCGCTTCGGCGCGAGCCAAGTCGATGGCGGTGGGTGAGAGGTCCAGCCCCACGGTCGTGTGGCCCAGCTCCGCCAGCCGCAACGCAATCGCCGCCTCGCCGCAGCCGACGTCGAGCACGTCGCCGTGGAACATGCCCTTCTCGATCAGAGCGGCCAGCTCGGGTTGGGGCTCCCCGATGCTCCACGGGGGCTTGGCGCCGGAACCGAGCTCTTGAATCTCTCCGCGGTAGAAGGCGTCGAATTCGAAGTCTTGCGGTGCAGTCGTCATGACTCCATGCATATCAATGCGGTTGATATACGTCAATATGGTTGATATGGCAGACGCCGACCAACCGCTGGGCTATCTCATGCATCGGCTCATGGGCGTGCTCCGCCCGGCGGTCGCCGCCGAGCTCAAGCCGCTGGACCTCGGTCTCGCGGAATTCGTCTGCCTGCGCATCTTGGCCATGTCCCCCGGCCGGTCCAACGCGGAGCTGGCCCGCGACACCAACGTCTCGCCACAGGCGATGAACAACGTCTTGCGTTCGCTCGAGGATCGGGGAGCGGTCGCGCGGCCGGCGTCGGTGGCATCGGGGCGTGCCCTACCCGCCGAGCTGACGGCGCATGGGCGCGCGCTGTTGAAGCGGGCCGAGGCCGCGGTTCAGCGCGCCGACGAGCAGGTGCTGGCCAACCTCAGCCGCGCCGAGCAACGGGAATTGCGAAGGCTCCTGGCGGCCGCCGCGTCGCGGCCTAGCCGCTGACCCAACGCGGCGGGCGCTTCTCGAGAAACGCGAGCATGCCTTCGCGGGCCTCCTCAGAAGCGAACAGTCGCGCCGATTGCGCGCTCAGCTTCTCGGCCCGCTCGTCAAAGCCGTCGAGGATCGCCGCCGTCGCAAGGGCTTTCGACTCGCGCAGCCCCTGCGGCGACCCCTTCGCCAGCTCGGCGGTGATCGCGGCGACATTAGCGTCCACGTCGTCGGCGGCGAGCGTCACCAGTCCGATGCGTTCGGCCTCCTCGGCGCCGAACTTCTCGCCGGTGAGAAAGTAGCGCCCGACGGACCGCGGCGTCATCTTCGGCACCAGCGTCAGCGAGATGATCGCGGGCGCGACGCCGATGCGTGCCTCGGTGAGCGCGAACGTGCTGTTTCGTCCGGCGACGACGATGTCGCAGGCGCCGACGAGGCCGAACCCGCCGGCGCGCACGTGGCCGTCGATGGCGCCGACGACCGGTAGCGGCAATTCCACGATGGCCCTAAGCAATTCGGCGAGTTGGCGGGTGCGGGTATCCGGTCCGCCTTGGGACGCCTCCGACAAATCGGCACCCGCACAGAACGTGCCGCCGGTGTGGCCGAGCACCACGGCCCGCACGTCCGGATGGGCCGCCGCGTCACGCAGCCCCTGGTGCAACTCCTGAACGAGCCGCGAGGACAGCGCGTTGCGGTTGTGCGGCGAGTTCAAGGTGACCCGCGCCGTCGAGCTTTCGACCGCGTAGTCGACGTACCTGTTGCCCTTCGCGCTATCGCTCATCGGTGACCAGTCAGTACGAACGCGGCAGGCCGAGGGACGTCTGCGCCACGAAGTTCAGCACCATCTCGCGGCTCACCGGTGCGATGCGCGACAGCCGCGACGCGGTGATCGCCGCCCCGATGCCGTATTCCTTGGTCAACCCGTTGCCGCCCAGGGACTGCACCGCCTGGTCGACCGCGCGCGCCGACGCCTCACCGGCGGCGTACTTCGCGATGTTGGCTGCCTCGGCCGCGCCGGCGTCGTCACCGCTGTCGTACAGCGTGGCGGCCTTCTGCATCATCAGCCGGGCCAACTCGATCTCGATGTAGTTCTGCGCCAACGGATGCGACAAACCCTGGTGCGCACCGATCGGCACGTTCCACACCTGGCGGGTCTTGACGTAGTCGACCGCCTTGCGAATCGCGAAGCGGCCCATGCCAACTGCACTTGCCGCCCCCATGATGCGCTCCGGGTTCAGGCCGGCGAACAACTGGGCGATCGCGGCGTCCTCCGATCCCACCAGCGCGTCGGCGGGCAGGCGCACGTTGTCGATGAACACCTGGAATTGCCGCTCGGGGCTGATCAGCTCCATCTCGATCGGCGTATAGGTGAACCCGGGCGTGTCGGTGGGCACGATGAACAACGCCGGCCGCAACTTGCCGGTTTTGGCTTCCTCGGTGCGGCCCACCACCAGCACCGCCTGCGCTTGGTCGACGCCGGAGATGTACACCTTCTGGCCGTTGAGAATCCAGTCGCCGCCGTCGCGGCGGGCCGTGGTGGTGATGCGGTGTGAGTTCGAGCCGGCGTCCGGTTCGGTGATCGCGAAGGCCATGGTGATCGACCCGTCGGCGATGCCGGGCAGCCACCGCTTCTTCTGCTCCTCGGTGCCGAACTTGCTGATGATCGTGCCGTTGATCGCCGGCGACACCACCATCATCAGCAGCGCGCAGCCTTGGGCGGCCATCTCCTCCATCACGATCGCCAGCTCGTACATGCCGGCGCCGCCGCCGCCGTATTCTTCAGGCAGGTTGACGCCGAGGAACCCGAGTTTGCCTGTCTCGTGCCACAATTCGTCGGTGTGCTGACCGGCACGGGCCTTCTCCAGGTAATAGTCCTGGCCGTAGTTCGCGGCCATCGCCGACACCGCCTCGCGCAGTGCCCGGCGTTCTTCGTTCTCGATGAAGCCGCTGTCGGTCATGATTGCTCCTTGTCTTCGACGTCTTCGACTCGGGCGAGCACCGCGCCGAGCTCGACCTGCTGGCCAACTTCCACTGAAACCTCGGCTACCACACCGTCTTTCGGGGATGCGACGGCATGCTCCATCTTCATCGCCTCCATCCAGACGATCGGCTGTCCGGCGGTGACGATGTCGCCCACCGCGGCGCCGAGCCGGCTCACCGCGCCCGGCATCGGCGCTACGAGGGATCCTGGCTGCAGTGCGGAGCCGGGCTCCGGAAAGCGCGGGACGACGGTGAATTCCGCCGCGGCGGCGGGGGAGTCGACGTACACACGGTCGCCGTGGCGCGCCACGCGATGAGGCCGGTCGACACCGCGGACCCGCAGCACCACTTCGTCCGGAGTCGCCGAGACGAGCTGCACATCGTCGTCGGGAACATGGAGAAGCCCGCGGTCGAACCGATACCGCACGACGTGCTCGTCATCGTCGGATGCATAGCGCTTGACCTGGAAGCCGGACGGCAGGTTGCGCCAGCCCGACGGGACGGACGCCATTGCCGGTGCGGTGGCGCGGTTGTGCGCGGCGTCGGCGAGCGCAGCGGCCAGCGCGCAGTGCCGCACGGTGTCGGAGTCGGCCAGGGCGGTGCTCAACGTCGCGAGGCCGTGGGTGTCGAAGAATGCGGTGTCGGTGTCGCCGGCGAGGAACGCCGGGTGCCGCAACACGTTCACCAGCAGGTCGCGATTGGTGCGCACGCCATGTACGCGGGCTCGTGCGAGCGCGTCGGCGAGCAGTGCGGCGGCCTGCGTGCGGGTGGAGCCGTAGGAGATGACCTTCGCGAGCATCGGGTCGTAGTGCACCGACACCTCAGAGCCGCTGACGACGCCCGCGTCCACGCGGACGCCGGGCCGGGTCAGCGGAGCGAAACTCACTTGCGAGGTCGCGATCTCGAAGGTGTGCAGCGTGCCGGCCTGCGGCTGCCAGCCGCGGGCGGGATCTTCGGCGTAGAGGCGTGCCTCGATCGAATACCCCTGTCCCGCAGGCGGTTCGGGGCTCAGGCGGATACCGTCGGCGACCTGCAGCTGCAGCTCGACGAGATCGCACCCGGTGACATTTTCGGTGACCGGGTGCTCGACCTGAAGCCGGGTGTTCATCTCGAGGAAGTAGAACGCCCCGTCATCGTCGGCCAAGAACTCCACCGTTCCCGCCCCGCTGTAGCCGATCGCCGAGGTCGCCTGTCGCGCCGCGTCGAAGAGCTTGTCGCGCATGCCGGGAATGCGCTCGACGAGTGGCGACGGCGCCTCCTCGATCACCTTCTGGTGGCGCCGCTGAATGGAGCACTCCCGCTCGCCGACCGCCCACACGGTGCCATGCTGGTCAGCCAGCACCTGCACCTCGATATGTCGGCCGCGCGGCAGGTAACGCTCGCAGAACACGGTGTCGTCGCCGAAGGCAGACGCGGCTTCCCGGCGTGCAGCCGCGACTTGGGTTGGCAAGGAAGACAATTCGGTGACGACGCGCATGCCCCGACCGCCACCGCCCGCGGACGCCTTGACCAGCACGGGCAGTTGCGACTCGGTGACGCTGTCGGGGTCGAGTTCCTCGAGCACGGGCACGCCGGCGGCGGCCATCATCTTCTTGGCTTCGATTTTGCTGCCCATTGCTGCCACCGCGGCGACCGGTGGCCCGATCCACGTCAGACCAGCGTCGAGCACGGTGGCCGCGAAATCGGCGTTCTCCGAGAGGAATCCGTAGCCTGGGTGGATGGCGTCGGCACCCGCGGCCTTCGCCGCGGCGATCAATGCGTTTGCCCGAAGATATCCGTCGGTGCCGGGAAGCAGGACGCGGGCGTCGGCCTCGGCGACGTGCGGAGAGTGCGCGTCCGGCTCGGTATACACGGCGACCGTGCGCACGCCGAGGCGGCGGCACGTGGCGAACACGCGCCGCGCAATTTCTGAGCGATTGGCAACAAGAACTGTATGCATGTTCACATCCGGAAGACGCCGAAGTTGCTGGTGCCCTCGACCGGTGCATTGGCGATGGCCGACAGGCACATTCCGAGCACTGTGCGGGTGTCGCGGGGATCGATGATGCCGTCGTCGTACAACATCCCGGACAGCACCATCGGAAGCGACTCGGCCTCGATTTGCGCTTCGACCGCGGCCTTCAGGGCCGCGTCGGCCTGCTCGTCGACCTGCTGCCCACGGGCCTCGGCGGCGGCTCGGCTGACGATCGACAGCACACCGGCCAGCTGCGCCCCGCCCATCACCGCGGACTTGGCGCTGGGCCACGCGAACAAGAAGCGCGGGTCATAGGCGCGCCCGCACATCCCGTAGTGGCCGGCGCCGTAGGAGGCGCCGATCAACAGCGAGATGTGCGGAACCGTCGAGTTGGAGACGGCGTTGATCATCATCGAGCCGTGCTTGATCATGCCGCCCTCCTCGTACTGCTTGCCCACCATGTAGCCGGTGGTGTTGTGCAAGAACAGAAGCGGCGTGTTCGCCCGGTTGGCCAATTCGATGAACTGGGTGGCCTTCTGCGCCTCCTCGCTGAACAGCACACCGCGCGCATTGGCCAAGATGCCGATGGGATAGCCGTGCACGCGCGCCCAACCCGTCACCAGCGACGAGCCGTAGAGCGCCTTGAACTCGTCGAAATCGGAGCCGTCGACGACCCGGGCGATCACCTCCCGCGGGTCGAACGGGGTGCGAAGGTCGGGCGGCACGATCCCCAGCAGTTCGTCGGTGTCGAACAGCGGCTCGCTCACCGGACCCGGTGCCGGTCCGCGCTTGTGCCAGTTCAGCCGCGCGACGATCCGCCGCCCGATCCGGATCGCGTCGAGTTCGTCGACCGCGAAGTAGTCTGCCAAACCTGATGTGCGCGCGTGCATTTCGGCCCCGCCCAGCGATTCGTCGTCGGACTCCTCGCCGGTGGCCATCTTCACCAGCGGCGGCCCGGCAAGAAACACCTTCGAGCGTTCCTTGATCATCACCACGTGGTCGGACATTCCGGGAATGTAGGCGCCGCCCGCGGTCGAGTTGCCGAACACCAGCGCGATGGTCGGAATGCCCGCGGCCGAGAGCCGGGTCAAGTCGCGGAACATCTGGCCGCCGGGGATGAAGATCTCCTTCTGGGTCGGCAGGTCAGCGCCGCCGGATTCCACCAATGAGATCACCGGTAGCCGGTTCTCGAACGCGATCTTGTTCGCGCGCAGGATTTTCCGGAGCGTCCACGGGTTGCTGGTACCGCCCTTGACGGTCGGGTCGTTGGCAACCAGCAGACACTCGACCCCGCTCACCACACCGATCCCGACAACGGCCGACGCGCCAACGGTGAAGTCGGTGCCGTATGCCGCCAGCGGGCTCAATTCCAGGAACGGCGAATCAGGGTCGATCAGCAGCTCGATACGCTCGCGCGCGGTCATCTTGCCGCGGGCATGATGGCGCTCGACGTACTTGGGTCCGCCTCCGGCGAGCGCCTTTTCGAGTTCAACGCCGATTTCGGCGAGCTTGGCCGTCATGGCAGCGACGGACTCGTCGTAGGCCGGCGCGCGGGTGTCCACGGTCGAGCGGAGCACCGTCATGACTGATATCCCAGCGTCTTGGCTGCCAGCGCAGTGAGAATCTCCGTTGTGCCGCCGCCGATTCCGAGGATCCGCATATCGCGGTACTGCCGTTCGACTTCGCTCTCTGCCATGTACCCCAGGCCCCCGAACAGCTGCACGGCTTGGTTCGCCACCCACTCGCCGGCCTCGACGGCGGTGTTCTTCGCAAAGCACACCTGCGGAATGAGATTCGCCTCGCCGGCGTTTGATGTCGCCGCCATCGCGGCTCCGGCAAGCTGCCGCTCCACCACGTTGCGTGTGTACACCCGTGCCACGTCGACCCGGCGCGCCATCTCGGCCAGCGTGTTCTGCACCGACTGGCGCGAAATCAGGGGACGGCCAAAGGTTTCCCGGTTGCGGCACCACTCGGCGGTGATGTCCAGGCAGCGTTGCGCGCTGGAATACGCCTGCGCGGCCAGCCCGACACGTTCTGAGACGAACGCCGCTGCGATCTGCAAGAAGCCGGTGTTCTCCGCGCCGATCAGATTGGCCACCGGTACCCGGACGTCGGTGTAGGACAGCTCCGCGGTGTCCGACGATCGCCAGCCCATCTTGTCGAGCTTGCGGGTGACCTCGAATCCCGGTGTGCCCTTGTCGACCACCAGCAGCGACACTCCGCCCGCCCCCGGCCCGCCGGTGCGTACGGCGGTCACCACGTAGTCCGCGCGCACGCCGGAGGTGATGTAGGTCTTGGCGCCGTTGACGATGTAATCGTCGCCGTCGCGCCGCGCGCTGGTGCGCAAGTGCCCGACGTCGGAGCCCCCTCCGGGTTCGGTGATCGCCAGCGCGCCGATCAGCTCACCGCGCAGCGTGGGCCGGACGTACGTCTCGATCAAGCGTTCGTCGCCCGAGGCGATCATGTGCGGCACCGCGATCCCAGACGTGAACAGCGACGCGAACACCCCACCGGGTGAGCCCGAGTAGTGCATCTCCTCGCAGATGACCAACGAGTCGGCGCCGTCGCCGCCACCGCCGCCGGCCGACTCGGGGAACCCGGCGCCCAGAAGTCCGGCGTCGCCGGCTTTGCGGTGCAGCTCGCGCGGCAGCTCACCGATGCGTTCCCACTCGTCGATGTGCGGCAGTACTTCATGTTCGGCGAAGGCTCGCACGGTTTTTCGCAATTGCTCGCGCTCGGGGGTATGCCAAATGTTCATGTCAACAGTTCTTCCGGGATGTCGATGTAGCGGCTCCGCAGCCATTCGCCGAGGCCCTTGGCTTGCGGGTCGAAGCGGGCTTGGTACGCCACGCCCTCGCCGAGGATGCCGTCGATCACGAAGTTGACCGCACGCAGATTGGGCAGCACGTGACGGGTTACGGGCAGATCGGCCACCTCGGGCAGCAGCTGACGCAGCTTCTCGACCGTCAGCGTGTTGGCCAGCCACCGCCACTGGTCCTCGGTGCGCACCCAAACCCCGACATTTGCGCTGCCGCCCTTGTCGCCGCTGCGGGCGCCGGCGATCACACCGAGCGGCATCCGCCGTGTCTCGCCGAACGGCAGCGGCACGGGCAGAGCGAACGGCGGAACGGCGGCTAACTCCAAAGTTTCGGTGGCCGTGGGTATTTCGACACGACGCCCGTCGGCGTGCACCGCGACATGGGGAACTTGCTCGGCAGGGACGTATCCGGCGGTGAACACGCCGTACACCTGGCCGTCGGCGGGCGGTGCGGTGGTGGTGAACCCGGGATAGCTGGCCAGCGCGAGTTCGACGGCAGCAGAGGAGAATCGGCGTCCGACATTCGCCGGTTCGCGGTCACGGACCACACAGCGCAGCAGCGCGCTGGCGGTCTCCTCGGTGTCGGCGTCGGGATGGTCGGTGCGGGCCAGCGTCCATTCGAGCTCCGCAGGCTTGACAGTCAGCGCCGCCTCGAGCTGCCGGCGAACCAGCGCGGCCTTCGCGTCGATATCCAGACCGGTCAGCACGAAAGTCATCGAATTGCGGAATCCGCCAACGGTGTTCAGGGACACCTTCAACGTCGGTGGTGGCGGCTCACCGCGCACGCCGCTGATCAGCACTCGGTCGGCGCCGTCCTGGGACAGCTCGATGGCGTCCACCCGCAGTGTCACGTCGGGATTGGCGTAGCGTGCCCCGCTGATCTCGTACAGCAGCTGCGCGGTCACGGTCCCCACGGTCACTGCACCGCCCGTACCGGGGTGCTTGGTGATCACCGACGAACCGTCGGACCGAACCTCGGCCAAGGGAAAACCGGGATGGGTGAGGTCGTCGATCTCACCGAAGAATGCGTAGTTGCCGCCGGTGGCCTGAGCGCCGCATTCGATGACGTGGCCCGCGGCGACGGCACCGGCGAGCTGGTCGTAGTCGGTGCGCGACCAGCCGAAGTGCGCGGCGGCCGGCCCGACGACCACCGACGCGTCGGTGACCCGGCCGGTGACGACGACGTCCGCGCCGCTGTGGAGACACTCGACGATGCCCCAGGCGCCGAGATAGGCGTTTGCGGCCAGCGGTGTGCCGAAGCCGAGTTCGGCGGCGCGCGGCAGCAGGTCGTCGCCTTCGACGTGGGCGACGGTCACCGGTACGCCCAGCCGTTCAGACAGGGCGCGCACGGCGTCTGCGAGCCCGGCGGGGTTCAAACCGCCGGCGTTCGCGACGATCCGCACTCCACGGTCGCGGGCCACGCCGAGGCATTCCTCGAGCTGGGTGAGAAAGGTCTTCGCGTAGCCGCGTTCGGGGGATTTGGCCCGGTCGCGGGCCAGGATCAACATGGTGAGTTCGGCAAGGTAATCGCCGGTCAGGAAGTCGAGCTCACCACCGGTCAGCATCTCACGCATCGCCGAGAGACGGTCGCCGTAGAAGCCCGAGCAGTTGCCGATGCGCACGGCGCCGGGTGTGTCGGCCAACGCGTCCTCCTCCCGGGCGGTTTCTCGACCAACCGGTAGGTTAGTCGATGGTTGCGCCAATGAGCAGCCAGGGCTGCGCACCGTAGGGGGGCAGGCGACGCGCGCTTTTGTTTGCGGGCCCGCTCACCAGCTATTCTGAACGGCAATCCCCCCGATCAGATGGAGAAGCTCGATCATGGCTGTGCCGAAGCGCAGGATGTCGCGTGCGAACACCCGGAGCCGTCGCGCGCAGTGGAAGGCCAAGAGCCCTGAGCTCGTCAACGTGACGGTCGCCGGCCAGCCTCACAAGGTGCCGCGGCGCTACCTCAAGGCCGCGCGGCTGGGTCTGATCGACTTCGACAAGCGCTGACACCCTCCATCCGCCCGTCATTCGGCGCGTCTCTCAGGTGCCTCTCAGGCGGTCCGTAGAGACTGGGGGCCGTGCGGATTCTTGTCGTTGACGACGATCGCGCCGTGCGCGAGTCGCTGCGCCGGTCCCTTTCCTTCAACGGCTACACGGTGTCGCTTGCGCAGGACGGCGTGGAGGCGCTCGACGCGATAGCCAACGAACGCCCCGACGCGGTGGTGCTCGACGTGATGATGCCGCGGCTCGACGGCCTGGAAGTGTGCCGGCAGCTGCGCAGCACCGGCGACGACCTACCGATCCTGGTGCTCACCGCCCGTGACTCGGTGTCCGAGCGCGTGGCCGGACTGGACGCCGGTGCCGACGACTACCTGCCCAAGCCGTTCGCGCTGGAAGAGCTGCTGGCGCGGATGCGAGCGCTGTTGCGGCGCACTGTCCCCGACAACGCCGCCGAGTCCGTCGCCATGACGTTCTCCGACCTCAGCCTGGACCCGGTGACTCGCGAGGTGACCCGCGGGGAACGCCGGATCAGCCTCACCCGCACCGAGTTCGCACTGCTCGAGATGCTCATCGCCAATCCGCGCCGTGTGCTCACCCGCAGCCGCATCCTCGAAGAGGTCTGGGGCTTCGACTTTCCGACCTCCGGCAACGCCCTCGAGGTCTACGTCGGCTACTTGCGGCGCAAGACCGAGGCCGAAGGAGAGCCGCGGCTGATCCACACGGTGCGGGGTGTGGGGTATGTGCTGCGAGAAACGCCGCCCTGATGTCACCCCGCATACCGCTGTTGCGGCCGTCACGACGCGCGGCGCTTCCGGCCCGCAGCTCGTTGTCGTTGCGCTGGCGCGTGATGTTGCTCGCGATGTCGATGGTCGCGATGGTGGTGGTGCTGATCGCCGTGGCGGCCTACATCATGGTGTCGGCGGCGCTGTACCGCAACGTCGACAACCAGCTGCAGACGCGCGCGCAGTTGCTGATCGACAGCGGCGCGCTGGATGCCGATCCGGCCAAGGCGATCGAAGGTACCGCGTATTCGGACGTCAACGCGATGCTGGTGATCCCGGGCCGGGCCATCTACACCGCCAACCAGGAAGGGCAGCGGCTGCCGTTCGGGCAGCCGGAGAAGGACGTGGTCGACGGCAATCTGTTGTTGTCGTTGCGTGCCACCGGCGATCAGCGCGTGCTGGCCACGCATCTGCCCAATGGCACCACGCTGCTGATCTCCAAGAGCCTCAAGCCGACGAATTTGGTTCTGCGCCAATTGGGTTGGGTGCTGCTGGTGGTCGGCGGCGTGGGTCTGGTGATCGCCGCGGTGGCCGGCGGCATGGTGGCCCAGGCCGGGCTGCGGCCGGTGCGCAGACTCACCGAGGCGGCCGAGCGGGTGGCGCGCACCGACGACCTTCGGCCCATCCCCGTCGCCGGCAGTGATGAACTAGCAAGGCTCACAGAGAATTTCAACATGATGCTGCGCGCGCTCGCCGAATCACGGGAGCGCCAAGCGCGATTGGTGACCGATGCCGGCCACGAGCTGCGCACGCCGCTCACGTCGCTGAGGACAAACGTCGAGTTGCTGATCGCGTCGATGGAACCCGGTGCGCCACGGCTACCGGAAAGCGAGATGGCGGGGCTGCGGGCGGATGTGCTGGCCCAGATCGAGGAGTTGTCCACGCTCGTCGGCGATCTCGTGGACCTTACCCGCGACGACGCCGGCGAGGTGGTACACGAGCCCGTCGACATGACCGAGGTCGTGGACCGCAGCCTTGAGCGAGTTCGTCGTCGCCGCAGTGACATTCAGTTCGAGGCGGACGTCGCGCCGTGGCAGGTCTATGGTGACGCCGCGGGTCTGTCGCGCGCGGTGCTCAATCTGCTCGACAACGCAGCGAAGTGGAGCCCACCCGGCGGTGCCGTCAAAGTGAGCCTGCGACAAGTTGATCCGTCACATGCCGAGCTGGTGATCGCAGACCATGGGCCCGGCATACCGCCGAGCGAGCGGCAGCTGGTGTTCGAACGCTTCTATCGGTCAGCGTCGGCACGCGCGATGCCGGGTTCCGGCTTGGGCTTGGCGATCGTCAAACATGTGGTCATGAAACACGGTGGGCTGCTTAGGATCGAAGACACTGTGCCCGGCGGTCAGCCGCCGGGCACGTCGATCTATGTGGTGTTGCCGGGCAGGCCGATGCCCCCCACGGACGAGCCGGTCGGCCGAAAATCTGTGGATGATTCGAGGCAGCTCTCAGTGGATTCTCAGTCGAGTGTTGCACGGTAGAAGGCAACGATTGCCGCACTGAACCACTCGAGAAAGAGCGACTCAGCGAGATGACGAACCACCCGAGGTACACGCCGTCCCAGCACTCGGGGCGTTATAACGTTACGCCGCAGCAGTTCTCGTCATACGACTGGCGGTACGCAACGCAGCAGCAGTACGGTCAGCAATCACCCGTGCCGCAGGCTCCCCAAAGCCGTTCCCGCGCAGGATGGTTCACCGCAGGCGCCGTCGCTATTGCGGTGATCTCGGCGGGAATCGGCGGCGGTGTCGCAATGGCGGTCAGGTCAGAGCATCCGAACACCACGGTCGCCACGGCGCCGGCGGCGGCACCGGGCCAGCCAGCGGCGAGCGTCCCCGCGGGATCCGTCGAACAAGTCGCGGCCAAAGTGGTGCCCAGCGTGGTGAAGCTCGAAGTGTCGATGGGTCAGCAATCCGAGGAGGGCTCGGGCGTGATCTTGACCGCGGACGGCTTGATTCTCACCAACAATCACGTCGTCGCGGCGGCTGGCCAAGCCGGGCCGATGGGTGGTTCGCCCAAGACCACCGTGACGTTCAGCGACGGCCGTACCGCGCCGTTCAGCGTGGTCGGCGCGGACCCGTCGACTGACATCGCGGTGGTGCGTGCCCAAGGTGTGTCCGGTCTGACGCCGATCACGATCGGTTCGTCGAGCAATCTGCAAGTGGGTCAGGACGTGGTCGCGGTCGGTTCTCCGCTGGGCCTGCAGGGCACCGTGACCACCGGCATCATCAGCGCCTTGAACCGGCCGGTGGCCACCGGTGGTGACGCCGGTGACCAGAACACCGTGCTGGACGCAATCCAGACCGACGCGGCGATCAACCCCGGCAATTCCGGCGGGGCGCTGGTGAACATGAACGGCGAATTGGTGGGCATCAACTCGGCGATCGCAACGTTGGGAGAGCAGTCGAGTGGGCCGCAGAGCGGAAACATCGGCTTGGGCTTCGCGATTCCCGTCGATCAGGCCAAGCGCATCGCCGACCAGTTGATCCAGACCGGCACCGCAACGCACGCGTCGCTGGGTGTTCAGGTGAGCAACGATGCGACGGAAAGCGGCGCCAAGATCATGGAAGTGATGCCTGGGGGACCGGCGGCTCACGCCGGTCTGCCGAGCGGTGTGGTGGTGACCAAGCTCGACGACCGGGTGATCGACGGCGCCGACGCGTTGGTGGCCGCGGTCCGGTCGAAGGCACCGGGCGACAAGGTGACGCTGACGTACGCCGCGCCGGGTGGGACGAAGACGGTGGATGTGACCCTGGGCGTGGCGCAGCGATGAGCCGCGTGCGCGAAGAGCAGAAAGCAGCGATGAGCCGCGTGCGCGAAGAGCAGAAAGCAGCGATGAGCCGCTTGCGCGAAGAGCAGATAGCAGCGATAAGCCGTTTGGTGATGCGCAATCGAGTGGTGAGGATGGTGACGCCGGTGTCGGCGCGCGGATATACGGTGGCATCCATGGAAAAGCCGGTGGAGTTGGTGGGCCGCGCACTTGTGGTCGTCGTCGACGATCGCACCGCGCACGGCGACGAGGAAGACCACAGTGGGCCGCTGGTCACGGAGCTTCTCACCGAGGCCGGTTTCGTCGTCGACGGTGTCGTGCTGGTGTCCGCCGACGAGGTCGAGATCCGCAACGCGTTGAACACCGCGGTGATCGGCGGGGTGGACCTTGTGGTGTCCGTCGGTGGCACGGGCGTGACGCCGCGCGACGTGACGCCGGAGGCTACGCGCGACATTCTCGACCGCGAGTTGTTGGGTATCGCGGAGGCGTTGCGCGCGTCGGGATTGTCGGCGGGCATCACCGACGCCGGGCTGTCGCGCGGGCTGGCCGGCATCTCCGGCAGCACGCTGGTGGTCAACCTGGCCGGCTCCAGGTACGCGGTGCGCGACGGCATGGCCACACTGAACCCGCTGGCGACCCAGATCATCGGCGAGCTGTCGAGCCTCGAAATCTAGACGCGGCGGCCCGCTTCACAACCGCGGAACAGCGCGTTAACAGCGGCTTTGCAAATCGTTGTGACCTTAATCACACTCGATGCCGCCATCCGTTGTGACGTTGAAGTAAGCGGCGTTCCGCAGCGAACCCCGCTCGACGGCATTTGGAACCCGGGGAAATGGCAGCGACTGCCGCTTGAGATCACCGGCCTTGCGGCCCATAAACCCTGGCAGGGAGGTTCCACGCGCCGTTGCGCAACGACGGCCGGGCATGCCGCAGACACCCGCCGACTGATAGTCGCGGAGGCCTCCAAATCGGGCGAGCAAAGCGCCGTGAACCCAGTTGGCCGGCAATTGGTCGTGTCCCACGCGTTGCTCAAGCGGTGGAGCCGCCGTTATGTTCCTCCTGTCAACGATGAGCGGTAGTTAAGGACAGCCTGAGAGCAAATCTCATTTGAGTCTCATTTGGATGTCCAACGTCGTGGTGTCAGCGGTCTGATACACCACCAAACGACACTCGGTGATCTACTTGGATCACCGGCGACATGGCTAGGGAGAACATGAAAGTTATCGGTCGAGTACTGGTGGCTCTGATCGCTGCCGTGGCGGCGCTGTTCGTGGGCACGGGCACGTCGCATGCGGGGCTGGACAATGAGCTGAGCGTGGTCGACGGCAAAGGCCGCACGCTGGTGATTCAACAGTGGGACACCTTCCTCAACGGCGTCTATCCGCTGGACCGCAACCGGCTGACCCGTGAGTGGTTCCATTCGGGGCGGGCGATCTATCACGTGACCGGCCCGGGCGCGGATGCGTTCAACGGCACCTTGGAGCTCGGTTATCAGATCGGCTTCCCCTGGTCGCTGGGCGTCGGCGTCAACTTCAGCTATACGACGCCGAACCTCAACCTGGACCAGACGGAGATCGCGCCCGTGCCGGCTCTGGTGGTCACCAGCCCGCCGCTGTTCCCCGGTGCGTCGATCAGCGCCGACCTGGGCAACGGCCCCGGCATCCAGGAGGTCGCGACGTTCTCGGTGGATGTCTCCGGTCCGAACGGAGGCGTGGCCGTGAGCAATGCGCACGGCACGGTGACCGGTGCGGCCGGCGGGGTGCTGCTGCGCCCGTTCGCGCGGCTCATCTCCAAGGACGGTGACAGCGTCACCACCTACGGCGAACCGTGGAACATGAACTGACGCCCTAGTCGCAGAGCAAGCAGAGCAATCAGCCCCCGACCGATCGGCCGGGGGCTGATTGCAACCTAAGGTGCTACGACTTATCGGCGCTGGTCGTCTTCGCGGTGTCCGGGCTCGGGCCGGTACCGGGCCCTGACACCGACTCGTGGCGGCCGGTGCCCTGGCCGTTCGTCGCCAGCAGGTCGCGGATCTCGGTCAGGATCGACAACTCCGTGTCCTGGGCCTGCTCCACCTCACCGCGCTTGCGGAAGGTGTTGTACGGCAGGACCACCAAGAAGTACACCACCGCCGCGACGAGCACGAAGTTGATGGCCTGGGTGACCACGGCGCTGAAGTCGACGACCTGTCCGCCGCCGATGTCGATCTGGAGGAACCCATATTGCCGGTTTCCGCCGGCACCCACGCGGTTGATCAGCGGCTGCAGGACCTTGGTGGTGAAGGCGGTGACCAGCGCCGTGAACGCGGTGCCGATGACCACCGCCACCGACAGGTCGACGATGTTGCCCCTGGCGAGAAACTCTTTGAAGCCCTTGAGCATGCGGTTCTCCTGTCGTTCGGTGGGCGGGCGTGCACCGAACAGTAGCCTCAGTGGAACGTCAGCGTGATCGTCTCGGTGAGGGCCACACCGGCGACCTGATGGGCGGTTGCGGCGGGCAGCGCGACCAGCACTACGCGGTCGTTGCCGGGTCCACGCTGTGAAGGTTTCGGCGAGACCAGCACCACCACGGCGTCGGTCGCCACCATGTGCGGCGCAGAAGCGGTGTCCGGTCCGGAGTTCGACGGTCCGGCCGCGAGTACGTCGACGATGTCGCCGGCTCGCAGCACGTCGAGCACTGCCGAGTCGGATAGATGCAGCGGCACGATGCGGGCATCGGGACCCGCGGCAGACGTCGCCAGCCGCGGTCCCAGCAGCCGCACGTCGGTGAGAACCTCGCCACGTCGGGCCGGTCCGGCAAGCGTCGCCCCGACGACGTCGTTGACGCCGGATCGGGCACCGTCGGGAACCGTTGGGGCCAAACGCTTTTCGACGCGCACGTCGTCAGCTGTGAGCGCGAGCCCAGGCGCGAGGTCGCGAACCGCCACCACCGCGTCGACCCGGTCACCGTCGGGGTCGGAGCGAAACGCCGCGACCGCGGCAAGCACCACCAGTGCCGCGGCGGCGACCCGGCGCGCCGCGACGGTGCGCGACCAGTCCGGCCGCAGCATCCGTGAAAGTCGATTCAGCGCAGACGGATTGAGCGATTCCCGCACGCTCTCACGCTAGGCGCGCAGCGGCGACTCCGGGGAAAGTAGGTAAGCGTCCTGTGGATAACGGGTCAGCTCGCGACAGCAGCGGGCGCAGGAGAGGACTTGGCCTCGCCGTTCGACTTCGACGACGACGTCTCGCTCGATGTCGAGGACTCCGAGCTGGACTTGCCGTTGGACGAGCCGTTTGACGCCGCCCGGCTGTCGGTGCGGTAGAAGCCGCTGCCTTTGAACACCACGCCGACCTTCCCGAACAACTTGCGCAGCCGGCCTGAGCACTTCGGGCACTCGGTCAGGGCAGGGTCGGTGAACGCCTGCACCGCGTCGAACCTGTTGTCACACTCGGTGCACGCATACGAGTAGGTCGGCACAGGAACCTCCGTTAGATCAGCTTGCTAGCACTCTACCTGTTCAAGTGCCAGCGGGCCACCTGCATTCCCCGAAAACCGATCAGGCCAGCGGAATCAAGCCGAAGCCCGGCGTCAGCGCATGAGTCATCGGGATGTCGTGCGGCTCCACCGGCAGCTGCTCGACCAGCTCCTCGTCACGCACCACGGCGATGAGCCGAGCCGCCGGATCGCGGAACCTCAGCGAGCGGTCGTAGAAGCCGGCGCCGCGACCCAGCCGGGCGCCGTGCCGGTCGACGGCCAGCGCGGGCACCAGCACAGTTCGCGCACTGGCCAGCGCGGTCGGCGGCAGCCAAGGCGGGGGCGGCTCGACCAGGCCATAGGGCGCCGCGACGAGCGGGCCGGCCCGGTACCTGGACCACTGCAGCGGCAGCGGAATGCCGTCGTCGGATGCCCGCGCGATCGGCAACAGAACCGAACCGCAGATCGCGACCACGGCGTCGGCCAGATCGGGATAGCCGGGCTCGGTCGACAGTGGGGCGTAGGCGGCAACCACTTCGTCGGCGGCGAGAATGGTCTGTAAATGCCGAACCAGAGCCGCAGTTTCGGCGGTGCGCACCTGTTCGTCGACCGTTTGCCGCGCGGCAACGCGGTCGGCCCGGATACGGTCCTTTAGCGTGAGCGCCACTGCGCAACGATGACAGGGGGTTCCGTCTATATGCCAGAGGAGTCACAGGGCGCGGCGTTAGGGTGTGTGCGATGACGCGACCAGAAGTTTCGATACCGCGCACGGCGGTCGTGCCTGCGGCGGGTCTGGGCACGCGGTTCTTACCCGCGACCAAGACCGTGCCCAAGGAGCTGCTGCCGGTCGTCGACACGCCCGGCATCGAACTGGTCGCGGCAGAGGCGGCGGAGGCCGGCGCCGAGCGGCTCGTCATCGTCACGTCTGAGGGCAAGGACAGCGTCGTCGCCCATTTCGTCCATGACTTGGTGCTGGAAGGCACGCTCGAAGCCCGCGGCAAGACCTCCATGCTGGCGAAGGTGCGGCGGGCGCCGGCCCTGATCAAGGTGGAGTCCGTGGTCCAGCACGAGCCGTTGGGCCTGGGACATGCAGTCAGCTGCGTCGAGCCGGTGCTGTCCGACGACGAGGACGCGATCTCGGTGCTTTTGCCTGACGACCTGGTGCTGCCCACCGGGGTGCTGGAAACCATGTCGAAGGTGCGCGCCGAACACGGCGGCTCGGTGCTGTGCGCAATCGAGGTGCCGGAATCGGAGATCAGCGCCTATGGGGTGTTCGAGGTCGAAAAGCTCTCCGACGAGGACAACCCGAACGTGTTGCGCGTCAAGGGCATGGTCGAAAAGCCTGATCCTGAAGACGCGCCGTCGCCGTACGCGGCTGCCGGCCGGTACCTGTTGGACCGGGCGATCTTCGACGCGCTGCGCCGGGTCCCGCGCGGCGCCGGCGGTGAGATCCAGTTGACCGACGCGATCGCGCTGTTGATCGACGAGGGCCATCCGGTGCACGTCGTGGTGCACCGCGGGTCCCGACACGACCTCGGAAATCCCGGCGGCTACCTCAAGGCTGCGGTTGACTTTGCATTGGATCGTGACGACTATGGCCCGGATTTGCGGCGCTGGTTGGTAGCGCGGTTGGGTTTGGAGCAGTAACTGCCTGCCGGCCGCTCATCGGTCTACAGGAAGGCATGCTGTGCGTTCGGTTGAGGAGCAGCAGGCGCGGGTGATGGCCGCTGCGGTCGCGCCGCGGCCGGTTCGCGTGGCTATCGCCGAAGCGCAGGGCCTGATGTGCGCCGAAGAAGTGGTGACCGAGCGGCCGCTGCCCGGATTCGACCAAGCCGCCATCGATGGGTACGCGGTGCGCAGCGTCGACGTGGCTGAGGCCGACGACTCCGGCGGCATCGAAGTGCGGTTGCCGGTGGTGGGCGAGATCGGCGCGGGTGCCCGCACGCCCAGCCGGTTGCAGCCCCGCCAGGCCGCGCGCGTGCAGACCGGTGCGCCGATGCCTACTCTCGCCGACGCGGTGTTGCCGTTGCGCTGGACCGACGGCGGCGAATCCAAGGTTCGGGTGTTGCGCGGGGTCCGCTCGGGTGCGTATGTGCGGCGCGCAGGTGACGATGTGCAGCCGGGCGATGTCGCCGTGCGCGCAGGCGCGATCATCGGTTCGGCGCAGGTCGGGTTGCTCGCAGCGGTGGGACGCGAGCGGGTGCTGGTGCATCCCCGGCCGCGGCTGTCGGTGATGAGCGTGGGCAGCGAGCTCGTCGACATCGCCCGCACGCCCGGCAACGGCCAGGTGTACGACGTGAATTCGTATGCGTTGGCGGCCGCCGGGCGTGACGCGGGAGCGGAGGTGACTCGCGTCGGGATCATCAGCAGCGACCCGAAAGAACTCCGCGAAGTCGTCGAGGGTCAGCTGAACCGGGCCGAGGTGGTGGTGATCGCCGGAGCCGTCGGCGGATCCGCTGCGGAAGCCGTGCGCTCGGCGCTGGCGCCGCTCGGCGAGATGGACATCACCCGTGTGGCAATGCATCCCGGCTCGGTGCAAGGGTTCGGACAGCTGGGCCCCGAGGGGGTGCCGACGTTTCTGCTGCCGGCCAACCCGGTCAGCGCGCTGGTGGTGTTCGAAATCATGGTGCGGCCGCTGATCAGGATGTCGCTAGGCAAGCGGCAGCCGATGCGGCGGATCGTGGAAGCCCGTACGCTGTCGTCGATTTCGTCGGTGCGCGGTCGTCGCGGATATCTGCGGGGACAGCTGATGCGCGACCAGGACACCGACGAATACCTCGTGCAGGTTCTCGGCGGTCCGGGGGCGTCGTCGCACTTGCTGGCGACGCTGGCGGAGGCCAACTGCCTGGTGATCGTCCCCGCAGAGACCGAACAAATCCCGACCGGCGAGATGGTCAGCGTTGCGTTCTTGGCGCAGCGCGGCTGAATCCTGTTCGCAGTGAGCATTTTTCGCAGTAGTGGCGTCCATCCCGGGTGGCCGGCAACCGTTGGCCCGATCCGCGTTCCCGGGGGGATGGTGCGGCTGCGTCCGGTCCGGATGCGTGACGCCGCCCAGTGGAGCCGGATCCGGCTGGCCGACCGTGCGCACCTCGAGCCGTGGGAGCCGACGACGGACACGGATTGGGTTCGGCGGCAAACAGTTTCGTCGTGGCCGTCGGTGTGTTCGGGACTGCGGGGCGAAGCGCGCAAAGGCCGCATGCTGCCGTTCGCGATCGAACTCGACGGCGAGTTCTGCGGACAGCTGACGGTGGGCAACGTGACGCATGGTGCATTGCGCTCGGCGTGGATCGGCTATTGGGTGGCCAGCTCCGTCACCGGGCGTGGAGTGGCAACCGGGGCGCTGGCGTTGGGTCTGGACCACTGTTTTTCAGCGGTGCGGCTGCACCGGGTCGAGGCGACGGTGCGGCCGGAGAACGCGGCGAGCCGGCGGGTGCTCGCGAAGGTCGGCTTTCGGGAAGAGGGGCTGCTGCGGCGCTATCTCGACGTCGACGGAGCATGGCGCGACCACCTGCTGGTGGCGATCACGGTCGAAGAAGTACAGGGCTCGGTGGCGTCGACGCTGGTGCGGGCCGGCCAGGCGCGCTGGTCCTAGCCCGCGCTCTGTTACAGATGTGACAAATGCGCCTGTCGGTGCTTGCCTGTGTCGAATTACAGGTGTGTAATTGCGCAGGTCACGTGGCGCGAAAGGAGCAGGCACCATGCCAAGCGTCCCGCAATCACTCCTGTGGATTTCTCTGGTGGTGCTCTGGCTCTTCGTCTTGGTGCCGATGCTGATCAGCAAGCGCGAGGCGGTGCGGCGTACCAGTGACGTGGCGCTGGCCACCCGGGTGCTCAACAGCGGCGCGAGCGCCAGGCTCAAGAAGCGAGGCCCGGCCGACGGGCACCGCAGCGACCCGGATTGGCAGCCGGTCGACGAGGACGATGACCTCGACGACGACGAAACCGCGGACAAGGCCGTCGTACTGAAAGCGGCAGACGCGACCGCGGAGCCCGACATCATCGACGTCGACATCGTCGAAGAGGACTCGGGGGCCTTGCCGGCCGGCGCGAGTCAAGCCGAAGCCGAAGACCCTGCGCCGGAGCCCGTGGCGGCCGACGCGGCCGAGGAGTCAGCGGAGGAGGCGGCCGATGACGGCACCTCCGACGAGTACGAATACGTCGAGGACACCTCCGGGCTGGAGTCAGAGGAGGACCCGCCGACCGCAGCGACGTCGGTACCGCCTCGTCGGCGGTTGTACGAGTCGAAGACCGCGGCGGCGGTCAGCGCGCGCAAGTACCGGTTCCGCAAGCGCGTGCTGTCGGCGATGTCGCTGATTTTGGTGGCGACGACGATCGCGGCGGTCACGGTGTGGCCCTCCGGGTGGTGGGCCTGTGGCGCCGCGGGTGTGATCACGATCCTGTACCTGGCGTATCTGCGTCGGCAGACCCGCATCGAGGAGCAAGTGCGTCGGCGCCGGCTGCAGCGGATGGCACGGTCGCGGATCGGAGTGCCGAACACCGCCGACCGTGAGCACGACGTTCCGGCGCGCGTGCGCCAGCCCGGCGCCGCCGTGCTCGAAATCGACGACGAGGACCCGATTTTCGAGCACCTGGACTACGCGCCGGGCCCGATGGAGTACCACCTGCCGAAGGCCGCTGGCCAGTAGGTTTTCTGGCCTGGGCGCCTCGGCTGGTAACCTGCTAGCGACCAGGGGCTATGGCGCAGTTGGTAGCGCGACTCGTTCGCATCGAGTAGGTCAGGGGTTCGAATCCCCTTAGCTCCACTTACTTCTTGTAGGGACGTCAAGCAGGCGATGTACTGCTCGCAAAGATCTGTGCTCGATGGGCCGCAACTGAGGCTGCCCACCGCTCTACGACGCGGAAATCTGGGGCCTCGGCACTCGTCTTCAGTAGCCGTCCCGTCCAGCTCCCGGAAGCGAAAACTCCCTCGGATACGCCGAATTCAGGTGCCACGAGGACTGGCACCTGAGCTGCTACCGCCATCCCTGTCTCGGTATGCAGCCAAGGGGAAGTCAAGGTTCCGGCCACGTTCGCCTCTTCCTTCGTGCCAAGTCGCCAGCCACCCGAGTGGATCGTCAATTGCCGGAATCCCAATACGAGCACGCCGTCACACGAACCGAAGAGTCGCAGTAAGTCTGGCCAGGGATCGTCGCGGTAGGACTCTCGACGAAGTTGTTCGACCGAGAAGTCGAGAGTCGACAGATAGTCATGCCACCAGTCGCTGATCTTCTGCTGAAGTGAAGTAAGCCCCGAAGGCTGGCAAAGGAAAATGACAGGACTCATCGGAGCTGCCCTAAGGCACCATTGCTCCCGGTAATCCTACCAGATCGTTGTCCAGCAGGTTCGCCACTTCTTCAGGGATCCCTTGCGCGCCCGCAAAATTGGCTCCCTCGATCTTCGCGCCGCTGAACTTGGAGCCGGTCAACTGTGCCTCACGAAAGTCAGCGTTCTGACAATTTGCTCCCTTGAGTACCGTACCTTCAAGAATGGCCCTATAGAACACGGTGTTTATGGCGGTCACATCTCTGAAAGATGCGCCGGAGCAATTGGATTCGAACAAGTCGGCACCGGAGAGATCGACGGCCCGCTTCTCGTCAGGCTTCCTCCCGATGTAGGCGTTTTCGAGGTGGCAGTTCTGCAGATCCGCTCCCACCAAGTCATTCGCGTAATGTAGGCCGTCCGCTAGCACTTTCCTGATGCGAGGCGATTTCTCGGCTCGCAGCATGCCGGCGATCACCTCTATCGCCTCTTTGATGTATGGCGTTCCCGCCGCTCCTTGTTCGGTATGTTCGTCGAAGAACCGTCGCAGCAAAACCGCTCCGGTCATGCGCACTGTTTCGTTGTCGGATGCGATTCTGTCTACCGTGAGGGCAAATGATGCCCCTACTGCAGCCCGAACGTCTCTCCTGCTTCGGTAATTGAAGTACTTCAGGATTCCGAGGAGAGCGGCAAGGGTAGCTCCGATGACAGCGATTGCTCCCTGAGCGGCTTGCCACATCGAAGTCCCTTTCTGTGGAAGCGCACCACAAGGTGAAAAATAGCGGCTGAATATTGATTTGCGGTGGTGGCGCGCCGTCACAGAAGGCCAGGCGACGCCGTAAGCGCTCTGCGTACCTGCAACCGCCAACCGGACAACGGCAAAATGAATGGCTTCGGAGCGCGGTGTTTCCGTAGACCTGCACGCGGGCGGTCTTGCCGTCGCGGATCGCTGACATGCGTCTCGCGGAGCACCACTATGTCGCCCTAGATACTCGCCGAGTTCTGGCTGATCAGCGTTCACATGTCGCCGGCACCGAAGGCTTTGACCAGCTGATCGGCCCGAAGAGCACGGGCGTGCGGCCGGCAAACCCCTACGGTGACCACGCCGATCTCACTCGGCCGGGCTCGACTGCAGGGCGACCATCGGTGGCAAACAGCTGTCGGCGCCCACGATCGCGAGTGACCTTGGTCCCTAGGACCTTGAGTACTTGTGCAGTTACGAGCCGATGGGAGCGAAATTTAGGTTTGGTGTCGGGTAGGCAAACCGCCAAAGCGGTGATCCGTCTACCGCAGCTAACTAAATTTCTGACGCGAGCGTTAATACGCCCCGTCTTGCATTGACAGAGAGCTTCGCATGACGCACTTCATCAGCCCGGCCCCCGCACCGCCCGGCGAGTGGGTGTCGAGGGCACGATGCCGATCGACCGATCCGGACGAACTCTTCGTGCGCGGAGCCGCACAGCGCAAAGCCGCCCAGACGATCTGCCGGCACTGTCCAGTCATCGTCGAATGCGCCGCGGAAGCGCTCGACAACGAGATGGAGTTCGGCGTCTGGGGCGGCATGACCGAGCGCCAGCGCAGGGCGCTGCTCAAGCAGCATCCCGAGGTGGAGTCATGGGCCGATTTCTTTGCCGCGCAGCGCAGGCGCAGCACCGGAAGATTGGCGTAGGCCGGTCGTCAGGTGACCGGAACGTCGAGGATCGGCCGCTCGACGTACGCGCCCGGCCCATCGAAGTGCCACCACTCGCCCGAGTACACCGCCAAGCCTCCGGCCTCCATCGCCGCCCGAAGTCGCGCCCGATTCGCCTGCTGTGCGGTTGTAACGCCTTCCGTCGCGAAAGCCCCTGCACGCGAGGAGAAGTCGTCGAAGTCGGTACCCATGTCGACGCCGTCGATGGTCACATCCACCGATCGCCCGGCTTCGTGGCTGCGAGCATAGCGCCCCGGTCGCGCCACCCACGCCGGATTCGGGACGGCCGCCCACATCCGCACTTGCACGTCATGCGGCCGATAACAGTCCCAGAACCGCAATACTTCTGGACGCAATCGCTCCGCGGCGGCTGCCAAGCCCCGCGCCATCGATTCGTGCACCAGGCAGCGCGCATCGGCGGGATACATTGGCACGCCGACGAAGTTATCGGGCGTGGCATAGCGCAGATCGACGATGGCGTGCGGCACGACGGTGCGCACGTCGACCAATCCCGCCGCGCGGGCCGCGTCGCTGACCGGCGCCACCCCTGCGATGGGCGACGTGGTCGTCGTGGCGACGGGGACGATGTCCGCTACATCCTGCGGCGGCGTCGTGCGGGGTGTGCTGCAGCCAGCGCCGACCGCAACGACGACAACAGCCACGCCCAGGCGCACCGACCGCATAGCTGCATTGTGCCGCCGCGATCCCTCACTCAGCCTCCGCTCGGGCCCTCAACAGATTCTCACCAGATTCTTGGGAGAATGCCGTCTTGCCTCCAAGGCTTTGACAAGGCCCCGCACGCAGGATGACTCTGCCCTGCTCTCTCGCCAACCTCTTGGAGCGCTCATGAGCACCGAACCATGCGGCACCGAGCTGATCGAACGCTATCTGCGGACCCGCAAGCTGCGGTACTTCCGTGGTCGCCACGACGCCGAATACTTCTTCGTCTTGACGGTCCGCCACGAGCGCTTCCATGTCCACTTCGAGATGCCGCCGGGGCGCCCTGAGGTCGTCGAGATTCGAATCGCACCGGCCTACTACTTTCCCGCTGCCGACCGTGACCGGCTGGAGGAGTTCGCGCGCCGTTGGAATGCCGAACAGCGGCGCCCCCAAGCAGTGGTCCACGAATCATCGGACCCCAACCGGCTCGGCGTCGTCGCAGAGGACTCCTGTTCCGCTTCGCTTGATGCCGAAGAATTCTTGAGCTTCGCCGACCGCAGCATCCGCTCCGCCATCACGCTGTTCACGGAGTCCGCATCGCCAGTGTTGGTCGACGCCAGTTGATGCTGTTGGCATGGAACGACATTCGCTTGAAGAACGACGCTTCCGTCTAACATCGCTAAAATAGCGTGACACGCATCCGCTGGACGGGTGGGCGAGTGAGGGAGCGAATGCGCATCATCGACGCCGACGGACACGTCGCCGAGGGCGCTTCGCTTGCGGTCGAAGCCCTGCAGCGCTGGCCCGACATCGTCAAGCCGCGTCCCGACGGCCGCGGGCTGGTGATCGAAGGCCGCAACTACCCCGAGGACAGCGGGCCAGGAGCAGGTTGTCCGACCGAGCATGGGCTCAGCGCGGCTCCCGGTATCAACTGCAGGTCCGCCGAGGGTGTACTCGGTGACGCGGACCGCGACCAGATCGACACGATGGTGTTGTATCCGAGCCTGGGTCTGTGCACACCTACCCTCGAAAACCCGCAATTCGCAGCAGGATTCGCCCGCCTGTACAACCAGTGGATCGCCGACTACTGCGCATCGTCAGGTGGCCGGCTGCGCGGCGTGGCTGTCACGCCGATCGAACACAGCCACGTCGCCATCGACGTCATGCGAGAGGCCAAAGACCTTGGCCTGGTGGCCACCCATATTCCGCCCGCACTCAAGACACGCAATCTCGACCATCCCGACCTCGACCCGTTCTACGCGGCCGCCGTCGACCTCGACATGCCGTTGGGCATCCACGGTGCACCCGGCATCCATCTGCCGAAGATCGGCGTGGACCGCTTCACCAATTACATTCAGGTGCACTGCATCAGCTTCCCGTTCGACCAAATGACCGCGATGACGGCACTGGTGTCCGGCGGAGTGTTCGACCGGCATCCGGCGCTGCGCGTGGCGTTTCTGGAAGCCGGCGTCGGCTGGGTGCCGTTCTTCGTCGACCGGCTGCACGAGCACTTCGAGAAGCGCGGCGATTGGATCGAGGGTGGGTGGCAACGCGACCCGCACGACTATCTGGCCGCCGGAAACATCTGGACGACCTGTGAGCCCGAGGAACCGATCCTGCCTGGAGTGGTCGACGTACTCGGCGACGATTTCATCATGTTCGCCAGCGACTATCCGCATTGGGACGGTGAGTGGCCGGAAAGCACCAAGCCGCTGCGAACCCGTGCAGACATCAGCGAGGAGACTCGGGCGAAGATCGCCGCCGGTAACGCGCAGCGGTTCTACGGCCTTAAGTAAGCCGCCGAAAACGGCGACATGACAAGCTGATTCGCTTCAGGACACTGGGCGAAACGTCACGGGAAGCTTCGTCGGCGAGCGGAACGGCATGCCGGTGATCTTCGTGTCCTCGTCGGGCACCAGTTGGAGGTCGGTGACGCGATCGAAGAGGCTGTTGAGCATCGCGCTAGTTTCTACCCGCGCCAGATGCATGCCCAAGCACATGTGAATGCCACCAGCGAATGCGATGTGTGGCAACCGCTTTCGATGAATGTCGAAGACGTCCGCGTGTTCCCATCGGATCTCGTCGCGGTTCGCCGAGCCCGTGCACAGATTGACTGCGGCGCCGGCCGGGATCGTCACACCATGCATCTCGACATCCCGGGTAGTGGTGCGCGGCACGCTGATCAGCGGGGTCTCGTAACGCAAACCCTCCTCGATCGCGGCGGGAATCAGCGATCGGTCGGTTTGCACCGCGTGCAACTGCTCGGGGTGCGTCAGCAGGAGATAGAGGAGATTGCCCGACGAGCGGTAGGTGGTTTCCAGCCCGGCCGGCAGCAGAAGCCGCAGGAACGAAATGATCGCCTCGTCGGTGAGCTTTTCTCCGTCGATCTCGGCGGCCACCAAGTCTCCGATGACGTCGTCGGTCATCGTCCTTCGCCGCTGCTCCACCTGTTCTAGGAAGTAGTCGTGCAGCTTGACCGACGCTATGAGGCCTGCTTCGATGTCCTGCGCGATCGAGATCAAGTCGAACGACAGCCGGCGGAACATGTCCAGATCCTCGCGCGGCAAGCCCAGCAGCGCCGCGGTGACGCGCGTCGGGAACTCGAACGTCACCGAAGCGACCAGGTCCGCGGTGCCGCGGTTCTTGATCTCGTCGACGAGCTCGTGGCAAATCGGGTCGATGACGGCGGGTTCCCACCGCTCGAGCGCACTGGCCCGGAACGCCTTGGCGACCAGACTGCGATGGTCGTGATGCTGCTTTCCGTGCATGGCCAAGATCGTCGGCCCGATCACCAGCCCGATGGTCTGGTCGTAGCCATGTGAGCTGAAGACCTCGTCGTCACGGAATGCGCGAAAGACGCTGTCGTAGTCGAACAGCGTCCACTCTTCGTCGGGAATCAGTTCGGGGGGCGCCTTGGAATGATCCATCACGGTTCCGCGCCACACCGGTTCGGTCTTGCGCTTGTGCTCGAAGAACGGATACGGATCGCCCGAGGGGTCCAGCGTGATCGCATCGGTGCTGACCGTCACCGCACCTCCCTGCAGAGCCCGCCGTCGCCCTATCTTTACTATTTTAAGGAAACTAGGTCAAGGAGCTGTGCCGTATGCGCCCAGACGGTATGCGGGAGCGCCCAGACGGTAATAGCTGCCGCGGGACGCAAGACCCGGGTGCAGCGTGTCAGCGGCGGCGGGCGCGGCGCTCCACCTCTAGCGGCACCACCGGCTCGCGAGCCGACGGCCCGCGCGTGACGGCGTGCAGCCTGATCTCCGGCACGTCGACCGACGGGTCCACGGAGTCCAGCCACGCCACCGCCTCGGCCACATCGGCCGCCCGAATCGCATACATCTCGAACGGCACGTCCTGCAGCATGTCGGTCTCCACCGGGCCCGGGGTGACGACGTGGACGTTGATGCCGTCGCGGTCGACCTCCAGCGCGAGCGCGCGTGCAAACGCGTTCACCCCGGCCTTCGACGCGGAGTACGCCGTTCGCGCCCGCATGGGCTCGTGCGCGGCCGACGACGAGACGAACACGAACCTGGACCCGGCCGTCATCTTCTGTAAGGCGGCGGAGGTGACCACGAAGCACGAGTCGAGATTGGCCGCCATCGTCGCACGCCACTGCTCGAAAGTCTGCTTGCGCGCGTACGTTCCGCCGAGTACCCCTGCTGCGTGCACGAGCAGGTCGATGCGCCCGATCGCCGATACCGCCGGCTCGAAGAGCTCCGGACGTGACGCATCGGCGACCACATACCGCGCTCCCATTTCGTCGGCTGCGGCGCGCAGCGGTTCTTCTCGGCGAGCCGTCAACACCACCTCGTAGCCGAGCATGGCGAGCTTGCGCCCGCACGCCTTGCCGATGCCGCCACTGCCGCCCGTGATCAATGCTGTTCGCACGCCGCGCCTTTCAGCGCCGACGCGGCGTCATGGCCTGCGGCGACAGCGCGACGATCCGCTGGTTGGGATCGGCTGCCAAGAAGTAGGTCCGAGTGTCGGCCAGGTGTCGGGCGGCCAGCCGGCGGGCACGCTCGTCGTCGCCGGCCTCGATCGCGTCGGTCATCTTGTGGTGCACCCGCAACGCGACGCGCCGCTTGCTCATCGACGGGTACTCGCCCCGGGCCGCCGTCTCGTCGGCCCACTGCTGAAGGTGGCTGCTCCACAACGTCTCGAGGCTGCCCACCACCGCGATCATCGTGTGGTTTCCGCAGCCGCGCACCACCTCGTCGTGGAATTGGTTGCCGAACTCGGTGAACCGTGCGCCTTCGCCGATGTGTTGCGCCATCGCGTCGTTGATCTCCCTCAGCCGCGGCACCAGCTTGTCGCCGCGGTCGGGCCGTCGGGCCGCCAACGCCGCGCAGATCGGTTCGAGTTCCTGCAGCGCGGTGCCGAGATCACCCAGCGGCACGTAATCGCTTTGCAACAGCAGGCCCAGCATGTATGCGGCGCTTGCCTTGGCCGGTGCATGCACCACGGCACCTCCGCGATTGCCCCGGCGCACCGACACCAAACCTTCGGTTTCCAGGATTCGCAACGCTTCCCGCAGCGACACCAGGCTGACGTTGAACTGCTCGACGAGTACTTCCTGGCGGGGCAGAAGGTCACCGTCGACGAGTTCGCCGTCGATGATCTGTCTGCGCAATTCGTCGGCGACGATCTCGGCGGTCCGCCGCGCCGACAGCCGACGGCGGGCTTCCAGGCCAATTCCGCGCGTAGTCATTGCCTTTCATGCTAACAGCCGGCCATTGCGCAAAAGTAGCTAAGATAGCTCTTCGTGGCTCGCACCCCGCTGACGGATGTGCGCGTGCTCGAGGTCAGCGACCGGATCGCCGGTGACTACTGCGGCAAGATCCTCGTCGACGCCGGCGCCGACGTGGTCAAGGTCGAACCACCGCAGGGCAGTCGATTGCGTCGCTACACGGTCACCGGCGCCACGCCGGCCCCGGGCGGAGACGCCCCGCTGTTCTGCTATCTCAACGCCGGAAAGCGAAGCACCGCAACGGCTTGCGACGACCTTGTCACGCGGGCCGACGTCGTCGTCGTCACGGGGACCCGCGCAGCGGCGGCCCGAGCCGGTATCGATCCGCAGCGGCTGCTCGAGTCCACACCGGGATGCATCGTCGTCACGATCTCCGACTTCGGCTGGACCGGTCCGTGGGCGCAACGCACTGCGACCGAGTTCACGCTGCAGGCGTGGTCGGGCTGCACCGGATTCCGCGGCGATCCCGCGGGGCCGCCGATTTCCATCGGCGGGGAACTGGGAGAGTACATGGCGGGCGCGTTCGCCGCATTCGGTGCGCTCGCGGTGCGTCGGCGCGTGCGCCGCGGCGGGCCGGGCGAGCATCTGGACCTTTCGGTGCTGGAAGCCATGACGCTGATGCAGAGCTGCGAGTGGCTGCACGCGCAGCTCATGGGTGTGCCGCCGATCCGCCGCTCCATCGAGGTGCCGTCGATCGAGCAGGCGAAGGACGGTTACGTCGGCTTCGCCATGGTCACCGGCCAGCAGTGGCTCGACTTCGCGGCGATGGTCGATTGTCCCGAACTCGCCGAAAAACCTGAGCTGCGTTTTCAATTGGGCCGCTGGGCACATCGCGACTGGATCCGCGAGCGCATCGGCGGGTGGCTGCGTGAGCGCACCGTCGCGGAAATTGTCGAACTCGGGCAGCTCTTCCGGTTGCCCGTGGCGCCGCTGGGCAACGGCGCCACGATTCCCGACATGGAGTACATGCGCGCACGGGGAGTGTTCGTTCCCCATCCGGCCGGGTTTCACCAGCCACGCGCCCCATGGTTGATGTCCGGCCTGACACCGGCGCCCGTGCGTGCGGCTCCTGCTCCGGGCGGTGACGAAATCGCCTGGCCGCCAAGGCCGCAACGCACCCGGGAAGCCACAGGCTTGCCGCTCGACGGCGTTCGGATCGTCGACCTGACCGCGTTCTGGGCCGGCCCCTCGGCGACCCATGCGCTCGCCGCGTTCGGAGCCGACGTCATCAAGGTGGAATCGATCCAACGCCCCGACGGGATCCGGTACTCCGGCGGACTGCGCACCGACGTCGACGACTGGTGGGAATACGGCTGGCTGTTCCAGGGCGTGAACACCAACAAAAGGTCGGTGACGCTGAATCTTCAATCGCCGGAAGGTCTTCGGCTGTTCAAGATGCTGGTAGCACAGGCTGATGCGGTGATCGAGAACTTCTCGCCGCGAGTGCTGGATCAGTTCGGCCTGGGCGGCGACACCCTGCTGGAACTGAACCCCCGGCTGGTGCTGGTCCGGATGCCTGCGTTCGGATTGAACGGCCCGTGGCGGGACCGGGTGGGCTTCGCGCCGACCATGGAACAGATCGCGGGTCTGGCGTGGGTCACCGGCATGCCCGACGGGCCGCCCGTCGCGCCCCGCGGTGCTTGCGATCCGCTGGCGGGCGTGCATGCCGCGGTCGCTCTGCTTGCGGCGCTGGAGTACGCCGACGACACGGGCCGCGGCCAGCTTGTCGAGCTGCCGATGATCGAAACCGTGCTCAACGTCACCGCCGCCCAACCGATCGAGTACGAGGTCTACGGAATTGTGTTGCAGCGCAACGGCAATCGCGGCCATCCCAGTGTGATGCAGAACCTCTACCGCTGCGCAGGCGACGACGACTGGATTGCGGTGACCATCCGCGACGACGCCGAGAAACAGGCGCTGCTGCGAGTGATGGGGCAGGGCACGCCTCCCGACGACGAGGCGCTGGCCGAGTGGTTCTCCACGCAGCATCTCGACGACGTCGTCGAACGCCTGGCGCAAGCGGGGGTGCCCGCGGCGGCCGTGGTGTCGCCGTCGGCGGTCACCGAAAACCCGCAATTTCGCCACCGGGGGTTCTTCGAAGAGCTCGAGCACCCCCGCACCGGACCCGGCTGGTATCCGTGCCCGCCGTTCGCGCGGCTGGCGGGAATGCAGCGGTGGCTGACCCGCCCGGCGCCCACCTTGGGCCAGCACAACCGAGAAGTCCTGACGCACATGTGCGGATTGACCGATGCGGACCTCGACGAGCTGTCCACGAACGCCGTGATTGGCACCCGCCCCAAAGGCCTCTGACCCCGCGAGCAGTCGCAAACTCGCATTACCGGCCCGCCATTTATGCGGTTTCGCGTCTGCTCACCGGCGAGGACGTGGGTAACCTGGTCACGCCGATGTCTCGAGCGAACGGGAGGTGTGGCTGTGGCGAGCCGACGGGCCGACCCGCGACCGGCACTGTCGCGCGCGCGCCTGCTCGACGCCGCGACGTCGCTACTGAGCGCCGGCGGCCCCAGCGCCGTGACCGTCGACGCCGTCACTCGCGCCGCCAACGTCGCCCGCGCCACCCTGTACCGCCACTTCCCCAGTGGCAACGACCTGCTCGCCGCAGCGTTTCACTCGTTGATCCCGCCCGCTCCCACGCCCCCAGCGGAGGGATCGCTGTCCGAGCGGCTGACCACGCTGGTGCAGGCGTGGGCGGAGTCGATGGCCGAGGCCCCCGCGGCGCTGTCGGCGATCTCCTGGTTGTCCTTGGGCGGCGGCATCGACCAGCTGCCCAGCGAACGCGCCCGCGTCGCCCGCGACAGCGTCGAGATCCGCACATTGCGTGAACGGATCGCCCAGCAGTACTCGGCGCCGTTCGACGCGATCTTCGACAGCCCGCAAGCCAAGGCGGAGCTGGGCGAAGTGAACCGCGAGCAGGCGATCGCCCTGCTGCTCGGGCCGATTCTGCTGGGCAAGCTCAGCAAGCTCGCCGACTTCGACTACCGCGAATGCGCACGGGCGGCGGTCGCAGGGTTTCTGGCCACCCACGCCAAGACAGCGGGTGGCTCAGCGGCGAGTGAGCGAGATCGGCATCTCGTCGAAGATGTACATGTTGGTGACGAGGCTCGGGTAGGCGACCTTCGCTGACCCCAGCGCGATGTGGTCGGCGCCAAGCAGCAATTCGTCGAACACCGCGCGGATTTCGGCGCGAGCCAGCATCGCACCTAAGCAATGGTGCGGGCCGCCGCCGCCGAACGCGACATGCGGGTTGGGATCGCGACCGATGTCGAACACGAATGGGTCGACGAACACGTCCTCGTCGCGGTTCGCCGACCGCAGCATCGACACCACGCGATCGCCCTTCGGGATGGTGTGCCCGTCCATCTCCACGTCGACCTTGGCGGTGCGCGTCCAGTACGTCACCGGTGTGGCCCACCGCAGCACCTCTTCGACTGCGGAGGCCCGCGCCGCCTCGTCGTCGCGGTACCGCTCGATCTGCTCCGGGTTGGCGACGAACGCTTGCAGCCCCGCCGCCAACGCGTTCTTCGTGGTGTCGCTGCCGGCGAACGCCAGCACGAAAAAGAAGATCTCCAACTCGTCGGCGGGCAAGCACAGCTGCTCGCCGTCCTCACCGGTGATCACCGCTGACGCGAGCGTGCTCCAAATGTCGTCGGCGGGATTGCGCCGCTTCTCGGCCGTCAGCTCCAGCGCATACGAGAAGATCGTCGCGTAAAGACCCGCCTCTTCTTCTTCAGATAGCCGCGCCTGCGGCGAGCGCGCTTTGAGGATCCGGTCGAAGCACTCGAAGATGCGGGGGCGGTCGGCCTCCGGCATGCCGATGATGTCGCCGATCACCGTCATAGGGAGCAGGTCGGCGACGTCGCCTATCCAGTCGCCGCCGCCGTTGGCCAGCAGTGTGCCGACCATCGCCGCGGCCCGCTGCCGGATGCCGTCCTCCAGCTTCGCGATCGCGCGGGGGGTGAACGCGCTGGCAATCACGCGACGCCGCTTCGTCACCTCGGGCGGATCCATGTTGATCAGGGTCGGGTACGACGAGAACGTGTCCATGGCTTGGATCAGCGGCCCGTCGACCGCGGTGAACGAGTCGGCGTCGCGGTGGATGCGCACGGCGTGGTGGTGTCTGGTGGTCATCCAGAAGTCGCGGCCCACCACCTTCGCGACGCCAGGGGTGAGCTCGTGGTGAAAGATCGGCCTTTCCCGGCGCAGCTCAGCGAACACGTCGTCCGGAAAACCGTTGCGCCACAGGGCGAAATCCGACAAGTCGGGATTTCGGTGCGATTCCAGGCGCCCAGCGACGGTTTGCGCACCGAAATCGCGAGCTTGACCCATATCCTTAAAATACTAAAGATAGGGCCGTGCCGGAACGGAGGACGCAGTGACCACGATGGATCCGTCGGATTTCGAGTTCGGCCCCAGCGGTATCGGCCTGTCTCCGTATCGGTTTCCGACGGGGTGGTTCGTGGTGGCGTTCGCGTCCGACCTGGCCACCGGCCAGGTGAAGCGCGCCCACTACTTCGGCGAAGAGCTGGTGATTTTCCGGACCGCCTCGGGTCAGGTCAACGTCCTCGACGCGTACTGCCAGCACCTCGGCGCGAACATGGGCGTCGGCGGCACCGTGGAGGGCGAGCACATCGTCTGCCCGTGGCACGGCTGGCACTGGACCGGCGACGGGGCCAACGCGCTCATCCCGTACAGCAAGATCGGCTGCAAGAACAACGTCCGCATCCGCAGCTACCCGAGCATGGAGTGGTACGGCTTCATCCTGGTCTGGCACGAGCGCCATGGCCGCGCACCATATTGGCAGCCGCCGGTGCTGCCCGAGCTCGAAACCGGCGAGTATTACCCGCTGCATCCGCACAGCCGCATGGTCAACCGGGTCAAAGTGCATCCGCAGATGATCATCGAGAACGCCGCCGATCCCTACCACGTCCAATACGTACACAAGGCGGCCAATCCCGCGAACACTGCCTCCTTCGAGGTGAGCGGCTATCACCTGCACGCGACCGTGAACGCGAATTTCGGTGGGGGACGGGCGAAGACGTGGCTGACGCCCAACGGGCCGGTCGACGCGAAGATCATCTACGACAACTACTCGCTGGGCCTGGGCATCGTCCGGTTCCCGTCGGACCTCGTTGCGACGGTCCAGGTGACCGGCCAGACGCCGGTGGACGAGGACTACACCGACTACTTCTACACCCAGGCCTCGGTGCGAGAGCCCGGCGACGACGGCGACGCGCCCACCGGACGGGCCGCGAAGTTTCTGCAACTGCAGCAGGAAGTGATCAAGCAGGACTTCTTCACGTGGGAGAACATGAAGTACCTGGAGAAGCCGAACCTGGCGCCGGAAGAGGCCCGCGACTATGCCGCGCTGCGCCGATGGGCGCATCGCTTCTATCCCGGACCGCAGCCGTCGCCAGAAGATTTCGGCTACACCGCTGACGGCACCCCCGACCCGGCGGCGGCCGGCGGGTAATGCCAGAGCCCCGTCCTTCGGTGACGTCGCTGCTCGACGCCCGAGCCGACGAGTGCGGCGATCGAGTGATGATGTCGATCGCCGGCACGGCGGTGACGTATGCACAGATGCGCGAAATGTCCTGCGCTGCAGCTAATCTGCTCACTGAGCATGGTGTGCGGCGCGGCGGCACGGTGGCATTGTTCACCGGCACGTGCCCGGAGTGGGTGTACTTCTGGCTGGGTGCCGCACGGATCGGTGCGGTGATCGCGGCCGTCAATGCCGCCAACAAGGGGGATTTCCTGTCACACGCGCTGCGGCTGTCGAAAGCCGACGTGGTACTCACGGACGCCGAGCGGCTCGAGCGGCTGGACGGTATCGACTGCCGAATTCCTATTCTCCTGCAAGGTGATTCGCTTACCGCGCTCCTGCGCGCCCGGGCGAGCCCCCCGAAGGGCTCGCCCGCCGCACTCGACGACCTGGGTGCTCTGTTCTTCACTTCAGGCACCACCGGCCCGTCGAAGGCGGTGGCCACAACCTGGCAGTATCTCCTGACTGTCGCCGCCACCGTCGCGTCAGCGTGGGAGTTGCGCGAGGGTGAAGTGCTGTGGACGGCGATGCCGCTGTTTCACCTCAGTGCAGCACCGACCGTGCTGGCGCCGATGCTCGTCGGTGGCACAAGTGTAGTCGCGGCCGCCTTCCATCCCGCTCAGGTGTGGGACGACGTACAGGCCTGCGGCGCAGTAGGTTTCGCAGGGGCCGGCGCGATGGTGTCGATGCTGTGGAACCAGCCGCCCGACCCCCGCGACGCCCAGCTCGGCTTGCGGTTCATCTCAGCTGCACCGATAGCGGCTGACCTGTACCGCGCGATCGAAAACCGCTACAACTGCCGCGTGGTGACGATGTACGGTCTCACCGAGGCGTTTCCGCTGGCGGTCAAGGTGGTGTCCGACGAGGGTGTACCCGGGACATCGGGCACGGTGAACCCGGCATTCGATGTGCGCATCGTCGACGACCACGGGACGCCGGTGCCCACTGGCAGCACTGGGGAGATCGTCTGCCGCCCAAAGCATCCGCACGTGATGAGCCAGGGATACGTGTCCTCTGGCCAGACTTTCCGGGTACGCCCGCATCCGGAGTGGTTTCACACCGGCGACCTGGGCCGGCTGGACGACGCCGGCAACTTGACCTATGTCGACCGCGTGAAGGACTGCCTGCGCCGCCGCGGTGAGAACGTGTCGTCGGTGGAGATCGAGACGACGGTCATGCGCCACCCCGCTGTGTCGGAGGCGGCGGTGGTAGGCGTTGCGAGCGAGTTGGGCGAAGACGACATCCTCGTCGTCGTCACGCAGGCGCACGGCGCAAAGCTGATTCCGGTTGAGCTCCTTGACTTCTGCGCCCAACGAATGCCGTACTTCTGCGTGCCGCGATACGTCGACGTGGTCGACGAGATACCGAAGACCGTGATCGGCCGCGTGCGCAAGGACGTGCTACGCGAGAGAGGTGTGCGAGCCGCGACGTGGGACCGCGAGGCGCACGGCTACACACTCAGTCACCGATAGTGGGAGAAAGATGACGCTGACGTATCAACAGCAGTACGTGCTCGACGGCCTGGCTGCTCGGGCGGCGATCCTCAATCTGAACGCCCGGCACAACCGGCTGTACTCGGCGGGAGACCTCGCCGGCTGGGTGGCGACGTTTCGCCATTCGGGCGCCACGTATGTCCGCTCGGGGCAGACGTTCAGCGATCTGGCGGGAGCATTCGACGGCGGCAATGGGCAACGGTTGACGACCGTCGACCACGACATCGCCGTCGACGGCGTGGACGCGACGCAGCGCTGTGTCGCGTTACTGTTCCGGGGCGCTGCGCTGCGCGCTACCGGAACCTTTTGCGATCGGCTGGTTTACGAGCGCGGAGGATGGTACTTCACGTCCCGTGACCTCGAATGGGACACGGCCTCCACGTGACCACCGAGGTCAGCTACGAGTTCGCGTTCGGTAGCTACGAGGACGCGCTGAGGATGGTGGGCGCTCGCAGCGGCCCGCGATTCGCGGGCATGGCTGTCAGCGCCGACCGGATCCAGCACTTCGCCGCGATGGTCCGCGACGGCAACCCGTCGTTCTGGGACAACGACTTTGCGGAACCAATGTGGGGTGGGCTGGTGGCACCGCCGGCACTTCTCATGGGTCTGCTGATACCACCGCCGTGGCTGCCGACGGGTGCGCCGCGCGCGGCGTCGATCGCACTTCGCGTGCCGCTACCCGGACCGGCGTTCATCAACGCCGCCAACGACGCCGAGTTCTTGCAGCCCATCCTGGCCGGCGACCGGCTCAGCGTCGTCGAAGAAGTGGTGGCGGTGTCGCCGGAGAAGACCACGCAACTGGGCGCCGGCCACTTCGTCGAGACGTGTGAGGCTTACCACCGCGACGACGGCACGCTGGTGGCCGTCAACCGCAACACTTTGTTCCGGTACTGCCCGGTGGATTCGGCATGACTTACGACGAGATCACGGTGCCCACAGAGCTTCCCGAGGTTGTCGACGAGATCAGCTATCAGCGGGTGGTGATGAACACCGGCGCCACCGGGGACTACCACCCCGGCCACTACGATCCGGTCTATGCCCGAACACACGGGCATCCGACGATTTTCGTGAACACCATGCACATCGCCGGCTTCATCGATCGCATCACCACGAGCTGGGCCGGCCCGTACAGCCGCGTGGTGCGGCGCAGGATGCGAATCACCGGGTCGATCTACGCCGGGGATTCGATGGTGGGCCGTGGCCGCGTGCTGGGGAAGCGTTGTGAAGCAGCGCAAGGCAATACGCGGTACCTCGTGGACCTCGAGGTGACGGTGTGCAACCAGCGCGGTGAGCTGTGCTGCCCCGCCGAAGTGACACTCGAGCTGTACGGGGACGCTAGAGGGCAGGCAGCTTGCCGGCGCTGACCGTCGACTGAAGCTCGACGTATTCGGCCATCCCCTCCGCCCCGAACTCGCGTCCGATGCCGGACTGCTTGAACCCGCCGAACGGACAGCTGGTGTCGAGTGTGTACATGTTGATGCCGTAGGTGCCGGTGCGGATCTGCTCGGCGATTTCCAGGCCGTGTGCGGTGTCGTCGGTCCACACCGAACCCGCGAGGCCGTAGTCGCTGTCGTTGGCGATCCGCACTGCCTCGCGCTCGTCGGAGTACGTCAGCACCGTCACCACCGGGCCGAAAATCTCTTCGCGGGCGATCCGCATCTGG
This sequence comes from Mycobacterium sp. NGS35, assembly GCF_059812855.1. Taxonomy (NCBI): domain Bacteria; kingdom Bacillati; phylum Actinomycetota; class Actinomycetes; order Mycobacteriales; family Mycobacteriaceae; genus Mycobacterium; species Mycobacterium sp. NGS35. The sequence goes on from NZ_JCALDL010000016.1 coordinate 47,860, forward strand.
TTGGTCGCATCGGTGAACAACGTCGGCCGCACGTACCAGCCGCGGTCGTAGGGTGCGTCAGGGCCGCCGACGACGATTCGCGCCCCTTCGTCGAGGCCCGCCTTGATGTATCCCTGCACTCGTTGCTGCTGGCGTTGCGCCACAAGGGGACCCACGTCAGTCGCCTCGTCGGTGGGGTCACCGACCCGCAGGGCCGACATCATCTCCGCGAGCGCGTCTACCACCTCGTCGTGGCGCCGCCGGCTGACCAGAACGCGGGTCTGCGCCACGCAGGCCTGGCCGTTGTTCATCAGGCTGGCGGTCTTGAGTCCCCGGACGGTGTGGTCCAGGTCGGCGTCGTCGAGGATGATCGCCGCCGACTTGCCGCCGAGCTCCAGACTCACCCGCTTGAGTTGTTCACCGCACAACGCCGCGATCCGCCGGCCTGTGGCCGACGAACCGGTGAACGAGATTTTGTCCACACCGGGATGGCGCACCAGGCTTTCACCCGTTTCGCGGCCGCCGGGCAGGATCGACACCACGCCCTCCGGCAGATCGATCTGCTCGAGCATCTCGGCCAGCCACAGCGCATCCAACGGCGTCTCCGGTGCGGGCTTCACCACGACGGTGCAACCGGCGAGCAGCGCCGGGATGAGCTTCGGCATGATCAAAAACTGCGGCACGTTCCACGGCACGATCGCACCGACGACGCCCACGGGCGCTCGGCGCAGGTGGACCTCACCGAATAGCCCCTGTCTGCGTTCCGCCCACGGGAACTCGCGGGCGGTGGCCATGGCCAGGTGCATCTGTGCCAGCGCACCCGCGGCCTGCCCGAGTCGGCTGAAGCTGCGCGGGGTGCCCATTTCCGCGGTGATGAGGTCGGCCATCTCGTCGACACATCCGGCGTAGACGGCCGTCAGCGTCTCGACGCGCTCCATCCGCTCGGCGACTGACATCCGCGGCCACGGGCCGTTGTCGAACGCGTCGCGGGCCGAGGTGACGGCCCGGTCGACGTCTGCGGTCGACGCCTCCGGACTCTGCCCGATGGGTTGTTCGGTGTGCGGTGAAATCACCGAGATCTTGCGGTCACTGGCCGGCCGCTGCCATCGACCGCCGATGAAAAGCTGTTCGTAGTCAAGGCTTTTCATGTCGGCCACCGCCTTGTCGCCCGTGATGTGCAGTCGCTATTGCTGCTAACATAGCAAAGATGGGTGCTGATCTGGATCGGTGGCGCCGTTATCCCTTCCAGCTTGTCGCCGACGATCCGCAGTTCTGCTTTCCCGCCGCCGAGGCGGAGCATCCCGATTTCGAGTCTGATACCTGGTTTCTGGCCGGTGAACTCACCGGGCAGGGCAGCGGCCGCAAGTTCGCGTTCTTGACGATCGTGAACAAGAACCGGCCCGGCCACGCCGTCACCGCCGACTTCTACACCTTTGCGCTGTTCGATCTCGACAACGGCACCTATGGCACCTACACCGACTACGACATGCCGCCGGCCAACCTGCGACCTGACGCCCGTCCCAAGCTGTCCACCGCGCATAGCCACCTCGACATCCGCTACCGCAGCGACGCAGGTGCAGCGGTGTGGCGCACCTGCCGTGACGAATACGACCAGCTGCTCCCGTACACCTACGACATCGCGCTTGTCGGTACCGACCGGGCCGGCGTCCCGATGGCCCTGCAACTGCACGTGACGCCGACCCGGCCGCCGGTACCACTCGGTGCGTCTACTTACGACGGCAAGATCGCGTGCTTCGGCCAGGACAACACCTACTCGTACTTCCAGACCGGCATGCAGATGACCGGCACGCTGAGGTGGGGATCGGTCGACGAGAAAGTCGACGGCACAAGCGGCCACGTCGACCGGCAGTGGTTCCCGAGGTATGCCGGCGGCGGTGGGACGGGCGGCGATCCGCGGGCCCGCGCCCACGAGTGGCGCACGATCTCCCTTGACAACGGCGTTGACCTGAGCATCTGGCGCCAGTTCGATCGGACAAATCGTAATGCGCTGCAAGCCTTTTCGGGCGCAACCACCAGCCCGGCCCGGGGCTGCCCTCGCTGCGTCGAGGACGTCGAGGTCAGCGTCCAAAGCTATGTGCGCTGGCCCGCGGACGTGCGGCCACTGGTACCGCCGTTGGCCGAAGCCCGCTATCTGCCGGACCGCCATCGCATCTGGTCGCGTCAGCTCGACCTGGATCTGGTCGGCGAGCCGCTGGTACCCGCCCCCGCCCATGCGCTGCCCATCGAATACATGGAGGGTCCCTACCGGTATCGCGGCACAATGGCCGGGAAACCGGTGAGCGGCTTCGCGTTTTACGAACGCTCGATTGCGCTGTACCGGGATTGGGAGCTGGTCGACGTGCTGGGCACCGTGGTCGACGTGGCTGAGTTGCGGTCGCTAATCCGAGACGGGCGCAAATCCGAAGCGCTCGCCTGGTTGGCCGACGTGAACGTGCACCCTCTGGTGGACGATCTCATCGCGGCGCTGGGTCGCACCGATTGCCCTCCGCGCGTTGACAATTCGTGACCAACGACGGGTGGAGCCGCATTGTCGCTCGGTTGTTACAGGTGTGGTTCAGCGATCGCTTCCAGCCATGTCGCATGCCGGTGCTGCAGGCCCGGCTCGTTGCGGCCGAACACCAGATGGGGGCGAACCCCGGACTCGAGATTGGCCTGCAGCGCTTCGACAAGTCGATAGTCCTCGTCGCGCACGGTGGCGTGGGCATAGTCGAACACCGCATGTGCGCCCGCTGCGGCCGATTCGGTCGAGATGTCGAGCGGGGTTGCGTTCTGGTGCACGGTGGTCGACCGGCCAGGCACGTCACCGGGATACACGCGAAACAGCTCACCGTTGGCGACTGTGGCCGACAGCACGATATTCGGGAACAGCGCGTAAATGACGACCATGTGCTGCAGCGGCTCCCACTGCTGCTCATCGACACCGTCGAGTTCGCAGATGCCATTGAGCGGAAAGACGAGCCGGTGATGTGGACCGATCGCGTCGAACACGGTGCAGTTGCTTCTGGCGATGGTCGCGAACGTGGTCTTGTGCACAGTGGCGAAGTGGTAGTTCTCGGCGAACGTGTCGATCGCGAGCTTCCAGTTGATCGGTGAATCCAGCACCTTCTCGCCCAGCGGCGACCACCGGCCGATGCCCCAGGATTCGAGCTCGTCGGCCAGCGGCCCGAGATGTGCAAGGACGTCGAGGGGAACATGCGGGTCAAGTGAGATCCACAGGAAACCCGCGCACTCGGCGGCTGGCAGCTCCGTCAAACGCCTTGGCAGCGAGGCGGATTGGGGGAATCCCTCTCTACCGGGAACACCCACCAGGTTGCCGTCGAGGTCGTAGGTCCACGCGTGGTACGGGCACGACAGCCGACGCGCTGTGCCGCAGCCGGATGCGATCCGCGACTGGCGGTGCAGACACACGTTGTCGAACGCCTTCACCGAACCGTCCGGGCCGCGGGTCAACAGGATCGAGCGTCCCATCACCGTCTTGGTGCAGTACGTGCCAGGCGCGGGCAGCTCAGATGCGTAGCCGACCAACTGCGGGCTGCGCAGCAGCATCTCCGTGTCGCGGGCATGGCGCTCGGCGCACGTGTAGTCAGAGGCCGCGACCGTGTACTCCGAAGGGGCGAGGTCCGTGGTCTTGTCGCGCGCCAACTTCAGCGCTCGGCGGGTGAGGTCGATCAGGTGGTCGCGATCCATCCTGGATTCCTCCCAGCACAACGGTGATCCGCTATTTTTGCAATGATAGCGTTCGCCGCGGTGCCGGCGATCGGTCGTTCGCGAAGCCGCGCACGACGTGTGCGCGCACGAATTCCGCAACGACGTCGTCGTCGTTCATATCCAGTACTGCTGACGGTGTGCTGAACAGTGAGAACAGCATGCGCGCGAACCACTCGCCGGCAGCCGGGACGTCGAGGTCTTTGCGCACCTCGCCGGTCAACTTCGCCGCGCTGAGATAGGGGGCGAAGAATTCACTGCACTCCTGCAGCAGGACTGCCGCGTCCTTGGTCAGCAGCAGGCCGACCGCGTCTGCATCGAAGTACTTTTCCGGCTCGATCGTGCGCCGCGCTCTGGTGACGAAGACTGCCGCACGCGTCAGCTTGTCCTCCAGCGACGTGCCTGGCTCCATCGCCCTGGTCATCTCGAGATAGAACTGCTGCGACGTGTGCTCTGCGGTCGCTTCGACCAGCGCCGCCTTGTCGCGGAAGTATTCGTAGACGGTGCTGCGTGATACCTGGGCGGTGCGCGCCACGTCGACGATCGTGGTCTTACGCAGCCCGTGCCTGCGGAAGCATGCGAGCGCCGAGGCAATGATGAGGTCGCGGGTGTCGGATGCGGGCAACGGTGCTGTCACGGCACCAGCGCACCTCTCGGCACCGTTGCGGCGTCTGCCGATTCAAACGCTGCGTTGATGTCGGCAAGGTGGTAGGGCTTTGGCATCAGGCGGTCGAACGGGTACCGGCTGGATTGCAGGAACCTCAAGCCGATTTCCAGCGTCGCCGGCTCATAGAGCATCACCCCGCGCATTGTCTTGTTGCCGTACACCAGCACGCTGGGATCAAGCTGAAATGTGCGGCCGATGCCCACGTTTCCGACCTCGAGCAGCGTGCCACCGTTGTTGAGGAAGCCGACACCGTCGGGGATCACGCCGGGCGCGCCGACGACTTCGAGCACCCAATCGGCGCCGATGCCGTCGGTTTGCGCCTTGACCTGCTCGGTCACCTCGTGGGCTGTGAGACTGCTGGCGTCGATGCAATGTGTGGCACCGAAATCGGCTGCGAGGTCGAGCCGCTCGGTGATCATGTCGACGACGACCACCCGAGCTGCACCAGCACTGCGCGCCACCGCCGCGGCGTTGATGCCGAGCCCGCCCGCGCCCTGTATCACGACGGTGTCGCCCAAGCGCACCTCGCGAAGTGCGAACAACACTTGGGCGAGAGCACAATTCAGCGGTGCCACCTGTTCGTCGCTGAGGTCTTCGGGCACCTTGTACAACGGCTGGCGTCGATGGGTGTAGTAGTACTCGGCGTGCGCACCGACGAAATGCGGTGGTTCGTGGTGCATCCGGTATTCGCCGGCCATCAGGTTCTGACATGCGTGTGTTCGTCCGCGCGAACAGGCGTGGCACTGCCCGCAGGTCCAGAAGTACGGGGTGACCACCCGGTCACCGACTGCCAGTGGCGCTCCGGTCGCGTCGGCGCTCACCCCGTCGCCGAGTTCCACCACCTCGCCGACCATTTCGTGGCCCATAGGGTACGGGTAGAACAGCGGCAGGTCGCCGCGAAAGATGTGCAGGTCTGATCCGCAGATCCCGGCCATCCGCAGCTTCAGCGCTGCGGTGCCCGGAGCCGGTGCGGTCAGCGGGTATTCGGCCAGTTCGATCGGTCCTCCGACCGCCGTCAGCAGTGCGAGCTTGGGCACGATCCTCCTCAGTCGTCCGGCGCGAGGACGAGCGCGCTGGTGGGAACGCCGGTGCCCGATGTCACCAGGGCGTGTTCGACGTCGTCGACTTGGTTGTACGACGTGCCGCGGATCTGGCGGACGCCTTCGGTGACGCCGTTCATGCCGTGAATGTATGCCTCACCCAACAACCCGCCGTTCGTGTTGATCGGCAGGGCGCCGCCGATCGAAAGGTTCTCCACCGTCGCGAAATCCTTCGCCTCGCCCCGCCCGCAGAAGCCCAGCTCCTCCAGCTGTGTGAACACGAACGGTGTGAAGTGGTCGTAGAGAAACGCGGTCTGGATGTCGGTGGGCTTGAGTCCCGCGTCGCGCCAAAGCTTTTCAGCCACCACACCCATCTCCGGCAGGCCGGTGATGTCGTCGCGGTAATAGCTCGTCATGACCTCGCCGTCATGCGCCGCGCCCTGCACCGCGGCGGTGATCACCGCGGGCGGCCGGGCGAGGTCTCGCGCACGTTCGACGCTGGTGACCACCAGCGCGACTCCGCCGTCGCTCTCCTGACAGCAGTCGAGAAGCCGCAGCACGGGCTCGATCACCCACTGCGAGTTCTGGTGGTCCTCCAGGGTGATCGGCCGCTGGTAGAACCACGCGTCGGGATTGCGGGCCGCGTGAGCGCGGTCGACCACCGAGATGCGCCCGAAATCCTCATTGCCCACCCCGTAGGTCGACATGTAGCGCTGCGCGTGCAACGCCACCCATGATGCGGGCGTCATCAGCCCGAACGGGGCGTAGTTCGCCATGAACAGCGGCGTCTGCCCGGTCGGCCGCGCCGACGAGCCGCCGAAGCGGAAACCGGAGCGCTCGTTGAACGCGCGGTAGCAGACGACGGCCGTCGCGGCACCGGTCACCACCGCCATCGCCGCCTGCATGACCGTGCCCGCCGCCGCCCCGCCGCCGTGCGGCACGCGCGTGAAAAACGTCAGGTCGCCGATCCCGACGCTGCGGGCGACGTCGATCTCTTCGTTCTCGTCGGCGGTGAATGTCACCATCCCGTCGATGTCCTTCGGCGACAGTCCGCATTCGTCGATCGCCGCCTTCACTGCTTCGCACGCCAGCTGCAGCGGGCTGCGCCCCGACTCCTTCGAGAACTCGGTTTGCCCGATGCCGGCGATCGCCGTCTTGTCGCCCAGCGTGCTCACGTGCCGGTCCCGTCCAACAGACTCAGCGTCGCGGTGCCCGACACATGCTCCCCGAGGCTGTTGGCGCCCTTGAAGCTCACCTCGACGAACCCTTCGCCGTCGGCCTCTCGGGACTTGCCTGTGACGGCTCCGGTGAACCGCAGCGGGTCGTTGGGAAACGCCGGCACACCCAACCGGATCGCCAGCCTCGTCACCATCGCCTCAGGACCCGCCCAGTCGGTCAGGAAGCGGGTGCAGAGCCCGTTGGTGGTCAGGATGTTCATGAACATGTTCGGCGACCCCTGCTTTCTCGCGAACTCGGGATCGTGGTGGACCGGCATGAAATCACGCGACGCGATCGCACCGGCCACGATCACCGTTGCGGTGACCGGGATTTCGAGTGGGGTGACCTCGTCGCCGACGTTGATGTCGCGCCATGCCAGTGTGGTCGTGCGGAATGTGGCGGTCATTTGTCTCCTCCTACGTACACGGTGGAAAGCCGGGCCAATTGCGCAGACGCGCAACCGAGCGCCAACTCGTTGTGTTTGGCCCACAGGAAGTAGCGGAACAGGGGATAGCTGGTGTCGATGCCGATGCCGCCGTGGACCTGCTGGGCGGTGGCGGCGACGCGAGCGCCGGCTTCCGCGGCCCAGAACTTCGCGATCCCTGCCTCCCGGGTGGCGCTCCGGCCCTCGCCGAGCAGCCACGCCGCCCGCCATGTGGTCCACCGGATCGCCTCGACGTCGATGAACGCGTCGGCCATCCGCTGCTGCACGGCCTGAAAACTCCCGATCGGTCTGCCGAACTGCTCGCGTTCGGTGGTGTACTTGGCGGCCATTCGCAACGCACGCTCGGCGACGCCCACTTGGACGGCACAGAGTCCGACGAGCGCGCGATCGTAGACGTCACTCATGGGTGCGAGCACCTGATCCTTCTGCGACGCTGCCGCCCCGTCGAGGAACACATCGGCGTGCGGCTCGCGATTGGTCGTCTCGACAGGGCGCACGTCGACGTCGCCGTCATCCGCGTCGACGACGAAGACCCCGACGTCACCCTCCTCGGTGGCCGCCGGGATGAGCATCTTGTGGGCGAGTTGAGCAGCCGGAACCAATTCCTTGACACCGGTGACGCGCCAGCCGGAACCGTCGCGGCGCGCGGTCGTCGACGGTGTTGTCGGGTCGGACCTCCCCGGCTCGTTCAGACCCGTCGTGAGCAGCAGATTTCCGGCCGTGACGTCAGGAAGATACCGCTGGTGTTGAGAATCGCTGCCGTGCCGAGCGATGGTGTCGGCGCCGAGCAGAGTGGCGTAGGCCGGTACCGGGGCGACGCTCCATCCCACTTCGGACAGAAGCAAGGCCAGCTCGAGGAAGCTCTGTCCACTGCCACCGACCTTGTCCGGCAACGCAATTCCGAGCAGGTCGGCCTCCGCCATCTCACGCCACAACCCGGCGTCGAAGCGCACGTCGCCGGCTTCGAGTTCGGTGAGATGCTCTGGTGTGGCGCGGTGTTCGAACAACTGGCGAGCGACCTTGGCGATCGTCTCTTGTTCTTCGGTGAACGTGAAGTCCATGTCAGCGGGCCGGCCGGAATTGGTGCAACACCAAATCCTGGTTGTCGAGGGTGTCGAACGTCTCGTAGAAGACCTCGACGGGCATGCCGACTTCCACGTCGCCGGGCGCGATCTCGCAGAGGTTGGACACCAACCGAACTCCCTCCTCCAGTTCGATCAACGCGACGATGTACGGATACTCCATCAGGGGCATCCGGGGGTGCTGGGGCATCACGTAGCTGTACACCGCCCCGCGGCCGGTCGATTCGACAGTGTCCCAGCCCAGAGAGTTGCACACCGGACACATCGGCCGCGGCGGATGACGCAGTTGCCGACAGCCCGTGCACCGCTGGATCAGGAGCTTGTGGTCGCGCAGGCCCTTCCAGAAGAACTCAGTGTCCAGGCTGACGGTCGGTGCCAGTCTGGTCGCCACTACTGTGCCGCCTTGAATCGGAACACCCGGAATCGTTGGCGCCCAAGCACTTCACCGTTCTGGTCGGTGTAGGTGGACAGCCACGTGATGAAATGTCCGGTGCCTAACGAAGTTTTCTTCTCGTCGGAGATGTCCTCGAACACCTGGGTCACCGAGATCAGGTCACCGAGACGCGGATAGCGTTCGATCTCGAACTCCGAGTTGGTCGCCACGATGCCGGTGAACCCGGCTTCTTCGATGAATGCCGCCGGGTTCTTGCCCATCTCGATCGGGACGCCGCCGCGTTCGGCGATCCCTTCGATCTTCGGGGCCGGCATGGTCCATGCCTGCAGCATCACCGGAGGGGACACGATTCCGCCGAATCGCGACTTCGCGGCGAAATCGGGGTCGAGGTAGACCGGGTTCATGTCGTTCATTGCGTGGCACCAATGTCGAATCATCGGCTGGTTCACCGGATCCGGAGCGACAGTCGGCTTGGGGGAGCCGCCGGTGGGTTGGCCGATGAGGGCATCGAGCTTCTTGCGGAATTCGGATTTGTCACCGCTCACGTCTGGTCCCCGTTCGTGGTTGCCGCGGTTCGGAGGTCGCGCGGCGCGCGAGGCATGAGAAGCCCCGCCATCGCGATGATGTCGCGCTGAAGTTCGTTGGCGCCGCCGCCGAAAGTGTTGATCACCGCGAGCCGGTACGCCGATTCGAGAGCGCCGCGCAACGGCGCGTCGTCGCCCTTGCGTACGCCCGCGCGGTCGAGAACCTCGAGCAGTTCACGCGCGACTTGTTGCGTCAGCTCGGTACCGAAGACCTTCACCGCCGACGCCTCGGCCATACCCAGCGCGCCTTTGCTCATCCCGGCGTTGGCCCGCAAGTTCATGATCTTGTACGCCGCCACCTGCGCCTCGACACGCGCCAGCGCCTGCTGCACCCAGGGCTGGTCGATGACGCGGCCGCCGTCCAGCTCGGTGGTCTGCGCCCAGCGCAACGTCTTGTCGAACAGCGGTTCCAATGCGCCCAGGTTGCCCAACGCGGCGCGCTCGAAGTTCAACTGCGTGGTGATCAGCTTCCAGCCGTCGTTCTCGCCGCCAACAAGCGAACTGGCCGGCACCCGCACGTCGTCGTAGAACGTGTAGAAGGTCGACACGCCGGGCATGGTGTGCAGCGGCTTCCAGGAGAATCCCGGAAAGTTCGTCGGCACGATGAAAATCGAAATGCCTTTGTGCTTCTTGGCTTTCGGGTCGGTACGGGCGGCCAACCAGATGTAGTCGGCATATGCCGCACCGCTGGTGAACATCTTCTGTCCGTTGATGACGTAGTCGTCGCCGTCGCGAACGGCCGTGGTGCGCAGCGAGGCGAGGTCGCTTCCCGCGCCCGGCTCGGAATACCCGATCGCGAAATCGACTGTGCCGGAGAGGATCGCGGGCAGGAACTTGCGCTTCTGCTCCTCGGTGCCGTACTCGACCAGCGTGGGCCCGACGGTGTTGAGCGTGACGAGCGGGATCGGTGCGTTGACTCGCCGGGCTTCTTCGAGGAAAATGTACTGCTCCAACGCCGAGAAGCCGCGTCCGCCATACTCTTTGGGCCATCCGACGCCGAGCAAGTGAGCTTCGCCGAGAGCGCGCAGGCATTCCCTCACTGCCGGGCCGCCCTCCATCTGGTCGGCGACGGAGGCGATCCGCTCGGGCGTCATCACCGCTTCAAGTGAGGCGCGGATCTCGGCGCGCAGCTCTTCCTGGTCCTCGGTGAAATCCAGATACATCGCTCAGACACCCGTTCCGAGCCGTACCGGCATGCGTTTGACGCCGGGCACCATCGTCGCGCGCATCCGGTCCACATCGCCGGTGAGCTCGAGCGTGGAGTAACGGCCCAACAGCACCTCGAACAACACGCATGCCTCGAGCCGGGCCAATTGGGAACCGACGCACGAATGCTCTCCGCAACCGAATGCGATGTGTGGGTTGGGATGGCGGGTCACCTTGAATTCCTCTGCGTCGCTGCCGAACACGTCTTCGTCTCGGTTGGCCGATCCGTAGAGCATGACGACGGTTTCGCCCGCTGTGATGCGCTGGCCGCGCAGCTGGACGTCGGCGGTCGCGGTGCGGGCCATGTGCGTCACCGGAGTGGTCCACCGCAGCATCTCCTCGACCGCTCCGGGGATCAGCGACGGGTCGTCGACAAGCTTGGCGCATTCGGCTGGGTGGGCGATCAGCGCCAACGTGCCCAGTGCGATGAGGTTGCGGGTGGTTTCATTGCCCGCCACCAGCAACAGAAACGCAAAGTTGAGCAGATCCTCGTCGGTGAGCTTCGCGCCGTCGATTTCGGCGCAGGACAGTACCGACAGAATGTCGTCTTCAGCGTGCTTGCGTCTGGCCGCGATCAGTTGCGTGAAGTACTCGTAGAGCTCGCCGATAGCCGCGACCGAATCGAGCTCGATCTCGGGATCGGCCACTCCGGTACACGCGTCGGACCATCGCCGGAACTGTTCCCAGTCTTCCGGCGGCGCGCCCAGCAGCTCGGCGATCATCCGGGTGGGCAGCGGTGCGGCGATTCCTTCGGCGAACTCGAGAGCGCCGCCGGGTCTTACCTCGTCCAGCAGCCCGTAGACGATCGCGCGGATCTTGGGCTCCAGCACCTGCACCCGTCGGCGGGTGAACCCGGTGTTGATGAGCTTGCGCAGCTGCCGATGCCGGGGCGGATCGGTGAAGATCAGGTTTCCCTCCTGCACCGGGTTCTCCGGCAGCCCCGGGTCGGGGATCGTGATGCCCTTGGTCGACGTGAACAGCGCCGGATTGCTCGATACCTGGCGAATGTCCTCGTACTTCAGCAGTGCCCAGAACTTGGTGACGTCGTTCCACACGACCGGTGAACTGGCGCGCAACTCTTTGTAGGCCGGATACGGATCACCGATGAAGAAGTCCGGCGAGTGGAGAGGCACGGTCGTCTGCACTGCCTGACCCCTCTCGCGCGACGGCGACTGTCGGACAGATACAGCACGTCTGTCGGATACGGTTATGTCTAGTGCAATGGGCTCACCTTGTCAACACACGGGATTGACGAAGTCGATCGGACAGGTGTACACCGAATGTTGACTGCTAGCTCGATGGGGATGCAACGATGGCCAACCTGTGTGCACTCGTCGACAGCTACGGTCTCTACATCGACGGACGATGGGTCGACCCGCGGGAAGGTCGCTACGACGACATCTCACCCGCCACGGAGGCGACGATCGCTTCGGCCCCCGACGCCGGGCTCGCCGATGTCGACGCCGCGATTGCCGCGGCTCGCCGGGCCTTCGACTCGGGATGGTGGCCCACGGCCGCGCCCGAGGAACGCGGTAGGTGCCTCAACCAACTGGGCACGGCGCTGCTCGACCATGCAGACGACTTCTACGCACTGTCACAAATCGAATGGGGCTGTGTAGCCAACGAGCGCTTGATCCAGATCGACGGACCGGCCTTCATGGCCTTGCACGCCGGCGAGCTCGCTGCGCAACTGACCGATCAGCCGATCGATGCCTTTGGCGCCACCGGTTCGACGGTGCTCTGTCACGAGCCGCTGGGCGTCGTATCGATTCTCACGCCGTGGAACTTTCCGCACAGCCTCAACGCGATGAAGGTCAGCAACGCGCTCGCCGCAGGCAACACAGTGGTGCTCAAGCCCTCCCCGCTGACACCGTTGGCGGGCCTCGCGCTTGCCCGAATCATCCACGAACACACCGATATTCCGCCGGGCGTCGTCAATGTGGTGACACCCAGCAGCGTCGAGGCCAGCAAGCTGTTGACCGCCGACCCCCGAATCGACATGGTCAGCTTCACGGGGAGCTCGGCGGTGGGCCGCGACGTGATGGCCGCGGCGGCCGGCACCATGAAGCGGATCCTGCTCGAATGCGGAGGCAAGTCAGCGGCCATCGTCCTCGATGACCTCGAGCTGAGTGACGAACTGCTGCAACGTTTTCTGTTCGACGGATGCTCACTGCACGCCGGGCAGGCCTGCATTCTGCAGAGCCGATTGCTGCTGCCGGAATCACGTCACGACGACGTGGTCGACCGGCTGATCGACATGGCGGGGGCGGTGAAGGTAGGCGACCCAACGGATCCCGAGGTGCAGATGGGTCCGCTCATCAGCCGTGCACAGCTGCACCGCGTGGAAGCGCATGTAGCGGCAGCGCTGGCCGACGGTGCGACATTGGCTTTCGGCGGCCACCGCCCCGCGCAGCCGGATAAAGGCTTCTACTTCGAGCCGACGATCCTGACCGATGTCGCTGCTGACTCAGCGATCGCTCAGGAGGAAGTGTTCGGACCGGTCCTGGCGGTCCTTCGCTACCGCGACGACGACGACGCGGTCGCGATCGCCAACAATTCCCAATACGGGCTCTCCGGCGCGGTCTGGGGCGACGACGTCGGCCGCGCGGTCGCGGTGGCACGACGCGTGCGCACCGGGCAGATCGCGGTAAACGGTTGCATCCCAGGCGATGCACCGTTCGGCGGTTTCAAGCAGAGCGGCTTGGGGCGCGAAGGCGGGGGCCTGGCGGGACTGCATCAGTACACGGAGCCGAAGGCTATGGGAATCCCGGCTTGATGGCATCCCTCGAAGGACTGCGCGTCGTCGAGATCGCGAGTGACATCGCGGGCCCGTACTGCGCCAAAGTGCTTGTCGACCTCGGTGCCGAGGTCACCAAAATCGAGCCACCGTCCGGAGATCCGCTGCGGCGCTGGGGACCGTTTCCCGGTGACGTCGCGCACCCCGACCGCTCCGGTCTGTTCGAGTATCTCAACGCTGGAAAGCTTACGGGCACAGTCGATTTGGAAACGGACGCCATGGCCGTGCATCACCTCATCGCTCGGTCGCATGTGCTCGTCGACGGCCTGCGACCCGGATCGCTCGCTCGCTTCGGATTCGACGTGGCGACACTCGAGGGCCTGCGACCCGGCCTCGTCGTCGTTCGCATCTCGGACTTCGGTCAGAGTGGACCCCTGAGCGGCCGCGACGCGACACCGCTGACCGTGCAGGCGGCCTCAGGTTGGGTCAACAACCGGGATCCCGACCGTCCACCGGTTCAAGCCGGCGCGAGAATCGCCGAGTACGTTGCGGGAGGATACGCCGCGCTCGGCGCCTTGACCGCACTGAGAACCCTGCGCGCCAAGGCAACTCGTGTGGTGGAGGTCGACGTGTCGGGACTCGAGTCGCTGCTGTCGACACTTCCGTATCCGATGCTGATGGCTGAAAAGATGCGTCGCCTCGGGTTGCCGCCCAACACCCGGGCCGCCCCGATGATGGGCATCGTCCGCGCTTTCGACGGCTGGGTCGGAATCAACTGTCTGACCGGGCAGCACTGGCTGGATGTGTGCGCCATGCTCGGTTTGCCGGAATACGGGGAACTACAGGTCGCGATCATGCTGGGCGGCCCCGAGCGAGCGGAGTTCTTCGAAAAGGCCCAGCCATGGCTTTCCGAGCGAACCGTGGCCGAAATCGTCGACTTGGGCCAAGCGATGCGAATTCCGGTCGCGCCCGTCAACGACGGCGCAACCGTCATGGAATGTCCGCAATACCGCGAGCGCGAGTTCTTCGTCGACGGTGGCGGCGAAGGCTGGGCATTCCGCCGGCCCGGTGCTCCGTTTCGACTGTCCCGAACGCCCGCATTGCCCGTCCGGCCAGCCCCTCGACTCGGTGAGCCGCCGAAAGCGTCTGCAAGCGAGGCGAAACCGGCGTTCATCGCGAGTGACGACGCCGATCCGGCGGCACCGTTCAAAGACCTGAAGGTGCTCGACCTTACGACCTTCTGGGCCGGTGCCTATCTGACGTGCTATCTCGGTGCCTTCGGCGCCGACGTCGTAAAGGTGGAGTCGATCCAGCGTCCCGACGGTCACCGCTATTCGGGCGCATGGGCTGACGAGGGAGAGCGTTGGTACGAGCGCAGCGCAATGTGGCAGGGCACGAACCTCAACAAGCGAGACATCACACTGGATCTCACGTCCGCCCCGGGGCGCGATCTCGCCCGCCGACTGGTGCGCGATGCCGATGTGGTGGTCGAGAACTTCTCGCCGCGAGTGATCGAGCAGTTCGGGCTGGACTACGAGTCGCTCACCCGACTGAGACCCGACGTGATACTCGTGCGCATGCCCGGCTTCGGCCTGCAGGGGCCGTGGCGCGACTACGTCGGCTGGGCACTGAACTTCGAGCAGACATCGGGCATGGCGGCCGTCACCGGCTACGCCGAGGGGCCGCCCTGCAACCTGCAAGGACCGGCTGACCCCATCGTCGGAGTCCACGCCGGGATCGCTTTGCTCGCGGCGCTCCAACACCGGCGCCGCACCGGCGAAGGACAACTCGTCGAGATCGCGCAAATCGAGGTGGCGGCGGCTGTTGCCGCCGAACCGGTGATCGAGTACTCGATGAACGGCGTGGTCGCGCCGCGTGACGGCAACCGCCAACGCGGCTATCTGCAAGGCGTCTATCCCACATCGGTGGCCGGCTCATGGGTGGCGATCTCCGCTCGCGACAACGAGGACTGGCGCCGACTGGCGCGTGCGATGGGCCGCGCAGACCTTCCAGATGAGATTTCCCACGATACGTTCGACGAGGTGGTCGGCGCTTGGACGCAGACCCAGTCGCCGACAGACATCGTCGATCTCCTTGGCGCGCAGCAGGTTCCGGCCGAGCACGTCCTCACGCCCGATCGGATGTACGACATCCCGCACCTCGACGCACGAGGGTTCTACCAGGAGTTGCGGCACCCCATCACCGGCCCGCACCGGTACCCGGGTTGGCCGTTTCGCATCACCCCGGGACCCGAGCAGCACCACCGCTTCCCGCCGCCGACGCTGGGCCAGCACAACGACGAGATACTCGGCGGCCTAGGGCTCGACAGCGAGGAACTCGCGGCCCTGCGCCACCGAAGGATCATCGGTGACGCTCTGTAGCGCGCTCCACGCCCGCAATGCGTTCATTGTGCGTCGAGGGCGTGGGCTACTCGAACTTTCGCGCCATGGAGGCACAGTCAACGAAGCTCAGGTGGCCGAGGCCGCCGCGATCTCGGCGATCGCCTTGTCCAGCACCGCGTCGAACTCCTCGTCACTTTGCTGCGCGGTCAGGCCCTCGGTCAGCGCGCGGGAGAAGCTTGCGATCACGCCGTTGTTGCGGGCGAGCCGGGCGCAGGCCTCTTCGCGGGAGTAACCGCCCGACAGGGCGAGCACGCGCAACACTTTGGGATGCTCGACGAGCTCGCGGTACAGGTTGTCCTCGTCGGGCAACGTCAGCTTCAGCATGACGGTCTGGTCGTCGGAGAGGCTGTCGACCCCGGCGAGCAGCCCGGCCTTGAGCTGCTGTTCCGCCTCGGCCTTCTTCGGGCTCTTGATGTCGACCTCCGGCTCGATGATCGGGATGAGGCCGGTGGCCAGAATCTGGCGGGCCACCTCGAATTGCTGCTCCACCACCGCGTCGAGGCCTTTGCCCGGAAGCGAGATGAACGAGCGCATCTTGGTGCCGAAGATGCCCTTGTCGACCGCGCGCGCCAGCAGGTCGTCCAAGCCCGGCATCGGCTTCATCACCTTGGCGCCGTCCTGTTCGTCGGCCAGGCCCTTGTCGACCTTGAGGATCGGCACGATGTTCTTGACATCCCACAGGTAGTCGGCGGTGGGGCGGCCCTCGATGTCGCGATCCATGGTGTCCTCGAACAGGATCGCCGCCAGGATGCGGTTCCCGTCGAAGCTGCGGCTGGTGATGATCCGGGTACGCATCTGGTGCACCAGCTCGAACATCTGCTCGTCGGTGGAGTACTGGTCTTCGCCGATGCCGTAGAGCTTCAGCGCCTTGGGCGTGCTGCCGCCGCTCTGATCCAGCGCCGCGACGAAGCCGTCGCCCTTCGCCATCTTCTCGTACTGTTCTGCGTTCATCACTGTCCTCCGCACCTGTGAACCGCCTGCGCTGCTCATGTGCATGTTGGCACAGCGCCTGTGCCTGCAAGACGGCGGATGCGGCGCTAGGGCATCGGCAGCACGCCGGGCGCCGGTTTGCCCACGCGGGTGGCCGTCATCGGCTGCGACAGGGGGCCCGGCTCGTCACCGGCACATGCGTGGCCCACCGTGGCCACTGTGCGGGTGCCCGTCAGCGCGTCGCCTTGAGGCACCAGCGACCAGCTCAGCAGCTGGTTGCGGCTGTCGCCTTCTTCGCACGGAGAGTCGTAGGGCAGCGACAGCTGCCATGTGCCGTCGACGAACTGCAGGGTCAGGTCTGGGTTGTGGGCTGACACGGCCTCGGTGTCGTTGGTGTTCAGCAGCACGGCGCGGGCGATGCAGCCGTCGGCGCCGCACGACGACGTGAACGAGTACGTCGCCGACGTGTCCGCGGTGGGCCTGGGCACGCCGTTGATAGCCCGCTGTGCGCCGTTGAAGTCGACACGGTAGGTGCCATTCAGCGTTGGATCGGCGGCGAAGGCGGGTGCGGTGGAGGCAAGCACGCCCAGGGTGGCGATGACAACGCAACGAAGCAGCATCCGTCGAAGGTACGTCATTCGGCGGCCAGCCGGCGCTTGATCACCTTGCCGGTCGGATTGCGCGGCAGCTCGTCGACCACGACGACATCGCGCGGCACCTTGAACCTGGCGAGCCGGCTCCTGACGTAGTCCTTGACGTCCTGCTCTGCCAACGACGCCCCCGGCCGCACCACGACAAAGCTGCGCAGCCGCTGCCCGTACTCGTCGTCGGGCACGCCTATCACGGCGGCGTCGAGCACGTCGGGGTGGGCGGCCAGCACGTCTTCGACCTCCACGGGGAACACGTTCTCGCCGCCCGAGACGATCATCTCGTCGTCGCGGCCGTCGATGAAAAGCCTTCCCGCAGAGTCGAAGTGGCCGACATCACCGCTGCTCATCAGCCCGTGCATGGTGTCCTTGGTACCTCCGCCGGTGTATCCCTCGAACTGCATGCTGTTGCCGACGAAGATCCGCCCTGTCACACCGGGGGGCACCTGCCGGCCGTCGTCGTCGAAGATCTTGACGACGGCTCCGCGCACCACTCGCCCGACGCAGCCCGGTTCTTCGACGAGGTCTTCCGGCGTGGCGACGCTGCCGTACGCGACTTCGGTTGAGCCGTAGAGGTTGTAGACCACCGGCCCGAACGTCTCCATCGCGCGCGTACACAACTCCGCGCCCAGCTGCGATCCTGCGACGAAGATGATCCGCAGTGACGACATGTCGTACCGCGAAAGGGTCTGCGGGCCGAGATCGAGAATGCGCCGCAGCATGATCGGCACCACGATCAGCGCCGAAGCGCGGTGTCGCGCAATGCTTTCCAGCGTCTGCTGTGGATCGAACCGGCGACGCACCACCAGGGTCGAGTTCATGATCAGTGCGATCAACAGGTGGCCGAAGCCCAGTGAGTGAAAGATCGGCGCGCAGCACTCGGTCACCTCGCCGACGCGAAACGGCGCCTTGTCGAGCAGCCCGGCGAGCGGCAGCAGCGATCGTGGCGCGGGCCGGGTGGCGCCTTTCGGTGTGCCCGTCGTGCCACTGGTCAAGATCACGACCGTGGGCCGCGCGCCCGGTGCCGACGGCGGAAACGGATCGCCGCGGCGGATCAGCTCGTCGAGCGTGTCGTCACCCGGGTCGTCGGCCCAGGCGCGGAATCGGCCATGCGCCACCTCGATGCCCGCCACCGTGTCCGCGTACTCCTGGTCGTACACCAGCAGCTCGGCGCCTTCACGGCGAATCACCTCTCTGATCTGGTCGCCACCGAAGTCGGTGTTGAGCAACACGACTCGTGCGCCCACCTTCATGCCCGCGAACAATGCGTCGAGCAGGCCGCGGTGGTTGCGGGCCAATATCGCGACACCGGATCCCGGCTTCAGACCGCTCCGCCGCCATTCGTTGGCCAGTGCGTTCGACCTCGCTTCCAGCTCGCCGAACGTCAGCTGCCCGCGCTCGTCGACAAGCCCGATTGCATCGGGTCTGCGCACGGCGGCCAGCGTGAGCACCGCGCCCAGCTCACCGTAGTCGCGGACCGCACGCACGATCCTCGCCAGCTGTGCCGGCGATAGCGGACGCAGCAGTCCAGCCCGGCCCAGTTGCACCAGCGACCACGCTTCGTCGCCGGCCCGGGTGAGGAGGCGCCGCAGCATAGTGAGCAGTGTCGTGGATGGCCGCACAAAAATGAACCCGCAGCCGGGTTGCTCAGCTGCGGGTCCGCCTTGTCCGCCGATTACGACGACTCGACCGTGTGAGCCTCGATCGACTTGGCCTTCCCGGCGCTGGTTACTTCGATGCGGCGCGGCTTGGCGGCCTCTGCCATCGGAATGGTGATCGACAGGACGCCGTTCTCGTAGGTCGCCGAAATCCTGCTCGGGTCGATGCCTTCGCCGAGTGAGAGCTGGCGCCGATACGTTCCGTAGAACCGTTCGTTCGCGAGCCACTGGACAGAGTCTTCGGCGGGCTGGGCCGTGCGATGTGCGGTGACCGTCAGCGTGCCGTTGTCGACGTTGACGTCAACCGAACCGGGGTCGACGCCGGGCAGATCGGCGGTGAGCACGTAGTGGTCGTCGACTTTGTAGAGGTCCATCGGCATGAACCGAGGACTGCGGGCCGTTCCAGACTGGCCGGTGAGCCAGCTGCGGGTAAGGGCGTCGATGTCGCTGAACGGATCAAACCGAAGCACAGCAGTCACCTCCTGGTCACCCTCAGAGCCCGCCACCCTGGCGGGCAGCCGATTCAACTGTGCACTGACAAGATTAGCACTCAAGTGCCGCGACTGCTAATACTCGACAAGAAAATTTTCGGCCAATATCGTCGGCAGCATCCGGATGGCTGCCCGTACCGGACCATCTGACCAGCTGCCGCAAGGGGCCTGCCCGATGACCGTCGTCGCCACGGACCTCGGCTCACTTCCCGTGTTCGCCGGAATTCCGACAGACGAGTTGGCGCCATTGGCCGCAGAGCTCACCCCGGTACATGCGGCCGTCGGTGACGTGCTGATGCGCCAAGGCGACAAGGCGGTGTCGTTTTTCCTCATCGCGTCGGGTGAGGTCGAAATCCGCCACACCGACGACGACGGGCACACTTTGGTGGCGTTCCTTTCCGGGGGGCTGATCGGCGAGATCGCGCTTCTGCGCAATGCCCCGCGCACTGCGACCGTGGTGGCCACCGACGAGGTGCACGGCTACGTCGGCGATGTGACGGCGTTCCATCGACTTCTGGAAATTCCCGGCATCGCGCCGCAACTGATCCGCACGGCCCGGCAACGGCTGGCGGCGTTCATCACGCCGATCCCGTTCGAGGCGCGCGACGGCACCGAGCTGATGCTGCGTCCGGTACTGCCCGGCGATACCCAGCGGGTGGTGCACGGGCATGTGATGTTCTCGCCGGAGACGCTGTACCGGCGCTTCCTGTCCGTGCGGACGCCCACCGCGACCGTGCTGACGTATCTGTTCGAAGTCGATTACGTCGACCATTTCGTCTGGGTGGTCACCGACGGGGACGACGGGCCGGTGATCGCCGATGCCCGGTTCGTGCGCGATCCGCACGACCCGACGCTGGCCGAGATCGCATTCACCGTGGCCGACGAATACCAGGGCCGCGGCATCGGCACGCTGCTGTTCGCGGCGCTGGCGGTCGCCGCGCGTGTCGACGGCGTCACCCGGTTCTATGCCCGCGTGCTGGCCGACAACATGCCCGCACGGGCGCTGCTGGACCGCCTGGACGCGCCCTGGATCAGAGACGAGCCCGGCATCGTGACCGCGACGGTGGAGGTGCCGGATCCGGCCAAGCTGCCCGTAAAGGTGAAGCAGCTCAAGGCAATTCAGGACGTCGCCCGTCAGGTCATCCGCGCGTTCGAGTGACGCGTCAGTTAGCGCAATACAGCGAGATCTGCACGGTGCGACTGACGATCACCGGAACCAGAAACGTCGGCCCGTCCCTTCTGCCGCCCACCCGGACCGGGCGGGTGATGGTGTTCGGGTTGCGGACGCTGGTGACGACGCAGTCCTGCAGCGGCCCGCTGCCCACCCGATCGACGTTGACGGTGTAGCCCTGCTGTTCCCAGTAGTTGATGGTGTCCTGTGCCGACTGGTCGGCTGCCGCCGTCCCGGCCGGTGCCGCCACGACGACGCCTGTCGCCACCACCGCTGCGGCGAGGGACAATGCCGTGCGCACAGCCCCGCCTCCTGTTCCTGAGTACTCATTGAAGTACATCGCGTTTGGGGCGCCGAACGTTCCCGAATGGCGCAGGCAATCTGTGGTATCAACGGGCGTGCGCCTGCGCCGGTTCACCCTACTGGCGGCGTTGGCGCTCGCCGCCTGCTCGGTGCCGGCACACGGCCCGTCGGCGCCGTCGACCACGGCGCCCTCCGCCGGTCAGCCGATTGCCATCGACCCGGCCAACATCCGGCGTCTGCGCGGATCGTTTCCGCCGGGCTACGAGATCTCCGAGGTGCACGGGGCTGTGTCGCCGGCTGCCTACTGGGGCCTGCAACCCGGCTGGTCCGCGGAACCGCCGGCATGTGCAGCGCTCGCGGACCCCGCTGCCGGCGGCGCCGCGCCAGGCGATGGCCTGTCCGGATCCGGAAGCGGCGGAATCATCTACGCGGTGGTGGCCGGCGCACCGCCGGCGCGAGGACCAGACCCCGACATCGTCGGCACCTGCCAGCACTGGTCCATGACCTCCGGGCGCACGACCGCCGCCATCCAATTGTCCGGGGGCCCGGCGATCGCCGGTGTCGCGACAATCGGCATGACCGCGGCGATCCGCACCGTCGTCGAAGGCGGCACCAAAACCGACCTGCACGCCACCACCGCCACCGCCTACCTCGGCGATCACGTCGCATTTGTCACCGTCCTCACCGATCCCGGCTCCGCCGCGTCGTCACTGCCGCCCGATTTCGCGTCGACATTTCTGGCGCGCACCGTGGCGACGCTGCGCGGCTGAGTGTCGGCGTTCGGTACATTGCCCGGGTGCGGCTGAGGCTGGCGAGTGTCGTCGGAGTGGTGCTGATCGCGGCCTGCTCGGCCAACGGGCCCAGCGGAACGGCGACGACGACGTCGGCTGCGCCGGTCGTCGACATCGGCAAGGTGCTGTCGGTCAAGCCGAGCTTCGGCCCGGATTTCCAGGTGGTCACCACAGGCCCAGCTGGAATCGACCCGAAATTGCTTGCGCCGCAGAAGATTCCGGATGGCGTCACATTCGATCCGGCCGCGTGCGCGCAGTACGCCACCAAGCAGACGCTGCCGGCGGGTCTGCAGGGCAACATGGCTGCGGTGATCGCGACGGGCCAAGGCAACCGGTTCATCGCGATTGCGTTGGAGACCTCGCAGCCGGTGCCGTTCCAGCCGCCAACCGACAACTGCCGCCACATCGCGTTTTCCGGGCCGAACATGCGCGGCGCCGTCGACGTGGTCGACGCGCCTCACATCGACGGTACGCAAACCCTGGGTAGCAGGCGCGTGCTGGAAGCCACCGTGGGTAGCACGACGGGTGCCGGGCAGCTGTACACGTTCGCGGCATACCTGGGCAGGTACATGGTGTTGGTGACCGCCGACCCGCTGATCGTGCCGAACCAACCGGTGACTGCGGTGAATGTTCCTCGCGCACAACGACTTTTCACTGACGCGGTGGCTGCGGTGCGCAGCTGATCACCGCACGCCGCGCGGCCTGAACTGGATGCTGATCCGCGGTCCGCACGGCTTGCTTGTCTTGGGCACGCAGTGCTCCCAGGTGCGCTGGCACGAGCCGCCCATCACAAGCAGATCGCCGTGGGCCTGCGGCAGTCGCAGTGATGCGCCGCCGCCCTTCGGCCGCAATGCCAGCACGCGCGTGGCGCCGAGGCTGACGATGGCCACCATGGTGTCTTCGGTGCGGCTGCGGCCGATCCGGTCGCCGTGCCACGCGACGCTGTCGTGGCCGTCGCGGTACAAGCACAGCCCGGCAGTGGTGAACGGTTCGCCCAGCTCCGCTGCGTAGGAGTGGTTGAGGCGATCGAGCAGCTGCGCGATGCGCGGATGCGGCGGCGCTTCGGTGGTGAGGTCGTGAAAGCTGAGCAGTCGGGGGACGTCGACCACCCGGTCGTACATCGGGCGGCGCTCCGCGCGCCACGGCGTGACGGCCAGCAATTCGTCGAACAAGGCGCCGCCGTCGTGCAGCCATCCGGAGCAGACGTCGATCCACGCGCCGTCGCCGAGCACCCGGCGGTCGGCATGCTCGAACAGCGCGGCTTGCACGGCGATCGCCATTCCGTCACTGTATCGCACGAGTGTTCGACTTCAGAGCCGGACGGCGCCCGGTCCCTGCTGCGCGAGCACGTCACCGGGGTTGGAAAGGGCACAGCTCTTCAGGCTGAGGCAGCCGCAGCCGATGCAGTCGGCCAGGTTGTCGCGCAGCCGCTGCAGATGCAAGATGCGGTCGTCGAGATCCTGCCGCCATCCCGCGGAGAGTCTTGCCCAGTCCTTACTCGTCGGCACTCGATCGACCGGCAGCGTGGCCAGCGCCTGCCGGACCTTGGCCAATGGGATACCCAGGCGCTGCGACATGCGGATGAACGCCACCCGACGCAGCGTCTCGCGCGGGTACCGGCGCTGGTTCCCCGCGGTGCGGCGGCTACTGATCAGCCCCTGGCGCTCGTAGAAGTGCAGAGCAGAGATCGCGACGCCGCTTCGGCGGGCGAGCTCGCCGGGTGTGAGCTCATGGTCGTCCATACCACCTCAACCATAGTTGAGGGGCTACGGTGCTATCTCGTGGCTGGCGTCGCGTTGGGCGTGGATTCAGAGGTGGGCAGGCTGCGCGCGGTGATCCTGCACCGGCCCGGGCCGGAGCTGCAGCGGTTGACGCCGCGCAACAACGATGCACTGCTGTTCGACGGGCTGCCGTGGGTGAGCCGTGCGCAGGAGGAGCACGACGCGTTCGCCGAGCTGTTGCGCTCGCGGGGCGTCGAGGTGATGCTGCTGGCCGACCTGTTGACAGAGGCGCTGTCGAGCGGGGCCGCGCGGATGCACGGAATCGGCGCCGCCGTCGACGCTCGGCGGCTGGGGCACCCTCTGGCACAGGAGCTTTCGTCTTATCTACGGAGTCTGTCACCCGAAGCGCTGGCCCGGGTGCTGATGGCCGGGATGACGTTCACGGAGCTGCCGTTCACCGCGTCGGCCGAGGTATCGCTGGTACGCCGGATGCACCACGGCGGCGACTTCGTCATCGACCCGCTGCCCAACCTGATGTTCACCCGCGACTCCTCGTTCTGGATCGGGCCGCGGGTGGCGATCACGTCGCTGGCGCTGCCGGCGCGAGTGCGTGAGACATCGTTGACCGACATCATCTACGCCCACCATCCCCGGTTCACCGGTGTGCGGCGGGCCTACGAGTCGCACACCGCGCCCGTGGAGGGTGGCGACGTGCTGCTGTTGGCGCCGGGTGTGGTGGCGGTGGGCGTCGGGGAGCGGACCACGCCCGCCGGCGCAGAAGCGTTGGCGCGCAGCCTGTTCGACGACGGGCTCGCACACACGGTGCTGGCCGTCCCGATTGCGCAGGAGCGCGCGCAGATGCACTTGGACACGGTGTGCACGATGGTGGACGTCGACGCCGTGGTGATGTATCCCAACGTCGTGCACACCCTGTCGGCCTTCACGATCACGCGCACGGAATCCGGCGTGAGGATCGCCGATGCGGAGCCGTTCATGGCGGCCGCGGCCCGTGCGATGGGCATCGATCGGCTGCGCGTGATCGACACCGGCCTGGACCCGGTCACCGCCGAACGCGAACAGTGGGACGACGGCAACAACACGCTGGCGCTGGCCCCCGGTGTGGTCGTGGCCTATGAGCGCAACACCGAAACCAATGCCCGCCTTGAGGATTCGGGCATCGAGGTACTACCGATCTCAGCGTCGGAACTGGGTACAGGCCGCGGTGGACCCCGATGCATGTCCTGCCCGGCGGCCCGCGATCCGTTGTAGCCAGAGCGCAAACTTCTGGCGTAGTTTGAAATCGGGTCCGGCTGTGGAGGTGCCCGGTGAACGACAACCCAACTGAACAAGCCAAACGTCGGGCCGAGCAGGTGGCCGCTCGCATGAAGATCACCCGCCAAGATGCCGACGAAGCTCACCGGCGGGCACAACATGCGCACGCCCGCGCCCGGCAGGCGCATGAATCCGCGGCCAAACTCCACGAGCAAGCGGCAAGGCTGCATCGAAGAGCTGCCGAAGCCCACGAAGTACACGCGGCCCACGAACCGCATCGTGCAGACAAGCACCTGCGCACAGCAGCACAAGAGCGCAATGCAGCGCAACGGGAAAGTGACGCCGCGGTCAGCCAACTGCGCAAGGCCGACGAGGAACAACGCGGTTAGTCGTGCTTTGCGCTTCATCGCGGCAACCACTGTGGTGACACATGCCCGGCAAACTCTGTGATCCGTAGCCGACGGCGGCTGTACATCTGTCAACCCTTTTGCGCAAGGGCAATTCGGCATTGTGGTGACATCGATACGTCGGTGGCAAGTGCGGTCAGTGAAATGCATCGGCAGATCGTTGCCATCACCGAGGTGACCGGATCGCTTTGCTAAGCTGCCGCGCAAGCACCAACTTCTCAATGTCGCGGGGTTCAATGTGGCCAGCGGGACGCAGTGGCGCGGTGTCCGCACACCGGCGCACGTCCTCACTCTCCTTGCCGGCATGGCAGCTATCGCCTGGGCGATCTGGCGAGTTGCCGGCTGGGGCGACGCGAGCACCCGCGTAACGCTCACGTTTGCAGGTTTGATCACAGCCGGGACATTGGCCGCGGTGTGCGCGGTGCTGGCCGCTTGGCGCAGACACGGCCGCCAGAGGTTTGCGTGGCTGCTGTGGGCGGTCGCGTTCGCCGGCTGGACTGTCAGCATGGGGTCGTGGGCACACGAGCACGTACCGGAGGACGCCTCCACCCCGTTGTTCCCGTCGCCCTTGCTGGGCATTGCGATCCTGCCGATCCTCAGCTGCGCCGCGCTGATGGTCTTTCCGTTCGGGCATGCGGGCCGATCACGCTGGCGGATTTTTCTGGACGGAGTACTCGTCGAAAGCTCGCTATTTCTGGTCAGCTGGGTGTTCGTCCTCAACGATCTGTACACGTCCGGTCGTGTCGATCCGCTTGCGCTCAATGCCGGGTTGTTCGCTTCCATGGCCGGCATCGTGACCGTCACAGTCGCCGTCTTGCTCTTGGTGCGCGCCCGCAGCGGGCAGCGCCTGAGCCTCGGGCTGCTCGTCGCTGCAAGCGTGGCAACGGCCGCGTCGGACAACTGGTTTCTGGGACTGATCGCTGGCGGCAGAGAGGATCTGAACGGGCCCGTAGCTTTGGGCTGGTTCATAGGCATGCTGCTGTTCGCTGGTGCGGCGGTTGTGCGGCCGGCTGTACGGCCTGTGGTCTCGGCGCCGGGACCGGCGCTGCCGCCGGCGCTTTCGTCGTGGCTGCCGTATTTTCCGGCGGTGACGGCCGGGGCGGTTGCGACGGTGGCTTACCGCACCGCGGTTGTTCCCAATGCCGCGCTGGTTGCGACAATCGTGATGACGATCAGCCTTTTCGCCAGGCAGTTCATGACCGTTTCGGAGAACCGTCGTCTGCTGCAGCGGGTCGCCGACCAGGCGCTGCACGATCCGCTCACCCGGCTGGCCAACCGAGCGTTGTTCCGCGATCGGCTGGCGCATGCCGTCGCACGGCACAACGTCGAGCGCAATGCGATTTCGGTGATGCTGATCGATCTCGACGACTTCAAGATGGTCAACGACCACATGGGGCATTCGGCCGGTGACGTGGTGCTGGGGCAGACCGCGCATCGGCTCGAGAGCTTTCTTCTTCCCACCGACACCGTGGCACGTGTCGGCGGCGACGAATTCGCTGTGCTGATCGAAGGTGAGGTTGACCGCGCGCATCTGGTGGCCTATCGAATTGTCGAGGCGTTCGACCGGCCGTTCGTCGTCACCGGTGAAGAGGTGACAGTCAAACCCAGCGTCGGGCTTGCGGTGGCACCTCGCGGGAAGCTCGTCGACTCCCCAGAGGTACTGCTCAACCAGGCCGACATCGCGATGCGTGCCGCCAAGCGTTCGCGACTCGGTAACCTGCAGATCTTCACCAACGAGCTGACCTGCGACACGGACCAAAGCCATGCCCGGAACGGGAGAAACGGCGGCGGTTCCGCGGCGGTGCGCTTGCTGGGTGAACTGCGCAACGCGATCGAAAATCGCACGCTGACAATGGTTTACCAGCCCAAGGTGAACCTGCGGACCGATCAGATCGTCGGCGTGGAAGCGCTCATCCGGTGGCCACACCTCAAGCGGGGCCTGATCGAGCCGGAGAACTTCTTGGCGCTGGTCCGTCAGCACGGGCTGATGCGAGACCTGTCCGATCTCGTCATCGCCACAGCGCTCGACGATGCCGCGCAGTGGCATGGCCTCGGGCAGCACATCCCGGTCGCCGTCAACCTGTTTCCGCCGCTGTTCGCCGACACCCGGCTGCCTCGGCGCATCGCCGACGAACTCAGCAGCCGCAATCTCGGCGCGGACTCACTTGTCCTGGAGATCACCGAAGACCTGCTTATCGACGAAATGACCACGACCGCAAGTATTCTGGCGGACCTGCGCCAGGGCGGGGTGCGTATCGTGCTCGACGACTTCGGCAGCGGTTACTCGGCGCTGCGTTACCTTCGCGAACTTCCGATCGACGAGATCAAACTCGAAAAGCGTTTCACCGCAGCCATTTTGGGTGACGAGCGGACAGCGGCGATCGTGCGCGCCGTCATCAACCTCGCGCACACCCTCAACTTGTCGACTGTGGCGGAGGGCGTCGAAGACGCCGAAACGGCCGACCGGCTGAGAGAATTCGGTTGCGAGATGGCCCAGGGTTTCTTCTTCAGTCCGCCGCTCGCCGCCCCGGCGCTCCACGAGCTATTTGTGTCCACCACCTCGCCGGCGGCTTCCTGACAACCGGGCGATCGACCGACCCACGACGTCACGCGTGCTGAGATCGATTGCCGCCGTTTCGTTTTGCAACGTACATCGCGGCATCGGCCGCGGCGATGAGCTGCTCGATGAGCTCCGCATGCGCCAGCCTGGCGGATTTCGGTAACACCACAGAGCTGAGCCCGATGCTGGCGGTGATGCCGAACGACAGCTCCGAGATGGAGTCGCGCAAGCGGTTGGCAAGATCCAGCGCGTTCTGTGACTCGCCGTATAGCGCGATGAGAAACTCTTCGCCACCGGCGCGGCACAGCGCCGCGCCGGGCGGGCTGTGTTCTCGCAGCAGCTCGGCGGCCGCGCGCAGGGCGCGGTCGCCGACGGGGTGACCGTGGTTGTCGTTGACGCTCTTGAAGTCGTCGATGTCGATCAGGAGCACCGCCAGGCCGGTGTCGTCCGGTCGCGCGTCGGCCAGCCGGCTGCTGATGGTGTCGACGAAAGCCCGCCGGTTCAACAGCCCGGTGAGCGGATCTTCGTCGGACCGTGCGGCGTAGCGGCTCATCGCACCCGCCAAGCCGCGGATCGCCAAGGGGACAGAAACGTTGAGGAACCAGATCACCCAGAACGCCGCCGAGGCGGTCGCGACGTCGACATCGCGCGCCAGCCGGAACGCCGCGACCGTGGCAGTCAGCACCGCGACCGAGAAGTTCAACAGCAAGACTCTGGGGCTGTGGAAAAAGGCGATGTAACCCCCGGTGATCGCCGTTGCAGTGGCAGCCAGGGCCGCGACGGCGGCGCTGGGCTGCGTGAGGCTCCATCCTGCGATGCACACTGTGCCGGCTACCGCGGCGAATTGCGATTGCCGGCGGGTCGGCCACCTCGTGAGCCAGAAAGCGGTCATGCCGACGGTGAAGAGGACGGTGACGATACTCAGGACGGTTGCCGGAGTGCCGGCGTTGCGGTCGGTGGCCAAGGCCGTGACGGGCACCAGCGACGACGTGGCCACGACCACCGCCATGATCGACTGTGCAGAGCCCTGCAGCTTGCGCTGACGCAGAAACGCCGTCATGCGTGCGAACTGGTCGGGCCGGCTCAACCAGCCTCTCACTCGTGACATTCGACGCCGTCTCCGCTCGGTCACCAGACCGTACAGCTAACTCAACGTCCAATAAGATACGCGATCTGTGGGTTTGCTAATTCACTAATTTGGGACGCTGACACGCGCATTGCCCAAAATCGGGAGAGCAATCCCAGTTCCAGGAAGACCAGTGGTCTCGATAAAGACGGCGATTTCCAGAGCGCATCCTCGACACCAAAGGAGCGCAATTTCTAAGCGATTTGCTGAGAGCCACCTCGCAAGCAGCTGTAGCGAACCGGCGCGAGTGCGTGGTCAGCGCCAGCTGGGCAGCCAGATCTCCATGTTCCACGTCGCCTGCGAGATCGGAATGCCGGTGAGGATGGGGAACAGCCAGGCGAAGTTCGCGATCACCGCAGCGACGTAGAAGCTGGCCACCAGCAGGCCGAGCGTTCGCCGCTCGCGCGACTGACCTGGGGCATACAGCACGTCGCCGAGAACAAGAGCGATCATGATCACCAGAAACGGCGCCATCGGCGCGGCGTAGAAGAAATACATCTGGCGCCCGATGTCGGCAAACCACGGCAGCCAGCCCGCGCAATAGCCGACCAGCGCTGCGCCATACCGCCAATCATGTTTCACCGCAGCTCGCCACAGCGCCCAGAGCAGCACCGGCAGCGCGATCCACCAGATGGCCGGCGTGCCGACCATCATCACCGCCTTGACGCACGACTGGGCACCGCAGCCGGCGATGTTCTGCTGGTCGATCGCGTACAGCACCGGCCGCAGCGACATCGGCCATGCCCATGGTTTCGACTCCCAGGGGTGATAGTTGCCTGCCGCGTTGGTCAAGCCCGCGTGGAAGTTGTAGACGCCGTAGGTGTAGTGCCACAGCGAGCGGATGGCGTCAGGCAAGAGGCCGCCCGGCCCGATCGAGCGGCCCACTTCGTAGCGGTTGATCGCCGTTTCGGACGCGAACCAGGGCGCATACGACGCCATGTACACAGCGAATGGAATGAGCCACATCGCGTACACCGTCGGCGCCGTGTCGCGACGCAACACACCGAGCCACGGCCGCGGCACCTGATACTGCCGGCGCGCGGCCACGTCGAACGCCAGCGACAGCGCCGCGAAGAACACCATGAAATACAGCCCCGACCACTTGGTGGCGAAGGCCAACCCCAGCAGCACGCCTGCCGCGAAGCGCCACCACCTCACGCCAAGCCTTGGCCCCCAAGGTGTTTCGGCGATGCGTCCCTCGGTGAACGCGACGTGCATGCGGGCGCGCATCTGGTCACGGTCGACCATCAGCGCTGCGAACGCCGCGACCACGAACGTCGCCAAGAAACCGTCCAGAAGCGCGGTGCGCGCCGAGACGAAACTGACGCCGTCGGCGATGATCAGCAGTCCTGCGATACCGCCGACCAAGGTCGAGCGGCTCAGCCGACGGGCGATCCGCGCTACCAGCACGACCAGCACCACCCCGGCCAGTGCGCCGCTGAACCGCCAGCCCCAGCCGTTGTAGCCGAAGATCGCCTCCCCGACCGCGATGAGCATCTTGCCCATCGGCGGGTGCACCACGAGCCCGTAGCCGGGGTTGTCCTCGACGCCGCCGTTGTGCAGCATCTGCCAGGCCTGCGGGGCGTAGTGCTTCTCGTCGAAGATCGGCGTCCCGGCGTCGGTGGGATAGCCGAGGCTGACGAACCGCGTGATCGCCGCGAGCGCGGCGACGACGGCCGTCATCGCCCAGCCTTGCAGCCGGTCGGTCGGGCCGAAGTCGGCGACCGGCGCGACCGGGCCGGGGCTGATCATGGGTGCCTTGCGCTCGTCGGTGCGCGGTTGGACGTCAGCCACGGTCACATCGGCGATCGTAGGCTGTCGGCATGGGCGGCGGCCGACTGTTGCTGGGCGCGACACCGCTGGGGCAGCCGGCCGACGCGTCCGGCCGCCTGGTGTCCGCGCTCGGTTCCGCCGATGTCGTGGCCGCTGAGGACACCCGCCGCGTGCGCACGCTGGCCACCGCGCTCGGGGTTCGGATCCCGGGGAGGGTGGTCAGCTTGTTCGACCAGAACGAGGCGGCCCGGGTGCCTGCGCTGGTCGCCGACATGAAGGCAGGCGCCACCGTACTGGCCGTCACCGACGCCGGCATGCCGCTGGTCAGCGACCCCGGTTACCGGCTGGTCACGGCGTGCATTGCCGCGGACATTCCGGTCACCTGCTTGCCCGGTCCGTCGGCGGTGACCACCGCGCTGGCGGTATCCGGGCTGCCGTCGGAGCGGTTTTGCTTCGAGGGCTTCGCGCCGCGCAAACCCGCTGCCCGCCGGGCATGGCTGGCGGGGCTGGCGGCCGAGCCACGCACATGTGTCTTCTTCGAATCACCGCGGCGGCTGGCGGCTTGCCTGGCCGACGCGGCCGAAGAGCTCGGCCCGTCGCGGCAGGCGGTCGTCTGCCGCGAGCTGACCAAGGTGCACGAGGAAGTGGTGCGCGGGTCACTCGCGGAGCTTGCCGAGTGGGCGACTCACGGAGTGCTGGGGGAGATCACGGTCGTGCTGGCGGGTTCGCGCCCGCAAGCCGACATCGTCGCGTTGATCGGCGAAGTGGCTGCGCTGGTGGACGCCGGCGCCCGGGTGAAGGATGCGTGTGCCGAGGTGATCGCGGGGAATCCGGGCGCGCCGTCGCGTCGCGAGCTCTACGATGCGTTCCTGCGGGCGAGGGGTTGACCGAGCCCGAGGATCGGAGCGGCCTTGTGCAGGCACTCCTGCCATTCGGCGTCGGGATCAGAGTCGGCGGTGATCCCGCCGCCTACCCCGAGCACGGCGCCGCCGTCGGCGGCGAACTCCACGGTGCGGATCGCGACGTTGAGTTCAGTGCCGGCCAGTGGTGACGCCAAACCGATTGTGCCGCAAAATATTCCGCGCCGTTGCGGCTCCCATTGCGCCAACAGCTGGCGCGCCCTGGTTTTCGGCGTGCCGGTGACCGACGCCGGCGGGAACGTCGCGTCCAGTACGGCCGCCATCGGGACGTCGGGGTCGACGTCAGCCGTGACCGTCGACACCAAATGCCACACGCCCGGGGCCGGCTGCACCACCAGAAGCTTTGGGACGGTGACTGTTCCGTTGACAGCGACTCGGCTCAGGTCGTTGCGGACGAGATCGACGATCATGATGTTCTCGGCGACATCCTTGACCGACGTGCGCAGCGCCGACGGGTCCGCGTGCCGCGGCAGGGTGCCCTTGATCGGACTCGACGCCAACGCGGTACCGCGCCGCCGCAGAAACAATTCCGGCGACAGCGACGCCACCGCGCCCCACTCGCCAGACACGTAAGCTGCACGGGCCGGACGGGTGCGGGCGGCCGCGTCGACGAAGAAGTCGACGGACGTGCCGACAAGTCTGCCGGCGAATTGCGTGCACACGCATGCTTGGTAGATCTCACCCGCGGCAATGGCCTCCAGGCATGCGTGCACCCCATGCTGGTGCGCGTCGCGGTCCGCCGCTTGCCATTCGACATGGCCGGGCCCGGGCGCACCAGGCGACCGCAATGCCTCGGTGATCCAGGTGGGAAGTGTTGCGCCCGAAATGCTTTCGTACCACCAGACCTCGTCACGGTCCTGGCGCAGCACACAGTCCGTCCAGTTGCCGGCCGCCTCGGGAATGCGCGGGCCGAGACCGTCCGCACCGGCATCGGGATAGGAGAGGTAGCCGAGCCAGCCGCCGCCGATGGCGTCACCCTGCGACCCCGGCGCCACGGTGAAGACGTCGCGGCGACCGACGGGCACAGCCTGCAGTTGCGGTGCGATGACCGCCCGCGAGCCGAACCAGTCGCCGATCAGTGCGGCCGGACGTCCGCGACGCGCGAGGGCTCGTAGCACCGCCGGCGCGTCGCCCAGTTCGCCGAGCCGCTCGATCCGCATGCCCGCAAGCCTGACGTGCCGGGAGAGCAGACGCAAAGTCAGCGGCTGATCGCGCGCGGCACGTCGATACCGGCCAGCTTGTCGGGATTGCGCATCACGTAGAAGTGCGTGATGCGCCCGTCGACGATCTCGACGGTGACCAGCCCTTCGAAGTTGTCGCCGAGATACAGCTTCAGCGCCGGGGCGTTGTTGTACATCGCCGGCTCCAGTCGCCCGTTCTCGCCGCCCAGGCGCATCAGGCCCATGACCAGTCGGGCGACGCGTTGGGCCCCACTGACCGGCCGCCGTGCAGCGCTGACCTTGCCTGCGCTGTCGGCGGTCCACACCACGTCCGGTGCCAGCAACTCGAGCAAGCCGTCGACGTCGCCGGTGGCTGCGGCGGTGAAGAACCGGGTCGTGATCTCCATCGACAGCTGCGGGTCGACGGGCTCGAACCGCTTGCGCCGCGACTGCACGTGCTCGCGGGCCCGATGCGCAATCTGGCGCACCGTCGACGCGGATTTGCCGACGGCGGAACCGATTTCGTCGTAACCGAAGCGGAACACCTCCCGCAAGACGAACACCGCGCGTTCGTCGGGACCCAGGGTCTCCAGCACCACCAGCATCGCCATCGACACCGACTCGGCCAGCACCACATCAGAGGACGGGTCGCTGGTTTCCAGCAGCAGCGGCTCGGGCAGCCACGGGCCGACATAGTCCTCGCGCCTGCGGGACTGGGCCCGCAGCGCGTTGAGGGCTTGCCGGGTGACGAGCTGGGCGAGGTAGGCCTTGGTGTCGTGCACCGTGGACAGGTCTACCTCGGCCCAGCGCAGGTAACTTTCCTGCAGCACGTCGTCGGCTTCCGTTGCGGTGCCGAGGATTTCGTAGGCGATCGTGAACAGCAGCGGCCGCAACAGGGTGAACCGCTCAGCGTGCTCGTCGATCGCGTGCTGGGCACGCGAATCATCGGTGGTCATGGCAGCGAAATCGGTTCTGCGGCAGGACGTTTGCCGCCGCGCAGCCAGAACGCCGAGCCGGGTTTGCGGGCTTCTCGCGCGATCCCCCGCACGGTGCCCTTGCAGATCATCTCCTTGACAGTCGCAGCTAGCCGGCCTCCGAGATACAAGCGCCGCGGAGTGTCGTCGGCGTGGGTGAGCTGGAACGTCCCCAGCGACCGGCCCAAGCTGAGGCACTGCCCGATGAACGCCTGGTCGATCACCGCGGGCGTCTTGCCGGCGATCCGGCTGAGCACCGTGTTGGCCGCCTGTGCGCCCAGCGGCCCCGCGGCCTGGCAGCTCATTCGCAGCGGCTGACCCGACGGCGCGGCCGCATCACCGGCAGCGACGATCCGCTCGTCGTCGATGCTCGTCAGCGTCTCGTCGGTCAGCAGTCGGCCCACCGCGTCCGTGCTCAGTCCGCTGCGCGCCGCCAGATCCGGCACATCGAAACCGGCGGTCCAGATCGTCACGGCGCTGGGCAACTCGACGCCGTCCTCCAGCAGCACCCGGTGCTCGTCCACCTCGACCACCGCGGTGCCTTGCAGAACCCGAACGCCGAGACGGTCGAGCTGGCGGGCCACCGACCGGCGCGCGGCGTCGCCCAGCGACGGCCCCAGCGTCGGACCGCAGATCAGTGTCACGGCGGCCCCAGGGCGCTGATCGGCGAGCTCGGCAGCCATCTCGATGCCGGTGAGGCCACCACCGACCACGCACACCGGCGCGTGGGGATGCAGGTCCTCGAGCCGCTCGCGCAGGCGCTGCGCATGGTCGAAATCGCTTACTTGCCAAGCGAACTCAGCAGCTCCGGCCACACTCGGGTGGGCGCCGGTGCTGCCGACGGCGTAGATCAGGTAGTCGTAGCGCAGTGCACTGCCCGACGCCAGCCTCACCGCTTGGGCGTCGCGGTCGATGTCGGTGGCGGTGTCGACGACGAGATGCACCTTCGGGTTCAGCAGCTCGCCGTAGTCGACGGTCGCCGAGCCCGAGTTGGCCACGAACTGGTGCAACCGGATGCGTTCGACGAAGTGCGGGCGCGGGTTCACCAGGCTGACGGTGACGTCGTCGCGCATGTACAGATGATTCGCCGCAATCGTTCCGGCGTAACCGCCGCCGATCACGACAACTGAGATGGGAGTGTTCGAGTTGGTCATGCCCTACAGACACCGGCTCGCGCCCGGACGTGACACCTTGTGACCCAGATCTCACTCGGCCTGATAGCGCGGGAACACGCCCGTCGGCGCCGGCAGCGCGGTCCCCGGCGCCAACCGCGTGCCGATCGCGGCGAACGAACGGGCATCGGCAGCCTGGCCGAGCAGGTCCAAGAGCTTGGCGGCCGAGTCCGGCATCACCGGCTGCACCAGCAGTGCAGCGATCCGCACCACCTCCAGCGTCGTGTACAGCACGGTGCCGAACCGCTCGTGGTCTGCCTGCGCCTCTGACTTGCGCAGAACCCACGGCTGCTGCGCCGAGAAATACTTGTTTGCCGCACCCAGCACCAGCCAGATCGCTTCCAGCGCAAGATGCATGGCCGGAACCTCGAAGTGCGCGCGGACCCGCTCGAGCAGCCCGTCGGCCGCCGCCAGCAATTCGCGGTCGTCGTCGGTGAACGCCACCGGCTCCGGCACCACGCCGTCGAGATTTTTGGCCACCATCGACAGCGAGCGTTGCGCGAGGTTGCCCAACTCGTTGGCCAAATCGGCGTTGACGCGGGTGATGATCGCGTCGTCGCTGTAACTGCCGTCCTGACCGAACGGCACCTCGCGCAAGAGGAAATACCGCACCTGGTCCACTCCGAACTCGTCGATCAGCGTGACCGGGTCGACGACGTTGCCCACCGACTTGCTCATCTTCGTGCCACGGTTGAGCAGGTGGCCGTGCGCGAAAACCCTTCGGGGCAGCTCGATTCCGGCCGACATGAGAAACGCCGGCCAGTACACCGCATGGAACCGGATGATGTCCTTGCCGATCATGTGCAGATCGGCCGGCCAGAACGTCTGGAACAACTCCGATGATGTATCCGGAAACCCAACGCCCGTAAGGTAATTCGTCAATGCGTCCACCCACACGTACATGACGTGTTCGGGGTGGTCGGGCACCTGCACGCCCCAATCGAACGAGGTGCGGGAGATCGACAGGTCGCGCAGTCCGCCCGAGACAAAGCTGATCACCTCGTTGCGGCGCACCTCAGGACCGATGAACTCCGGATGCGCTTCGTAATGGGCCAGGAGTTTGTCCGCGTATGCCGACAGCCGGAAGAAATACGTCTGCTCCTCGGTCCAGACCACCGGCGCGCCGCTTTCGACCGCTACGCGGGTGCCGTCCGGCTCCAGCCTCGTCTCGCTCTCGCTGAGGTAGTTCTCGTCGCGCACGGAGTACCAGCCCGCATACGAGCCGAGATAGATGTCGCCGGCGTCCACCATCCGCTGCCAGATCGCCTTCGACGCTTCCAAGTGATCGGGGTCCGTGGTCCGGATGAACCGGTCATACGACAGGTTGAGCTTGTCGTAAAGCCGTTGGAACACATCGGAATTGCGCCGGGCCAGCTGCGCGGTGGGCAGTCCCTCGGCCGCGGCGGCCTCGGCCATCTTCAGCCCGTGCTCGTCGGTGCCGGTGAGGAACCGGACGTGGTAACCGTCGAGCCGTTTGAACCGCGCGATGGCGTCGGTGGCGATCTTCTCGTAGGCATGCCCGATGTGCGGCGCCCCGTTCGGGTAGTCGATCGCGGTGGTCACATAGAAAGGCCTCATTATCTGATCACAATATGGTGTGCCAGTCAGTCGTTCCCGTCCCGCGCCGCCGCCGCCTGAGCCGCTGAGCCCGCTGGTCGACGCCCATACGCACCTGGACGCGTGCGGGGCCAGTGATCCCGACGACGTGCGCCAGATCGTCGACCGTGCCGAGGCGGTGGGCGTCGCGGCCGTCGTCACGATCGCCGACGACCTCGCGTCGGCCCGGTGGGTGGTGGACGCCGCCCACGCCGATTCCCGCGTGTACGCCGCGGTCGCGCTGCACCCCACTCGCGCTGATGCGCTCACCGAGGCGGCCCGCGCGCAGATCGAGTCGCTGGCCCGCGACGAGCGGGTGGTGGCGGTCGGGGAGACCGGCCTTGACCTGTATTGGCCAGGCCGGCTGGACGGATGTGCCGAACCGGCTGTGCAGCGGGAGGCCTTCGCTTGGCACATCGACGTGGCCAAGCGACTGGGCAAGCCGCTGATGATCCACAACCGCGACGCCGACCGGCAGGTGCTCGACGTGCTGCGGGCCGAGGGCGCCCCGGATACCGTGATCTTCCACTGCTTCTCCTCCGATGCGGCGATGGCGCGCGAATGCGTGGATGCCGGCTGGGTGCTGAGCCTGTCCGGAACCGTGAGTTTCAAGAACGCCGCCGCGCTGCACGAGGCGGCGCAGCTGATCCCCGCCGAGCAGCTGCTCGTCGAAACCGACGCGCCGTTTCTGACTCCGCATCCCTACCGGGGCGCGCCCAACGAGCCGTACTGCCTGCCGTACACCGTCCGGGCGCTCGCCGAGCTGACGGGCCGCCCCGCCGAAGAAATTGCGGCGGCGACGACAGCAAACGCGCGGCGGGTGTACGGGCTGCCCGAATAAGGTTAGCCAGGCTATTGCCGCGGGCCGCCCTCAACTGCACAAACGCCGGTATTGATGCCAGCAAACACCTAGCGGCGCGCGTCGGTTATCCGCGGCTAGCCCAATCCGCCCGCAACACAACGCATCTGAACTCTCGATGTGACTCATGCCTCAACCGGCGCTTCAGATTTGCCTCTGGTAGGGCTCTTCGTTACCGTCTTGTGATCATGATTCGGCCCGAGCGGCCTAGCAAATGACGCCGACAGTCGGGATAGACGACTCTTGAACGTTCTGACCAAGCTGTACCAAAACAATTCACCTGTGTTGCGCGCCCTCGTCGGCGCGCTTTTGCTGACACTGGCCTTCGGCGGAAGCTACGCCGTGGCCGCCCACAAGACCGTCACGTTGGACGTCGACGGCTCCCCGGTGACTGTGTCGACGATGAAGTCGCGGGTGATCGACGTCGTCCGCGAGAACGGCTTCACCGTGGGTGAGCGCGACGATCTGTATCCAGCAGCGGACCAGCCGGTCAATGACGCCGACCGCATCGTGCTGCACCGCAGCCGCCCGCTGCAGGTGTCGCTCGACGGTGGTGAGAGCCACCAGCTGTGGACCACCGCGGCGACGGTCGACGAGGCGCTGCAGCAGCTGTCGCTGTCCGACGCGGCGCCCGCGGCGGCGTCGCGCTCCAGCCGCCTGCCGCTGGCAGGCATGGCGCTGCCGGTGGTCAGCCCCAAGAACGTGCACCTCGATGACGGCGGGGTGATGACCGATCGTCGGCTGGCCGCGCCGACCGTCGGTGAGCTGCTGACCGCGGCCGGCGCACCGCTGGAGCAGGCCGACAAGGTGGTGCCCCCGCCGTCGACCCCGGTCACCGAGGGGATGACCGTGGTCGTCACGCGGATACGGATGCAGAAGGTCACCGAACGGGTGCCGCTGCCGCCGCCGGCGCAGAAGATCCCGGATCCCGAGATGAACATGAGCCGGCAGGTGGTCGACGACCCCGGCCAGCCTGGGGAGCAGGACGTCACGTTCGCGGTCTCACTGGTCAACGGTGTGGAAACCGGGCGGCTTCCGGTGGCCAACGAGGTGATCACGCCGGCGCGGCCGTCGGTGCTGCGGATAGGCGCGAAACCCGGCACCGAGGTACCGCCGGTGACCAACGGCGCCGCCTGGGATGCGCTGGCGTCCTGTGAGGCGGGCGGCAACTGGGCCATCAACACCGGCAACGGCTTCTACGGCGGCGTCCAGTTCGACCAGAACACCTGGGAACGCAACGGCGGCCTGCGCTACGCGCCCCGCGCCGATCTGGCGACCCGCGAGGAGCAGATCGCGATCGCGTCGGTGACCCAGCAGCGTCAGGGCTGGGGCGCTTGGCCAGTGTGTAGCGGACGCATCGGGGCCCGCTGACCATCCGGCTGCTCGGCCGCACCGAAATCCGCAGGCTGGCCAAAGAGCTCGACTTTCGTCCGCGAAAGTCGTTGGGCCAGAACTTCGTTCACGACGCCAACACGGTCCGCCGGATCGTGACCACGGCAGGCGTGGGACAGGGCGACCATGTTGTGGAGGTGGGCCCGGGCATGGGCTCGCTGACACTGGGCCTGCTTGACAAGGGCGCCACGGTGACGGCGGTGGAGATCGACCCGCTGCTCGCCGGGCGACTGCCGCTGACCGTGGCCGAGCACGCCCCCGCCGAAGCCGAGCGGCTGAGCGTGCGCAACCAAGACATCCTGACGCTGCGCCGTGGCGAGCTCGAGAGGGAACCGTTCGGCCTGCCCAGCGCACTGGTGGCGAACCTTCCCTACAACATCGCGGTGCCGGCGCTGCTGCACCTTCTCGCCGAGTTCCCGTCGATCCGCGTGGTGATGGTCATGGTGCAAGCCGAAGTGGCCGAGCGGTTGGGCGCCGAGCCGGGCAGCAAGGAATACGGAACCCCCAGCGTCAAGGCCCGGTTCTTCGGCCGAGTCCGCCGCTGCGGAACGGTGTCGCCCACGGTGTTCTGGCCGATCCCACGCGTCTACTCCGGGTTGGTGCGCATCGACCGCTACGACACCGCACCGTGGCCCACCGACGACGTCTTCCGCCGCGAGGTGTTCAGGTTGGTCGACATCGCGTTCGCGCAGCGCCGCAAGACCGTGCGCAACGCGTTCGCGGAATGGGCCGGCTCGGGCAACGAGTCGGCGCGCCGCCTGCTGGCGGCCAGCATCGACCCCGCCCGTCGCGGTGAGACACTGGGCATCGCCGATTTCGTGCGGCTTCTGCAGCGCTCCGGCCTGCCCGAATCTACGAACGGCTGAGGATCCGCACGACGGCGGCGACGAACTCGGCGCATGTCCGGTAGCGCAGCTCGGGATCCTTGGCCATCGCCTTGCCGATCACACCGTCGAACGCTCGTGGCAGCCACGGGTATGTGCGAGACGGATACGGCGGCGGTGTGGTCAAGTGGGCCTTCGCAAGCTCTGCCGGCGTCGCAGCCGCGAAAGGCGGTGCGCCGGTCACCAATTCGACGGCCGTGCAGGCCAACGCGTATTCGTCGGTGGCCGCCGACGGCGACCTGCCGCGCAGCATTTCCGGCGCCAGGTAGGGCAGCGACGCCAGCAGTGGCTGCGGCCGTTTGCGGTTGTCCTCGGCGACGGCGTACGCGACACCGAAGTCGATGAGCACTGTGCCGCCATCCGAAAACGGCTGATGCACAAGCAGATTGGACGGCTTGACGTCGCAGTGCACGATCCCGCACCGATGCACGTAGTCCAGCGCGTCGGCGACTTGCGCCATCGCGGTGAGCCGGTCGGCGAGCCGTTGCAGCGCCATCGCGGTGCCCCCGTCCACCAGTTGCATTGCCAGCCAATAGTCCCCGCGCCGATACACCGACACCACGTGCGGATGGCTGAGCCGGCGGGCGAAGTCGAACTCGCGTTGCAGCCGCGTGGTCTCTGCCGGGCCGCGGCGATCGTCGGCAAGCACCTTCAGCGCCACCGTCCGGCCCGCGTCGTCGTGCGCCCGGTACACCGCGGCGGAACCGCCACGGCCCAGGAGGCCCTCGACGCGATAGCCCTCGAACGTCTGCCCAGGGCACAGCACCGCCTCAGCGTAGGCTCGTTTGCCCCCGCCGAGTTGCGGGTAACGACCAGAGCAAGGAGTGGTGCAGACGGTCGAGGGGTACGTCTGGCCACTCTTTTCCATGTGCTCGGCCGTAACGGCATCTTCGGGGAGTCGTGGCGAATCGTCATCGCGCGTTAGTCTCTTGCCGTGTCCGACGGCAGCACCGCGCCCGAATGGGTGGCGACCGGTTCTGTCACAGTGCGAGTGCCGGGCAAGGTCAACCTCTTCCTGTCC
Organism: Mycobacterium sp. NGS35; assembly: GCF_059812855.1. NCBI lineage: Bacteria > Bacillati > Actinomycetota > Actinomycetes > Mycobacteriales > Mycobacteriaceae > Mycobacterium > Mycobacterium sp. NGS35. The sequence continues at coordinate 88,168 of NZ_JCALDL010000016.1, forward strand.
GTCGGGGATCGGCGCGACGACGGCTACCACGAACTGACCACTGTGTTCCACGCGGTGTCCCTGCTCGACGAGGTGACGGTGCGCAACGCCGACACACTGACGTTGGAGATCACCGGCGAAGGCGCCGACTCGCTGCCGGCCGACGAGCGCAACCTGGCCTGGCAGGCCGCCGAGCTGATGGCCGAGCACGTCGGCCGCTCACCAGACGTCGAGATCTCGATCGAGAAGTCGATCCCCGTGGCGGGAGGCATGGCCGGCGGCAGCGCCGACGCCGCCGCGGTGCTGGTGGCGATGAACAACCTCTGGGAGGTCGGCGTGCCGCGGCGCGACCTGCACGCGCTGGCCGCCAAGCTCGGCAGTGACGTGCCGTTCGCGCTGCACGGAGGCACCGCGCTGGGCACCGGCCGCGGCGAAGAGCTCGCGACGGTGCTCGCTCGCACCACTTTTCACTGGGTGCTGGCGTTCTCGGCCAACGGGTTGTCGACGGCGAAGGTGTTCTCCGAGATGGACCGGCTGCGCAGCGCCGGCGATCCGCCGCGACTGGGCGAACCGGAGCCGCTGCTGGCGGCCCTGGCCGCCGGCGACCCGAGACGGCTGGCGCCGCTGTTGGGTAACGACCTGCAGGCCGCGGCGATCAGCCTTCAGCCGGGTCTGCGCCGCACCCTGCGGGCCGGCGTCGAGGCGGGTGCGCTGGCGGGAATCGTGTCCGGGTCCGGGCCGACGTGTGCGTTCCTGTGCCCGACGGCCGCGTCCGCGGTGGACGTCGGGACGCAACTGGCCGGGGCGGGAGTCTGCCGGACGGTGCGGGTGGCCAGCGGCCCTGTGCAGGGGGCGCGGGTGGTGCCGGCACCGACGCATGGGGTGTGACGCAGTTCTCAAAACTGCGTCGAGTTTGCCGCTTAGTCTAAGAGGAGTTTAAGATCATCGGCGGTGTACGTCAGCGGTCCGGCTTGCCTCATGTGGTCGCCCATCCAACGCGGAGGTGGGCGATCGTCATACCTTGGGTCCGCAGCCCGGAAAAGATCACGGACTCGCAATCGAACCGCTGCGCAATCGTATGCGCGCGCCTGCTGCCAAGGGCCATCTAGCAGGCGCAACATTGATGCCCGGGCGTTTGCGCCTGAGCCGGCGGGTGCCGAACCCAGGAGGTCGTCGTGAGCAGATTCACCGAGAAGATGTACCGCAACGCCCTGAGCACCACCCGGGGCATGGTGACGGGTGAACCGCATGCTCCGGTCCGCCACACCTGGGGCGAGGTACACGAGAAGGCCCGCCGGATCGCGGGCGGTTTGGCCGCGGCCGGCATCGGGCACGGTGACGCGGTCGGCGTGCTGGCCGGTGCCCCGGTGGAGATCGCGCCGACCGCACAGGCGCTGTGGATGCGCGGCGCCAGCCTGACCATGCTGCACCAGCCCACCCCGCGCACCGACCTGGCGATGTGGGCGCTGGACACCACCACCGTCATCGACATGATCGAGGCCAAGGCCGTCGTGGTTTCCGAGCCGTTCCTGGCAGCCATCCCGGTGCTGGAGGACCGCGGCGTCAAGGTGCTTACCGTTGACAAGCTGCTGGAAGCCGCACCCATCGATCCGGTCGACACCAGCGAGGACGACGTCGCGCTGATGCAGCTGACCTCGGGGTCCACCGGGTCGCCTAAAGCCGTGGTGATCACCCACCGCAACATCTATTCCAACGCCGAGGCCATGTTCATCGGCGCGAAGTACGACGTCGACAACGACGTGATGGTCAGTTGGCTGCCGTGCTTCCACGACATGGGCATGATCGGATTCCTGACGGTGCCAATGTATTTCGGCGCCGAGCTGGTCAAGGTCACCCCGTTGGACTTCCTGCGCGACACGCTGCTGTGGGCCCGGCTGATCGACAAGTACAAGGGCACTATGACCGCCGCTCCGAACTTCGCGTACGCGCTGTTCGCCAAGCGGCTGCGCCGGCAAGCCAAGCCGGGTGAATTCGACCTTTCGACACTGCGGTTCGCGCTATCTGGTGCCGAGCCGGTCGAACCGGCCGACGTCGAAGACCTCATCGACGCCGGCAAGCCGTTCGGACTGCGGCCTGAGGCGATCCTGCCCGCCTACGGGATGGCCGAGACCACGCTGGCGGTCTCGTTCTCCGAGTGCGGCGCGGGCCTGGTGGTCGACGAGGTCGACGCCGACCTGCTGGCCGCGCTTCGCCGCGCGGTGCCCGCCACCAAGGGCAACACCCGCAGGTTGGCATCGCTCGGCCCGCTGCTGCGCGACCTCGAGGCGCGGATCGTCGACGAGGACGGGAACGTGCTGCCGCCCCGCGGCGTGGGCATCATCGAGCTGCGCGGCGAGGCGCTCACCCCCGGCTACGTCACGATGGGCGGCTTCGTGCCCGCGCAGGATCGGCACGGCTGGTACGACACCGGCGATCTCGGCTACCTGATGGAAAACGGTCATATCGTCGTCTGCGGCCGCGTCAAGGACGTCATCATCATGGCCGGCCGCAACATCTACCCGACCGACATCGAGCGCGCAGCCTGCCGCGTCGAAGGCGTGCGACCCGGGTGCGCGGTCGCCGTGCGCCTTGACGCCGGCCATTCCCGCGAGACGTTCGCGGTGGCTGTCGAGTCGAATGCCTGGGAGGACCCGGCCGAGGTGCGCCGTATCGAGCACGAGGTTGCCCGCGAAGTGGTGCGCGAGGTCGACGTGCGTCCGCGCAACGTCGTGGTTCTCGGCCCCGGCACCATCCCCAAGACGCCGTCGGGCAAGCTGCGCCGGGCCAACTCGGTCGCGCTCGTCAGCTAGCTCCGCGGTCACGCTCGTCTGCTAGCTCCGCGGTCACGCTCGTCAGCTAGCTCCGCGAGCGCGCGTGTTTGCACAGCGACACGCCGCGTCAGCCCGTGCATCGGCGCACGTTCGCGCTCCGGTGAGCGCGCGCCAAGGATTCATTGAGAATCCGTCAAGGGCAGCATCCGAACCTTTTCTCAACAGCCCACGCCGCCGCGGCGGCTACGAGAAAAGGAAAGCCTGTGAGCAACGTCTTCACTGCCCGGATCGCAGCCTCGGCCCGCGGCACTGTGGTTGCCGGCGTCATCAGCGCGGCAGCCGTGTTCGGCACCGCCGGCGTCGCGCTTGCCGGCCCCGCGACGGCCGCGCCGTCGCCGGCCATCGAGCCCACCACTACCGGCATGTACGGCGACCCGGCTGCGGCCGCCCGGTACTGGGCGCCGCAAACCCTCGACGACTGCGCGCTGATGTCCGTGGCCAGTGTGGTCGGCCAGATCACCGGCCACATGCCCACCGAGAAGGAGATGATCGAGCTCGCCGAGCACACGCCGTCCAAGACCCATCCCGGCTCGATTTACATCCGGCCGTCGGACCCAGACGATCCGAACAGCGGCAACGGCACCTCCGGTGAGGACGAGGTGGTGCTGCTGGCGCACTTCGGCATCCACGGTCAGATCACCGATACCGAGCAGGCCGAGCAGACCGGCGTCGACACCGGCATGGCGGCGTTGAAGAAGTATCTGGCCGGCGGCCACAAGGTGATCGTCGGCGTCAACGCCGAAACCATCTGGAACGAGGACGGACCGCGCGACGAGGCCGACCACGCTGTCGTCGTCACCGGCGTCGATTCGAAGAACGGCATCGTGCATCTCAACGACAGCGGCACCGACACCGGCCGCGACGAGAAGGTTCCCGTGGCCACCTTCATGAAGGCCTGGAAGACCGGCGACTACGGAATGGTGGTCACCGAGGAGACCGGCACGTAACCGCGCACCCCGGCCTGAGCTGCGCCGAATTCTGCACCAGGGCTGTTCATCGGCCCGAGCCGCAGCCCTGCTGCAGAACTCGGTAGCGCGGTGGGTCCAACCGACACGAAAACAAGGTGACTCAGGGCATTTCGTCACCGCGGTGCGGGGGATTAACCTCGAGGACCTGTTCACCTGGCGGCAGAACGAATCCTGACGCACGCGATCGGCCGCCGGAGCGGGCGGCGCCGACGCCGGCCGTCACCACGAACGCGATCCCGGCGACCGCGGCGCCACTGGGCACCTGACCCAGGACCACCAACCCGATGAGCAACGCGAACGCCGGCTCCAGGCTCATCAGCGTGCCGAACGCGGCGGCCGTCAGCCGGCGCAGCGCAAGCAGCTCCAGCACGAACGGAATCACCGGCAGCAGCAGCGCCAAACCCAGCCCGGTCAGCAGCAGGCCAGGGGTCAGCCGTGCCAGAACCGAGGGGCCCACCACCGCCGTGGCGGTCAACGCAGCCACCGGCATGGACACCGCGAGACCGGCAATCCCGGCCACGTCGTCACCGACGCGCTGCGTCAGCAGAATGTAGGCCGCCCAGCACAGCCCGGCGGCGAGCGCGAATGCCACCCCGACGAAGTCCACCGTGCCCGTCCACGGCTGAGTCAGCAGCACCACCCCGACCGCGGCCAGCAACGGCCAGAGCCGGCTGCGGCCCTTGACCACTGCGACACCCAGCGGACCGAGGAACTCCAGCGCACTGGCCGTGCCCATCGGTACGCGGTCCAGCGCAGCCATGAACAGCGTCGTGATGCCGGCCGTGACCACGCCGAGTACCACGCAGCTGACGAAGGCTCGGCGAGTGAACGCTGCCCGCTTCGGGCGGACCGCGATCAGCAGAAGCAGGCCCGCCCACGCGAGCCGAAGCCAGGCTGCGCCCTCAGCGCCGATCCGGTCGATCAGTGCCACCGAGGCGGCGAGGCCCAGCTGCACGCACGACATCGACACGAGCGCCATCGACGCGCCGACGGCTGCGCTGTTGCGGGCCATGGCTGGCATTCAACGGGATGCCGCGCCGCTGAAAACGATTGGCCACCCGTCGGTGCCAATCGTTACGGTCGAGGTATGTCTGCTTCCGGCCCGGCCATCGAGGCGATCGAACTGGTCAAGAGGTTCGGCGCCGCCGGGCAGCCTCCGGCCGTCGACGGCGTGAGTTTCACCGTGCCGCAGGGCACGGTGCTCGGCCTGCTGGGCCCCAACGGCGCCGGCAAGACCACCACGGTGCGGATGATGACCACACTGACGCTGCCCACCAGCGGCACGGCGCGGGTCGCGGGGTACGACGTGCGCGAGCAGCCGGACATGGTGCGGCGCAACATGGGTCTGACCGGTCAGGTAGCCACCGTCGACGAGCTGCTCACCGGCCGCGAGAACATCAGGATGATCGGCGGCCTCTACGGCATCCGCCGCCGCGAGCTGGCCCGGTTGAGTGACGAACTGCTGCAACAGTTTTCGCTCGCCGATGCGGCTGACCGGCCCGTGAAGTCGTATTCCGGCGGCATGCGCCGGCGTCTGGACCTGGCCGTCAGCTTGCTGGCCGGTCCGCCGGTGCTGTTCCTCGACGAGCCCACCACGGGCCTGGATCCCCGTAGCCGCAACGAGTTGTGGGAGGTGCTGCGCGGGCTGGTGCGCGAGGGCACCACGCTGCTGCTCACCACGCAGTACCTCGAGGAGGCCGATCAGCTGGCCGACAACATCGTGGTGATGGACAAAGGCCGGATCATCGCGGAAGGCACGCCGCTGCAACTCAAGCAGCAGGCGGGCAACGCCAGCCTGGTGGTCACGGTGACACGTTCGGAGGATCTGGCGGCCGCGGCGGCGCTGCTGCGCAAGACCGGTTCGGAGGTGTTCGTCGACGCCGGCGCCCGCGAATTGACCGCCGCGGCCAACGGCCTCGAGGACATGACTCGGGTGGCGGGCTGGTTGCGCGACAGCGAGATCGAGGTCGACGACATCGGGTTGTCACGGCCCAGCCTGGACGATGTGTTCCTGTCGCTGACGGGTCGCCGCACCGAACCCGAACAACAGGAGGAACCGGCATGACCGCTGTGATGCAAAAGCTGCCCACCCAGGCGCGCCGGCCGGAGACGCATCGCACAAACATTGCGCAGCAGTCGTGGATCATGGTGAAACGCAATATGATTCACACCAAACGCATGCCTGAGATGCTCAGCGACGTGACCGCACAACCGATCATGTTCGTGCTGCTGTTCGCCTTTGTGTTCGGCGCGTCGATCACCAACACCGGCGGTCCGTCCTACCGCGAGTTCCTGCTGGCGGGGATTCAGGCGCAGACCATCGTGTTCAGTGCGTTCGTCGTCGCGGCGGGAATCACCAACGACATCGAGAAGGGCATCATGGACCGGTTCCGCTCACTGCCGATCGCGCGGTCGTCGGTGCTGATCGGCCGTAGCGTGGCCAGCCTCCTGCACTCGTCGATCGGCATGGTCGTGATGGCCCTGACCGGGCTGGCGATCGGCTGGCGGATCCGCGGCAGCATCGCGGAGGCAGTGCTGGCGTTCGCGCTTGTCCTGGTGTTCGGGTTCGGCATCATCTGGTTCGGCATCCTCGTCGGCTCGCTGATGCGGACGGTGGAGGCTGTGAACGGCGTCATGTTCACTCTGCTGTTCCCAATCACCTTCCTGGCCAATACGTTTGCGCCCACGGAGCCGATGTCGCACTGGCTTCGGGTGATCGCTGAGTGGAACCCGGTGTCATCACTGGCGCAGGCGATGCGCGAACTGTGGCGCAACGGGCCGCCCGCGCCACCGTCGGCTCAGCTGCCGCTGCACCACCCGGTGCTGGCGACCATCATCTGGTCGCTGGTGCTGACGGCGGTTTTCGCGCCGATCGCACTGCGCGCCTACGCTCGCCGCACCTCGGATTGACGCTCGTCAGGCCTGCATCCGGCGAACGTGAGCTCAGCGCGAAAAAATCGCCCTTGGATTCATACGGTCAGTGCAACATCCGTGGATTTGGAGGTTGCAATGCCGAGTGGATATCCGTTCCCCAGGTCTGTGCGGCGGGAGTTCTTTGATTTGGTTTGCG
>NZ_JCALDL010000017.1:0-67303 GCF_059812855.1 Mycobacterium sp. NGS35
CTTAGCTCCACTCAGTTTCAGCTCTCGGCCCTGCGGCCCGACTCGCCGCCGACGAACAGACCACCGATGATGCTGACGATGCCTACAGCGGTGAACCCCAGCGCGCTCGCCTGCCACACACGACCGATGTCGTCGCACCGGGTCGCCAGGTCGTCGCTGGCCGAAAGCTCACCGCCAGTCGCTGTGACCACCTCTGCGGCCTGCGGCTGATACGCGATGCCGCACGATTTTGCGGAGCCATTCTCGGTGACCGTCAATTGATGGGAGCCGACGCCTACTCCAACCGCGAGTAGCGCGACACCCAATATGAGAAACAGCGCTTTCACCGCATCTCCAACCGTTCCGATTCGTACCCCGGTTGTTTTCTCATAAGGATCGTCTCACCACTTCCGTCATCGCACTCAGATTTGCTCTTAGGTGAACGGTGCCAGCGGCGCACCGGCTCGTCAGTCGGCCGATCGGCTTATGCAACGGAGTACATGCGGGTCGCCCGATCGGGGGACCCGGGCAGTTAAAGCCACGCTGCTGCGATTTCGGCGCGTTCCCACGGTGATGCGCGTCGTTTCGCGCGCCGGAATCCCTAAAACGACGTCGGCAGTTCGATGAAGCTGAACAGCGCCCAGCCCATGCAGATCAGCAAGTTCAATGCGACGGCGACGAGCGCTAGGAACATCAGGCATCGCGCACAAAAACGACGGCGGCGTTGGTTGTGCGCGTGGCGCTCCTCGCGGATCAGGTGCCTGGCTGCGAGCGCAAAATTGACATCGACGAATTCGTCGGTGCTGACGGCCGCGCCGGCCGCGATCTGGCGAAGCCGCGCGGCAGGGATCTCGACGCCCACGCCGGCGAAACTTCGACTCAGGCGGTACGCCTGCCAGCGGCCCAAGTCGTGATCCGTCATGGCCACACGACGCGGGCGGTTCGTCCATTCCTCTTGGTTCGACGGGGTGGTCATCTCCCAGATTGTGCGACAGCGCAGCGCCCAATGTTGCGGATTCACAAGGATTTTCCACTGCATGCGAACGCCCGCTCGTCCGCCGCGCACACCGTGCGGTGTCAGCGTTTGCCGTAGCCGACCTCGGCCGGCAGAGGCGGCCCCGACGGCGTCGTCGGAGCCGGTGTCGAGGGAGCCGCCGACGAGGCGGGCGCACCCGGGCGGTGGAAGTCCACCATCTTCTCCTCGCGGATCACCCGGTTGTCGACGGTGACCGACAACGAGTTCGCGGTCACGAAATACTCCACGCCGTCGTTCTTGGCGACGAACCCGCCGTCACCGGACTCCGAGGCAGCCAGAATCACCTTGGCGCCGTCGCGCAAACGGACACCGCGGTACTGGTACTGGCCGCCCGGGGTCTTGCAGATCGCCACGCGCGACGAATCCGTGCTCCCGAAAACCACGGCGGTGTCCGGTGCCGAGCACCGCGCGGTCGAGTCGACGTAACCCTGCCCATCGCTGGAAGGCACAGCGTGAGCCATGGGGAGTGCGATGGTGAGCAGCGCTGAACCCGCCGCCGCGGCGATGGCCAGGCGACGCGTCGAGACCGCAGAGAACGACATCACCTCCACCAGACCACGGTTCGGCGGACCGTGCGAGCGTCGGTTCCAAGGCACAACCGAATTGTTAGCGATCAGAAACCTCGGCGTGTCGGCAATTTCGGGTGTTTCCACGTCCTCGCCTGCAACTGTAGGTTTTGCCGCAGCTGACGCCATGAGTGGAAGGGCCCGGTCATTGCCATACCAGCCGCCTTACCCGCCCTACCGGCAGGGCCGCACTCCGGCAAAGCGAAACCCGTTCAGCGACAGCGCAAGACCGATGAAGAGGATGAAGGCATGCGCCATCTGACAGCTGTAGTCACCGTCGCCGTCGCATGTGTCCTCGTCGCAGCCTGTGGCAGCAGCAGCGACGGCGACAAGACGTCGAGCAGCAAACCACCGCCGACGACCGCCGCCGCCCCTCCGCTCGCCGACACAGACCTGCCCGGGCTACTGCTCAGTCCCGAGGAGATCAACGCCGCTATGGGCGCCACCGAAATGGCGGTGTCGAACACGCGCTTCGAGATGTCCGACGACAGCGCCTTGATGGAGCCCAAAGAATGCCTGGCGATCGACGGAGCGGCGCAAGCGCAGACCTACGCGGGCAGTGGCTTCACCGCTGTACGTGACCAGACGCTGCAAGAGGGCGACAACTTCACGCATTTCGCCGAGCAGGCGGTGGTGCTATTTCCGAGCGCCAAAGAAGCCACCGCGTTCTTCACCGCATCGGTCCAGCAGTGGCCGGCCTGCCACACCTACAAGCACCTGCAATCCGGCTCCGAATGGCAGGCGGGACCGATCTCGAATGCCAACGGCATTTTGAGCATCACCGCGAGTCAACAGAACGCGAAAGCCCCCGGCTGGGCGTGCGGGCGGGCACTGGCAGCCCGCAACAACGTGGTCGTCGACGTGAACACCTGCAGCCCCAACCCGGCAGACACCGCGGTGAAGATCGCCGCCCAGATCGCCGCCAAGGTGAAGCACTAGCGGCGCCGCTAAAAGTCCACTCGCAGCACACAACAACTCTGCGCGATCTCGACGTGGGTGCGGCCGTCGTCCGCTTGAATGTCATATGCCGACGTCGAGGAGAGAGCCCATGAAGAGACGTGAGGGCGCCGTTGCGCGGTCCGCAATGGGAATCCGGCTGTGACCGCGTCGACTGCGACCGTGTCGCAGGAGCCGGTCGAATTCGATCCCTATTCCGATGACTTCTTCAATTCTCCCTACGCGACGTACCGCCGCATGCGTGACGAAGCGCCGGTGTACTACAGCGAAAAATACGACTTCTACGCGCTGACCCGCTACGAAGACGTCGCGCCGGCGTACAGGGACTTCGAGACGTACTCGTCGGCGAAGGGCGTCACGCTCGACATGGTCAAGGCCACGGATCTGAAGATGCCGGAGGGCCGGCTGATCATCATGATGGATCCGCCCGAGCATGAGGTGATGCGCAAGCTGGTGAACCGGGTATTCACGCCGCGCGCCGTCGCGGCGCTGGAACCGATGATCCGGGAGAAGATCTACGACGTCGTGAAGACGTTGAACCCCGAGTCGTTCGATGCCGTCGCGGATTTCTCGGCTTTGTTTCCGGTCGAGATCATCACGGCAATGTTGGGCGTCCCGCCCGAAGACCGCCAGCAAATTCGTATCTGGCTGGACAAGGGACTGGAACGCGCGCCGGGATCGATGAACCCCTCGCGGGAAGGCATCGACTCGATGATCAAATCGGGGACCTACTACTACAACCTGATTCAGCAGCGCCGAACCGAGCCACGCGACGACATGATCAGTCGGCTGATCGAGACGGAAGTCGTCCAGGACGGCGAGGTGAGGCGTCTGGATGACGTCGAGATCGCGGGTTTCGCCAACATGTTGGGCGGTGCGGGCGCCGAAACGGTGACGAAGCTCGTCGGCAACGCGGTGGTGGTCTTCGCCGAGAACCCCGACCAGTGGCAAGAACTACAGAACGACCGCAGCAAGATTGCGGCGGCATTCGAGGAGTTGCTCCGCTACGAGGGGCCGTCGCAGTACAACGTGCGGTACACGATGCGCGACGTGACGTTGCACGGCGCCACGATTCCCGCCGGCAGCACCGTCGTGCTGATCAACGGAGCCGCGAACCGTGACGAGAGGGTGTTCCCGGATCCGGATCGGTTCGACATTCACCGTGAGCGCAAGTTCGGCTACAACATCGGTTTCGGCTACGGCATCCACAGCTGTCTGGGTGCGGCTCTGGCCCGAATGGAAGGCCGCATTGCACTCGAAGCGCTGCTCGACTTGATTCCGCGCTACGAGGTGGACCGAGAAGGCCTGCGTCGAGTGCACATGACCAATGTGTGCGGTTGGTCGAATGTCCCTGTTCGCGCCGCCTGACGTCGGTTTTCGCCAGTCCGGGCAATGTGCGGTACCTCCGGCGCGGAGCGGGGTTACTGTCGAGTAACACCCCAGCTTCTGTGGAGGTCGACATGACCGTGACGAAAGAAGTCAGCGAGCAGCAAGCCCGACAAGTCGCCGAGCAGGCGCGTGAAACGCGATGGGAGCACCCGAGTTTCGGCAAGGAGCTGTTCTTGGGCCGCTTGCGGCTGGACTTGGTTCACCCGCACCCCAGCGGTTCCCCGCAGGCCGTCGAGCGCGGGCAGGCGTTCCTGGCAAAGCTGCGCGCCTTCTGCGAATCCGAGATCGACCCCGCGATGATCGAACGCGATGCGCAGATCCCGGACAACGTCATCCGCGGCTTGAAGGATCTCGGTGCGTTCGGCATGAAGATCGGTACCGAATACGGCGGCGTCGGGCTGTCGCAGGTCTACTACAACAAGGCGCTCGCGCTCGTCGGGTCTGTGCATCCGTCGCTGGGCGCGCTGTTGTCGGCGCACCAGTCGATCGGGGTGCCGCAGCCGATCAAGATGTTCGGCACCGAAGAGCAGAAGCGCACGTGGCTGCCCCGATGTACCCGCGAAATCAGCGCCTTCTTGCTCACCGAGCCGGATGTCGGCAGCGACCCGGCCCGGCTACACGCCACCGCCACGCCCGACGGCGACGACTACATCCTCAACGGTGTCAAGCTGTGGACTACCAACGGGGTGATCGCCGACCTGCTGGTGGTGATGGCGCAGGTGCCCAGGAGCGACGGGCACCGAGGCGGCATCACCGCGTTTGTGGTCGAAGCCGACGCGCCGGGCATCGTGGTTCAAAACCGCAACGCGTTCATGGGATTACGCGGCATCGAGAACGGCTTCACCCGGCTGACGGATGTGCGGGTCCCGGCCGCCAACAGAATCGGCCGGGAAGGCGAAGGCCTCAAGATCGCGCTGTCCACGCTCAACGTCGGACGGCTGTCGCTGCCTGCAGTGTGTACCGGCTCGGCGAAGTGGTGCCTGAAGATCGCCCGGGAATGGTCGCGCGAGCGCGTGCAGTGGGGGCGGCCGGTCGGTGAACACGAAGCCGTGGCCGGCAAGGTGGCGTTCATCGCGGCCACCGCCTATGGGTTGGAGGCGATGCTCGATCTCGCCAGCGAGCTCGCCGATGCCGGCGGCGCCGACATCCGGATCGAGGCCGCGCTGGCCAAGCTCTACGGCTCCGAGATGGCCTGGCTGATCGCCGACGAGCTGGTGCAGATCCGCGGCGGCCGGGGTTACGAGACCGCCGCGTCGCTGGCCGCCCGCGGCGAGCGTGGCGTGCCCGCCGAGCAGATCCTGCGCGACCTGCGGATCAACCGCATTTTCGAAGGCTCCACCGAGATCATGCATCTGCTCATCGCCCGCGAAGCCGTGGACGCGCACCTGTCGGCGGCCGGTGACATCATCGACCCGCAAGCCGACATGCGGCGCAAGGCCCGAGCAGCCGCCCAAGCCGGGAAGTTCTACGCGCGCTGGCTGCCCACCCTGGTCGCCGGCAAGGGTCAGCTACCCACGTCCTACCCCGAATTCGGCCCCCTGGCAGCGCATCTGCGCTACGTCGAGCGGGCCAGCCGGCGGCTCGCCCGCAGCACCTTCTACGCGATGTCGAGATGGCAGGGCAAGCTCGAGCACAAGCAGCGGTTCCTGGGGCGGATCGTCGACATCGGCGCCGAGTTGTTCGCAATGACCGCCGCGTGCGTGCGGGCCCAGCGCGACAACGCAGACCCCACCGCGGTCGAGCTCGCCGACGCGTTCTGCCGTCAGGCCCGGGTCCGCACCGAGCAGCGCTTCGACGAACTCTGGCACAACAGCGACGACTCCGACCGGGCGCTGGCCCGCGCGGTGCTCGACGGCCGCTACACCTGGCTGGAGGAAGGCATCCTCGACCCGTCGATCGACGGCCCCTGGATCGGGCAAGACGGCGGCGCCGGCAAGGACGACGTACACCGCGTCATTTCTTGAATCAGGTTGCGCCACAACAATTTCCCGCACCAATGAGGATTTGGAGGTGGGCCAGATGGACAGCTTCGCGCGACTCGGTGCGGTCGGGGCGGCGCTCGTCGGCGCGGCGATCGCGATATCGCCGGGACCGGCGTCAGCTGATTCGGCCACAACCGAAGTGATCACCGCCGTCGCGGTCAGCCCGACGGGCGAGCCGATCAACGGCTACCAGGAGGCGCCGGCTCAGGGAAACGTCACCGCGGTCACCGACTGCACCGCGGCGTCGCCGTCGGCGCTGGCCGACGACATCTACTCGTGCTCCCCGAGCGCAGCCGGCGCCGGAACGTGCTGGCCGTCAACGCCCGGATCCCTGCTGTGCATCGACGATCCGTGGAGCAAGCGCCTGCACCGGGTCACCTACGCTGGCACGCTGCCGCATGTGCAGCCAGCCGCGATCACCGATCCGTTCGCGCTGCTTCTCACCGACGGCACACGCTGCCTGCTGCGCAACGGCGGCGCCTGGGGCAGCCGCGACGACGGCTACGTCGGCGTCTACGGCTGCGGTGACGCGACTGAGAATCTCGCAGTGTTGTGGTTGCCCAGTGCAGGCCCCGGCACGTGCATCGACCGGTCGCAACCACTGTGGACGGTCAAAGTGGGCCAACTCGGTAGTCCGGGGGAGCGCTTTGCGCCGCCGCAGACCCGCACGGTGGCCACCGCATGGTTCGCCGGCAACGCCGCCTAGTCACCCCGCGACGCACCCGTCGGCAAGTTCTGTAGGGTGATGCACCGATTCCGGGCCGTCGAATGAGGAGCAGCTGGTGACGCTCAACACCGTCGCGCTCGAGCTCGTACCACCCAATGTGGAGCGAGGTCGGCAGCAGGCGATTGAGGATGCGCGCAAAGTGCTGCAGTTTTCCGCCGAGTCCGGCCTGGAGGGCCGGATCCGGCACGTGATGATTCCCGGGATGATCGCCGAAGACGACGACCGGCCCGTCGAGATGAAGCCGAAGCTCGACGTGCTCGACTTCTGGTCGATCATCAAGCCGGAGCTGCCGACGGTGAAGGGACTGTGCACGCAGGTCACGGCATTCATGGACGAGCCCACACTGCGCGAGCGCTTGGCGCAGCTGTGCTCGGCGGGTTTCGAGGGCATTGTCTTCGTCGGCGTGCCACGCACCATGCAAGACGGTGAAGGTTCAGGCGTCGCGCCCACCGACGCCCTGTCGATCTATCGGGAGCTCGTCCCCAACCGGGGTGTGATCCTCATTCCCACCCGCGAGGGCGAGCAGGGCCGGTTCACCTTCAAATGCAATCAAGGCGCCACGTTCGGCATGACGCAGCTGCTGTATTCCGACGCGATCGTCGGCTTTCTCCGCGAGTTCGCGAAGAGCTGCGACCACCGGCCGGAAATCCTGCTGTCGTTCGGCTTCGTGCCGAAAGTCGAGACGCGGGTGGGCCTGATCGACTGGCTGATCCAGGACCCGGGAAACGCTGCGGTGGCCGGCGAGCAGGAGTTCGTCAAGAAGCTGGCCGGCAGTGACCCGGCGACAAAACGCCAACTGCTCGTCGACCTCTACAAGCGGGTGATCGACGGGGTCGCGGAGCTCGGTTTCCCGCTGAGCATCCACTTGGAGGCGACGTACGGCGTCTCTGCCGCGGCGTTCGAGACCTTCGCCGAGATGCTCGCCTACTGGTCCCCGGCGGTTTCAGGACGAACTTCGCGCCATTGAGGCACAAATCGGCTCCGCCGAGGCACAAATCGGCGCCCACTTGTTTCTCTTAGCCGGGTTGCGGGCACGCTGCGGCCATGGCGTTCAAACTCACATACCGCGATGGACAAGAAGACGACTACGACGACTCCACCAAGTGGGCCGTCGAAGACGGCGTTCTGAAGATGGGGCGAGAGGCCGGCAAGTGGACGGTCCTGGTGTCGCCAAGTCATTGGGCCACGATCGAAGTTCGCGACGACGACAAGAGCGGTCGCGACAAAGACAAGGACCGTGACGAGGACAAAGACAAGGACAAGGACCGCGAGAAAGACAAAGACGACGAGGACAAAGACGACGACGACAAAGACAAGCGCGACAAAGACAAGGACGACGAGAAGGACTGACCTGGCCGTCGTCGGCGATCAGACCATCGCGGTCGGCGAGACCTTCAGGCCAATGGCCAACGCGCCGGCCAATTCTCGGCTGACGTCGTAGTCGAAGATCACATGGCCACTGAGGACGTCGACGTCGCGCTTGAACCGCTGCAGCGGATTGCTGACGAAATGCGCACTGGCACCTGACGATTCGAGCAGTCCAGAGATCACTGCACGCGATTCCCGCACGATGTGTGCAGCCGCCAGCCGGGCGTCGGCGCGGATCGGGCGCGGCACGCGGTCCCCGGCGGCCAGGATCGTCTCGATCTGCTGCGTCGTGCCGTCCAATAGTCCGTGCAGCGCCCGCAGCCGAACCCGGGCGTCGGCCAACCGCGCTTGAGCGGCCGGCTTGTCTTGCTGCCGAGTGCCCTCGTACGCGATGACGCGCTCGCCGAGCCGTTCCGCATACAGCTCGGTGACGCGCTCGGCGGCCCCCAGCGCGAGCATCGCGGCCACCAGGGCGAGCGCCGGCACCATCGGCCATCGGTAGAGCACCGCGTCGTGCAGCGCAGCGCCGGGCGCGGTGCCGCGATAGATGTCGGCGACTTTGACAAGCCGATGCGCGGGCACGACGACGTCGTCGACGACGACGTCGTTGGACCCGGTGGCCCGCATCCCGTCGGTGTGCCACACGTCGACGACGCCCACGTGGCCCGCGGGCAGCAGCGCCAGTGCCGGATAGATCGCGTCGTCGGGTCCGCACAGCGCTCCGACCATGACCCAGTTGCCGTGCATGACGCCGGTGGCCCAGGACCAGCGGCCGCGCAGCCGCACGCCGCCGTCGGCGGGGACGCCTCGGCCGGTGGGGGCCAGCGCCGCCGGCGCCATAAATGGCTCGCTCGTGAACGCTTCTTCCTGGGCCCGCTCGTCGAACAACGCCAGAAGCCAGTTGTGCAGTGCGTAGAACGCCGCCGTCCATGCGGTCGAGACGCACCCGTGTGCCATCCGCCGCACCGGGCCGAACATCTGCGAAAACGCTGCCTGCTGGCCGCCGTAACGCGCCGGTCGGAGGAGTTCGGTGAAGCCCGACTCGGTGAGTTCGGCGACGGTGGCGGCGGGCAACTGCCTGCGCTGCTCGGCCTCCTGCGCACGCTGCGCAAGCCGCGCCACGAATTCGTCAGTGATGGCGCCGGCCGTCATCCCCGCACCGTACCATACCTTTTAGTATGGTCGGCTATCACGGCCGAAGCATGAAGTCGAGGAACCGCTCACGCTGTTGCGCGGATTGCCTCTTGGGTGTGGCGCCGGCCAGATGCAGGAAGCCGATGCCTGCTGCGAACAGTGTGTCGGCTCGTAGCCGGGCTTCGTCAGCGTCAAAGCCGTAGTCGCAGAACGCCTCTCGCACTGCCCGCAGCAGCCGCCGGTCAGCCGAACGCACAGCTGCCGCTACCGTGTCGTCCGAGCGCGCCCACTCACGCATCGCTCGCTCCAGCGTCCAGTGCCGCGGGCTGACGAGGGACGCCATCATCTGGGACAGCCGTTCGCGCGGCGCGACGTCACGCATCCGGGCGAACGCGCCGCGATCTTCGTCGCGTAGCTGCGCCCACGATTCGATCAGCGCGCTGCGGTAGGCGGCCACGTCGGCGAAATGCCAGTAGAAGCTGCCCTTCGTCACGCCCATGCGTGCGCAGAGCCGGTCGACCTTGAGCGCGTTTCGCCCCTCCTCGGCCAGAAGCGCATAGCCTGCCTGGAGCCAGTCATCTGCCGACGTGCGAGTGCTCACGGCAGTGGGTGGCCGGGCAGGCTGCCGACCTCGAGGCCCGCCATACTGCAGGTGCCCTCGAAAAGCACCCGGCCGAATTCCCTTACGCGGCAGCGGAGTCGACCAGCGAGGTGTTCGAAATCGGTGTCGACGTTGCGGCGCTCCGCGGGCAGGGGTACCGGCAGGACATGCGGATCGAGGGCTGTTCCGTCGCCGTCCAGGTCGATTTGATAGCGCAGACCCCTGGCGCGAACGTTCCACCGTCCCTCGCCGACTTCCCACTGCACCAGCTCGGGCGGGGTTACGCGAATCACCTTCTCGCCTAAGCGCACCACGACTCCGCCGACGTCGCGTCCGAGGGGACCGAGCCGCAGACGACCGCCCGAGAACGCGACACAGACGTCGGCGCCGTCGAAGTCGTGGGCTTGTCCCCACCACCAGCGTTCCGGGAAACCCGCGCCCCAATTTCGTTCCGAATACCACCGGGCATTGTCGAATTGCCAAGTGTCGCCGCCGAATTCGACGGTGCCGCTCACGGATCCACCGAGCCGGTACGGATGCCAGTACTGGTTGAGGAAGGGAACCGAGGAAAAGACTCCGCCGCCGGCGAAAGCCTTGGGCCAGGGGAATGGGTTGCCGAACCGCAGATCGAGGTGAACGTCGTCGAGGTCGATGCGAAGCCGTTCCGCCGACGCACTCAGCGCGCGGGCCGGATCGGTGCCGGCGCGGACCGCAAAATGCGACCGCTGCGCGTGCGCGTCGTCCAATGCCGCCGATCGCACCAGGCCGCCGGGATGCAAAGCCACTGCGACGGTCGCCCAGTCACCGTCCGGATGACGGTTGACGCTGCACAGCGCCACCGCGACACGACCGGAAGCTGCGTCGGTGACCCGCCAGAACCAGCCCTCCATCTCCGTTCCGTGCGACGGCAGAGGATCGCCGAAGGGCACGTCGGCGCCGGTGCGCCGGTAGAGGTCGACAAGGCGGTGTACGGCGCCCAGCGATCCGTTGCGCAGGTTTTCAGTCAAAGTCATCGGCGACCTCCCGGGGCAACTCTAGGTATAGCCGAGTGCTGCTCTCCGAAAGTGGGTAGCCGTCAACGAACAACCAACGAGGGGAGAAGCGCTCATGCGCGCCGAAGAAGGCGACGAATCGATCGAAGAACTCGCAGCAGACGCCAAGAAGTCGCAGAAGAACATCGATGAGGCAGTCGACAACCCCGAACGCGAGTCAGAGCACCCGCAGCACCGCGCCGATCGCTAAGCCGGCGACAAGCAATGCGCCGGCCAGCCGCACGTGCAGCCATGCCAGCGCGGCATACCACAACGGCCACACCGGGAACTTCGGCGGCGGCTCCGCCGGCGGGGGCTTGCGGAAGTACGGCCAGACCTTGACCAGCCGGGGGAGCGCCAGCACCACCACCAGCGCCGGCCACGGCATCGCACCCACCGCCACACAGACGCCGACCAACACGTAGAAGCCCGCCATCATCGCCAGCGTCGTCACGCGGGCGCGTGGACCGCCGAGCAACACCGGCACCGTGCGGATGCCCAGCGGCGCGTCGTACGGGATTTTGTCAATGTGCTTGCCCATCAACACCGTTGCGCACAGCAGCCCGTAGGGCAGCGACGCCAGCAGCACGTCCCACCCGACGTGACCGACCGCCGAATAGTAAGTGCCGCACACCATCAACGGGCCCCACACGACCAAGACGTCGGGCTCGCCGAGTCCGCGCTTCTTCAGCCGAATCGGCGGCGCGGTGTATGCGACGCTCAGCACGAACCCGGCGAGCGCGAACGCGAGGACGGGCCAGCCGCGCACCAGTGTCAGCACCACCAGGATCGCCAGGTCCGCGAGGTTGACCGCCAGAATCGCCGACACCAGGGTGCGCCGGCTCACCAGACCGGACAGCACCGGATGCGGTGCATACAGCGCGCGGGGATAGTTTTCGCTGTCGGTGCCCACGTGCGTGTCGAACAGATCGTTCATCAAGTTGTTGGCGGTGTGCGCCAACATGATGCCCACCACCGCCAGGACCAGCCAACGCCAATCCAGCCCCGGCTCGCCGACCGCCAGCAGCGCCGCCACCAGTCCGGCGAACAGCGTCATCGGCAGCACCGCGGCGCGGGTGACGACGATCCATCGGGTCACCGCGTCGACGCGGCCGTCCGGTGGCGGGTTGGTGGTGCGCAAGGCGTACAACCATGAACTGATGCGCGACCGCGACGCGACCTCGGCCATAGCTGACAGCGTAGGCCGGTTCAGCCGTCCTCGGCGATCTTCGGCAAACCTCTGACCACGCCGCCGAATGTGACCGAACCGCAAGGCTGTTGCGCGGGGCGCTGGCTTACAGTCCGGAGCTGCTGCGACCGGTCAGCGCGTCACGCACCCGGTCGATGAGCCCGACGCCGGGCCCGAGGATCTTGTTGGCCGGGGGCTTGTCCGGTGCCGACGGGTGCGGCCGGGTGGGCGCGAGTTTCTTTGTGTTCTGGAACTTTTCGCCCAGCTCGCGCAGCTGCGACTCGTCGCACGCGCCGCGCAGCTTCGGCAGCAGGTCCTTTTCCTCGTCCTCGATGTGGTGGCGGATGTCCTCGATCAGCTTGTTGACCAGCTGGCCGTACTTTTGGTCGGCGGGGTCGGTGTTCTCGATCTGCTTCATCACCTCTTCGGCCTCGGCGTGCTCCTTGAGTTCGTGGTCAGCGATCTGATCGCCGTCCGGCAGCACCTGCCGCGCTGTCGGATACAGATACTGTTCCTCGGCGACCGAGTGGCGGACCAGCTCGGTGATGATGTGTTCGACCAACTCGGTGTTCGGCGTCGCGCCCTCGCGTTCGATCTCGGCGAATGCATCTTGCACCTCGCGGTGATCGGTGATGATTTCCTCGACGATGTCGTGCTGCTGTGTCATGGTTTCACCCTCCACCGGTGTGCCGGACGATTACCCGGCGGTGTCCAGCGCTAACCGGGGTGCCCGAGAAGAAGAGACACGATGACCGACGCTTTCGACGCCCGGCAACGATTCACCGGCGCGCAGGTGGCCTGCCTCGCCACCGCCTCGTCCAACGGCGTGCCTCATGTCGTACCTGTCGTGTTCGCCGTCGCCCACGACGTCGTGTACACCGCGGTGGACACCAAGCGGAAGACCACCCACCGCCTGCGCCGGCTGCGCAACATCGAGCAGAACCCGCGGGTCAGCCTGCTCGTCGACCACTACGACGACGACTGGAACCAGCTGTGGTGGGTACGCGTCGACGGGCTGGCGCAAATCCACGACCGCGGTGAGGAAATGGCCACGGGATATGACCTGCTGCGCCGCAAGTACCCTCAGTACCAGCGGATTTCGCTGACCGGTCCGGTGATCAGCATCGCCGTGAGCCGCTGGTCTTCGTGGCAGTCCTGATCGCCCGGCAGGCGGCTCAGCGGTGCTCGGCGCGGGTCAGCGGCGCGCCGAGCCGTGAACGCGGATGGATCGTCCACCGCCAGGTCACGGCGGTGCCGTTGCCGGTCGGGGTGAACAGCCACTCGCCATCCACCGTGCTGACCAGCGGGGACATGGGACCTTTGATGTCGCGGAGCACGTAGCGGAAAGCGTGCGGGGGGTCGACATCGGTGAGCTCCTCGCGCAGGCTGCCGCCCCACGTCAGCCAGACCGTGCGCGTCTGACCGGCCGCGTCCCAGCCCCCGGTTTGGTCGGTCACCTTGCTGATCGGCGGAATCGGCCCGTACCAGCGCTGAAACAATGTCGGCAGTGGCAACGGCAGAGTGCCGGCGAAGGCCCGCTGTGCGTCGACCGGGATGTCACGAGACTGCTCGACAGTCAGCGGCTTGCTCATGGCGCTGATCGTAGTGGGGCAGTGTGGTGATTTCCGCGGCTACGGACCGGCGCGACTCGAAGCGGCCGATGCCCAACGCCACCACGGCGGCCAGCGCCCACCCGAGCAGAATGTCGATGACGTAGTGCTCGGCCGAATACACCAGCGTAAAGGCCATCATCACCACATAGGCGGCCAGAACGGGACGCCATCGCCGTTGCACCCGATTCCACAAGAACGCCGCGATCATCGCCGAAAGCGCGGCGTGCAACGACGGAATGGCGGCGACCATGTTGACGCTGACCTGGCCGCTGTTCACCAGGTCGCGGGCGACGTGCAGGTGCAGCGTCTCCCATCCCCGCGTCGAAATCCGCTCGACGAACTGATTCGCGCCCGCCTGGGTCGTCTGCATCGGTCCCAGCAGCCCGCCGTCGGGCACGCCGGCGGGAGAGCCGAACATGCACGTCGGATACGACGGGCCGCCCGCCACATCGGCAGCCGTGCACCGGGCGGCCGCCCACGGCGGCGCGGCGGGCAACACGATGTAGATCGCCAGCGCGGTGAACGACAACGCGACGAAACGGCGCACGAACGCCTTCCAGTCCTCCCGCGAACGCAGCCACAGCACCCCCGCCACCACGTAGGGAAGGATGAAAAACGACATGTACACGGTGCTGACGGCCACCTCCCACCACGGCGGCGCCGCCAGCTTGATGTGCTCTTGCAACCAGACCGTGGGCACTTTGCCGAAGAACAGCCACTTGTCCGCGTCCACCTGCCACTGCCACAGGGTCGGTGTGCCCACGAGCTTCGCCGCGCCGCGGCTCACGTCATAGACCAGCAGCACCACCGCAAACGGCAGCCAGTCGCGGATCACCATCAGCATCTTGCGGCGGCCGATGCTGGCCGCGATCAGACCGGTCGCGATGTAGAGAAGGATCAGTTCACGGTTGAAGGCCAGGCCTGCGGTCAAGGTGCGGTAGACCACGACGACGGCCCATGTGGTGACCGCCGCGCGGCGGATCAGTGTGAGGCGCCGCTGCCGGGCCGCGGCGTCGTCGTCCAGCGATGATTCGAGTTCCCTGCGTCGACGGAGAACGTCTGGCAGCCGCGAAAACCGTGCGGATGCTGTCTCCACGTCCACGCTCAAGACACGAGCCTTTCAGCCAGCCGGATACCAGGGTGCAGCCGACCAGGCGTTTCGGCCGCGCGTTCCCGAAGTCTAGATACTCACCAGAGACACCCACGTCGCCGCCTGAACACGACTTGGTAACCGGCGAGCTGCCGTGCTCGATCCACCGCAGTGGGTCAGCAGCAGCGCGCGGCCGGATCAGCGTCGGCCGCAGCATGCCGCGCCTTCCAATATTCGCGTTCGGTGAGCACCGGTTCGCCGGGGTGCCTGCGACGACGGTGCTGTACGTAGCGGGCGTAGTGCGTATCGCCCATCAACGTGCCGACGTACCAGCGGACTTGGCGGGCGAATTGGCCAGCTCGTCCCATTGCCGTTGCACCTCCCGTTCTGCTGCGGTGGGAATCAGGCCCGACGGCGCGAAGAGCCGTGACGCCACCGGCGCATCCTCGGTCAGCGGCGTTCCCCCTCCGCGAAGCACCCGCACGATCATGACCACACCGGTGACGAAGACGACGACGACGAGCACCGCGAACACGACCGACAGCGTGCCCTGGATGTACGTGTTGCGAATGATTGCGTGCATCTGGTGGGCGTTCTTGGCCGTCGAGCACAACTTCCCGGCGTCCAAGGCATGCTGGCAGCGTGTATGCAGCTCCCAGTAGCCGACGGCGGGATCAGCAGAGAAGATCTTCTGCCACGACGCGGTCAGCGTCACCGCCAGATCCCATAGCAGCGGAATTGCCGGTATCCACAGCCATTTCAGATAGCCCTTTTTGACTACGACCACCGACACCAGCGTCAGCGCGATCGCGGCCAGCAGCTGGTTGGCGATGCCGAACAGCGGAAACAGCGTGTTGATACCCCCCAGGGGATCGGTGACGCCCATCAAGAGCACACTGCCCCACAATGCGACCACGACCACGCTGCACGTCCAGGCACCCGGACGCCAGCTCGGATTGCGGAAGTTGCGCAGCGGGCCGCCCAGGTTGCCGAGCGCATCGGAAAGCATGAATCGCGCCACCCGGGTGCCGGCGTCGACCGTGGTGAGGATGAACAACGCCTCGAACATGATTGCGAAGTGATACCAAAACGCTTGCAGCGCAGGGCCGCCGAATGCCCGATGCAGCACGTCCGACATGCCGATGGCCAGTGTCGGCGCGCCACCGGTGCGAGAGACGATCGACGCCTCGCCCACCGCAGCGGCCGACTGCTTGATCTGTGCGGCTGTGATCGGCTCGCCGCCCAGCGGCAGCATGTTGACGTACGCCGCCGCGGACTCGGCCGTCGCGCCGGTCTTACCTTCAGGGGCGTTGAGCACGAAGTACAAATGCTGATTCAAGATCGCTGCGGTCACCAAAGCCATGACGCCGACGAACGATTCGGTGAGCATGCCGCCGTAGCCGATCAGCCGCATCTGGCCTTGCTTCTCGAGCATCTTCGGTGTGGTGCCCGAGGAGATCAGTGCGTGAAAACCCGACAACGCACCGCAGGCGATGGTGATGAACAGAAACGGAAACAGCGAGCCGGCGAACACCGGTCCGGTGCCGCTGTGCGCGAACGCGGAGACCGCCGGCGCCTGGATCACCGGCCGGGCGATCAGAATCCCCACCGCCAGCAGCGCGATGGTGCCCACCTTCATGAATGTCGACAGGTAGTCGCGCGGAGCCAACAGCAACCACACCGGCAGCACCGACGCCGCGAAGCCGTAGATGATGATGCACCAGCTCAACGTGACCTTCGACAGGCCGAACCAGTCTGCGCCCCAAGGGGTTTCGGCTACCCAGTTGCCGGCGATCACCGCGACCAACAGCAGAACCACGCCGATCAACGTGACCTCGGAGACCCGGCCGGGACGCAAGAAGCGCAGATAGAGGCCCATGAAGATCGCGATCGGGATCGTCATCGCAATCGAGAACACGCCCCACGGGCTCTGGGCGAGCGCGTTGACCACCACCAGCGCCAGCACTGCCAGCAAAATGATCATGATCGCGATCACCGCCAAGATCGCGGCTGTCCCGCCGATGGCGCCCACCTCGTCGCGGATCATCTGACCCAGTGACCGGCCGCGGCGCCGGGTGGACACCCACAGCACCAGATAGTCCTGGACGCAGCCGGCGAACACTGCGCCCACGATGATCCAGATCGTGCCGGGAAGGTAGCCCATCTGCATCGCCAGCACGGGCCCGACCAGCGGCCCCGCACCGGCGATCGCCGCGAAGTGGTGGCCGAACAGCACCCGCCGGTCGGTGGGCATGTAGTCGGTGGCGTTTTCGAACACCTCGGCCGGGGTGGCCTGTTCGTCGCGGGGACGGACGATCCGCATCTCGACCAGCCGGGCGTAGAACCGGAATGCGACGACATAGGTGCAAATGGCGGCGATCACGAACCAGACGGCGTTGACCGCCTCACCCCGCACGAACGCGATGATCGCCCAGGCCACGGCGCCGAGCAGCGCGATGACGCCGAAGACGATCTTGTGGCGGGTAGTGATCGGGGAGCGGTCGACGACCGCTACGGGCGGCAGCTGCGGATCGGTGCGAATGTAGGTGACGTCGCCGTCGGTTTCCTCGGTGAGCTCCAGAGAAGTGGCGGTCGGTGAGGCCATGCGCTGATCTTGGCACGCCTCTCACGCCGAAACGGTATTCCGCGTGGACCCTTCTCGAACTTTCCCGCGCTGGTTACCGTGTCGCGGGGGCGTCGCGGGCTCAGCGGTCGGCGAACTGCCGCACGGTGTCGATGGTGTCGGCTTCGGCGGGGCTCTTGTCGTCGCGGTAGCGCAGCACACGCGCGAACCGCAGGGCCACCCCGCCGGGGTAGCGGCTGGAGATCTGCACACAGTCGAACGCGATCTCGACGACCTGCTCGGGTCGAAGTCTGACCACGTAGCCGTCGGTCGGGCCGTCGGCAAGCTCGAGGAACCGCTGGGTCTGCCAGTCCAGCATGGCGTCCGTCATGCCCTTGAACGTCTTGCCCAGCATCACGAAACCGCCGGTCGCCGGGTCCCGGGCACCGAGGTGGATGTTGGAGAGCTTGCCGGTGCGTCGCCCGGAGCCCCACTCGACGGCAAGCACCACCAAGTCGAGTGTGTGCACCGGCTTGACCTTGAGCCAGCCCGCGCCACGCCGCCCCGCCTCGTACGGCGCCGTCGGCGACTTCGCCATCACGCCTTCGTGGCCCGCGGCCAGCATCGCGTCCAGAAACCGGGCCGCCTCGTCGGCATCTGCGGTGATCAGCCGGTCGACGCGTTGTGCCGCAGGCACGACCGCGTCGAGAGCGGCCAGCCGGTCGACGGCCGCAAGGTCCAGCAGGTCGTCGCCGTCGCAGTGCAACACGTCGAAGAAGAACACCGAAAGTCGTTGCGCCCCTGCGGCTTCGGCGCGCCCGAACCGTGAAGCGGTGACCTGAAACCGGTGCGGCCGGCCGTCGGACCGCAACGCGATGGCCTCGCCGTCGGCGATCAACGACCGCACCGGCAGCGCGAGCGCGGCGTCGACGACTTCCGGCAGCCGAGCGGTGACGTCGTCGAGGCTGCGGGTGTACAGGGCGACGGAGTCGCCGTCGCGGTGGATCTGCAACCGGGCGCCATCCAACTTGGCCTCGAAAATCGCTGTGCCGCCGAGCTTTTCGAGAGCGTCGCCGACGCCGGTGGCCGTCTGCGCGAGCATCGGCCCGACCGGGCGGCCGACCCGCAGCGTGAACTGGCCGAGAGCGGCTGCTCCACCGGTCAACGCCGCGGCCGCCACCGCCGGCAAGTCACCGGCGAGCATCGCCGCCCGCCGCACCTGTGTGGTGGCAACGCCGCCGGCCCGCGCGACCGCGTCGGCCATCACCCCGGCCAGTGCGCCCTGCCGCAGCTCTCCCTGCAAGAGGCGGCGCAGGAAGGTCTGCTCGGCGGAGGTTGCCGCCGAGAAGAGCTGTCCGACGAGTGCGGCCCGCTGTTTTTGTGACCCGGTGCCTGAGAGCGCACCGATCGCGGTGAACGCCGCGTCCACCTCGGCGACGGTGAGGGTCGGCTCGTCAGCCGGCGGCGGAAGCGAGCGCAGGGCCGCCCACCCGACGCCGATATGTCGTTGCGGGAGTTCGCCTGACAGCCACGACACCACCACGGCGACCTGGCGCGCGTTGCCGTCGGCCGCTGCGGTGGCCAACAACTCGGCGAGGCGTGCGATCTTCGCCAGCCGCGACGACTGTGCACCGACGTCGGCCGATGCGGTCGCGACGTCGGCGAGCAGCATGCGGTCTAGCCTCTCATCCGCCGTCCCCGTTGCGATCCTGGACGACGTGCGCGGTGGGCATGGGGGATGCTGGTCGGGTGCCGCGATTCAACCCGCTGCCCGACTGGGATCCGTTCCGTTCCCGCGAGCGGTTGGCGACGCTCTGGTCTTCAGCTGCGGTGCCCACCATCTCGACTGGTGCGGCGATCGCCTACCGCACGTTGTTTCAGACCCTGCGCAGGCTGGTGGTCGGCCGTGATCTCACTGTGCGTGTCGACGGCGACGACCTCACGCTGACCGTCACCGAATTCGACTTCCGGCTCGAGGCGCGCGGCCTGGCGGTCGGCCAGATCGGCGACGTGCTGGTGGTCGCCGAAGACGTGGCTTGGCGGGAGTACCGGTTCGACCAGGCCATGGCCGTGCTGAGCAACGTCCACTTCCGGCCGGGCGCGACGTCGGAGATCGTGGCGGCACCCGTGGAGCTGGCCCTGAAACTGCCCGCCGAAGTACTCGAGGAGCTTGTCGCGCAGGCGACCCCGCAGTTCACCGCCCAGGTCGGCGACGACGGGGTGGTGCGGCTGTGCTGGACCCGCCGGCCCGGTTGGGGTCACCTCGAAGTGGACATCCGCATCGTCGGCACCGCGCTGTGGCTGCAGCCGCAGGCATTGGTGGTCGGCGGGCGTCGGATGGGCTTGCCCGGGCGGCTGCCCATCTATCCCGTCGAACTGCCCGATCTGCCCAACGGGCTGCTGATCACCAAAGTCGACGTGCGACCTGGCTTCGTGCTGCTGTACGGCTTGCTTCCGGAATGGCAGATCGACCTGCCGCTGAGCCGCCTCGAGGACATCGTCAGCCAATTGAGTTCACGCACCGGGATCGTCAACCTCGCGCGCTCCGCGCGGCTGATGTGACCGCAGATCAATCCTCGCTGCTGCTGCGGTTTTCCAGGAAGCGCAACAGCCGTGGATCCGTCGACCTGATGCGGTCCACCTCCTCACCGCCGTCGCATTGGAACAATCCCACCGTGACCTCACCTCTGCGGTGCTCGATCACCCGCCACACCGCACCGGCGTCCGCCCAGCGCTGCAGCACAGCCACCGGATCCTCGTGCACCATGCGGGCAGCATCGTCGCGCCCGTGACCGCGCGCAAGCGCTGGGTCATGGCGCGGTCGCGCTCAGCGTTGGCCCAGCAGTTGAGCCGTCTCGCGGTGCAGCCGACCGAAGTTGTAGTACGCCGCGCAGGCGCCCTCCGGTGACACCATGCACGTGCCGATCGGCGTCTCCGGGGTGCACGCGGTGCCGAACACCTTGCATTCCCACGGCTTGATCACGCCCTTGAGCACCTCCCCGCACTGGCATGCCTTCGGATCGGCGACCCGCACACCCGGCATGTCGAATGCCAGCTCGGCGTCGAAATCGGCGTAGTCGCGGTGGACCTTGAGCGCGCTCTGCGAAATGAATCCCAGTCCGCGCCATTCGAAGTGAGGCCGCAGCTCGAATGTCTGGGCCATCAGCTTCAACGCCTGGGTGTTGCCCTCCGGCCGCACCACGCGGGTGTACTGGTTCTCGACCTCGCACCGCCCGTCGCGAATCTGGCGCAACAGCATGTGCACCGACGCCAGAATGTCCAGCGGCTCAAAACCGGCTACCACCATGGGTTTCCCGTACACGTCCGGCACGAACCGGTACGGCCGCAACCCCACCACCGTCGAGACATGGCCCGGACCCAAGAATCCGGACAGCCGCAGATCAGGCGACTCCAGGATCGCCTTGATCGGCGGCACGATCGTGACATGGTTGCAGAACACCGAGAAGTTCCGGACACCGAGCGACCGGGCCCGCACCAGGGTCACAGCTGTAGACGGGGCCGTGGTTTCGAATCCGACGGCGAAGAACACGACGTGGCGGTCGGGATTGTCCAGCGCCACCTTCAACGCGTCGAGCGGGGAGTACACGAACCGCACATCGGCGCCGCGCGCCTTCGCCTCGATCAGGTTGCCTCTGGAGCCCGGGACGCGCATCATGTCGCCGAACGTGGTGAAGATGATTCCGGGTTGCTCGGCGAGCCACATCGCGTCGTCCACCCGGCCCATCGGGATCACACACACCGGGCAACCCGGGCCATGCACCAGCTCAACCGATTCCGGCAGCAGATGCTCGATCCCGTGACGGTAGATGGTGTGCGTGTGGCCGCCGCACACCTCCATGAACTTGAAGTGGTCGCCACCGGCGAGCTCGGTGATCGACTTGACCAGGGCGCGAGCTGCTGCCGGATCGCGGAACTCGTCGACGAATCTCATTGCCCAGCTCCCTCAAGCGATTTCGGATGAATTGAAGGCTTGGATCTCGTTGTCGTAGTCGGCGCCCATGTGCTTGAGCTGATTCAGCGTGATCTCGGCTTCGCGTTCGTCGATCTTGGCCATCGCGAACCCCACGTGCACCAGCACCCAGTCACCGACCTGCAGGTTGTCGTCGGTGAGCAGCCGCACACTGATATTGCGCCGCACGCCGTTGACGTCCACCTTCGCCAGCGACTGTTCGGCGTCGACGATGTCGACCACCTGACCGGGTATCCCCAGACACATCGTGAAAACTCCTCAATCTCAACAGATTCGCGGCAACGGATCACCGACGAGCATGTCGACGATTCGGCTGCCGCCCAACGACGTTCGCAGCGCCACGATGCCGTGAGGTTCGGCCACGATCTCGCCGACCACCGCCGCATCGGCGCCCTGCGGGTGGGAACGCAGCGCGGTGATCGCCACGTCCGCCTCCTCGGCAGGCACGACAGCGACGAACTTGCCCTCGTTGGCCACATACAGCGGGTCGATACCGAGCATGTCGCAAGCACCGAGGACTTGCGGCTGCACCGGAAGGCTCGCCTCGTCGAGGATCAGCGCGAACGGCGAGTCCTTGACAAGCTCGTTGCAGACGGTGCCGACGCCGCCGCGCGTGGCGTCGCGCAGCCACCGGGTGCGCGGGGCCGCCTCGAGCAGAAGCTCCACCAGCTCGTGCACCGGTGCGGTGTCGGACGCGATGTCGGCGTCGATGGCCAGGTCACCGCGAGCGAGCATCACCGCCATGCCGTGTTCGCCGATGGTGCCCGACAACACCACCTTGTCGCCGGGCCGCACACGCTCGCGTCCCAGGTGCCGGCCGTCCGGGATCAGGCCGACGCCGGCGGTGCAGATGTAGAGCCCATCGGCAGCGCCCTTACCCACCACCTTGGTGTCGCCAGTGACGATGTGGACACCGGATCGGGCCGCCGATTCGCTCATGTCCGCGACGATCTCGCGTAGCTCGCTGATGGGAAAGCCTTCCTCGATCACGAAGGCCGCCGACAGCCATTGCGGCCGGGCACCCGTCACGGCCAGATCGTTGATGGTGCCGTGCACGGCGACATGTCCGATGGAACCGCCCGGAAAGCGCCGTGGCGCAACGACATACGAGTCGGTAGAGAAGGCCAGCCGCTCGCCGGACGCAGTGCGCAGCAGCGCGGCGTCGCCGAGTTGCTCGAGTTCGGCGTTGCGGAACGCCTCGACGAACACTGCGTCGACGAGTGCGGCCGACGACTTGCCACCCGCGCCATGCGCGAGTGTCACCACGTCGTCGAGCAGGCGCGGACGGCGCTGCCGGAACTTGTCGATGCGTTCCAGCACCCGGTCTTCGCGCTCGGCGGCGCTCATCGCGTTGGTGGTCACGGGTGAACTCCGTTGCGGGGCTGAGCCATTCGGTCCTGTGCCACCGACCAGAGCCGATACCCGAGCATCGCATGGCTTTCCTGGATGCGATGGATGCTCTGCGAATGCACCGTGAAACAGAAGTCGAGGTCGTCGGCTACGGCCATCCGGCCGCCGTCGTGGCCGGAGAACCCGATCGTCAACAGTCCACGCTGGTCGGCCTCCGTGATCGCCGTCATCAGATCCTCGGAGTTGCCGGACGTCGACAACGCGATCGCCACGTCTTTATCGCGGGCATGGGCGATGATCTGGCGCTTGAAGATCAGCTCGAATCCGACGTCGTTGCCGAGTGCGGTCACCACGGCCTCGTCGGCGGCCAATGACCACGCGGCGACCGGGCGGCCCCGCGCGGGACGGCTGAACAGTGACGCCAGCGTCGCCGCATCGGTGGAGCTGCCGCCGTTGCCGAACGTGTAGAGCCGCCCGCCGCGACGGAAGCGTTCGGCCATCTGCGCTCCGGCGGCCGCCAGCGCGTCGCCATACTCGTCGAGCGATTCCCGTTGCAGCCGAGCGCTTTCCGCGGCCTTACCGCGTGCCGAGTCAGCGAGGTCGTCGAGCAGGCTCTTGGCGTCGGTCTCCTCCGACTCGATGAATGGGTAGAGAAATCCGGTGCTTTCGGTCATATGGTCACCTCGCGGCCTGTTGTCTGATCTTCGCTCGAGCGCTCATCGCCAAGACGGGCGATTGCGGCTCCTGCGTGCACCAACACGAGGTCATTGGTGGCGACGTCACCGAGGATCGTGACGTCCACCCACTCCTCGCCGGAGGCCGTGCGCACCAGCGCCTGACCGGTGTCGTCTGTTGGTGCCAGAAGAATTTCGGCGATCCGGCCCTCGTCGCCGCATGTCACGCAGACTTCGTCGGTGCGGGCGGTTTTCAGCAGGCCCGGATGCTCGAAGCAGACGTGGGTGAGCTCCCACAACAAGTGATACAGCAGCACAAACGTTCCGGTCGCCGGGACCATCGGGTCGTCGGAGTCGATCCACAGGATGTGGTTGGCCGCCCCGGCGGGTGGTCGCGGTCCGGACCCGATCCACAGCGTCAAAACGCCCCACGCCTGCGCGCGCCGCATGGCGTCGAGGACGGCGGGCTGATCGGCCGCCGCAATCGCGATCAACAGATCGCCGGGCTGGCTGGCCACCCGCGCCTGCGCCACCGGATCGGGGTCTACGAGGGCGACCGACGGCAATGCCCGCTTACCCATGACCACCGGGTGGACGAACTCGACGGCGACGTGATGGGCGTGCGGCTCCCACTCAGGCGAGATCACCCACAGGGTGGCGCCGTCGTGGAATCGGCGGGCCAGATCCAATGCCGCAGCGGCCAAGTCGGCGGAGAGTTCGGCGTCGACGTACGAGCCGCCCAGTTGCGCAGTGGTTGTCATCGTGGGCCTCCCGGGTGCGCGGGCCTGCGCTGCCCACCAGTCTGCTCTTGTTTCGCTGCGACCGGCAGGCGTTCGGCGCGGGCAGTGTTGACCAGATCGAGGGTGGCTTGGGTGGCGGCCGCGAGCGCGGCGGCTTCGTCGTCGCTCAGGGCTGCGCACATCCAGTTCCAGTGCGCCGACACGACGTCGCCAGGCGCGGGCATCGGCGCCAGCCGCAGGTCGCCCTTCTTCCACCGCACGTCTTCGGTGCGGGCTTCGCCGAGAGACAGCCGGCCCGCAGTGAGCTGCAGTGGCTGCGACGCGATCGTCACATGGTCATCGGACACCGACTGGACCGTGCCCCAGCGGATCCGGCAGTCCTGCAGGACTGTCAGCGCGGTATCTGGGCCGCGATCCAGGAAGCGCACCCACGGGTAGACGACGAAGACGTGAAAACTGTGGTGCGCCAGCACCTCAGCGCACGGCTGGATCGAGTCGAGCAGACCGGTCACCTGCCCCTGGAATGCCGTTCTGAGACGGCGGAGCAGATCGCCGGGGTCCACCTTGTCCAACGCACGGCCGCCCGTCCAGTAGCTTCGAACGACGTCTTCATGCAGTGCCTCGGTGCCGCCGACGGCGTCGGCGATCGCGGTCAGGTAGGGCCAGGCGCCGTCGAATTCGCGCGCATGTGCAGCGAGTTCGCCCACATCGCCGGTCCCGGCGGGCCCGCAATAGCCGAGCTCGTTCGGCGGATAGGCGTACTGGCCGAACAATTCCTGCCCTCGAGTCACCGTGCTCATGCCGAATTCCCCACCAAGAGCTGGCCCAACGCAAGCCCACCGTCGTTCGGCGGCACCCGCCGGTGGCTGATCACCCGAAAACCTCTGTGTCGCAAGCACTGCAGCGTCGAGTGCAGCAGCAGCGCATTCTGGAACACCCCGCCCGACAGGGCGATCGTTTGCGACGCCTCGGCATGCCGAGCCGCCAATGCGACGATCAGGTGGGCGACCGCGTGGTGGAACCGGGCACCGATCACGGCTGCGCTCACACCAGCGCGCCAGTCGCCGACCGCCGCTGCCAGCACGGGAGCGGGGTCGATCAGATCGACCGGGGCGCGGCGCTCGATGCCGAACGTGTACACCGTTGCGCCACATGCGGCGCCGCGCGCAAGTCCTTCCAGCTCGATGGCTGCTTGCGCCTCATAGGCGACCACCTGGCGCACCCCGGTCAGCGCCGACACCGCATCGAAGAGCCGCCCCATGCTCGACGTCGGCACGCAGCCCCGGCCGGTGGCGAACTGGTGTGCCAACACCTTTCGTTCCTCGGGTGGACACGCCGCGACCGGCGGCAGGTCGGGATCCCAGTCGATGCCGGCCGCCCACAGGTGGGCCAGTGCCATCCGGTACGGGCGCAGCACGCTGGTGTCGCCGCCGGCCAGCGGTACATATTTCAGGTGCGCCAAGCGCTCGTATCCCTTGTAGTTCGCGAGCATGAGCTCGCCGCCCCACACCGCTTCGTCGCAGCCGTAACCCGTGCCGTCGAACGCGAACCCGAGCACCTGCTCGGAACCGTCGCACCCGTGCTCGGCCATCACGGCTGCGATGTGGGCGTGATGGTGTTGCACGGTGCGCACCGGCCGCCCGTCGGCGTTACGGTGCGCCCAGCCCGTCGACCGGTACAGCGGATGTGCGTCAGCCACCAGCAGTTGCGGCTGCACGCCGGTGAGCGCGCGCAGGTGCTGCTGCGCGTCGTCGAACGCCGACAGGGTGGCCAGGTCGTCCATGTCGCCGATGTGCTGACTCAGCCAGGCGTAGCGACCGTCGGCCACAGCCATCGTGTTCTTCAAGTCCGAGCCGACCGCCAGTGTCGGAGGTACGGGCAGCGGCAACGCGACCGGCAGAGGGGCGTAACCGCGTGAGCGCCGGATCGGCAGCTCCGATCCGTCGACCACCCGGACCACCGAGTCGTCACACGGAACCAGGATTGCGCGGTCGTGCATCAGCCAACCGTCGGCGAGGTGCGCCAACCGGGTCAGCGCATCGTCGTCGTGATAGCAAATCGGCTCTCCGCCAAGGTTTCCCGACGTCATCACCAGCACATCGGGGCCCTGCTGGTCGCCGTCCAGCCCGAACAGCAGGGCGTGCAGCGGCGTATAAGCCACCATCACGCCGAGGTCGGGGTTGCGCGGTGCGACGGATTCGGCTACCCGCGCCGAAGCCAAGCGAGGGAGCAGCACGATCGGCCGCTGCGGCCCGGTGAGCATGCGCTGAGCCGTTTCGTCGACCAGGGCGATGCGCCTCGCACTGGCCAGGTCGGCCACCATCACGGCAAACGGCTTGTCGCCGCGGCGCTTCCGGCGTCGCAATCCCGTCACCGCGGTCTGGTCGCGGGCATCACAGGCGAGGTGGTAACCGCCGACCCCTTTCACGGCGAGCACGCCGCCGTCACGCAACAGCATGCGCGCCGCGCTGAGTGCGTCGTCGCGGTACAGCATGTCTCGTCCCGGCTTCACGTAGCGCAGGGTGGGGCCACACTTCGGGCAACACACCGGTTGGGCATGGAAGCGGCGGTCGGCTGGATCGGCGTATTCGCGGGCGCAGTCGGCGCACATGTCGAACGCCGACATCGTCGTGGTAGCGCGGTCGTAGGGGAGCCCGCCGATGATCGTGAACCGCGGCCCGCAGTTGGTGCAGTTGACGAACGGATGCCGGTACCGGCGGTTGGTCGGGTCACGTAATTCTGCCGCGCAGTCCGCACACATCGCGACGTCGGGGGAGACCAGCGTGCGGCCACTGTTCGACCGGGAGGTGTCGGCAATCGCGAAGCCGGTGCCGCCAACAGGCGAAACCTCCTCGATCTCATAGGATTCGATGAGCGCCAACGGTGGCGGCGAGTCGCGCAGCCGGGACAAGAACTGCTCGAGACCGGCGGTGTCGCCTTCCACTTCGATCAGCGCGCCAGAGCTGTCGTTGCGCACGCACCCGGACAGGCCGAACGCTGCCGCAGTGGTGTAGACGAATGGCCGGAAGCCCACGCCTTGCACCACCCCGCGCACGCTGACCCGCAGTCGGCGCCGGTCGGTCACGGCGCTGCCTCCGGATCGCGGCCCATCAGCTTCAGGCCTGTCATCGCGGCGTCAGCTCCTGCGCAGTCGGTCTTTTCGACGACGAAGCCCATGTGGATGATCACCCAGTCGCCCGGCTCGAATGTCTCCTCGGGCAGCATGCCGATGTTGACCTTGCGTTGCTCCCCGGCGACGTCGACGAGCGCGAGCTGGCCGCCGTAACCCTCCAGCAGACCGACCACCTGACCAGGAATTCCCAGGCACATCTCAATCGCCTCCCGCGCAGACCCGCGCCGCCATCGCCGAGACCACCTGCAGCACGTCGTCGACGGCGCCGTTCACGGCCCTGCGCACCGAATCGGACAACCCGATGCCTTCGTCGACGGTTTCGACCTCGCAGCCCACCACCACGGTGTAGGGCGGCTTGCCGCCCAGTGCGGCCACGCTTGCGAACACCGCGCCGGGGTGCATGCTGTGGGCGTCCAGAACTGGTGCGCTGCAAGCAGATTCATGGTCCACCTCGAAGAGGTGTACGGTGCCCGGTGAACCTTGGTTGGGCACTGCGTCGACGAGGACCAGGCCGTCCCAGTCCTCGAGCAGGTCGTAGGCCAGGTGCATGCCGCCGATGCCGTAGTCGATTACCCGCGCGCCGGTGGCGGCGATGCGTTCCCGCCCGCGCCGCACCACCTCGGGGCCGAACCCGTCGTCGCCGAGGAAGATGTTGCCGATGCCTGCTACCAGAATCCGGGACGTGATGTCACTCCCGTCCTACATCCGGCGAATCTTCATGTAGCGCCGCGCATCCGGTATGGAGGTCACGCCGACCACGACGCCCGCGACGATCACGGCGGCGACGACGCCGATCGCCACCCAACCCACTACATCCATTTCGAACTCCTTTCGAGCGGCTCGACTTCATCCGGGGCGAAGTACAGGTAGCGGCCGTACCACTCGTGCAAATCGGCAGCCGGGTCGTCGTCGACCACGACCGCGACGTGCTGGTTGCCGTCCACGTCCTCGTGGACCGAGGTGACGCGTGCGGTCTTTCCGCTGAAGAAGATGTCCTGAGCGTCGGCGCGCCGTGACGGGTGCAGACGCACCCGAGAGCCGGCGGCCACCCGGACCCCGTCGACCAACACCGCGTCGATCTCCGGCTGAACCGCGGTGTCGGCCACCGGATCCCACCAGTCCACGCCGTCGGGAATCTCGGGGATCAGGGGCGGCCGGCCATCCGCGGCGTGCGGATCACGCAGAACGCCATGCAGATTGAGCATCGCTTCTGGCGACATCGAGTCACATCGGTCGATGATCTGGGCGGCAAGCGGATCGGTCGCCCGGGCCTGCGCCTTCTCCTCGTCGGTCATGGTCATCACGCGCAACGTGAGGATTTCGTCGATCTCGGTGGAGTCGTAGAGCGCGCCTTCGCTCTGCTCGGCGATCTGCGGGTGGTCGTAGAGGATGATCGGCGAAACCAGCATCAGATCATTTGCGCCGGGCGGACCGGCGAGCACCGGGAAGCAGCGGTGCTGATGACATCGCGTCGCGGCCTCGGCAGCGGTCGACGGCGGGTCGAGCAGCGACACGAAGGCGCCGTTGGTCACCTCTGCTACGAGGTGCGTGCCGATGAACGAGGCGGCGATGGCTTCGTCTTTGTCGGCCGGCTCAGCACCGGTGTTACGCACGACCAGGCTGACCCGAATGAGCCCGTCGTCCCGGTCGGCAGCCAGTGCGAGTTCACCGGCAAGCTCTCTGCGGCTACGGACCAGGCGGCCACCGTCGATGCGCTCGACGTCGGTGCCGCCGGCTACGGCTATCGGAACCCGTTGCTTTTCTTCGAGATTCGCGACAGTGAACGGTCCGAACTCCAGCTCCCGTTCCACCGCCTCGTCCCACGTGAGCCACGTCCGGCCGCCGGCGGTCAGCTGGTCGACGGGCACGAAACCACCGGCAGGACTGTTCTTCTGCGCGGTGCGCCGCTGCAACTGGAGGAACCGGACCACCACCGTCAACTCGACGGTGTCACCGTCGACGAGCACCTGGGCCGACATCAAGTCGTTCTCGCCGATGCCTTTCTGTTCGGCGCCAGGCGGTCCCAGCACGCCGAATTGCCAGCGTGACTGGTTCTTCGATGAGCCCGCCCGGTACGGGTACAACAGATAACCCTCGTAGAGCACCGCGTCGGCGACGGCGCGAACATGGTCCCAGCCGCCGCTCATCGCAGCTCCTTCTGACACGCCGCGTCCAGAAGCGCACTGACGGCGTCGTCGTAGCCCAGCAGACCCCGTTCGGTCTTGTACGCGGACAACGCCGCCAGCGTGGCGCGGTTCAGGCGCAGCCATCCGGTGTTCGGGTAGTGCTGGTCCATCAGCGTGCGCCACGCCGCCACCGGCAAGTCGTATCGGTCCTCTTTGTCCCACGGCACCTGCCGCACCGCGAAGCCGCGCGCGCCCTGGGTGAACACTGTTCCGCTGAACAGGAACTGGAGCGCAATGGTGCCGTCACGCAACGCATGCATGTACTTCGCCGCGGCGACCTCGAAGTCGTAGGTGCATTGCAGCGGCAGGTCGACCTGGGTGGTGCCGGTGAAGCCCGGCACCATCACGGCGCAGTGCAGCCACACGAACGTTCGCTGGGTGGAGCTCCACCGCTCCCGCGGCCCGAACAAATCCAACAGCCCGGCCGCTTCTTCGTCGGAGTACCGGCGCCGCAACGGGTCGATCCGCACCTGGCAGCGCAGCGCGATCGCATGCACGGGGTCGTCGCCGACTGCGGTAACCGCGACGCGCGCCGCCAGCACCGGTGTCACCGCGTACGGCTGCGGCGACACGTCGACAACGCGGAACGTCAGGTCTGTCACCGCGATACCGCCTTGCTTCGGGCGGCGAGTTCGTCGAAGAACCCGGTGATGTAATCGCGGACTTCTCGGCCGCCGTCGAACCCGTGCCACAGCATCCGCATCCGGCCGACGAACTCGTAGCAGACGTCGATCGGCACCAGATAGCAATCCGGCGAACAGGTTTCGTCGCTGGGCACCCGAACGATCAGCGCCTCGGTGTCGTCGGCGAGCATGTCCACGCGCGGGTCCGCGTCGCGAATGGCGCTCCAGGCGCCCAGGTCCAACTCTGATTCCGTCGCACCGGCCGGTCCGGGATAGAACGCGACGACACGGCCGAGCGCCGAGTTGCGGAAGAAGAATGCCAGACCGACCGGGATCTCCAACGCATCCCACTGCCGGCGATCGATGCCGAAATCGCCGAAGCTCAGAACTCGGTCCGGAATCGCCCGGTAACGCAGGTCGGCGGTGGTGTCGGTGAACAGCAGATAGCATCCGCGGCACACGCACATCAGTTGCCGGCCTTCGACGTTGACGACGTGCTGGTGTTCGTCGGCGATCGGATCGGCGCACATCTCGCACCGCTCGCCGGCCGGTTGGGTCGACCCGCGGCTTGCCCGGATACGGGCCAGCACGTCGTACGCGCCGTCCATCACGAGCCGCCCTGCAAAGCCATCGACAGCACACCATCGCGTTGCAGCAACGGAATCGGCTCGAGGTGCGCATCAGCGTGGCCGTTCCCGTCGACACAGCGCCCGGCATGCACCACGTCGAAGTGAGCGTGACAGCGCGGACATCGCAGCACCGGGGCCGTCGAACCCATCACCCGGTGCAGCGCCGCGCCGGCCAGCGATTCGCCGCAGCATCCGCAGCGGTCTCGGTAGGCGAATAGCGTGTCGTCGACGCGGCACGCCAGCACCACTGCGCCGTCGACCCGGAAGCCGCCCACCTCACCCGGGGCCAGCGCGGCGACGTCGGGAACCCGATGCCAAACGGGTTTGGTGTGGACACGGCTCATCAGCGAGTCGGCAGGTATCGGCTTCGGCGGTTTGGCTTCGGCCGCAACGACTTCGATCGACACGATCTCGGGAGCGGCAGCGCGAATCGCCTCCTCGACCGCCAGCTCCAGGGTCACCGAGGATGACGGACAGGTGCGGCAGCTACCGGTGAATTGCAGCCTCACCACCTCACCGGTGACCTCGATCAAATCCACGTCGCCGCCGTGACTGCCCAGATAGGGCCTCACGCTGTCGAGGGCATCAGCCACCCGCCGCTGTAGGGGATGCGGGTGAAGGTTGTGCACCAGAAGCAGGCTGGCAATCAGCGGGTCCGCTGTGAAGGCTTCTGCCAGTTCGGGATTCGATGACACGACGAGCCGCATCACCCTTTCCAGACCGGCGCCGTAGAGATCGGTGACCTCACGGACCAGTTGCTCGGCACGCTGCTGCGCCACCGGGCCGGCGGCGGCGCTGGCGTCGAGCAAATTCTGAATCCGATTGCCGGCCGTGCGCCAGTGCGCCTCTGGCTCGAATTCTTCCGGCTCGCTCACCTGCTCGTCGCGCCGGCGATCGGCCATACGTCACTCCCCGGTCACGGACTGGGTCGGGGAGTGCAGTCTCTCGAGCGTCTTGCCCTTGCCCAGGTACATGTGCACGCCGCAGGGCAGGCACGGATCAAAGCTGCGGACCGTGCGCATGATGTCGATGCCCTTGAAATGCTCTCTGTCGTTCTCCTCGAAGATCGGCTGACCTTGCACGGCATCCTCGTACGGCCCCGGGGTGCCGTAGCTGTCGCGTGGGTTCGCGTTCCACGGGGTGGGCGGATACGGGTGGTAGTTGGCGATCTTGCCGTCGCGAATCACCATGTGGTGGCTCAGCACACCGCGGACGGCCTCGGTGAAGCCGCACCCGATGCCTTCGTCAGGCACGTCGAACTTCTCCCAGGTCTTGGTGCGCCCGGCGCGGATCTCCACCAACGCCTTCTCGGCGAAGTGCAGGGCGGCCGCCGCAGCATAAGCCTGGAAGTAGGTGCGCGCGCGGTTGCGTTCGATGGTGTTGCTGCCGTGTTGCGGCACCTTCCACTCCAGCTCGACCGGGCCTTTCAGCGCCGTCTTGGGCAGATTGATCTGCACGCTGTGTCCGGTGGACTTGATGTAGCCGATGTCGACCAGTCCGGCCAGCGCCGTCGACCACAAGCGGGCCAGCGGCCCGCCGCCGGTGTCGAGGGCGAGGTGGTCTTTACCGTCGAACCATCGCGGCGCCATCACCCAGCTGTAGTTGCCGTCGAAGTCGCGCTTTTGCGGACGAGGATTGGTGTGCTGGTTCCACGGATGGCGCCGGTCCACCGGATTGCCCAGCGGGTCGGTCTTGACGAACATCTCCTGGTCGGTCCAGTCGTCGTAGTAGCTGTGCCCCAACAGGATTCGGATGCCGAGGTTGATGTCGACCAGTGAGGTGGTGACGAGCTTGCCGTCCACCACCACGCCCGGCGTGACGAACATCTTGCGGCCCCAGTTCTCCATGTCCTTGTAGGAGAAGTTGCAGTGCTCGGGATCCTGGAACGACCCCCAGCAGCCGAGCAGGGTTCGACGCAGGCCGACCTTCTCGTACCCCGGCAGCGCCTCGTAGAAGAAGTCGAACAGGTCGTCGTGCATCGGCACCACGGTTTTCATGAACTCCACGTAGCGCATCAGCCGCGTCATGTAGTCGGTCATCAGCTGGATGGTGGCGGTGGTGCCGACACCACCCGGGTACAACGTCGACGGGTGAACGTGGCGACCTTCCATGAGGCAGAACATCTCTCGTGTCCACCTGCTGACTTGCAGTGCCTGCCGGTAGAACTCGCCGGTGAACGGGTTCAGCGCGCGCATGATGTCGGCGATGGTCTTGTAGCCGTGCATGTCTGCGTGTGGTGCCGCAGTGTTCTCGGCCTTGGCCAGTACACCGGGATTGGTCTCCGCGACCATCTTCTCGCAGTAGTCCACGCCGACCAGATTCTCCTGGAAGATGTTGTGGTCGAACATGTATTCCGCGGCCTCGCCGAGGTTGACCAGCCACTCGGCGAGGTGGGGCGGCTGGACGCCATACGCCATCTGCTGCGTGTAGCAAGAGCAGGTGCAGTGGTTGTCACCGCAGATCCCGCAGATGCGGCTGGTGATGAAGTGCGCGTCGCGCGGGTCCTTGCCCTTCATGAACAGCGAGTAGCCGCGGAAGATCGACGATGTCGAATGGCATTCCACCACTTCTTTGTTCTCGAAGTCGATCTTGGTGTAGATGCCCAGGCTGCCCACGATCCGGGTGATCGGATCCCACGCCATCTCGACCAGCTGGCCGGGTTCACGCTTCGCCTGTGTCGGTTCGGGGGTGATCGTTGTCATCGGACTTCTCTCTCGTTGATGCGTGTGGCGCTGCTAGAAGACGCGAAAGCCGCTGGCAGAGCGCAGAACACAACGCGCACCTACCAGGTGCGGGTTGCTCCCGTTTCCAGCTTGGTTCCCGGATGCCGCCACTTCGGCTCTTTGTCGACAGTGCGGCCGGTGATGTGACGCAGGCTGCGGATCACCGAGCCGTACATCGTCGACGCGGTGGACGACAACTTGCCGCCCGGGGGTTCGTCCATGAACGGCATGAACTTGTCCGGGAAGCCCGGCATGGTGCAGCCGATGCAGATGCCGCCGACGTTCGGGCACCCGCCGATACCGTTGATCCAGCCACGCTTGGGCACGTTGCACTTCACCACCGGACCCCAACATCCGAGCTTCACAATGCATTTCGGCGATCCGTACTCGGTCGCGAAATCGCCCTGCTCGTAATATCCGGCCCGATCGCACCCCTCGTGGACGCTCTGGCCGAACAACCACTTCGGC
Organism: Mycobacterium sp. NGS35; assembly: GCF_059812855.1. Classification (NCBI taxonomy): domain Bacteria; kingdom Bacillati; phylum Actinomycetota; class Actinomycetes; order Mycobacteriales; family Mycobacteriaceae; genus Mycobacterium; species Mycobacterium sp. NGS35. Next base: position 33,743 of record NZ_JCALDL010000017.1, read on the forward strand.
CGCAGCGCGTCGTCGAGCGGAATCATCGGCGCCTGACCTGTGGCCATGTACAGCAGGTATGTCAGTGTCTCGGAGAGGTTGTCGGGATGGATGGGGCAACCCGGGACACAGACGATCGGGATGCCCGCTTTGCTCTTCCAGTCCCACCCCAGGTAGTCGGGGACTCCCATCGCGCCGGTGGGGTTACCGGCCATCGCATGGATGCCTCCGTAGGTCGCGCAGGTGCCGACGGCGACCACTGCGGTGGCCTTCGGCGCCAGCCGATCGAGCCATTCGCTGGTGGTCATCGGTTGACCGGTGGCCGGATTGTTACCGAATCCGCACCAGTAGCCCTCGTCGTGCAGCTGCTCGTTCGGAATGGACCCTTCGACGACGAGCACGAACGGTTCCAAATCGCCGCGGTCGGCTTTGAAGAACCATTCGAGGAAGTCGTCGGCGCCCCCGTTCGGCCCGCATTCGAAATCGATCAGGGGCCAATGGACGGCGACCTTTGGTAGCCCCGGAAGTGCGCCGAGAGCAATTTCTTCGACACTGGGTTGGGTGGCGGCAGTCAACGCCACGGAATCGCCGTCACAACTCAGACCGGCATTGATCCACAAGACATGGATCAAGGTCTCTTCTGCTTGGACTGCTGCCTCAGTTGGCATTTAGCAGCTCTTTCCGGGACGACCCGTGTCCCTGCACCACAGGAGTCGACCATCGGCCCACTTGCGTGGCGCTAGTTTCTGGGTCTACTCCCGGAGCAAAGACTTGTCAACGTCCAGTTTCGCAATAGTTGTTTGCGTGAGCGTCAATCCACGCGTACCACGCAGAGGCGCCGTCACCCGTCGTGGCCGACACCGGGATGATGTCGACATTCGGGTTGATCGACCGCGCATACGATGCGCAGACATCAAGATCGAAATCGACATAGGGGAGTAAGTCGGTCTTGTTGATCAGGACGAGTCCGGCGGCAGAGAACATATGGGGATACTTCAGCGGTTTGTCGGCGCCTTCTGTCACCGAAATGACGACGACTTTGGTTTGCTCGCCCAGGTCGAACAGGGCCGGGCAGACCAGATTGCCGACGTTCTCGATGAACACCACCGAGTTGGGCTCTGGTGCCAGGCTTTCCAGCGCACGGCGGGTCATCTCGGCGTCGAGGTGACACCCGGCGCCGGTGTTGACCTGAACCACGCGGCAGCCGGTGGCGCGGATGCGTTCGGCGTCCAGCAACGTCTCCTGGTCACCCTCGATGACGGCGACCGGTCGCCGGCCCTGCAGCTCGCGAATAGTGCGCTCCAGCAGAGTGGTCTTGCCGGCGCCGGGGGAACTGGTGAGGTTGAAGGCGGCAATGTTGCGCTGCGCCAACCATTTTCGGTTCCGCTCCGCGAGCTCGTCGTTCTTGGCTAGGACTTTCTGTTCCAGCGAGATGGTGTGCGTCGCCGGCCCATGCTCGTGGGGGTGATCGTGGTGATGGTCATGGCTGTGCGGGTGGTGGTGGCCGGTCTCGCCGGCGACGGTGATGACTGCACCGTCGTCGCCGCATCCACAGGTAGCGCACATGTCAGCTCACTTCCATCGAGAGAATCCGCAGTTCGCGTCCGGCAAGCACTTCGACGTCGGCGCTGCCGCATCCGCACAGCAAGATCAGGTCGTCGACGCCGAACTCGGCGCCGCAGGCGCGGCACCGCGCCAACGCGGGCTGCAGATCGAGATCCAGCCGCGCTCCTTCGGCAACGGTGCCTTCAGTGGCCAAGCCGAAACAGAACTGCATGGAGTCGGGAACCACGGCGCACAGCGCGCCGACTTGCACCCGGACGCTGTGCACGCGCCGGCCTCCGGCGTGTTCGCAGACGGTGTCGACCACGCTCTCAGTGATGGCCATCTCGTGCATCGCCCGCTCCGTCGCCCCGATGATCCTCACGATAGGACCGTGCTGCGCCTGTGCACAATGGCGCTTCCCGCCGCGCGGCCCCGAGCGTGCTTACGATCGTGCGATGGCGGAATCGCTTACCGACGAGGACCTCGCGGTGCTGCGGAACTGGATACGGGAGCACGGCATCGGGTCAGAGGTCACCGACGTGACACCGCTTGCCGGGGGCACTCAGAACATTGTGGTGGGACTGCGCGTCGACGGACGCCGGATGGTGTTGCGCCGCCCGCCGGCACATCCGCGGCCGACCAGTAACAAGACCATGCAGCGCGAGATCGCGGTGCTCCGCACGCTCGCGGGCACTGGCGTACCGCATCCCGAATTCGTCTGTGGCTGTGAAGATCTGGACGTTCTGGGGGTGGTGTTCTACCTCATGGCCTACGTCGACGGGTTCAACCCCGGCACTGAGGTGGCCCCGACCTACGTCGACAAGCCGAAGTTTCGCCACGACGTCGGCCTGCATTACGCGGCGGGTCTGGCCACCCTCGGCCAGGTGCCATGGGAAGGCAGCCCGCTGGCCGCGCTCAAACGACCGGGATCCTTTGTGGCACGCCAAGTTCCGCAATTTCGCGGCTTCGTCGAGGCCTACCGTCAGCAGCCCAACTACCCGCACGATGCGCTGCCTGGTGTCGATCGGCTCGCGGATTGGCTGGAGGACAACCAGCCACCGGATTCCGCTCCGGGCGTCATGCATGGCGATGCTCACCTCAACAACGTGTTGTTGCGTCGCGACCGGCCAGAGGTGGCGGCGTTCGTCGACTGGGAGATGTGCACGGTCGGCGATCCGCTGTTGGACCTCGGCTGGATGCTGGTGTGCTGGCCCAGCGATGCCGACCCACTGGGCAGTGGTAAGGCGTTGGCTGCGCTCGGCGGTTTGGCCAGCCGTCGCGAGCTGCTCGAGGCCTACCACGTGGCCGGCGGCCGTCGCACCGATTACCTGCCCTGGTATCTGGCGCTGGCGTGCTTCAAGCTCGGCACGGTGATCGAAGGGACCTGGGTGCGCTATCTCCAAGGGCAGGCCACTCGCGAGGCCGGCGAGTACCTGCACGCCGCCGCCATTCACCTTGTGACCCTGGGCAATCAGATCGCGTCGGGCCGAGATCTTCTCGCTTCGTAGGTCTGCTGACGAGGGCGTCAGAGAGCTACGGTGATGAACGTGAACATTGCTTTGTCAACCGCGCTGCGCACGTCGTTCGAGGATGCAGTCGAAAAGACCCGGGCTGCGCTCGCCCAGAACGGGTTCGGGGTACTCACCGAGATCGACGTCAAGTCGACGCTCAAGGAGAAGATCGGCGTCGACATGGAGGCCTACCTCATCCTGGGGGCGTGCAACCCACCGCTGGCACATCGAGCCGTCGATGCCGATCGCCAGATCGGCCTGCTACTGCCGTGCAATGTCGTCGTGCGAGAAGACCCCGACACCCCGGGCACAGTACTGGTTGAGGCAATGAACCCGAAGGTCCTGGTGGACGTCACCGAAAACGCCGGCCTGCAACCAGTCGCCGACGAGGTTACGAAGAAGCTGCAGGATGCCATCGATTCGCTAGCTACCAGCTGATTCGGTTGCACCGACTGCGCAGCAGCGTCTATTGTCGGCGACGTGCCTAGGCTTCTCGTAGTAGCGGCCCGCAGCGGGGTCTGATTCAGGCCGACCCCCCGCTGTGGGTCGAGCTACTACGTCGGTCATCTTCCTTCGATCCGAGGACCGGCACCCATGACACCTTCACCGAGCACCGACACCGCGGCTCACGCCTACGACTCACCGTCGAGCCGTTTTCGCGTTCCCCTGCCGCGGGGGCTTCGCGAGGACGCCGAGCACATGTCGTGGGAGACATTCACCGCCACCTACAGTCCCGTCTCCGGCCCGCTGCGGCTCGGTTCGTTCACCTGTGCGGATGCCGACAAGCCGGCCACCCGGCTCGGACCTCAGCCGCGGATCTATCACGCGACCTTTGCGATCGGCGACCGCATCGAGACCACCACCGTCGCGTCCACCGGGGCCGTCGACGCATTGATCTCTATGTTGTTCGGCTGCGGGATCTTCATCGACATGCTGCGCTTCCACCAGCTCGAGTCCGGAACCCACACCGCCACGTTCATCCAAGGCACCGACGGCCAGCACGTCCAATGGGCAATGGGCTGGGCGGAGGACAAGACCGAGTCGGCGCTGCGCGCGATCATCGCGTGCGCCAATCGCTTGATGTCGGTCGCGTGGTACACCGAGCTCGACGTCGACGCGAAGAAGTTCACCTGGCGGCGTCGATGAGCGCTTGCGCGCAAAGCGACAAGCGCCGAAATCACCGGCCGGTGAGCGGCCGCAGCACGATCGGCATGCCGTCCATCGGCACCGGCATGCCCGCGTAATCCCAGCGAGCCTTGTAGTCGGGCCGTGGCAGCTCGAGCCGGTAGTGGCGCAGCAGCCGGTGCAAGATCGTCTTGATCTCCAGCTGGCCGAACACCATGCCGATGCACTTGTGCGCGCCACCGCCGAACGGGGTGAACGCGTAGCGGTGCCGCTTGTGCTCGTTGCGCGGTTCGGTGAAGCGCTCCGGATCGAACTTCAGGGGGTCCGTCCAGATCTCGGGCAGCCGGTGATTCATCCCCGGGTACGCGATGACCTGGGTGCCCTCGGGAATGTAGTAGCCCAGCAGGTCGGTGTCCCGCACGGTCTGGCGCATGGCCCACTGCACAGGCGTCACCAACCGGATCGACTCGTTCATCACAAGGTCCAGCGACTCCAGCTTCTCCAGTGAGTCGATGTCCAGCGGCCCGTCGCCAAGCCGGTCCGATTCGTCGCGGCAGCGATCCTGCCATTCTGGGTGCGCCGCAAGGTTGTACACCATCGTCGTCGCGGTCGACGTGGACGTGTCGTGTGCGGCCATCATCAAGAAGATCATGTGGTTGACGATGTCCTCGTCAGAGAACCGGTTGCCGTCTTCGTCTTCGGTCTGGCACAGCACGGTCAGCAGGTCGTTGCCTTCCTTGCCGCGGCGTTCGGCGACCCGCTCTTCGAAATAGTTCTCCAGGAGCCGGCGCGCCCGCAGTCCGCGCCACCACTTGAACGGCGGCACGCTGGTGCGGATGATCGCGTTTCCTGCGCGGGTGGTTACGGCAAACGCGTTGTTCACCTTGGTCACCAGCTCTTTGTCGGTGCCCGGTTCGTGGCCCATGAACACCATCGACGCGATGTCGAGGGTCAGCTCCTTCATCGCCGGATACAGCAGAAACCGCGCGTCATTGGCCACCCAGTCCCGCACGACGACCTGAGACACGACCTTGTCCATCTGCTCGACATAGCCGACGAGCCGGGAGCGGACGAACGCCTCCTGCATGATCCGCCGGTGATACATGTGCTCGTCGAAATCGAGCAGCATCAGCCCGCGGTGGAAGAACGGGCCGATCACCGGTACCCAGCCCTGCTGCGAGTAATCCTTGTTGCGGTTGGAATAGATGACCTGCGCGGCGTCCGGCCCCAGCGCCGCGACACCGGGCAGCACCGGCGAATCGCCGAACACGACGGGGCCTTTGGTCCTGTACAGATGCAGCATGTAGTCCGGGCCGCCGCGCAGCATTTCGATCATGTGCCCGAGGATGGGCAGTCCCGCGTCGCCCACGACCGGCTTCAGCCCGCTGCCCGGCGGCGGATCGGCAAGCTTTTTCTGCGGGAAATTTGTTTGGAGAAGTTTGCGTTCGACCGCACCCATGCCAGGGAAGTTGTTGAACGATGGCGTCAACCGGCGCTTCGCCTGATCGATCAAATAATCCCGGGTACTGATGGTCGCCATGCGTTCTCCCGCCGTTGAAGTGTGTGGTCGAGGTCACTCGGCTTTATCCTGACGGGCATACTTGACGGCTGTCAAGTTTGTCGTCGACCAGCGGTGATGGAACAGTGCAAGTCATGACTGCTGAGCCCGCACAGTCGGCCGCCCGCCGCAGCCGCGGCGACCGGCAGCGCGAGGCGATCGTCACCGCGGTCCGAGAACTGTTGCAGGAGCAGTCCTTTGCGGACTTGTCGGTCAGTGCGATCAGCGAGCGGGCCGGCATCGCCAGGTCCGGGTTCTACTTCTACTTCGACTCGAAATACGACGTGCTGGCCCTGATCCTGGCCGAGGCCACACATGAGCTCGAGGAGCTCACGCACTACTTCGCGCCGCGGGGCGCCGACGAGACGCCGGCCGAGTTCGCCACGCGGATGGTCGGCAGCGCCGCCGCGGTTTTCGCGCACAACGATCCGGTGATGACGGCGTGCAACAACGCCCGCAATACCGACGCCAAGATCCGCGAGATCCTCGACGGTCAGATCGACACCGTGATCGACCAGATCGTGCGCGTCGTCGAGGCCGAATGCGCGGCCGGCACGGCGCGGCCTATCAGTGACGACATACCGGCATTGGTACGCACTCTCGGTGCAGCTACGGCGCTGATGCTCTCCGGCGACGCGACCTTCCTGGGCCCGGACCGCGACGTGCAACGTGGGCTGCGAGTGCTCGAACGGCTGTGGCTCGCGGCACTGTGGGGCGGTGCGGGCGATACCCGGTAGGGTCACGCCCGTGGCGCAGGGGTTCGCAGGAAAACGGGTTTTCTTGACAGGCGCGGCCAGCGGCATCGGCCGGGCGACCGCACTGAAGTTGGCGGCCGACGGCGCCGAGTTGTACCTCACCGACCGTGACGCGGACGGCCTCGCCACCACCGTCGCCGACGCCCGCGCACTGGGCGCCACGGTGGCCGAGCACCGCGCGCTCGACATATCCGACTATGACGAAGTCGCCCGCTTCGCCGCCGACATCCACACGGCCCATCCGAGCATGGACATCGTCATGAACATCGCGGGCGTGTCGGCATGGGGGACCGTCGACCAGCTCACCCACGACCAGTGGAGCTCGATGATTTCGATCAACCTCATGGGGCCGATCCACGTGATCGAGACGTTCGTGCCGCCGATGGTGGCCGCGGGTCGCGGCGGGCATCTGGTGAACGTATCGTCGGCTGCTGGGTTGGTGGCATTGCCGTGGCATTCCGCTTACAGCGCAAGCAAATTCGGACTGCGGGGGTTGTCTGAGGTGTTGCGCTTCGACCTCGCGCGCCACCGGATCGGTGTGTCGGTGGTGGTGCCAGGAGCTGTCAACACCCCCCTGGTGAATACGGTGGAGATCGCCGGTGTCGACCGGAACAACCCGCGGGTGCAGCGCTTGGTCAGTCGGTTCACCGGGCATGCAGTCGCGCCGGAGGCGGTCGCCGACAAAATACTGGCCGGAGTTCGCAAGAACCGCTTCCTGATCTACACCTCCAACGACATACGCGCGCTGTACATGTTCAAGCGGTTTGCGTGGTGGCCGTACAGCATCGCAATGCGAGTGGCCAACGACACCTTCACCCGCGTGATGCCGCGGACGTGATCGGCGCGGGCGCCGCCAACTCCAGGCGCACGCCCAACAGCCGCACCGGCCGGTCCAGCTCGAAGAGGTCGAGGACACCCAATGCCGCCGGCACGACCACGTCGGGGTCGACCGTCGGCTTCGGCAGCTTGCGGATCTTGGTGCGGGTGAAGAACGTCGACGTGCGGACGGTGACAGCGACACGCGTGACGATCCGCGACTCCGCAGTCACCTCGGCGAGTGTGCGACGCGCCAAATCGGCTATCGCTGCGTCCATTTCGGTGCGATCGGTCAAGTCGCGCGGAAAGGTGATCACGTGGCTGCGCGATCGCGGGATCCACGGTTTGGCGCTCACGGTGGTGTCGCCACCACCCTTGGCCAACAACAGCAACCACAGCCCGATTGTCGGGCCGAAGGCGCACGTAAGTGCGTCGGCGTCCGTCGCAGCGAGTTGGGAAACTGACGTAATCCCCATCGCCGCAAGCCTTTTGGCGGTTTTCGGGCCGACGCCCCACAGTGCGTCGACCGCGCGGTCGCCCATCACCGCCATCCAGTTCGCATCGGTGAGCGCGAAGATGCCGCCCGGCTTGGCGAATCCGGTCGCCACCTTCGCGCGTTGCTTGTTGTCGCTGATGCCGACCGAACACGACAGCTGCGCCTCCGCGGCGATCGTCGCGCGGATGCGCTCGGCCAGCTCCACCGGGTCATCCACGTCGGCGCCCACATACGCCTCGTCCCAGCCCCACACCTCGACCGGAAAACCCAAGTTGCGCAACAGGTTCATCACCTCTTCGGAGGCGGCGTCATAGGCGGCGGGATCCGACGGCAGGAACGTCGCATCTGGGCACTTGCGCGCCGCGGTGCGCAGCGGCATCCCCGCATGCACGCCGAACTCGCGGGCCGCGTACGACGCGCAGGTGACGACTTTGCGCGGCTCTGTCGGGTCTCCGCTGCCGCCGACGATGACCGGCAATCCCGCTAGTTCGGGATGGCGCCGCTCCTCGACGGCCGCGAGGAACTGGTCGAGGTCGACATGCAGAATCCAGCGCGGCGAATTCGTCATCGGTGCCGTCTGCTCTTCGCGCGAGCGCTCATCGTCCGCACAACTTGCGCGCGACGTCTTCCCAACGGTCCCCGAGGGTGTCGAGCGCCAAGCCGGCGTCGCGCAGCTGATGAGCGACATAACCGGGCTCGAGAAGCGCTAAAAGCGCGTCGGCCTGGGCGTCGAGACTTCCGGTTGTTCCGGCCGCCTCGAGCAGAACGCGGACATGGGTGCGATGCAGGGTGGCCGGCGCGTTGTAGCGGGTCTGCGGGTCGCGGGCAGCGTCGCACAGCACGCCGAGGTGCTCGGCGACGAAAGTCAACCGCGCGCGGCCGTATGCCAGCAGGCGGTCCAGCGCAGGCGCGCCGGGCCCCAGCGGCGGCGGGCCGGACAGAAAGGCCCGCTGGAGCGCCTGCTCGTCCTCGTCGAGCAGCACGACCATCAACCCGGCGCGGCTGCCGAATCGGCGGAACAGTGTGCCCTTGCCGACGCCCGCCTCGGCGGCGATGTCGTCCATCTTCACCGCATCCGGGCCGCGCTCGGCGATGAGCCGCCGCGCCGCACCCAACAGCAGTTCGCGATTGCGGGCAGCGTCGCCGCGTTCCTGTGTGGTCTGGTCTGAGACGCGCAGCGGCTCGTGGGCGGCGACCATGCTTGACTTTAACTCAGCTGGAACAATTCGGACTGTGGTCCGGTTAGGGCATGCGAGGATCGACTCGAACGGCGGAAGGATCATCACATGTCGGACATCAGGGTGCTGGTCTTGGTCGGAAGCCTGCGCGCCGCCTCGGTCAACCGTCAGATCGCCGAGCTCGCGGCAGCCAATGCGCCGCAAGGTGCTGCCGTGACGCTGTACGAGGGGCTCGGCGAGCTGCCGTTCTACAACGAAGACATCGACGGCCAAACGGCGCCGGCGGCGGCCGGCAGGCTGCGCGCCGCGGTTGCCGACGCCGACGCCCTGTTGGTGATCACCCCCGAATACAACGGCGGCATCCCGGCCGTGGTCAAGAATGCGATCGACTGGTTGTCGCGGCCGTACGGCCAAAGTGCAGTCGCCGGCAAGCCCGTCGCGGTGATCGGTGCAGCACTCGGCCGCTACGGCGGGGTGTGGGCGCACGACGAAACGCGCAAGTCGTTCGGCATCGCCGGCGCCAACATCGTCGACGCGCTGGCACTGTCGGTGCCGATCGGATCGCTGGACGGCAAACATCCCGGGGAGAACGCCGCGCTCGTGGCCAACGTTCACGACGTGCTGCGGAAGCTTGTTGCTGAGTCTGGCTAACTAGTTTGCTATGCGGATGGTCGCCGACGCTGCGGAGCGTCGGCGACCAACTTGTCGGTGCCCGGTGGTAGACCTGTCGTCATGCTGCCCGAGCGACACGCCGAACGCGGCGCGACACGCCGTGGCCGGGCTCACGCACCGGCTTACGACCAGGGAATTTCATCAATGTGGTTTCGAATATGTTGTATGTCCTCGCTTTGTGGGACACTAGGTGTAGTGTCCCAAGCACCGACAGACGCCGAGATGTTCGGGTCGACGGGAACGAGGATCCGGTGGTGAAAGCCCCGGTGCAGATCGGCCCCAGACCCGTCGAAATCTCGGAGTCCGGCGGTCCGCTGAGCCCCTGGGCTCTTGGTTTCGAGTGTCCGTGTCAACTTTCGCTGAGGAGCCGTACCGCCGATGACGATCACCGTGTACACCAAGCCCGCATGCGTGCAGTGCAACGCCACCTATAAGGCGCTGGACAAGCAGGGCATCTCTTACGACGTCGTGGACATCAGCCTCGACAGCGAGGCGCGCGACTACGTGATGGCTCTGGGATACCTGCAGGCACCGGTGGTGGTGGCGGGCAGCGAGCACTGGTCGGGTTTCCGGCCGGACCGCATCAAGGCTCTGGCGGGCGCGCTCAGCGCCTGACGCCGAGGCCGTAGCGAAGGAGGTTCAGGTGAGTCCGCACGGCGGGTTGGTGTACTTCTCCAGCGTCTCGGAGAACACCCACCGGTTCGTGCAGAAGCTCGGGTTGCCGGCCACCCGGATTCCACTGCACGGGCGGATCCGGGTGGACCAGCCTTACGTGCTGGTCCTGCCCACCTACGGCGGAGGCCGCGCGACGCCGGACATCGGTGCCGGCGGCTACGTGCCCAAGCAGGTCATCGCCTTCCTCAACGACGAACACAATCGGTCGCTGTTGCGCGGAGTCATCGCGGCCGGCAACACCAACTTCGGCGCGGAGTACTGCTATGCGGGCGACGTCGTGTCACGCAAGTGCAAGGTGCCGTATCTCTACCGCTTTGAATTGATGGGCACCGACGAGGACGTGCACGCCGTCCGTGCGGGCCTGGCTGAGTTCTGGAAGGACGCAACGTGCCACCAACCGTCACAACTGCAGAGCCTGTAGCGGCCACGTCCAGCGCGGGGCATCCGTCGACGGAGACGGATTACCACGCGCTGAACGCGATGCTGAATCTGTACGGGCCCGACGGCAAGATTCAGTTCGACAAGGACGTGCAGGCCGCGCGCCAGTACTTCCTGCAGCACGTCAACCAGAACACGGTGTTCTTCCACAACCTCGACGAGAAGCTGGACTATCTCGTGGAGGAGAACTACTACGAAGCCGAGGTGCTCGAGCAGTACTCGCGGGAGTTCGTCAAGTCGCTGTTCGACCGCGCCTATGCCAAGAAGTTTCGGTTCCCGACGTTTCTCGGCGCGTTCAAGTACTACACCTCCTACACGCTGAAGACATTCGACGGAAAGCGGTACCTCGAGCGGTTCGAAGACCGGGTGTGCATGGTGGCGTTGACGCTCGCAGCGGGCGACACCGACTTGGCGGAGAAACTGGTCGACGAGATCATCGACGGCCGATTCCAGCCGGCGACTCCGACGTTCCTCAACTCGGGCAAAAAGCAACGCGGCGAGCCAGTTTCGTGCTTTCTCCTTCGCGTCGAGGATTGCATGGAGTCCATCGGCCGGGCCATCAACTCGGCGCTGCAGTTGTCGAAGCGTGGCGGTGGAGTTGCGTTGCTGCTCACCAACATTCGCGAGCACGGCGCGCCGATCAAGAACATCGAGAACCAGAGCTCGGGCGTCATCCCGATCATGAAGCTGCTCGAGGACTCGTTCTCCTACGCGAACCAGCTCGGTGCGCGCCAGGGTGCAGGTGCGGTGTATCTGCATGCCCACCACCCCGACATCTACCGCTTCTTGGACACCAAGCGGGAGAACGCCGACGAGAAGATCCGCATCAAGACGCTGTCGCTGGGTGTGGTGATTCCCGACATCACGTTCGAGCTGGCCAAGAAGAACGAGGACATGTACCTGTTCTCGCCCTACGACGTCGAGCGGGTGTACGGCGTGCCGTTCGCGGACATCTCGGTCACCGAGAAGTACTACGAGATGGTCGACGACGCGCGAATCCGCAAGAGCAAGATCAAAGCGCGCGAGTTCTTCCAGACGCTGGCGGAGCTGCAGTTCGAGTCCGGCTATCCGTACATCATGTTCGAGGACACGGTGAACCGGGCCAACCCGATCGAGGGCAAGATCACGCACTCCAACCTGTGCTCGGAGATCCTGCAGGTGTCGACGCCCTCGGAGTTCAACGAGGATCTGACGTACAAGAGGGTCGGCAAAGACATCTCGTGCAACCTCGGGTCGCTGAACATCGCCAAGGCCATGGACTCGCCGGATTTTGCGCAGACCATCGAGGTGGCTATCCGGGCGTTGACGGCGGTGAGCGATCAGACGTCGATCAAGTCGGTGCCGTCAATCGAACAGGGCAACAACGACTCTCACGCGATCGGGCTCGGGCAGATGAACCTGCACGGGTATTTGGCGCGCGAGCGGATCTACTACGGGTCCGAAGAGGGCATCGACTTCACCAACATCTACTTCTACACGGTGCTCTACCACGCATTGCGGGCGTCCAACAAGCTCGCGATCGAACGCGGCACGCACTTCAAGGGCTTCGAGCGGTCGAAGTACGCGTCGGGGGAGTTCTTCGACAAGTACACCGACCAGGTGTGGGAGCCGAAGACGTCGAAGGTGCGAAAGCTGTTCGCGGACGCCGGCATTGCGATTCCGACGCAAGCGGATTGGCGGGAGCTCAAGGCGTCGGTGCAAAAGCACGGCATCTACAACCAGAACCTGCAAGCGGTGCCGCCGACGGGGTCGATCTCGTACATCAACCACTCGACCAGCTCGATCCATCCGATCGTGAGCAGAATCGAGATCCGCAAGGAGGGCAAGATCGGGCGGGTTTACTACCCGGCGCCCTACATGACCAACGACAACCTCGAGTTCTACGAGGACGCATACGAGATTGGCTACGAGAAGATCATCGACACCTATGCCGCTGCCACGCAGCACGTCGACCAAGGCCTCAGCCTGACGTTGTTCTTCAAGGACACGGCGACCACACGGGATGTGAACAAGGCGCAGATCTACGCCTGGCGTAAGGGAATCAAGACGCTGTACTACATCCGGTTGCGGCAAATGGCTTTGGAGGGAACCGAAGTCGAGGGTTGCGTCAGCTGCATGCTGTAGAGGCCGGCCGCTTAACGGTAGCGCTTCGCTCAGTTCACCCTCGGTGAGGCGGTCTGCTGCCACGGCACCCTGATCCACGGGTTCTGCCACAGCTGCGACTGCCACAGCGGGGACTGCCAGAACCGCTGCTGCCAGAACTCACACGGCACGAATTGTTCGGCAGGACACCATTGACGGTCCGCCGGACCAGTCCCCGGGTCGGCCGTGGCAACGGTCGGCAAGCCGATGCCCGACAACGCCACACCAGCGCCCACAACTGCCGCACCGACGATTGCCCGCATCCGCATACCGAAATGGTGCGCCGAGTGGGCAGTTGATACACGCGTTTCGCGAAAAAGCGTGACTTAAGTGGCCACTCGGCACCAGTCAGTAGGTGTGCTGCGGGCCTTGCGCTTTCTTGTACATCCGCTTGAGCAGAAAGTCGCGCACGCGGCCGTTGTCGAGCACCTTGATTCCGGCGTTGGCGATGGCCGGGATGCCGGCCAGCTTGTGGAAGTAGCGGCCGCGGCGATACTCCCGACCCCACGCCTCTTCCATGCGCAGCGCATAGTTCATGAAGTCGTCGGGCCCGCCGTTCTGCAGCGCCATCACCGCGCATTCGCCTGCGGCCAAGCCTGATTCGAGCGCCTTGGAGATGCCCGCCCCGGACGCCGGCTTGCCGGCACCCAGGGAGTCACCCGTGAACAGCACGCCCGGACGCCACGGCGGCCACGCGGTGAAGCCCATCGGCAGCCGCCACGCCCGCACACTCTTGTTCTTCTTGAGCTCCTCGATCGGTGGCAGCTCCCACTCGGCAGGCAGCGACCGCAAGAACTCGCCCAGAAACTGGGTGGCGTTGATCTGCTGCCAGTTCTTGTAGCTGTTCACGTACCCCAGGCCGATGTTGAACCGGCCGGAGCCCATGGGGAAAACCCAGCCGTAGCCGGGCAATTGGTCGCCCCGGAAGGCCAGTTTCAGATAGATGTCGAGGCTGTCGGAGTCAGGGCGGTTCGCATACATCTCCGAGCGAATCGCGATCGCCGAGTATCCGTTGTATTCAGAGTCGATCTTCAGTGCGCGCTTGATCGGAGAGTACGCACCGTCAGCGGCGATCACGGCATCGCCGTAGACCTTCTCGCCGCTCTTGAGCGTCACGCCGATAACACGGCCGTTGTCGTCGACGATCGGTCCGGTCACCTCGGCCGATTGGCGCACTTCGGCTCCAGCGGACTCCGCGTGTTTGAGCAGCAGTGTGTCGAGTTCTGTGCGGCTGACGGTGTGTCCGTGATCAGGCATGCCCGGGCGCTTGGGGAACGACAGCTCCCACTGGCTGGGGCTGAAGACCGTCACCCTGTTGACGCGGTGGAATTTGGCCACTTCGCTGGCCAGGCCCATCTTCTGCAGATAGCTGACCGCGCGGGCGGTCAGGCCGTCACCGCACGGCTTGTCGCGCGGGAATTCGGCCTTGTCCAAGACCACGACATTGGCCCCGGCCTGCACGGCCTGCCATGCTGCGGCCGACCCGGACGGTCCGCCGCCTGCTATGACCAGGTCGTAGTGCTGCGTCATCGATCTCGCAATCGGTAATCGGATTTGATCCCGAATAGTACCCACGACCCGCGCATACAATTCGCCCCGCGACAGTTGGAAAGCGCTTATGAGCAGGTCAGCAGCCTGATACGGGTAGAGTGTTGCCCGTGCGCAGACCGGCGATGCCCAGACCCAGCGTGACCGCGGGCGGCAAGGTGGATGCCCGCAGCGAACGCTGGCGCGAGCACCGCAAGAAGGTGCGCGCCCAGATCGTCGACGCCGCGTTCCGTGCCCTCGACAAGCGCGGCCCTGAGCTGTCGATCCGCGAGATCGCCGAGGAGGCCGGTACCGCCAAGCCCAAGATCTACCGGCACTTCACCGACAAGTCCGACCTTTTCCAGGCCATCGGGGAGCGGCTGCGCGACATGCTGTGGTCGGCCATCTTCCCGTCGATCGACCTGTCCACCGACTCGGTGCGCGAGATCATCCGCAGCAGTGTCGAACACTACGTCGACCTGGTCGACCAGCATCCCAACGTGCTGCGGTTCCTCATTCAGGGCCGCTTTGTCGAGCAGACGGAGTCCACGATGCGGACCCTGAACGAGGGCCGCGAGATCACGCTCGAGATGGCCGCGTTGTTCAGCAACGAGCTGCGGGAGATGGAACTCGATCCGGCCGCCCTGGAGCTGGCGGCGTTCGCGACGTTCGGCTCAGCAGCGTCGGCGACGGACTGGTGGCTGGGCCCGAATGCCGACAGCCCGCGACGGATGGCGCGCGAGAAGTTCATCGAGCACCTGACCACGGTGATGCTGAGCGTGATCACGGGGACCAGCGAACTTCTCGGCATCAAGCTCGACGCCGAGCGGCCGATCAGCGAAGCGGTTCCGCTGCCCAGCCACTCGGTCGCCTGACGTCGCCGCGGGTCAGAGGCCGACGGGCACGACGGCGTCGGAGTTCTGCCCGCGCCGCACGAACATCGCGAGCACCGCGCCCACGCCGGCCGCAGCCGCTGCGACCACAAGTGACGTGTGCAGCCCTGCCATGAACGCGTTGTGGCTGCCCTCGGCGATCGCGGCCGACAGCGGGGTCGGCGCGCCGGGTATCGACGGTGCCACTCCTTGTGCGACGAGCTGCTTGGCCGCAATCAGCTTGTCCGCCAACGGTTCTGGGGTTCCAGCGGCCGTCAGCTCACCCGGCAGCGCCGCACCCACGCGGCTGCTCAGCACCGAGCCGAGGATCGTCGTACCCAGCACTCCGCCCAACTGCACGGCGGTGCTCTGCAGGCCGCCGGCCACCCCGGCGTCGTCGACGCTGGCGTTGCCGACGATCGCGTCCGAGCTCGCCGTCAGCACCAGCCCGATACCCGCGCCGAGCAGCGCAAACGCCGGCCACAGCGCGTCATAGCCGGAATCGGTCTGCAGACCCGTGAGCAGGAACAGGGCAGCCGCCACGGCGCCGAGCCCCGCGACCATGGCCGGACGCGGTCCGAACCTTTCGGTGACCAGGCCGCTCACCGGGGCCGACACCATCAGTGCCAAGCTCAGCGGCAGCGTCCGTACGCCCGACTCGACAGGCGACATCCCGTGCACGTTCTGCAGATACAGCGTCATGAAGAACAGCGCCCCGAAGAGTGCGAAGAAGTTGATGACGACCACAGCCGTTCCGATGGACAGCGACCGGTTGGCGAACAGGTGCATGGGAACCAGCGGCTCCGGCGACCGCAACTCGATCATCACGAACGCCGCCAGGGCCGCCAACCCGGCCACGATGAACGCCAACGTGCTGCCCGCCAGCCAGCCCCAGTTCTGCGCCTTGATCAGACCGAACACGATGAGGAACAACCCGCCGCTGAGCGCGGTGATGCCGGGCACGTCCAGCCGGTGGGCGTTCGTGCTGCGGCTCTCGACGATCGCCATGGCCCCAATGATCAAGGCGGCCACGGCAATTGGCGCGTTGATGTAGAACACCGACTCCCAGCTGACGTGTTCGACCAGAAGGCCGCCGACGATCGGGCCCGCGGCGATCGACACACCCGACGCGGCGCCCCAGATTCCCACGGCGGTGTTGAGCTTGTCGGCTGGGAAGGCGCTGCGGACGATGGCCAGCGTGCTCGGCATCAGCAATGCGCCGAAAACGCCCTGCAGCGCGCGCAGCGCGATCACCCCGGACACCGAGCCGACCAGCCCGATGCCGACCGACGTCAGCGCGAAGCCGGCCACGCCGATGAAAAACATCTCGCGACGGCCGAACCGGTCTCCCAGCTTGCCGCCGAAGATCAGCAGCGACGCCAGCGCCAGCAGGTAGGCGTCGGTGATCCATTGCAGATCCGACAGCGACGCGTGCAGGTCGGCCGCGATGCGCGGGTTGGCGATCGCCACCACCGACGCGTCGAGCCCGACCATGATGACGCCGATCGACACTGCGGCCAGCGTCCACCACGGGTGGCCTCGCAGGCCGCGCTTCTCGGGCGCCCGATGCCGACCGCCGTGGGTCAGCTCCGGCGCCATCGTTACGACTGACATATTTGCTCCGTTCCTTAAGTGGAGGACAACTGCCACTTACCGCTATCGACAATACGGATAAATGGACGCGCGCCTCCACTTCAGCGGGTAGTCTGGACCTGTGATTTCAAGCGCAACGAGGCACGCGAAGAAAGCCAGGCCACTGCGCGCCGATGCTCAGCTCAACCGCGACCGCATCTTGTCGGCGGCCGCCAAAGTGTTCGCAGAGCGCGGTCTCGGAGTTCCGCTCGAAGAAATCGCACGTCGGGCCGGGGTAGGAGTGGCCACTCTGTACCGGCGGTTTCCCACCCGGGCCGACCTGGCAGAGGCGGCGTTCGAGCGCAGCATGTCGCAGTACACGGAGGCGGTAGACAGGGCGCTGGCCAATCCCCGCGCCGGCGACGGCTTCCGCGACCTGATCTTCGAGGTCTGCGAATTGCAAGCCCGCGACGCCGGTCTGCGGGACTTGCTCACCACCGCATTTCCGGCGACCAGCACGGTCGAGCAACAGACGGCCGAGGCCGTCGACAAGCTCAAGGCACTGATCGCGCGAGCGCAGGCCGAAGGTGCTGTGCGCGCCGACTTGGTGGTGGCTGACGTCGTCGTCTTGCTCTTGGCCAATTCCGGCGTGCTGGCCGCGACGGCCACGGCTGCGCCGGACGCCTGGCGGCGGTTCGCCGCGCTGATGCTCGACGCGTTCCAAACCGGAACCTCGCAGCTGCCGGCGCCGCCCGACGAGCAGCAATTGCGTCGCTCCGTCGCACTTCTCACCGGTTCCGGGTGACGCCTACACTGTTCCGCAGTTACCCGGTACCGGCGTTCCCAGGAAAGGACGGACCGCCATGACTGTCGCCGAACCGAGCGTGGCCACCCGACCGGACGCTTCGCCCGTCCATACCCGCGCGCTGATCATCGGCACCGGCTTCTCCGGCCTCGGCATGGGCATCGCCCTGCAGAAGCAGGGGGTGGACTTTCTGATCCTGGAGAAGGCAGACGAGGTCGGGGGCACCTGGCGCGACAACACCTATCCAGGATGCGCCTGTGACGTCCCGTCGCACCTGTACTCCTTCTCCTTCGAGCCGAAGCCGACGTGGAGCAAGCTGTTCTCGCCGCAGCCGGAGATCTGGGATTACCTCAAGGGCGTCACCGACAAGTACGGGTTGCGCCGCTACATCAAGTTCAATGCCTTTGTCGACCGCGCGAATTGGGACGACGCCGAGTGCCGCTGGCATGTGTTCACCGCGGATGGCCAAGAGTACGTCGCGCAGTTCCTGATTTCCGGGGCCGGTGCACTGCACATACCGTTGATCCCCGACATCGACGGCAAGGACGTATTCCGCGGTGTCGCTTTCCATTCCGCGCAGTGGGACCACAGCGTCGACCTCGCGGGCAAGCGGGTTGCGGTGATCGGGACCGGAGCCAGTGCCATCCAGATCGTGCCCGAGATCGTCAAGGACGTCAGCGAACTGCAGCTCTACCAGCGCACGCCGCCGTGGGTGGTGCCGCGGCCCAACAAGCCGTTCCCGGAAAGCCTCAAGCGGGCCTTTGCAACTGTTCCGGGTTTGCGGCTGGCCGTTCGCGGCGGCATCTATTGGTGGCTCGAGGGGCTGGGGTTCGCGATGACCCGGCAGCCGGCACTTCTGCGGGCGGTCGAGCTGGTGGGCCGGTGGAACATCCGGCACCACGTCAAAGACAAGGAGCTGCGCCGCAAGCTGACTCCGACGTACCGGGCAGGATGTAAGCGAATTCTTTACTCGCCCAACTACTATCAGGGCGTCGCGAACCCGAAGACGAAATTGATCACCGACCGGATCAACCGGATCACGCCGGACGGGATCGTCACCGCCGACGGCACCGAGCGCAAGGTCGACGTGATCGTCTACGCGACCGGATTTCACGTCACCGACTCCTACACCTACGTCGACGTCAAAGGCGCCGGGGGCGAAGACCTGGTGGATCGGTGGAACCGCGAAGGCGTCGTGGCACACCGCGGCGTCGCCGTGGCCGACGTGCCCAACCTGTTCTTCCTGCTCGGTCCCAACACCGGGCTCGGGCACACCTCGGTTGTGTTCATGATCGAGGCGCAGATTCGATACGTGGCCCAGGCGATCGCCGCGGTGGACAAGCGCGGTGCCCAGGCGCTGGCGCCTACCCGCGACGCCCAAAACCGTAAAAACGCCGAACTTCAGCAAAGGCTCGCCGGCTCCGTGTGGAACACCGGCGGATGCCGCAGCTGGTATCTCGACGAGCATGGCGTCAACCGGACTCTGTGGAGCGGTATGACGTGGGAATACTGGCGCGATACCCGCAAGCTGGACCCCAGCGAGTACCGGTTCTGGGACGGTCGCACCGACACGAAAAATCTAGATGTTGGGGTGCCGGAGGTTGTCGCGCCCCAGAGGTAGTGTCGGTGGCGCGCTATAGAACCGCTATAGGCACGTCAAAACTCCTTGGTGAAGTGGGGTCCCGTGAGCGACATGAAACTCATCGACCGCGTTTCGGCGATCAACTGGAACCGTCTCCAGGACGAGAAGGACGCCGAGGTCTGGGACCGGCTGACGGGCAACTTCTGGCTGCCCGAGAAGGTGCCGGTGTCCAACGACATCCCGTCGTGGAACACGCTCACCCCTGCTGAAAAGCAACTCACCATGCGGGTGTTCACCGGCCTGACGCTGCTCGACACCATTCAGGGCACCGTCGGCGCGGTCAGTCTCATCCCTGATGCGCTGACCCCACACGAAGAGGCCGTCTACACCAACATCGCGTTCATGGAGTCGGTGCACGCCAAGAGCTACAGCGCGATCTTCTCGACGCTGTGCTCGACGGCTGAGATCGACGACGCGTTCCGCTGGTCGGAGGAGAATCCGAACCTGCAGCGCAAGGCCGAAATCGTGATGGAGTACTACCGCGGCGACGAGCCCTTGAAGCGCAAGGTGGCCTCGACGCTGCTGGAAAGCTTCCTGTTCTACTCCGGCTTCTACTTGCCGATGTATTGGTCCAGCCGGGCCAAGCTGACCAACACCGCCGACATGATCCGGCTGATCATCCGCGACGAGGCCGTGCACGGCTACTACATCGGCTACAAGTACCAGCGCGGCCTGGCGCTCGAGGATTCGGCCAAGCAGCAGGAGCTCAAGGACTACACGTACGAGTTGTTGTTCGAGCTCTACGACAACGAGGTCGAATACACCCAGGACCTCTACGACGAGGTCGGGCTGACCGAGGACGTCAAGAAGTTCCTGCGCTACAACGCCAACAAGGCGCTGATGAACCTCGGCTACGAGGCGCTGTTCCCGCGCGACGAGACCGACGTGAACCCGGCGATCCTGTCCGCGCTGAGCCCCAACGCCGACGAGAACCACGACTTCTTCTCAGGCTCGGGGTCGAGCTACGTCATCGGCAAGGCCGTCATCACCGAAGACGAGGACTGGGACTTCTAGCCGCGGACTACCTACGGGGTTGCGTCTGCGCCGTCCAGACGCGGCCGTCGTAGTAGCGCATCAGGTTCGGATCCTGCTGGTCGGGATACCAACCAGGGCTCAATCCGCCGGTGGCCGGCGGGGGCGCCTGCTGCACGACTGGCTGCTCCACGACGGTGCCGCCCCTCGGCCGGGCGAACGCTCGCACGACTGCGATGACCACCGCGACGATCAGGATGAGGATCAGAATCCAGAGCAGCGAGTTCAACGCACCGGACAACGACGACATCGAACCTGAACCTCCTGTGTGGCGGTGATGCCGTCAGATACCCGGAGGCGCCCACCACTTAAACGGTGGCCCACGCTAGAGCGCTAGCGCGTGAGGTCCCACTGGCCGAAGTCGGCCGCGAGGACGTCGTCGACGTCGACAACGGTCCCGCCGATCGGCACCCCTGGGCTCGCTGGGCTGTTGACCACGGACTGGTACAGCACCGCGGTGGGTTCGCGTTCACCGTGAGACCACGCACGCGTCTGCCAAGCCCATCGGTGACCAGGGGTGGTCGAGTGCCCGATCACGCCGTCCTGGACCGCCCATGCACACGCCCGGTTGTGCCCGTAGATGCCCGTGCGCTCGACACCCAGCACCGAGTTGATCCCGCGAAACCATTGCAGCGCAAGCGTTTTCCATGTGTTGGCGTCAATGTCCTCGTCGACGCTGAAAAAGATCGGCGCGGAATCGGGTCCACCGGCGGCGGCATGAATCTGCCGCGCTCTCTGTGCGTCTGCCACGCCGCCGTCGTAGCCGCGGGTGAAATCCGACGGATCAGGCCAACCGGGTTTGCCGTACTGATAGACGCTGACAATCTGAAGACCCGCGGCGCGCAGTGCATTCGCATACTCGCGGGTGACGGGCTTGAAATCGAAGTTGGCGCCTGGGCGCGACTCCGACACGTAGACGATGGCGCCGTCGAAGCCCGCCGTTTTGATCTGATCGGCGGGTACCAAGTGCTCGGTGAAGTCGACCAACCGCATGCCCGCCGCGGCTGCCGCAGGCGCGTCGAGCGCGGCGGCCAGGCCCAGCAGAACCGGGCCGGCTAGCGCGTATGTGAGCACCCGGCGCCGCGGCACCGACCGCCAGGGCGCAGGCGAATCATGCACGGCGCGAGGGTAACAAGCCGGATTGTTCCCATGGCGGCTTCGCGGCAGTGATTGCACACTGGGCGGCGTGAACGCTGCTTCGCCACTGCGTCGCATCATCGATTGGCTGCGTGCCGGCTACCCCGAAGGCGTGCCTGGCCCGGACCGCGTGCCGCTGCTGGCGCTGCTGCGCACTACCTCACTGACAGAAGAGCAGATCAAAGAAGTCGTGCGGGCAATCACCGGCCAGGCAGCGGCCGCTTACCCGATCGACCGCGACGAGATCGCCGAATTCATCGAGGATGTCACCCACCTCAACGCCGACGAGGAGGATGTCAGGCGTGTTGCGGCGCGGCTGGCGGCCGCCGGCTGGCCACTAGCGGATTCGAACGAACAGCCCTAATTGATTGGCGCATTCAGCCATTTCAGATCCGCGACGATGCCGCGGGCCGCGACGATTCCCTGGCCGGTCTGCCAAACCTCGTTGTTGACGACGAACACCCGGTTGTCGCGGTTCGCCGACAGCCGCCGCCACGCGTCGCTCTTCAGGATCTCGGGCGCCCGCTCCTTGGCCGAGGCGGAGGCAAACGACATGTAGACGATGTCCCCGTCGGCGGCCGAGAAGTCCGCCTTGCCCAGGTCGCTGATGCCGATCCCGATGTAGGGCTTGTCGGTGAACCGCTGGGAGGCCGGCCGGTCCACGCCGACGGCGGTGAGCACGCTCGCCGGGAAGTTGGCGGCCCCGTAGACCCGCAAGGTGTTGTCGGTCAGCTGCACTACCGACGCCTGGAAGTGCGCGGCGTCATTCTCGGCACCCGCCTTGGCCGCGAACGCGTTGAACCCGTCGACCAGTCCGTTGGCCGCATCGGCGCGGCCTGTCGCCGCCCCGACCAGCCGTAGATTGTCCTGCCATGCCGCCCCGGGCGGTCCGGTGAAGACGGTCGGCGCGATCGCTGCCAGCGTGGGGTAGAGCTCCGGCGTCAGGGCCTGTGAACCGAGGATGAGGTCGGGCGCCGCCGCGCGGATCGCCGAAAGGTCAGGCGCGCTGCGCGGGCCGGCGCCACGCACGTCGTGAATGACCGTGCCCAGGTAGGACGGCTGACTCGACGAGCTGTCGGGCAAGGCAGCCGCGACGATCCGCGACTGCAGACCCAGCGCGCACAGTGCGTCGAGTTGGTCGCCCGAGAGCACCACGATCCGCTGGGGATCGGCGGGCACGTCGGTCTCCCCGGCAACATGGCGCACCCGCCGCACCGGCGGTCCGGGATCAGGCGCGGAGGGTAGGGGAGCACAGGATTCGTCGGGCCGGCGATCGTTGCCCAGCACGCCTGCGT
The DNA here is from genome assembly GCF_059812855.1 of Mycobacterium sp. NGS35. Classification (NCBI taxonomy): domain Bacteria; kingdom Bacillati; phylum Actinomycetota; class Actinomycetes; order Mycobacteriales; family Mycobacteriaceae; genus Mycobacterium; species Mycobacterium sp. NGS35. Next base: position 56,515 of record NZ_JCALDL010000017.1, read on the forward strand.
CCGCGATCTTCGTCGTGCTGGTGATCACCGAGGTCGACGGGGAAGCCGCGCCACCGGGGGTTTTGGCGCCGCAGCCCACAGCGCATGTGAGAAGGACCGCCACGACGGCAGCAACACCGGCCCTGACCACGTCGCGACCGTAACACCGCAGCCTACGACACTATGTAGGACCCGCGCCGACGCCCGCGTGCGGCTCCAACTAGGATTTAGTCCGCAACCGATATTTGGAGGAGCTCTTGACCGCGGAAGCGCCCCCTCTCGGAGTACTCGAGGCCCGCCGACCCTTCCCCCAGCGCCTGGGGCCCAAGGGCAATTTGATCTACAAGCTGATCACCACCACCGATCACAAGCTGATCGGCATCATGTACATCGTCACGTGCATGGCCTTCTTCTTCATCGGTGGGCTCATGGCACTGCTGATGCGCGCGGAGCTGGCCGTGCCCGGGCTGCAGTTCCTGTCCAACGAGCAGTACAACCAGCTGTTCACCATGCACGGCACGGTGATGCTGCTCTTCTACGCAACCCCGATCGTGTTCGGGTTCGCCAACATCGTGCTGCCGCTGCAGATCGGCGCCCCTGACGTCGCATTCCCGCGGCTCAACGCATTCTCGTTCTGGCTTTTCCTCTTCGGCGCGCTGATTGCCCTCGCCGGGTTCATCACCCCCGGCGGCGCCGCCGACTTCGGCTGGACGGCCTACAGCCCGCTGACCGACGCCATCCACAGCCCCGGCGCCGGCGGCGACCTGTGGATCCTGGGCCTAGCCGTCGGTGGCCTCGGCACGATCCTCGGCGCGGTCAACATGATCACCACCGTGATCTGCATGCGCGCGCCCGGCATGACGATGTTCCGGATGCCGATCTTCACCTGGAACATCCTGGTGACCAGCATCCTTGTGCTGCTTGCCTTCCCGCTGCTGACGGCCGCACTGTTCGGCCTGGCCGCCGACCGTCATCTGGGAGCCCATATCTACGACCCGGCCAACGGCGGAGTGTTGTTGTGGCAGCACCTGTTCTGGTTCTTCGGGCATCCCGAGGTGTACATCATCGCGCTGCCGTTCTTCGGCATCGTCACCGAAGTGTTCCCGGTGTTCTCGCGCAAGCCGATCTTCGGATACTCGACGCTGGTCTACGCGACGATCGCGATCGCCGCGCTGTCGGTGGCGGTGTGGGCGCACCACATGTACGCCACCGGGGCAGTGCTGCTGCCGTTCTTCTCCTTCATGACGTTTTTGATCGCGGTGCCCACCGGCATCAAATTCTTCAACTGGATCGGCACGATGTGGAAGGGGCAGCTGACCTTCGAGACGCCGATGCTGTTCGCCGTCGGGTTCCTCGTCACGTTCTTGCTGGGCGGTCTTTCCGGCGTGCTGCTGGCCAGCCCGCCCCTGGACTTCCACGTCACCGACAGCTACTTCGTCGTCGCGCACTTCCACTACGTGCTGTTCGGCACCATCGTGTTCGCCACCTTCTCGGGCATCTACTTCTGGTTCCCGAAGATGACCGGCCGGCTGCTCGACGAGCGGCTCGGCAAGATGCACTTCTGGCTCACGTTCATCGGCTTCCACACCACGTTCCTGGTGCAGCACTGGCTGGGCAACCAGGGCATGCCCCGCCGTTATGCCGACTACCTGCCCACCGACGGCTTCGAGGGTCTCAACATCGTGTCGACCATCGGCGCCTTCATCCTCGGCACGTCGATGATCTTCTTCACCTGGAACGTGTTCCGCAGCTGGCGCTACGGCGAGCCGGTGACCGTCGACGACCCGTGGGGTTACGGCAACTCGCTGGAGTGGGCCACCAGCTGCCCGCCGCCGCGGCACAACTTCTACGAGCTGCCCCGAATCCGTTCGGAGCGACCGGCTTTCGAGCTGCACTACCCGTGGATGGTCGAGCGCATGCGCGCCGAGGCCCACATCGGCAGGCATCCCACGGTGGGGGAGTCGGGCGGCATGGGTCCGCGGACTGAGCCGGACCGCAGCGGACAGGCGGCGCCGGACCGGGGCTGATCCGTGCCGAACGCCGGCGCCGCTGGCTCGATCCTGATCACGGTCACCGGGGTCGACCAGCCCGGTGTGACGTCGGCACTCTTCGAGGTCCTCTCCCGCTACGACGTCGAACTGCTCAACGTCGAGCAGGTGGTGATCCGTGGCCGGTTGACGCTGGGTGTCTTGGTGGCCTGCACCGACGCGGTGGCCGACGGACCGCACCTGCGCGAGGACGTCGAGCGCGCGATCAACGCTGTGGGCCTTGATGTTTCGATCGAGCGCAGCCGGGATCTGCCGATCATCGCCGAGCCGTCCACGCACACGATCGTCGTCCTCGGCAGGCCCGTCACCGCGCGGGCGTTCAGCGCCCTGGCCACCGAACTGGCCAACCTCGGAGTCAACATCGACTTCATCCGCGGAGTCTCCGACTACCCCGTGACCGGGCTCGAGCTTCGCGTGTCGGTGCCGCCGGAGCGTCGGGCCGACCTGCCGCACGCCCTGACGCGCGTCGCCACCGCCGAGAAGGTGGACGTCGCAGTCGAAGACACCAGCCTCGAACGGCGCGCCAAGCGGCTGATCGTGTTCGACGTCGATTCCACGCTGATCCAGCAGGAAGTCATCGAGATTCTGGCCGAGCGGGTGGGCGCACGCGACGCCGTGGCCGCGATCACCGACTCCGCGATGCGCGGGGAGATCGACTTCACCGAGTCGCTCAAGCAGCGGGTTGCGACGCTGAAGGGCCTGCCTGCCAGTGTGCTCGACGAGGTCGCCGACGAACTCGAGCTCACCCCGGGCGCCCGCACCACTCTGCGGACGCTGCGGCGCTTGGGTTTTCACTGCGGCGTCGTCTCCGGCGGGTTTCGGCAGGTGATCGAGCCGCTGGCCCACGAGCTGATGCTGGACTTCGTCGCCGCCAACGAACTGGAGATCGTCGACGGCGTGCTGACCGGCCGGCTCGTCGGCCCGATCATCGACCGGGCGGGAAAAGCCAAGGCGCTCAAGAGCTTTGCGCAGCAGGCCGGCGTGCCGCTGGAGCAGACCGTGGCGGTCGGCGACGGCGCCAACGACATCGACATGCTCGCGACGGCGGGGCTCGGGGTCGCGTTCAACGCAAAACCGGCCCTCCGGGAAGTCGCCGACGCGTCACTGTCCCACCCGTATCTGGACACGGTGCTGTTCATCCTCGGTGTCACTCGCGGTGAGATCGAGGCCGCCGACGCAATCGACGGGACGCTGCGCAGGGTCGACATCCCGCCCGGTTCGTGATGCGGCACGATGGTCGGGTGGTCGAAACAGCCAACCGCGCGCCCGATCCGGATCTGCTGCTCGACTTCCACAACGTTTCCCTGCGCCGTAGCGGGCGGACCCTCGTCGGGCCGGTCAGCTGGTCGGTGGAACTCGACGAGCGCTGGGTGGTGATCGGCCCCAACGGTGCGGGCAAGACGTCGTTGCTGCGGATCGCGGCGGCCATGGAGCACCCGTCGTCGGGCACCGCGTACGTCCTCGGCGAGCGGCTGGGTCGCGTCGACATGTCGGAGCTGCGCTCGCGGATCGGGCTGAGTTCGTCGGCGCTGTCGCAGCGGGTCCCCGATGGCGAGGTGGTCCGCGATCTGGTGGTGTCGGCCGGCTATGCGGTGATGGGCCGGTGGCGCGAGGTGTACGACGACGTCGACTACACGCGGGCCGTCGACACCCTCGAGAGCGTCGGCGCCGAGCACCTGGCCGACCGCACCTACGACACACTGTCCGAGGGCGAACGCAAGCGGGTGCTGATCGCGCGTTCCTTGATGACAGACCCTGAGCTGCTGCTCCTCGACGAACCAGCCGCCGGCCTGGATCTGGGCGGCCGCGAGGAGTTGGTGGCTCGGCTGGCCGATCTGGCCGCCGATCCGGACGCGCCCGCGCTGGTGCTGGTCACCCACCACGTCGAGGAGATACCGCCAGGCTTCAGCCACTGCCTGATGCTGTCCGAAGGCCGGGTGGTGGCGTCCGGTCTGCTGCGCGACACGCTGACCGCCGAAAACCTGTCCACGGCGTTCGGGCAGTCGATCGCGCTGGATGTGATCGACGGGCGCTATTTCGCCCGGCGGGTTCGCACCCGTGCCGCGCACCGGAGACGGGCGTGAGCACCTCTGGCTCCGATGCCGCGATGACTCCGCGGCCGGCAGCCACCGTGATGCTGCTCCGCGACGCTGCTGACGGCCTCGAAATCTTCCTGCTGCAACGTCATTCGCGTATGGAGTTCGCTCCTGGCACCACGGTCTTCCCCGGTGGCGGCGTGGACGACCGCGACCGCGAATTCGACATCGCCTGGGCGGGGCCCGAACCCGCGTGGTGGGCGCAGAGGCTGGCCGTCGACGAGGAACTCGCGCTGGCGCTGGTGTGCGCCGCCGTGCGCGAGACGTTCGAGGAATGCGGGGTGCTGCTGGCCGGTCCCGACCAGAACAGTGTGGTCGGCGACGCTACCGCGTATGCCGGCGCGCGGGACCGCCTGGCCAGCCGCGAGCTGGCGTTCAGCGACTTCCTGCGCGGTGAAGACCTGGTGTTGCGCTCAGACCTGCTGCGGCCGTGGGCGAACTGGGTGACGCCGGCCAAGGGGCATCGGCGCCGCTACGACACCTACTTCTTCGTGGCGGCGCTGCCCCCGGGCCAGCACGCCGACGGCCGGACCACCGAGGCGGTGTCGGCAGGGTGGTGGTTGCCCGCCGCCGCGATCGAGGAGTTCGCCGCCGGCCGTAGTCTGCTGCTGCCGCCCACCTGGACGCAGCTGGATACGCTGCCCAAGTATGGCAGCACCGTCGAGGAGATCCTTGCCGTCGACCGCGAGATCGTCGCGATGAGAACGGAAGTCATTGGCAGCGAAGGCAATTGGAGTTTGGAGTTCTTCGACTCGGACCGCTACAACAAGCTGCTCGGTGGGCGGTCGTGGTCGTGAACAGCGATGAACGCTTGCGCGAAGAGCAGAGGGCAGAGTTCGTCAGCGTCTACGTCGGCGACGAGCGGCCGGGCATCGCCACGGTGGTCCTCTCGCGGCCGCCGAGAAACACGCTGACCCGTCAGTTCTGCCGGGAGATCGCGGCGGTGGCGGGCGAGGTCGGCCGCCGCGACGACATCGCCGCCGTGATCCTGTTCGGCGGCCATGAGATCTTCTCCGCCGGAGACGACCTCGCCGAATTGCGCGCGCTGGGTGCCGGCGAAGCCGACGCGGTCGCGAAACTGCGCCAGGACGCGGCAGCCGCCGTCGCCGCGATACCGAAACCGACCGTCGCCGCGATCACCGGCTACGCGCTGGGTAGTGGGTTGTCGCTGGCCCTGGCCGCCGACCGGCGGATCGCCGGCGACAACGCGAAACTCGGGTTCACCGAAATCCTGGCGGGGCTGATCCCCGGTGGCGGGGCGCTGCAGCGGTTGCCCGCGTTGGTGGGTGTGAGCAACGCCAAGGACCTCGCCTTCTCCGGGCGGTTCGTGGGCGCCCGAGAGGCGCTGGCGATGGGTCTGCTCGACGAGATCGTCGCACCTGACGCGGTGTACGACGCTGCGGTTGACTGGACGCAACGCTTCGCAGGGTTACCCGTGTCAGCGCTGGGGGCGGCCAAGGCCGCACTCAACGACGGCACCCCGGAGGCGGAGCGGCGCGGCTACGTCGGGGTGTTCGGTGGTGCGGACCGGAGGTACGTCGCGTCGGACCGGGGCCACTAGGCTGGCGGGCTATGACCACGACCAGTCACGACCAGCCGGCTCCGCAGCCGCACGCCACCGCCGAGCAGGTGGAGGCCGCGCGTCACGACAGCAAGCTCGCGCAGGTGCTCTACCACGACTGGGAAGCCGAGAGCTACGACGACAAGTGGTCGATCTCCTACGACAAGCGCTGCGTCGACTATGCGCGCAACCTCTTTGACGCCACGGTGCCGTTCGAGGAGCAGCGCAAGCTGCCGTATGACCATGCGCTGGAGCTGGGCTGCGGCAGCGGGTTTTTCCTGCTCAACCTGATCCAGGCCGGCGTCGCGCGGCGCGGATCAGTGACCGACCTGTCACCCGGCATGGTGCGGGTCGCCACACGAAACGGCCAGAATCTCGGCCTGGAGGTCGACGGTCGTGTCGCCGACGCCGAGCGCATCCCGTACGACGACGACACCTTCGACCTGGTGGTCGGACATGCGGTGCTGCATCACATCCCCGACGTCGAGCTGTCGCTGCGCGAAGCGGTCCGAGTGCTCAAGCCGGGCGGACGGTTCGTGTTCGCCGGCGAACCGACGAACGCGGGCGAAGCCTATGCCCGGCCGTTGTCGACGCTGACGTGGCGGGTCGTGACCAACGTGACGAGGCTGCCCGGCCTGACCGGCTGGCGTCGCCCCCAGGCCGAGCTCGACGAGTCGTCGCGTGCGGCCGCGCTCGAGGCGGTCGTCGACCTGCACACTTTCGACCCGCAAGACCTCGAGCGGATGGCTCGCAATGCCGGCGCGGTCGACGTGTCGACCGCCACCACCGAATTCACCGCTGCCATGCTCGGGTGGCCGCTGCGGACCATCGAGGCCGCGGTCCCGCCCGGGCGCCTCGGCTGGAGCTGGGCGAAGTTCGCGTTCAACAGCTGGATCACGCTGAGCTGGATCGACGACAACGTGTGGCGTCGCGTGATTCCGAAGGCCTGGTACTACAACGTGATGCTCACCGGGGTCAAACCGTCGTAGCGTTCAGCCTCGACGATGTCGGTTATCTGCGGTCGCAGCCGGGCGCCGAGGCGCTTGCCGAAATCCGCACCTACCCGCTGACCGACGCCAGCCGGATCTCCGACATCGCCGCCGCCAGAGCCAGGTTCGGCGACCGGGCCCGCGTGCTGGTGGAGACCGTGCTGCTGCGCCGTCGGGCGGCCGCCAAGCTCGCCGACGCGGGCGACTGGCTCTTCACCGACGAAGCCCTTCAGCAAGCGACCGCGACCCCGGTAGCCGCCCACCGCGCGCGTCGGCTCGCCGGGATGACGGTGCACGACGTCACGTGTTCTATCGGCGCCGAACTGGCCGAGTTGCGGCGCACAGCCGACGTGCTGGGTAGCGACATCGACCCGGTGCGGCTGGCGATGGCGCGCCACAACGTCCCCGAGGTGCCGCTCGTACGCGCCGACGCGCTGCAACCCGTCAGCCGCAACGCCGTCGTCGTCGCCGACCCCGCGCGGCGCGACGGAGGGCGTCGCGTCTACAGGCCGGGCGACTTCACCCCGCCGCTGACTGCGCTTCTGGACACCTACCGCGGCCGCGATATCGTCGTGAAGTGTTCTCCTGGTACAGGTTTCGGTCGCCTTGACTTCGGAGGGGAAGTCGAGGTGACGTCGCTGGGCGGTGACGTCCGCGAGGCGTGCCTGTGGTCGGCGGGACTGACTCAGCCCGCGGTGTCGCGGCGGGCCACCGTGCTCAGCTACGACGGCAGCGTCGAGCAGATCACGGATGCCGACCCCGACGACTGCCCGGTGCGACCGGCCGGTCGCTGGATTATCGACCCCGACGGTGCGGTGGTACGGGCGGGTCTGGTCCGCCACTACGCCGCCCGCCATGGGCTCTGGCAGCTCGACCCGAAGATCGCGTACCTGTCGGGTGACCGATTGCCGCCTGGGACAAGGGGATTCGAGGTCCTCGAGCAGATTCCGTTCGGGCAGCGCCGGTTACGCCAGATGCTGCACGAGATGGACTGCGGCGCTGTCGAGATCCTGGTGCGCGGAGTCGACGTCGACCCGGCGGCGCTGCGCGCTCGGCTGCGGCTGCGCGGACGCCAGTCGCTTTCGGTGGTGGTGACCCGCATCGGTGCCGGCTCGAAAGCGCGGGCGACTGCGATCATTTGTCGCCCCTCGCAGCGAGCACACAGGTACCCTGGCGCAGGACACCCTTTCGAGGACGGTGCATGACACGTTCACACAGGGCGGCCGCGACGTTGGTCGCCGCACTATTGATCGGGTCGGGGGGAAGCGCTGTGGCGCACGCACAGTCGCCGTGCGCAGATTTCGGCGGAACGCTCGACGGCACCACGTGCCGGCTGCACACCAGCACCGACGCGTACACGGTGGACATCACGTTCCCGGTGGACTACGCGGATCCGGCGCCGATGATGGACTATCTGCGGCAGACCCGCGACGGGTTCGTCAACGTCTCGGACATGCCCGGTTCCTCCGGTCAGCCGTACGCGCTGGACATCACCTCGGAGGAATACCGGTCCGCCGCCACCCAGAGCGTGGTGCTGAAGATCTACCAGAACGTCGGTGGCGCACATCCGCTGACGTGGTATCAGGCCTACAACTACAACGTCTCGGCCCGTAAGCCGATCACCTTCGACACGTTGTTCACGCCGGGCAGCAAGCCGCTGCCGGTGATCCTGCCGATCGTGCAGAAGGAGATCGACACGCAATTGGGCAGCCGGGTGAAGGTTTCACCCGCCGACGGTCTCGACCCGGCGCACTACCAGAACTTCGCGATCACCGACAACGAGTTGATCTTCTTCTTCGGGCAAGGCGAGTTGCTGCCCGCCGCAGCGGGCGCGACCGTCGCGCATGTGCCGCGGTCGGCAGTCGCTTCCATGCTGGCCCCGTTGTGATTTCGGTGCGCTTTTCGGCGCTGAGCGCACGTTTGCGCCCCGAAATCACTGAGTGCTAGGCGGGGTCGAACCCGTACACCTGGCCGTCGCTGGTGGCGGTGAACACCCTCCGGTCGGTCGCGACGGACACGCCGACCGGCCACCCGGTGGCCTGCGGCAGGACATAGCTGTTGATCGTGTGCCCGTCGCGGATACCGAAGACCAGAAGCGCGAGCCCGTTGCCGGCCGCACGCACCACGGTATAGCCGATGTCGGCACCCGCCTGGCTCGTCGTGCATAGCGCGGTGACGTCGTCGCGGCGCCACACGATGTCGCCGCGATCGCCCGTGTCCCGGACCGCCACCAGCTTCGCGTCCGGCCCGCCACCGGAGATCAGCAGGCCGTCGGGTCCCGCCGACGGCGGCGTTTGCGGCGAAAAGCCAAGCGCCACAGTCCATTTGGGCTTACCATCCGATGCGTTGAGAGCCCACAGCTTGCCGTCGCGACTGTTGACGTAGACGGTCGACCCGTCGTCGGAGAACACCGGGCTGCCCAGCACTCCGCTCGTCACCGCGTCGGTGGACCACTCCACCGCAAGCCCCGGCCCGTCGCCGGTGCTGTATCGCAGCGCGGTCAGCGTCGCTACCGGCGCGCCGGGTTGCCAGATGCCGGTGACCACCCGACCCGTCGCCGACGAGAACGCAGGTGCCGCCGCGATCGGGCATGCGGGACGAGCTTGCTGGCAATCAGTCAGTCCCCGCTGGCTGTCGGTCGGGTCGACGCCGGCCACCAGATCCACCGCCGAGCCGATCATCTCGCCGCGATGGGCGTCGACGACCTGCACCTGCCCCAGATGGGTGATCACCAGCAGTCGTCCGTCGCCGACGAACCGGGGCGTCAGCGGCATACCGATCACCGGATGACGCCAGCGGACCCATTGCGTCGGCGGGAACGACAACAAGGTGCCCGGCTGGCCGACGTAGAGGTTGTCGAACTTGTCGAACAGGGCGCTGGCGAACCCGCCGCCCAGCACCAGCCGCGTGCACCAGCGTTGCCTGCCGTTGTTGTCGAACTCCCACACCATCAGCGAGCACCCGGCCGCGGTCTGCGCGTTGGCGGCAAGGTAGTGGGTGTCGGTGGAGCCGAGTGCCACCGACGCGAACAGGCTGCCCTTGACCGAGCGGCTCCACGCGAGTTTCAGCTTGTCTGCGCCCGCGGTGGCAGTGTGGCTGCTGTTGGCGGCGTCGGCATACTGAGCCGACCAGCCCGCTGCGGGCGCAGCGTCAACCCAAGTGTCGGTGTTACCGCAGCCTGACGCCGCAAGTAAGGCGACGCCCGCCATCGCTGCCAGCCGCCGAGAAGTGCGGTGTCGGGGGAACATGCGTCCTTCCGTCGTCGGGCTGGCGTCCCCTGAGGGTAACCCGGCGCCTGAGCCGTCCGGCGTAGGCTTTGCGGCCATGACGACGATGTGGGGAGCACCGTTGCACAAGCGCTGGCGGGGGTCGCGGCTGCGCGACCCGCGCCAGGCCAAGTTCTTGACGACGGACTCGCTGAAGTGGGTGTTGAAGAACCGCGCCTACACCCCGTGGTATTTGGTCAGGTACTGGCGATTGCTGAAGTTCAAGCTGACCAACCCGCACATCATCACCCGCGGCATGGTGTTCCTCGGCAAGGACGTCGAAATCCACGCGACGCCCGAACTGGCCCAGCTGGAAATCGGCCGCTGGGTGCACATCGGCGACAAGAACACGATTCGCGCCCACGAAGGGTCGCTGCGGTTCGGCGACAAGGTGGTGCTCGGCCGCGACAACGTGATCAACACCTACCTCGACATCGAGTTGGGGGATTCGGTGCTGATGGCTGACTGGTGCTACGTCTGCGACTTCGACCACCGGATGGACGACGTCAACATGCCCATCAAGGATCAAGGCATCGTCAAGAGCCCGGTGCGAATCGGGCCGGACACGTGGATCGCGGCGAAGGTGACGGTGCTGCGGGGCACGATCGTCGGCCGCGGCTGCGTGCTCGGGGCACATGCCGTGGTCAAGGGCCACGTCCCCGACTACTCGATCGCGGTCGGAGCCCCCGCCAAGGTGGTGAAGAACCGCAAGCTGGCATGGGAGACCTCGGCTGCAGAGCGTGCGCAGATGGCCGCCGCGCTGGCCGACATCGAACGCAAGAAAGCGGCTCGCTAGGGCAGCTGGGCGGTGGAGCTACTCGCCGAACGTGAGCCCAGTGCGAAAAATCGG
>NZ_JCALDL010000018.1:0-5038 GCF_059812855.1 Mycobacterium sp. NGS35
GTTCCCGTGTGTGGGTGTGGTGTTGTTTTGCCAGATGTTTTCTCTGGACTGTTTTTGTTTGGAGAGTTTGATCCTGGCTCAGGACGAACGCTGGCGGCGTGCTTAACACATGCAAGTCGAACGGAAAGGCTCCTTCGGGAGTGCTCGAGTGGCGAACGGGTGAGTAACACGTGGGTGATCTGCCCTGCACTTTGGGATAAGCCTGGGAAACTGGGTCTAATACCGAATACACCCTGCTGGTCGCATGGCCTGGTGGGGGAAAGCTTTTGCGGTGTGGGATGGGCCCGCGGCCTATCAGCTTGTTGGTGGGGTGATGGCCTACCAAGGCTTCGACGGGTAGCCGGCCTGAGAGGGTGTCCGGCCACACTGGGACTGAGATACGGCCCAGACTCCTACGGGAGGCAGCAGTGGGGAATATTGCACAATGGGCGCAAGCCTGATGCAGCGACGCCGCGTGGGGGATGACGGCCTTCGGGTTGTAAACCTCTTTCACCATCGACGAAGCCGCAGCGTGTGTTGTGGTGACGGTAGGTGGAGAAGAAGCACCGGCCAACTACGTGCCAGCAGCCGCGGTAATACGTAGGGTGCGAGCGTTGTCCGGAATTACTGGGCGTAAAGGGCTTGTAGGTGGTTTGTCGCGTTGTTCGTGAAATGCCACAGCTTAACTGTGGGCGTGCGGGCGATACGGGCAGACTAGAGTACTGCAGGGGAGACTGGAATTCCTGGTGTAGCGGTGGAATGCGCAGATATCAGGAGGAACACCGGTGGCGAAGGCGGGTCTCTGGGCAGTAACTGACGCTGAGGAGCGAAAGCGTGGGGAGCGAACAGGATTAGATACCCTGGTAGTCCACGCCGTAAACGGTGGGTACTAGGTGTGGGTTTCCTTCCTTGGGATCCGTGCCGTAGCTAACGCATTAAGTACCCCGCCTGGGGAGTACGGCCGCAAGGCTAAAACTCAAAGGAATTGACGGGGGCCCGCACAAGCGGCGGAGCATGTGGATTAATTCGATGCAACGCGAAGAACCTTACCTGGGTTTGACATGCACAGGACGGCGGCAGAGATGTCGTTTCCCTTGTGGCCTGTGTGCAGGTGGTGCATGGCTGTCGTCAGCTCGTGTCGTGAGATGTTGGGTTAAGTCCCGCAACGAGCGCAACCCTTGTCTCATGTTGCCAGCGCGTGATGGCGGGGACTCGTGAGAGACTGCCGGGGTCAACTCGGAGGAAGGTGGGGATGACGTCAAGTCATCATGCCCCTTATGTCCAGGGCTTCACACATGCTACAATGGCCGGTACAAAGGGCTGCGATGCCGTGAGGTGGAGCGAATCCTTTTCAAAGCCGGTCTCAGTTCGGATCGGGGTCTGCAACTCGACCCCGTGAAGTCGGAGTCGCTAGTAATCGCAGATCAGCAACGCTGCGGTGAATACGTTCCCGGGCCTTGTACACACCGCCCGTCACGTCATGAAAGTCGGTAACACCCGAAGCCAGTGGCCTAACCGGTTCGCCGGAGGGAGCTGTCGAAGGTGGGATCGGCGATTGGGACGAAGTCGTAACAAGGTAGCCGTACCGGAAGGTGCGGCTGGATCACCTCCTTTCTAAGGAGCACCACGTGGGCATTCTCGCAGTGGGCGGGGGTGCAGCCGTGAGGGATCCGTGCGTTGTAGTGGCGCCGGGTTGGGTGCGCAGCAAGCGAAGTCGTCGGTCGGGGATGTGGTGCCGGCGCTCACCGAACACACTGTTGGGTCCTGAGGCAACAGGCCTGTTCTGTTGTCGCCTCGCTTTGGTGGTGGGGTGTGGTGTTTGAGTGTTGGATAGTGGTTGCGAGCATCTAGCGAAAGGCTGAAGTTTAGTCTTTGTGCTTTTTGTTGAGTGTTTTTTGTGTGTGTAAGTGTGTTAGGGCGCATGGTGGATGCCTTGGCATCAGGGGCCGATGAAGGACGTGGGAGGCTGCGATATGCCTCGGGGAGTTGTCAACCGAGCGTGGATCCGAGGATGTCCGAATGGGGTAACCCGGCACGAGTGATGTCGTGTCACCCACTGCTGAATGTATAGGCAGTGGGGGGGAACGCGGGGAAGTGAAACATCTCAGTACCCGTAGGAGAAGAAAACAAGTGTGATTCCGTTAGTAGTGGCGAGCGAACGCGGAGGATGGCTAAACCGCGCGCATGGTGATACCCGGCGGGGGTTGTGTGTGTGGTGTTGTGGGGTTTGTGGTCTTGGGTCCGCCGGCTCAAGCGGCAGTCAGAAAATGATGTGTTAGTCGAAGTGGCCTGGGATGGTCTGTCGTAGAGGGTGAGAATCCCGTAGGCGAAAGCATGTCATCTGTTGTCACAAATACCCGAGTAGCAGCGGGCCCGTGGAATCTGCTGTGAATCTGCCGGGACCACCCGGTAAGCCTGAATACTTCCTGATGACCGATAGCGGATCAGTACCGTGAGGGAATGGTGAAAAGTACCCCGGGAGGGGAGTGAAAGAGTACCTGAAACCGTGTGCCTACAAGCCGTCAAAGCCCCCGTTGTGGGGTGATGGCGTGCCTTTTGAAGAATGAGCCTGCGAGTCAGGGACATGTCGCGAGGTTAACCCGGGTGGGGTAGCCGCAGCGAAAGCGAGTCTGAAGAGGGCGTATCCCCTGTTGTGGGGGTGTAGTGGTGTGTTCTGGACCCGAAGCGGGGTGATCTACCCATGGCCAGGGTGAAGCGCGGGTAAGACCGCGTGGAGGCCCGAACCCACTTAGGTTGAAGACTGAGGGGATGAGTTGTGGGTAGGGGTGAAAGGCCAATCAAACTCCGTGATAGCTGGTTCTCCCCGAAATGCATTTAGGTGCAGCGTCGCATGGTTCTTGTTGGAGGTAGAGCTACTGGATGGCCGATGGGCCCTACTAGGTTACTGACGTCAGCCAAACTCCGAATGCCGACAAGTCAAGTGTGGCAGTGAGACGGCGGGGGATAAGCTCCGTGCGTCGAAAGGGAAACAGCCCAGATCGCCGGCTAAGGCCCCTAAGCGTGTGCTAAGTGGGAAAGGATGTGCAGTCGCGAAGACAACCAGGAGGTTGGCTTAGAAGCAGCCACCCTTGAAAGAGTGCGTAATAGCTCACTGGTCAAGTGATTGTGCGCCGATAATGTAGCGGGGCTCAAGCACACCGCCGAAGCCGCGGCAAATTCACCGTCAGGTGGGTTTGGGTAGGGGAGCGTCCCCATTTCGGTGAAGCAGCAGAGTGATCTGTTGTGGAGGGGTGGGGAGTGAGAATGCAGGCATGAGTAGCGATAAGGCAAGTGAGAACCTTGCCCGCCGGAAGACCAAGGGTTCCTGGGCCAGGCCAGTCCGCCCAGGGTGAGTCGGGACCTAAGGCGAGGCCGACAGGCGTAGTCGATGGACAACGGGTTGATATTCCCGTACCCGTGTGTGGCCGTCCATGCCGAATCAGAGGTACTAACCATCCAAAAGGTCGGTGACCAATCCCTTCGGGGTGCGGCGCCGGCCGGCTGCGTGGGATCTTCTCTGGTAGTAGGTAAGCGATGGGGTGACGCAGGAAGGTAGCCGTACCAGTCAGTGGTAACACTGGGGCAAACCGGTAGGACGACATCCAGGCAAATCCGGATGTCACATACGTCCGAGAGGTGATGCATAGCCGGATGAGGCGAATTCGGTGATCCTATGCTGCCGAGAAAAGCCTCTAGCGAGGACACACACGGCCCGTACCCCAAACCGACACAGGTGGTCAGGTAGAGAATACCGAGGCGTACGAGAGAACTATGGTTAAGGAACTCGGCAAAATGCCCCCGTAACTTCGGGAGAAGGGGGGCCCCTGCTGGTGAACCACCGTGCGTGGGGAAGCTGGTGGGGGTCGCAGAGACCAGTGAGAAGCGACTGTTTACTAAAAACACAGGTCCGTGCGAAGTCGCAAGACGAGGTATACGGACTGACGCCTGCCCGGTGCTGGAAGGTTAAGAGGACCCGTTAACCCGCAAGGGTGAAGCGGAGAATTTAAGCCCCAGTAAACGGCGGTGGTAACTATAACCATCCTAAGGTAGCGAAATTCCTTGTCGGGTAAGTTCCGACCTGCACGAATGGCGTAACGACTTCTCAGCTGTCTCAACCATAGACTCGGCGAAATTGCACTACGAGTAAAGATGCTCGTTACGCGCGGCAGGACGAAAAGACCCCGGGACCTTCACTACAACTTGGTATTGGAGTCCGATACGGTTTGTGTAGGATAGGTGGGAGACTGTGAAACCCGCACGCCAGTGTGGGCGGAGTCGTCGTTGAAATACCACTCTGATCGTATTGGGCTTCTAACCTCGAACCCTGAACCGGGTTCAGGGACAGTGCCTGGCGGGTAGTTTAACTGGGGCGGTTGCCTCCTAAAACGTAACGGAGGCGCCCAAAGGTTCCCTCAACCTGGACGGCAATCAGGTGGCGAGTGCAAGTGCACAAGGGAGCTTGACTGCAAGACGAACATGTCAAGCAGGGACGAAAGTCGGGACTAGTGATCCGGCACCCCCGAGTGGAAGGGGTGTCGCTCAACGGATAAAAGGTACCCCGGGGATAACAGGCTGATCTTCCCCAAGAGTCCATATCGACGGGATGGTTTGGCACCTCGATGTCGGCTCGTCGCATCCTGGGGCTGGAGCAGGTCCCAAGGGTTGGGCTGTTCGCCCATTAAAGCGGCACGCGAGCTGGGTTTAGAACGTCGTGAGACAGTTCGGTCTCTATCCGCCGCGCGCGTCAGAAGCTTGAGGAAACCTGTCCCTAGTACGAGAGGACCGGGACGGACGAACCTCTGGTGCACCAGTTGTCCCACCAGGGGCACCGCTGGATAGCCACGTTCGGACAGGATAACCGCTGAAAGCATCTAAGCGGGAAACCTTCTCCAAGACCAGGCTTCTCACCCATACAAGTGGGATAAGGCCCCCCGCAGACCACGGGATCAATAGACCAGACCTACACACGCAGCAATGCGCACAGGGAACTGGCACTAACCGGCCGAAAACTTACCCACACCACGCAACCACACCAACACCCAAACCAACCACAACCCCC
>NZ_JCALDL010000019.1:0-1991 GCF_059812855.1 Mycobacterium sp. NGS35
GGTGCAGCTGACCGTCGGGAGCCCAGCGCACCAAGTCCCCGCTGCGATACATGCGTGCGCCCGGAGCACCGAAGGGGCAGGGAACGAACCGTGATGCGGTCAGCCCTGGCCGGCGCACATAGCCCACGCCGACGCCGTGGCCGGCTACATACAACTCGCCGATCACGCCCTGCGGTACCGGGCGCAACCAGGTGTCGAGCACGAACAGGGCGGCCCCGGGCACCGGCGAGCCGATCGCCACCGCCGCGCCGGGGACCAGCGGGGCGCTGATGGCGGCATACACCGTCGTTTCGGTGGGCCCGTAGCCGTTGACCATCACCCGCCCCGGCGCCCAGCGCTCCACCACCTCTGGTGGGCAGGGTTCGGCGGCGACCATCAACGCTGTTGCGTCGAGGCCCGCGGGGGTCAGCGGGGCGACGGCCGACGGCGTTTGGCTGAGCATGGTGACGCGCTCGTCAATCAGCAAGGCGCGCAGGTCTTTTGTAGATGCCGCGACGGTTTCCGGCACGACGACCAGGCGCCCGCCGTGCAGCAGCGCGCCCCAGATCTCCCACACCGAGAAGTCGAAGGCCAACGAGTGGCTCTGGGTCCACACCTGTGCCGGCCCCATCGCGAAACCGACGTCGAGTCCCTGGAACAGTCGAGTGACGTTGTGATGGGTTACCGCAACACCTTTCGGGGTGCCGGTAGTGCCGGACGTGTAGATGACGTGGGCGACATCGTCGGGCGCCGGAGCCGGCAACGGTGTCGCGGGATAGGTCGGAATGCGCGGGTCGTCGACGTCGATGATCGCCAACCCGTCGCAGCCATCCAGCCGCGACCGCAAATGCGATGTGCTGATCGCCGTGACCGGCGCGGCGTCGTCGACCATGAACTCGATCCGCGCGTCAGGATGCGCCAGATCGATCGGGACGTACGCCGCGCCGGTCTTGAGCACTCCGACGATCGCTACGACCGCGTCGATTGACCGGGGCAGCAGCAGGGCGACGCATCCACCCGGTCCGGCTCCGCAGGCAACGAGCAAGTGCGCCAAGCGATTAGACGCCTCGTCCAATTCCCGGTAGGTCATCGCGTGGCCGTCGCAACGCAGCGCCACCGCCTGCGGGCTGCGTGTCACCTGCTCGGCGAACAGCACCGGAATCGACACCGGCGCCGCCGACTGGGTCGGCACCGCGCGGTGACCGAACTCGTCCAGCCGAGAACGCTCGACAGCGTCCAGCACCTCGATCGACGACAACCGCCGGCTGGGGTCGGCGGCCATGGCGCACAACAGCTTTCGCAACCGCTCGACGAGTGCGTCGATGCTGTCGGCGGCGAACAGGTCGGCGTCGTATTCGAGGCGCAGGCTCAACTGGAGGCCGGGCCGGGCTTGCAGAGTCAGCGGATAGTGGGTGGCCTCCCTGCCGCTGAACTCGGTGATGCCCAGGCCGTTGGAGCTCGCCAACGTGGCGGCGTCGACTGGATAGTTTTCGAACACGAACAGCGTGTCGAACAGCTGATCCAAACCGGTGACGCGGTGGATCTCCGGCAGCGCCAGATGCTGATGTTCCAGGGTGCGGTTGGTGAAGTGGTGCAGCTGCTTCAACAGCCCCGCCGTCGTCGTTGTCGCCGTGACGTTCGCGCGCACCGGCACGGTGTTGATCAACAAGCCGACCATCGACTCCGCACCGGCCAGTTCAGGCGGACGACCGGACACCGCGGTGCCGAACGCCACGTCGTGGCTGCCGGTCAACTCCATCAATATCTGCGCCCAGGCGGCTTGCAACACCGTGTTCACGGTGGTGTGCTGGCCTCGGGCCAGCTCAGCCAGCGCCGTGGTGGTCGCCTGGGAGAGCTGACGCGAGAGCGCCGCGCGCGGGCCCAGACTCAGTCGGCCGGGTGCACCCACCAGGGTGGGAGTGTCAAACCCGGCCAGCACCTCGGCCCATGCCGCGCGCGCGGCCGCCTGGTCCCGCCCGGCCAGCCAGCTGACGAAGCTGCGGTACGAGCCT
>NZ_JCALDL010000002.1:0-503804 GCF_059812855.1 Mycobacterium sp. NGS35
GCCGAAATTCCGCCGTGGGTTCACGTTCGGCGCAGGGAGTCTCGGCGCTTTAATCCATCCAGTCGATGCCGAACCAGTCGGCGAGTGCCGTGCGACCGTCCGGTGTGACTTTGACCGCCCGCCCGCGCGGCATCCGCTTCACCCAGCCGGCGGCTACGAACCGATCGAGGACCGCACGGCCCAGTGCGCCGGACAAGTGGTGGCGCTGCTCGGTCCAGTCCACGCAGTACCGGATCAACGGCCTTTTGCCCGCCGGGATTTCGACTCCCAGCCCGGCGAGAAAGCTGCGTCCCGTGTCCGTCAGCTCATAGTGGACGTCACGGCCAGGGCTACTGAGCGCGTCTCGGTTGTCCCGGTCGGCGTCGAATCGGCCGTCGCCGCCGATCAGCACCTGCTGCCTCAGCAAGCTGGTCATCACCTCGACGCCGAGGCGTCCTGCCAGGTGGTCGTAACACGTTCGGGCCGAGCGCAATCGGGCCGCCTTGGTGCCCTCCCGCAGCGACCGGACCGGCCGAGGAGGCGCCAGCCGGACGAGGTGCTCCAGCAGCTCGCCAACATGCGGACCGGCCAGCCGGTAGTAGCGGTGCCGGCCGTGTGTCTCGACCCGCAGCAGACCCGCCTCGGTCAGCTTCGTCAGATGGCTACTGGCAGTGGACCTGCTGATTCCCGCCTCCTCAGCCAAAACGCTGGCGGGCAGCGCGCGCCCGTCGTCCAGCGCCAGCAGCACAGCGCAACGCGCGGAATCGGCGAATAGCGATGCCACCGCGGCGATGTCCGCGTCACCGACCGACGGCAGTTCGGCTGCGTCACGCATGGCACGTCTCCTTGCTGTCCGGCGCGGGGGCCGCCCGGCGGGTGACCCACCGCAGGACGACGACCGCCGCCGCCACTTCGACCACTCCGCCCGCCGCCAGGGCGGCGCACACCCCGCCGAGTGCCATCACCGTACCCAGCGCGGCAACACCGACCGTGATGCCGATCAGCCGGGCCAGGTTGACCACACCGGACGCGAGACCGGCGCGGGTGACCGGGATCGAGGCCATGGCCAACGCGACAGCCGGAGCGGTGTTCAACGCCAGCCCTGCACCCGTCAAGACGAAACCCACTTCCAGCACCCACAGCCGGCCGTTCGGTCCGGCGATCGCATACAGGAACATGCCCGCTGCCATCAGACCCAGACCGGCGACCATCGGCAGCCTCGGACCGGTCCGCTGCGCCACGACGTTGACCAGCGGGACCAGCGCCAGATATGTGAGCGGCATCGGCAGGAATTCGACAGCCGTCGCCAACGCGGTTTCGCCGCGTTGTTGTTGGAACGCAAAGCTATTGATCATCAGCATGCCGTAAGTGCCGAATGTCATCGCTACCGTCGCGGCCAACGCCGCGATCAGGGGGCGGCTGCGCAGCAAGTGCAAAGGGAGCATCGGATCGTCTCCCCGCTGCTGCGTCCAGACGAACGCCCCGCCGCACAC
The DNA here is from genome assembly GCF_059812855.1 of Mycobacterium sp. NGS35. NCBI lineage: Bacteria > Bacillati > Actinomycetota > Actinomycetes > Mycobacteriales > Mycobacteriaceae > Mycobacterium > Mycobacterium sp. NGS35. The sequence goes on from NZ_JCALDL010000002.1 coordinate 1,473, forward strand.
CACGGCAAGCAGCGCCAGTGCGGCCGCCCATGCCGGCGCCATCGTCCGGCCCTCGACCAGCACGAGCGTCAGCGTCGCCAGACTCGAGATCGCGAACACCTGCCCCGGCAGGTCGATTCGGCCGGCATCGGGATCGCGCGATTCGGACAGATGGCGGTATGTCATCACCAAAGCCAGAACGCCGACGGGAGCGTTGAGCCAGAAGATGTACCGCCAACCCAGCGTGTCGGTGAGTACGCCGCCCAGCACCGGGCCCAACGCTGTACTGCTGGCTGCCGCCACCGCCCATGCTGCCGTCGCTCTGGCCCGGTCCGCCGCATCAGGGAAGGCGTGGGCCGCGATGGCCAAGCCTTGCGGCAGCATGAGTCCGGCCCCCAGGCCCTGCACCGCGCGGGCGGCAAGCAGCAACGGCAGGGAAGGCGTCAATGCGCAACCCAGCGACGCGGCAACGAAGACCAGCAGGCCCACGCGCAGCACGGCGCGCCTGCCGAAGCGATCACCGACCGATCCCGACGTCAACAGCACGGCCGCGAACGCCACGTTGTAGGCGTCGATCGTCCACTGCGCTCCGGAGATTCCTCCACCCAGGTCCGCGCGAATCGCAGGCAGTGCCAGGTTCACCGCATTCGCGTCGATCAGGCCGACGAACAGTCCGAGGTATGCCGCGATCAACGTCACGATCGAGCTGTACGTGATTCTGTTGGTGCCCATACCCGCACGGTATGGCCGGAACGATTCGACGCCGATCGAATCGTCCCGCGCGGAACTAGCGGTCGGGCAATGCCCGTTCGGCGATGACGGGCCGCGCCAGTGGTTGGCGCTCACGGCGTTTGGCGGCCATGTAGACCTGTGCGGTCTCGTCGGCGACGGTGCTCCAGGAGAAGTCGGACGTGAGCCGTTGCCGTGCGGCGTCTGCTCGGTGCTGCGCGGCAACCGGATCGTCGAGCACGCGGCGCACTGCCATCGCCAATCCCGCGACATCTCCTGGGACAAAAGACATTCCAGTGTGACCGTCGATCACTGCCTCACCGAGGCCGCCCACGTTCGACGTCACCAGCGGCGCGCCGGCGGCGGCTGCCTCGAGCGCGACGATGCCGAACGGTTCGTAGTGGCTGGGCAACACGACCGCGTCGGCGTCGTGCAGCTCTTGGAGCAATTGACTGTGGTCGAGATGTCCGAGGAATACCGTAGCCTTCTGCACTCGATGGCGTCGAGCCTGTTCGACGAGCCAATCCTGTTGTGTGCCTTCGCCTGCGATCCTCAGCGTGGTGCCCGGATGGGTCCGCCGGATCCGCGGCAAGGCGGCAATGAGATCGTGGACGCCTTTCTCGTATTCCAGCCGGCCGACGAACAGCAACCGCGCCGGTCCACTGCGCAGCTTCCTGTGCGCGAAAGGCCAAGTGCTGGAACCGATCCCATTTCGGATGACACTCACATCCGGCAGGTCGGGGCCGAACAGCGTGGTGATCTCCTCACGCATCGACGCCGAACACGTGATCAGCTCGTCGGACTGATGAGCCAGCCAGTACTCCAACGCGTGAACCTGACGACTGACCCGCCCGTTGAGCCATCCCGAATGCCGGCCGGCCTCTGTGGCGTGCAGGGTGGAGACCAATGGCACGTCGAGGAATTCGGAGAGGGCAACCGCGGGGTGCGCTACCAGCCAGTCGTGCGCGTGGACAACGTCCGGAGTGAAGCGCGACGCGAGCCCGGCCCGCACCATCGCGTGGCCCATCGCCAAAACCCAGGCCATCATGTCGGTGCCGAACGTGAAGTCGTGCGGGTCTTGCGCGGCGGCTATGACGCGCACGCCGTCATGGACTTCGTCGGTGGTGGGATGGGTGGCCGGGTCGGTGTCAAAAGGCCGGCGGCTCAACACCACAACCTCATGACCGGTCGCCGCCAAGGACGTCGCGAGGTGATGGACATGGCGGCCGAGGCCGCCGATCACCACCGGCGGGTACTCCCACGACAGCATCAAAACCTTCACTGGCGCACCTTCGTCGGCCGCGAGGGTGCGCTGTGGCACGCGCGCTGCGGCGTGTCGCGGAGCAGACACGCACGCTCGCGGGGCGGGGAAGTCACCGCGGGAGCCTGCGCGCGTCGAGCGCGCCGAACAGGCCGTCGGCGCGGTTCCAGCCGTCCGCGAGCCGCTGCGCCGCGTCGCGGCGCCCAGATGCCAACGCGCCGGCGATCTCTCGGGTTGCGTGGGCGTGAAGATGGGCGCGGTAGCGGGCGTAGTCAGCGGCCGAATCCTTGCTGACCATGAACGGCCAGTCGCTAGACACCGTCAACAGCGTTTCGCGGAGGATCTGGTCGGCGACGAAGTCGCGGGCGTGCGGTGCGTCGGTCTGCTCCAACGCCTTGTCGACGGTAGTCAGCGCGGTGTCGACCACTTCCGCGTTGAGCTGCACCAGATCGGCCACCTGTTCGCCCGCCCACACTTGCCAGTCCTTGCCGGAACCCCAAGAGCTGGGCGGCAATTCGACGGGGGAGCCGACGAACCCGGCGGTCGCGGCGTCGCGCAGCGTGCCGATCCGCACACCGGCCGCCGGCAGTGCCCGCAGCACCCGCTCGAGCCACATCGGACCCTCGTACCACCAGTGCCCGAACAACTCGGTGTCGAATGCGGCGATGACGTGCGCGGGGCGGCCGAGCCGTTCGCTCTCGGCGACGAGGCGGCGGCGGACGACGTCGACGAAATCGGCCACGTGCGCGTCGACCGCCCGCTCGGCCCGCGCGGGGTCATACGGCGCCTTCTGGTCGGCGGGCACATTGCGTCCGGTCACCCGAGCCGGCTTGAGCCCGGTGTGGTGGTCGTAGGTGTGGAAGTCGCGGTAGGCGGCGTGGCCCGGGTAACCCGATTTCGGCGACCACACCCGATAGCTCACCTGCAAGTCGCGACCGAACGCCACCACGTCAGTGGTGCCGACCGGCCGGCCCAGCGCGGTGTCGCCGTGCAACGACGGGCCGTCGACCATGAAATGGCCGACTCCTGCTGCGGCATAATCGAATTCCATACCCGGTGCATAGGCGCATTCAGGAGCCCAGATGCCTGCCGGGGTGTGTGCGAATCGCTGCTGGGCGTCGGCGAGGCCTTCTCGCAGCGCGAACTCGCGCAGTCGTGGATGCAGCAGCGGCTGGAACGGGTGCGCCAGCGGGCCGCCCAGCAACTCGATGGTGCCGCTGTCGATCAGCTGCCGCAGCAGCGGGCTGGCGCCGTGACGCCACAGGTTCGCGAAATCGTCGAGCGCCTCCTCGGTCTCGGCATACTCGCGGATTCCGAACTGACGCAACGACGGAATCGTCGTCGCCTCCAGCGCGCGAAGCTGCCAGTTCGCCAGCCAGTGGTGCATGCCGTCGAGACAGTACGGATCGTCGAGCTGGGCGGCCACCACCGGTGTGATGCCCAGAGTCAGTAGGCCAGTGCGGTTTTCAGCGGCCAGCCGCCGCAGCACCCGCATCAGCGGCAAGTACGCCGCAGACCAGGATTGGTACAACCACTCCTCGCCGACCGGCCAGCGGCCGTGGTGCGCCAGCCATGGCAGGTGGGTGTGCAGCACCAACGTGAACATGCCCGGAGCCGCTGCGGCGGCGACATTCGGGTGGGGAGCCACCTGGGCGGCGACGTCGGGGTGGGGTGAGTTGTCGGTCATGGCCGGACCGCGATCGCCACCAGATCCAGGCTGTCGTCGATATCACGATCGGACGTCAGCTCGAAGTCGTCGACGCTCACCGAAGCCACGTCGGCCAGCAACTCGGCGGGCCAGGGCGCGTCGGCCAGCGCGCGTCGCACCTGCGCGTCGATGATCGAGCCGCCGTGTTTGGCATCCAGCGCCGCCAGCCGCGCTCCGTGGAACACCCCGCTCATCGACTCGACCGTGAAGCCGCCGGCCTCGAGAAGCTCGGTCAGTTCGGCGGCGTTGAGTTCCCGGGTGTGGAACGGGTTGACCGGGGTGTCGCGGCCGGGAGAGAAAGTGATCCTGTTCGGCGTCGACATCATCAGCAGTCCGCCGGGGCGCAGCACGCGAAAGCATTCGGCGACGAATTGCGGCTGATCCCAGAGGTGTTCGATGACTTGGAAGTTGACCACCACGTCTACCGCGGCGTCCGGCAGCGGCAGTGCCGCCAAGTTGCCGTGGCGCACGTCGATTCGGGGATAGCGGGCGCGCACGTGGGCGACGGTGAGTTCGTCGTAGTCGAGCCCGATCACGCTTGCGGCCACGTCGGCGATCAGATCGGCGCCGTAGCCTTCTCCGCAGCCGGCTTCCAGCACGTCACGATCGCGGCAGTGCTCGACCAGCCGCCGGTAGACCACCTCGTGGCGGCGGAACCAGTAGTTCTCCTCGGCCACGCCGGGCACCGTGCGCTCGCCGGTCAGGGCCAAGGAGTCGTGTGCGCTCATCGCATCGCAGGCTAACGCTAATCAGGTTGTTCGGGAGAGGTAGCAGGCACGCGCAGTCAGGCGACCTGCGACGACCCGATATGGTGTACAGGCGAACCACGCAAAGTTACCCGCCAGTAACACGGCGTGCGGTCGAATCGGACATATCCGCACTATTGGGCGCGGCCGGTCCTACGCCGGCTTATTCGAGGAGGGCAAACCACACCCATGACGAACATCGTGGTCCTGATCAAACAGGTCCCTGACACCTGGTCGGAGCGCAAACTCAAAGACGACTTCACGCTCGACCGCGACGCCGCCGATCCGGTGCTGGACGAGATCAACGAGCGCGCTGTCGAAGAAGCGCTGCTGATCAAGGAGAAAGAGGCCGCCAACGGTACGGAGAGCACCGTGACCGTGCTGACCGCCGGCCCCGAGCGTGCGACCGAGGCCATCCGGAAGGCGCTGTCGATGGGCGCTGACAAGGCCGTGCACGTGCTCGACGACGGGATCAAGGGCTCCGACATGGTGCAGACCGGCTGGGTGCTGGCCAAGGCGCTCGGCACCATCGAGGGCACTGAGCTGGTGATCGCGGGCAACGAGGCGACCGACGGTGTCGGGGGCGCAGTACCGGCGATCATCGCCGAGTACCTGGGCCTGCCGCAGCTGACCCATGTGCGGAAGCTGACGGTGGAGAACGGCAAGGTCACCGCCGAGCGCGAAACCGACGACGGGGTGTTCACCCTCGAGGCGTCGCTGCCGGCCGTCGTGAGCGTCACCGAGAAGATCAACGAGCCGCGATACGCGTCGTTCAAGGGCATCATGGCCGCCAAGAAGAAGGAAGTCACCACGCTGACGCTGGCCGACATCGGCGTCGAGCCTGACGAAGTGGGTCTGGCCAACGCCGGCTCGAAGGTGCTGTCCTCGGCGCCCAAGCCGCCCAAGACCGCGGGCGAGAAGGTCGAAGACGACGGCGAGGGCGGCAACAAGATCGCCCAGTACTTGATTTCGCAGAAGATCATCTAGAAGCACCTAAGAGCATCTGAGAGAAGGCAGCGATCATTCATGGCTGAAGTACTTGTACTCATCGAGCACGCGGAGGGTGCCCTCAAGAAGGTGAGCTCCGAATTGCTCACCGCCGCAAGGAAATTGGGTGAGCCGTCGGCAGTTGTCGTCGGCGCGCCCGGTACCGCAGAGCCGTTGATCGGCGAGCTGAAAGCGGCTGGGGCACAGAAGATCTACGTCGCGGAGGCGGACTTCGTCGACAACTACCTGTTGGTGCCGCAGCTGGATGTGCTTGCCTCCCTTGTGGAGTCGGTTAGCCCGTCGGCCGTGCTGCTGGCCGCCAGCGCTGACGGCAAGGAGATTGCGGGCCGCCTGGCGGCGCGCATCGGCAGCGGTGTGTTGGTGGACGTCGTCGACGTGCAGCCCGGCAACAAGGGTGTGCACTCGATCTTCGGTGGCGCGTTCACCGTCGAAGCGCAGGTCGAAGGCGACGTCGCGGTGATGACCGTGCGGCCAGGCGCCATCGACGCCGAGCCGAGCGAGGGCGCGGGCGAGGTGGTCAACGTCGAGGTGCCGCAGCCGCCGGAGAACGCGACCAAGATCACCTCGCGCGAGCCGGCCGTGGCCGGCGACCGTCCGGAACTCACGGAAGCCAGCATTGTGGTCGCCGGTGGCCGCGGCGTCGGCAGCGCCGAGAACTTCCATGTGGTCGAGGAACTGGCCGACGCGCTCGGCGCGGCGGTGGGCGCATCGCGCGCCGCGGTGGACTCCGGCTACTACCCGGGCCAGTTCCAGGTGGGCCAGACCGGCAAGACCGTGTCGCCGCAGCTGTACATCGCGCTCGGCATCTCCGGGGCCATCCAGCACCGCGCCGGCATGCAGACGTCCAAGACGATCGTCGCGGTCAACAAGGACGAAGAGGCGCCGATCTTCGAGATCTCCGACTACGGCGTGGTGGGCGACCTGTTCAAGGTCGCGCCGCAGCTGACCGAGGCGGTCAAAGCCCGCAAGGGCTGATCCTCAAGCGGTTTCGGGGCGCTTTCCCACGCTCAGCGTTGGAAAGCGCCCCGAAATCGTCACTGGGTGTGCACGGACACGTCACCCCACGGCTGTCCGTGGGAGAGGCTGCTCAGCCACGGTGCAGCCATGACCGCTGCATCTGTCCTGCTGGCCACCGATTCCGACTCCTCGACAGCCGCCCCGCAATACACGCTGCTGCTGACCACCGACCCCCGCCTCGTCGAAGACGCGCAGCAGCTGCGCTACGAGGTGTTCGCCGACGAGCCGGGGTTTCGGCTGATCTCGAGCACTGACGCCGACCGCTTCGACGAGTACTGCGACCACCTCCTGGTGCGCGAGGACACTTCAGGCGAGCTCGTCGGCTGCTACCGCATGCTGCCGCCGGCCGGTGCCATCGCCGCCGGCGGCCTCTACACCGCGACCGAATTCGACGTCCGCGCCCTCGACCCGCTGCGTCCGTCGCTGGTGGAGATGGGCCGTGCCGTCGTTCGCGGCGACCACCGCAACGGCGGAGTCGTGCTGCTGATGTGGGCCGGCATCCTGGCGTACCTGGACCGCTGCGGCTACAACTACGTGACCGGCTGCGTCTCGGTGCCACTGGCGCATGCCCGTGGCGTCCGCGACGCCGTCCTGCAGCGGTATGGGTGCGACTATCGCGTGCGGCCGTATCGGCCGCTGCCGTTAAACCCGCTTTCAGTGCCACCGCAGGCGCAGGTGCCGCCCCTGATGCGCGGCTACCTGCGGCTCGGCGCGAGGATCTGCGGCGAGCCGGCCTACGACCCGGACTTCGGGGTCGCGGACTTCATGGCGCTGCTGGACAAACGCCAGGCCGACACCCGCTATCTTAAACGGCTGCGATCGGTCGCTGCGGCCACCGCCATGGCGGCCCGATGACGCACGGCTGGCTGCCGCGCGCCACGTGCGACGAGCGTTGCGTACAGCAGCAGAGCAGCCGCACACTGCGAGCGTGGCGTGCGACGTACCGGTGCGTGTTCGTGTCGCTGCTGCTGCCACTGGTTCCCGTGCTGTTGATCTGGTCCGCGCCTGTGCGCTTGTATCTGCGAACCGTGCTGCGCTGCATGGGTGTGCATGTCACCACCACGGGCGGACCGATCCGCAATGTCGCCGGCGTGCTGGTGGTCAGCCCCCACGTGTCGTGGCTGGACGTGTTGGTGATTTCGGCGCTGATGCCGGGTCACTTCGTCGCGAAAGCCGAACTCACTCGCTGGCCGGCACTGCGCGCCCTCGCGAGTGTGATGAACGTCATCCCGATCGACCGTGCGCAGCTGCGCGGACTGCCCGCCGTCGTGGGCACTGTGGCGGCCCGGCTGCGGTCGGGCCGGACAGTGGTCGCGTTCCCGGAGGGCACCACCTGGTGCGGGCTGGCCAACGGGCGCTTTCGGCCGGCGATGTTCCAGGCCGCAATCGACGCGGGCCGGCCCGTGCAGCCGCTGCGACTGCGCTACCACCACCGTGACGGCCGCCCGTCGACGATCCCCGCGTTCGTCGGCGACGACACCCTCGGCCGGTCCTTGCGCCGCGTGCTGTCGGCTCCGAGGACCGTCGCACACGTGTATGTCGGTGCGCTGCAATTGCCGCGCGACGACCGCCGTGACCTTGCCCGGCGTTGCCAACGCGCGGTGCGCCGCACGCAAACCTCGCGCCACGGGCACGCACTGGCGGCCTGAGCGGCCCAGTCGGGGAATTGCCGACGACGGCTAAGCTGGACGGGCCATGAGGTCTGCCCCCGTGTACCTGGACCACGCCGCCACCACCCCGATGCATCCCGATGCCGTCGAGGCGATGACGGCTGTGATGGCGACCGTCGGCAACGCTTCGTCGCTGCACTCCGCAGGTCGTGCCGCCCGCCGCACGGTGGAGGAGTCGCGGGAGCTGCTCGCCGACAAGCTCGGTGCCCGACCATCGGAGGTCGTCTTCACAGCGGGCGGCACCGAAAGCGACAACCTCGGCGTCAAGGGAATCTATTGGGCGCGACGCGACGCTGATCCGCGCCGCCGCCGGATCGTCGTCAGCGCCGTCGAGCACCATGCCGTCCTCGACGCGGTCGAGTGGCTGGCCGAGCACGAGGGCGCGCAGGTGACGTGGTTGCCTACAGAGTCCGACGGTTCGGTGTCGCCGTCGGCGTTGCGCGAGACATTGCAGTCGCACGACGACGTCGCACTGGTCTCGGTGATGTGGGCCAACAACGAGGTCGGCACGATCATGCCGATCCACGAATTAGCTTCGATTGCAGCTGAATTCGAGGTGCCGATGCACAGCGACGCGGTTCAGGCGATCGGCCAGCTGCCGGTCTCGTTCACCGCGAGCGGGTTGTCGGCAATGAGCATCGCCGCGCACAAGTTCGGCGGCCCCACCGGGGTCGGCGCGTTGGTCCTGCGCCGCGACATCCCGTGCGTGCCGCTGCTGCACGGCGGCGGCCAGGAACGCGACGTGCGTTCGGGCACACCCGATGTCGCGGGCACGGTCGGAATGGCCGTTGCGGCCAGGCTTGCGGTCGACGGCTTGCGGGCTCACTGCGAGAAGCTCACGGGGCTGCGTGACCGCCTCATCGACGGGGTGCTGACGGCGATCGACGACGTGCGGCTCAACGGCTCTCGGCAGTACCGGCTGCCGGGCAACGCGCACTTCACGTTCACCGGATGCGAAGGCGATGCTCTGCTGATGTTGTTGGACGCCAACGGGATCGAGTGTTCCACCGGGTCGGCCTGCACCGCAGGTGTCCCGCAGCCGTCCCATGTCCTGTTGGCGATGGGCGCCGACACCGCATCGGCGCGAGGCTCGATCCGGATCTCGCTGGGGCGTACCAGCGTTGTCGACGACGTCGACGCGGTGCTCGACGTCTTGCCCGGCGCGGTGGCGCGGGCCCGGCAGGCGGCATTGGCCAGCGCGGGGGCGAAATGAGAGTGCTCGCCGCAATGAGCGGTGGTGTGGATTCGTCGGTGGCCGCCGCGCGGATGGTGGACGCAGGCCACGACGTGGTCGGAGTGCATCTCGCGTTGTCGTCGGCGCCGGGAACTCTGCGCACTGGCTCGCGAGGCTGCTGCTCGAAAGAAGATGCCGGCGATGCGCGCCGTGTCGCCGACAAGCTCGGAATTCCTTTCTACGTCTGGGACTTCGCGGATCGCTTCAAGCAGGACGTGATCGACGACTTCGTGTCGGCGTACGCGCGAGGTGAGACGCCCAACCCGTGTGTGCGCTGCAACGAGAAGATCAAGTTCTCCGCGCTGGCCGCACGAGCGTTGGCGCTGGGGTTCGACGCGGTGGCCACGGGCCACTATGCGCGGCTGTCGGCAGGGCGGTTGCGGCGGGCCGTCGACGCGGACAAGGACCAGTCGTATGTGCTGGCCGTGCTCACCGCAGAACAGTTGCGCCATGCGCTGTTTCCGGTCGGTGACACCCCGAAGCCGCAGATACGCGCCGAAGCCGCCGCGAGGGGGCTCGCGGTCGCCGACAAGCCGGACAGCCACGACATCTGCTTCATCCCGTCAGGTGACACGCGTGCATTCCTCGGGTCGCGTATCGGCCTGCGCCGCGGCGCGGTCGTCGACCGGGCCGGGACGGTGCTCGCCCACCATCAGGGCGTACACGGGTTCACCATCGGCCAGCGCAAGGGCTTGGGCATCGCCGGACCGGGGCCCGACGGCAGGCCGCGCTACGTGACTGCGATCGACGCCCGCACCGCGACGGTCACAGTCGGCGAGGCCGCCGACCTGGACGTCTGGCACGTGCGTGGCGAGCGGCCGGTGTTCACCTCGGGTGCGGCTCCGGCGGGGCCGGTCGAGTGCCAGGTGCAGGTGCGCGCCCACGGCGGCGTGGTCGACGCGGTGGCCGAGCTGGTGGGCGATGAGCTCGAGGCGCGGTTGCGCACGCCGCTGCGGGGGGTGGCGCCGGGTCAGACCATGGTGCTCTACCGTCGCGACCCGGACGGCGACGAAGTCATCGGCAGCGCGACGATCACCTAGTGCCCACCCGCGCCGCGATGCGTGCGGCGACCAAGTTGGGCACCACGTGGCTATAGCCGCAGTAGGTGACTTCGATGAGCACCGTGGACTCGAGCCGGTAGATGCGCCCGCAGTCACCGAGGCTTTCGGCTTGCAACGTGTGGTCGTCGGTGGTCCATTCGTCGACGAAGGCGTACCCGGACGGGGTGTCGCCGCATGCCTGCACCTGACCGGTGAGGTTGTCGAATGCGCGCCGGGCGGCGGCGGCATCGGCGTACGCGGCGGCCGCCTCGGACAGCAGTGCCGACCTGGGCGGCGTCTGAAAGCTTGTCTTGTGGAACTGCTTGACGTCCGGTCCGAAGACCTGGCTTTCGAGAAACACGAAATGGCAAGGCGCCGGCGCGGATTGGACGAGCTGTTCGTCGTCGACGGTGTATCGGGAATCCATACCTGGGATGCCGTTGAGGTCAGTGCCGGCGCCGGTGATGTCGCGCAGCTCGGATGTGGTGAGCAGGAGGTCGTCGACGTCCATGCCGTCGAGATAAGGACCTTCGGTCGGCGGCATGGATGCGATACCGCCGACCATGTTGGTGCAGCCGCTGGCGAGCGTCACCGCGGCCAGGCAGCAAAGCAGCGTGCGGCTGCGTCGGGCCATGATGCGGTCAGACTATCCCGGCGCCATCCAATAGTGTTGGCCAATGAGCGTTTTCGCCGCCGCCACGGGTGTGGGCTCCTGGCCGGGCACGTCCGCGCGGCAGACCGCCGAAGTGGTGGTCGGCGAGCTACATTCGTTGCCGCATCTGGTGGAGTTACCGGCGCGCGGTGTCGGCGCGGACATGATCGGACGGGCTGGCGCGCTGCTGGTCGACATCGCAATCGACACCACACCCCGCGGATACCGGGTGGCGGCCCGGCCCGGTGCCGTCAGCCGGCGTGCGCGCAGCTTGCTGAACGAGGACATCGACGCGCTCGAAGAAGCGTGGGAACGGGCCGGTCTGCGCGGCGGCGACCGCGCGCTCAAGGTGCAGGCGCCCGGGCCGCTGACGCTGGCCGCACAGTTGGAACTGCCCGGCGGACACCGGGTGATCACGGACCGCGGTGCGCTGCGGGACGTGACGGCGTCGCTGGCGGAGGGCCTTGCGGCGCATCGCAGGGAGGTGGGCAGACGTCTCGACTGCCCGGTGGTCGTGCAACTCGACGAGCCGTCGCTGCCGGCGGCGGTGGCCGGCACGCTGGCCGGAGTCACCGCGTTGACGCCGGTTGCGCCGGTGGAGCAGACGGAGGCGGTGGATCTGCTCGACGCGTGTGCCGCCGCGGCCGGCGATGACGTCGCGGTGCACTGCTGTGCCGCCGAGCTACCGTGGGAAGTGTTGCAGCGCAGCAGGATTGCGGCGCTGAGTATCGACTGGTCCCGCTTGGATCAGGACCACGTCGACGGCCTCGCCGAATTCCTCGACAGCGGACGCACAGTGCTGCTGGGCCTGGTGCCGTCGGTCACCCCGCAGCGCAGGCCCTCGGCTGAGCAACTGGCCGAAGCAGCGGCGAGGATCACCGACCGGCTGGGATTTGCGCGGCAGATCCTCGCGCGGCGCGTCGGCGTGACGCCGTCGTGCGGCCTGGCCGGCGCGGACATCGAATGGGCCCGCACCGCAACGGAATTGACGCAGAAAGTCGCTGACGTGCTTGCCGAAGACCCGGAGGCGATCTAGCGGCTGTCGAGTTCCTTGACCAGCTTGCGCGGCGCCACCAGCCGGTAGGACGCGTCGACGAGTTCGCGCACTTCGCCCCAGTCGACCCTGCCGGCCGAGAAATCCATCCCCAGCCACCCGTGCGGACCCATGTACGCCGGGTAGAAGAAGCGGCTGTCCTGCTCGAGGGCGGCCCGGTCCACCTCGTCGACCTTGACCAGCATCGAATACGGAAATGCGACCATGCCGTCGGGTCCTTTCGCGTTGCCGCCGTAGATCACGAAGATCTTCGGAACGCAGAACACCGGCCGGCCCCACGAGACCTTCTCGAACGCGCCCGGAAAGCTCAGCGCGATGCCGCGCAGTTCGCGCAGGCCGAAGTCGTCGTCGCGGAACATGACCGGATGCGGCACGGCTACAGCGTATCGGCGCCCGGGTGGGTTGTCGGAGTGCTCCGATAGCCTGCGAGAGTGGCGCAAGAGGCAACACCGGAGGTCGATCCAGTCGACCCCGACGTGCGGCGGCGGTGGCAGGACCTGGCCGACCAAGTCCGTGAACACCAATTCCGGTACTACGTCAAGGATGCGCCGATCATTTCGGACGCGGAGTTCGACAGGCTGTTCAACGAGCTCGTCGCCCTCGAGGAGCGCTACCCGGAGCTTCGGGTTCCCGACTCACCCACCCAGCTCGTCGGGGGAGCGGGCTTCGCCACCGACTTCACCGAGGCGCAGCACCTCGAGCGGATGCTGTCTTTGGACGACGTCTTCAACACCGACGAACTCATCGCGTGGGCCAACCGGGTGGAAACCGAGATCGGCCGCGACCCCTATTACCTGTGCGAACTGAAAGTCGACGGTGTCGCGCTGGCGCTGGTGTATCGCGACGGCAGACTCGAACGAGCGGCCACCCGCGGCGACGGCCGCGTCGGCGAGGACGTCACTCTCAACGCCAGAACCATCGACGATGTGCCTGAAAGACTCAGTAGCTCAAGCGAATTCCCGATGCCACGGGTGCTGGAGGTCCGCGGCGAAGTCTTCTTCCGGATCGCGGACTTCGAGAACCTCAACGCCGCACTCGTCGAGGAGGGCAAGGCGCCGTTCGCCAACCCGCGCAACAGTGCGGCCGGCTCCCTGCGGCAGAAGAACCCGGCGGTCACCGCCAAACGCAAACTGCGCATGGTCTGCCACGGACTCGGCTACACCGAAGGTTTCAGTCCGCAGAGTCTGCATGACGCCTACACCGCGCTGAAAGCCTGGGGGCTGCCGGTCTCCGCGCACACCAGCCGCGTGCGCGGACTGGACGCCGTTCAGGAGCGGATCGCCTACTGGGGTGAACACCGCCACACCGTCGAGCACGAAATCGACGGTGTGGTCGTCAAAGTCGACGACGTCGCGCTGCAACGCAGGCTCGGCGCCACCTCCCGCGCGCCGCGGTGGGCGGTGGCCTACAAGTACCCGCCCGAGGAGGCGCAGACCAAACTGCTCGACATCCGGGTCAACGTGGGACGCACCGGCCGGGTCACGCCGTTCGCGTACATGACCCCGGTGCGCATCGCCGGTTCCACCGTCGGGCTGGCCACGCTGCACAACGCGTCGGAGGTCAAGCGCAAGGGCGTGCTGATCGGCGACACCGTGATGATCCGCAAGGCGGGCGACGTGATCCCCGAGGTGCTGGGCCCCGTCGTCGACCTGCGTGACGGCAGTGAACGCGAGTTCGTCATGCCCACCCATTGCCCCGAATGTGGCACTGCGCTGGCGCCGGCCAAGGAAGGCGACGCGGACATTCGCTGTCCCAATGCGCGATCATGCCCAGCTCAATTGCGGGAGCGGGTTTTTCACGTCGCGAGCCGTGGCGCGCTCGACATCGAGGGCCTCGGCTACGAGGCGGCGATCGCGCTGCTCAAGGCCGGCGTGATCACCGACGAGGGTGACCTGTTCACGCTCACCGAAGACGACCTGCTGCGCACGGACCTGTTCCGGACCAAAGACGGCCGGTTGTCGGCTAACGGCGCCCGGCTGCTGGAAAACCTTCAGCAGGCCAAGGACCGTCCGCTGTGGCGGGTGCTGGTGGCGTTGTCGATCCGGCACGTCGGCCCCACGGCCGCGCGCGCACTGGCCGTCGCGTTCGGCAGTCTCGACGCGATCATGGCCGCGTCCGAAGAGCAGCTGTCGGAGGTCGAAGGCGTCGGCCCCACGATCGCGGCGGCGCTGACGGAATGGTTCACCGTCGACTGGCACCGAGAGATCGTCGAGAAGTGGCGCGCGGCAGGCGTGCGGATGGCCGACGAGCGCGAAGCGGGGGTGGAGCCGACGCTGCAGGGCCTGACCATCGTGGTGACGGGCTCGCTGACCGGGTTTTCGCGCGACGAGGCCAAAGAGGCGATCATCGCCCGCGGCGGAAAGGCCTCCGGATCGGTGTCGAAGAAGACCGATTTCGTGGTGGCCGGCGATTCACCTGGCTCCAAGTACGACAAGGCCGTCGAGCTGGGTGTGCCGATCCTCGACGAGGAGGGCTTCCGTGAGCTGCTGCGGCACGGACCACCGTCGGCCTAGCCGGCGAAGGCCGTCGGCCAAGTTGGTGAGCGCGGGCGCTCAGGTGCCCCATAGAATCATCCGCGTCGCATGTTTCGCTGGTGGCGAGGGTGTGGAGCGGCGCGGCTGCGCGGGCTCGGCGCGCATTGCCGAATGAGGAGGTTGACCTGAGCGGTCCCGTTCCACCGTCGCAGCCACACGAAAGCTACGGAGGGCCCAATCCGGTCGGGCCCCCGACGCCGTCCGACCAGGCCGCCGAACCCGTTCCGCAGTGGCGGCCGCCGCCTCAGCTCGTGCCAGGGCCGCCGGGGCAGGGGGCTCCCGGACAGTTCGGCGCACCGACGCCGGGGTGGCCCGCTGCGCCGGCTCAGCCGCCGATGCAACCGCAGTACCAGCCACCGCGGTCGCCGAAGAAGCCACTGATCATCGCGCTGGTGGTGGTCGTCGTGATCGCTGCCGTCGTCGGGGCGGTGATCTTTGCGCTGCGGTCCTCGCCGGAATCGCCAGAGGCCGCCGGCTCCGCCGCCGACGTGGTGACCGGCTACCTGCAGGCACTGGCGCGCGGCGACGCGGACAAGGCGCTGTCCTACGGCGCCGATCAGCCGGGCTCCAAGCAGTTCCTCACCGACGACATCCTCAAGAAGCAGCTCCAAAAGGCGCCGATCACCAACATCAGAATCCTCAGCGACTCGACGCAGGGCAGCGACACCCCGATCGGCATGGTGCACGTGGCCGCGACTTTCGGCGACACCGTCTCCGACGAGACGTTGTGGCTGGACCGCAAGGACGGAAGGTGGAAGCTGCGGCAAGTGGCCGTGAAGATCGACCTCAACCAGCCGCTTGTGTCGCTCGACCGCGCCGCATTGAAGACGCTCACGATTTTCGGCCAGCCGGTGACCAAATCCGGCGTGGCGTACGTGTTCCCCGGCTGGGTGGATTTCGGCACCACCAATCCCAACATCATCGTCAGCGGGCCGCCGCTTCTGCTGAACTCGATGACCGGCATCCTCGACACCGTCCTGACGAACTTCAAGTTCGACATCAGCGACGCCGGCCGCACCGCGACACTGCAAGCCGTCAAGAACGCTCTGGCATCGTGTGCGAAATCGAAATCCCTTGAGCCGCAAGGTTGTCCGCAAGAGGTCTTCGATCCGCGATTGGCCGACGGCACCGCACAGTGGAGCGAACCCGACAGCAGCCCGATCTCGGTGGGCTACTTCGACGCCGAGGAGATGACAGTCAGCTTCTCTGGCGACGTGCAGTTCGGCTTGACCGCGCAAACCCGATCGGGCGAGACAGTGACGACCACGGTCGATGCCGCTGTCTACGGCGACGCTGACCTCAGCCAGAACCCCCCCACTGTGAAGATGAGAACGCACTGAGCGCAACGGAGTGACATTCGTGACCTACCCAGGACCGCCGTGGGGCGGGCAGCCAGACGACGGTTCTCCCGGCCGATATGGCGGGCCGAATCCGGTCGGTGGCGCCACGCCGGCCGGCCCGCCACCACACCCGGGCCCTGTGCCCACCGGCGTACCGCCTCAAGGGTGGGGCTCGGCTCAACCGCCGATGCCGCCGGGTGCACAGCTCCCGCCGGGTGCACAGGTTCCGCCGGGTGCGCCGCTGCCGCCGGGTGGGCCGACGCCGCCGCACCCGCCGATTCCGCCGTTCGGTCAGCCCGCGCAACCATGGATGGGCGGTGCAATGCCGCCGCCTCCACGCAAACGCAGGGCACTGGGCGTCACGCTGTTCACCGCGGCGGTGGTGCTCGCCGTCGCGGTCGTGGTGGCCGCAATCGTGTTGACCACCGGGGGCAACAGCAAGTCGGGCGGCGGATCTGCCAAAGACGCCGTGCAGGCGTACATGGACGCCCTCGCCCACGGAGACGCCGACGCGGCACTGGCTCTGGGCAGATCCACCCCCGGGTCGAAGCAGTTCCTCACCGACGAGATCCTGAAGAAGCAGATCGAGAAGGCGCCGATCACCGACATCGTCGTCACCGGCGACGACAACAAGAACGAACTCGGCAGCGCCAAGGTCGAAGTCTCCGCGAGCTTCGGTGGTACCGATTCACGAACTGAACTGTGGGTCAAGCAGTTTCGCGACGAATGGAAGCTCGACACCGCTGCGATCAAGTTGACCATCAGCCCTCCCAGTGTCGAGAATGCAGCGCTGAAGACCGTCACGATCTTCGGCGTTCCCACCAACGGCGCCGACAACGTGTATGTGTTCCCGGGTGCGCTGGACATCAAGTCGTCGAATCCGTACATCGACATCAAGGCCGAACCGGTGTTCTTGGAAGCGCTGAGCGGCGGTGACGCCGGGACCGGGCTGAACACCAAGGTGACGTTGAATGGCCAAGGTCGCAAGGCCATCGCCGCTTCCGTCGAAGGTTGGCTGCGCAGCTGCTTCTCGGCCACCCCGGCCGCAGGTTGCGAGAACTACACCTATCCGGCCGGCGTGGATCCCCGCTCGGTGAGCTACAAGTCGGCCGAAGGCCTGGACAAGCTCAACATCTTCGTCAACGAGTACACGATGCAGGCGCAAGTGATGGGATCGACGCGGGCCATCCTCGCCGCCAACGGCCGCAACGGGCCAACCGAGCTCGAATCGAAGGATTTCATCAATGGAACCGTCGACCTCACCAAGAACCCGCTCGCCTTCACACCAGCCTGAAAGGTGTCCATGACCGCAACGCGCGTCCAGCCCAACCGTGACGAGATGGAGTTCGCGTACCGCATCATCGGCGCAGTCTCACAAGCCTTTTCGGCGAAGGTGGTCGGGCAGTCCGGCTTGCAGGAGTCACTGCTGATCGGCCTGCTGACCGGCGGCCACGTCCTCGTGGAAGGCGTGCCCGGGCTGGCCAAGACCACCGCGGCACGGGTGATGGCGAACGCGATTCACGGCACCTTCCGCCGCATCCAGTGCACACCGGACCTGTTGCCCAGCGACATCCTGGGCACTCAGGTCTACGACGCGACCACCAATTCGTTCACCACACAACTGGGCCCGGTGCACGCCAATATCGTGCTGCTCGACGAGATCAACCGGTCAAGCGCAAAAACCCAGAGCGCGATGCTGGAAGCCATGGAGGAGCGCCAAACCACCATCGCCGGTGAGGTGCACAAGATTCCCGAACCATTCCTCGTCGTCGCCACTCAGAACCCTGTCGACCAGGAAGGCACCTATCCGCTCTCCGAGGCGCAGTCGGACCGGTTCTTGCTCAAGCACCTGCTGGCCTACCCGTCGCCCCAGGAGGAAGCCGAAGTCGTGTTCCGCATCGACGCGGGGGTGTACGACGGCGACGGCTCTACCCCGCCGGTGATCAGCCTTGACCAAGTGCGCCAGCTGCAGCATGTTGTCCGCAACATCCACATGGATCCCGTTCTGGTGCATTACGTTACGCAGCTCGTCGACGTCACCCGTAACCCGTCGCGCTACCTCAGCCCGCAACTGGCCAGGCTCATCGAATACGGCGCAAGCCCGCGCGCCACGATCGCGTTCGCTAAGGCGTCGCGTGCGGTCGCGGTGCTGTCCGGCCGCAACCACGTCGTGCCCGACGACATCAAAAAAGTCGCACACCGCGTGTTGCGGCACCGGCTGATCCTCGGGTTCGAGGCCGGAGCCGAGGGTGTGACCCCGGACGTGATCGTCGACAACGTCCTGCGCGCCGTGCGGGTGCCCTAGCCCGAATGACCAAGCTGCTCAACCGCGCTCGAACCCATTTCGGCACGGACACCAAAGGCCTGCTGGAAGGCGGACACTACGCGCTGCTGCACACCCGCAGCCTGGAATTCGACGAGCTGCGCCCCTACGTCGCCGGCGACGACGTGCGTGACATCGACTGGAAGGCGTCGGCGCGGTCGCGCTCCGTGCTGGTCAAGCGGTTCGTCACCGAACGCCACCACAAGATGGTGCTGGTCGCGGACGCCGGACACAACATGTCGGCGCTCGCGCCCAGCGGTGAGGTCAAGCGCGATGTCGCCGCCAACGTGATGGGCGCTATCGGGCTGATCGGGATCAGCCGGCACGACGAGATCGGCATGGTGGTCGGGGACGCCCGCGGCTCGGCGCGAATTCCGAACCGGCGCGGCGAAACTCACGTGGAAAGCATGCTGGCGCGATTCGTCGGCCTCACCGCCTCGCCGTCGGCCGGCAGCGACGTCATCGAGCAATTGACTTACGTACGCAACAACTTTCGTAAGCGGCTGGTGCTGGTCGTGGTGTCGGACGAACCGGAGATCTCCGACCGGTTGGCGGCGGTTCTATCCGACCTCGCCAGTCGCCACGACGTCTATTGGGCACTGATCGCCGACATGCCGGCGGTCGGCACCCCCGCGGACGAGCACGACGGATACGACGTGGCCAGCGGCCGATACGTACTCAACGGTGCCACGCTGGGTCCGCGCGTGGTGCACGCCTACCATGCCGCCGAAGAAGCACGGATGGCTGCACTGGACGGTTTCCTGTCCGGGCATCGCATCCGGCACGCCAGGATCACCGGCAGCGGCGGCATCCGGCGCGGCGTCGTCACACTGACTGCGGGGAACCGCCGTGCCGACTGACCGCGATTTGCTGCGTTACATCGGCGCTCCGCTGCCGTACTCCCCGTGGTGGTATGTCGCGGCAGGGTTGGTCGTCGCCGCAGTGCTGCTGTGGTGGTCGGTGATTTATGTCTGGACACTGCCGCCGGCTACGCTGCGGCAGCTTCCTGTCTTGCGTGCCATCCACGGCCGGGTGCTGCGCCGCAAGTTCGTCTCGGCCATCGGGCGCATCCGCGCCGATCACCGCGCCGGGCGTATCGCCACGCGGGAAGCCTGCGCAGCGATCAGCCGCACGCTGCGCAGCTTTCTATCAGCCGCAACGGGTGTTCGGGCCCAGTACCTGACGCTCGACGAGATCAGCGCCGGGCCGCTGGCGCCCGCTGCGCCGGTGATGGCGGTCCTGGTCGACGGCCAGTACGTCGCCGACGCGGCCGTCGACGTCGACGCGGTCGGGCGCTCGGCCGAGCAGGTGATCTCAGCGTGGACCTGAGGTGGTGGCCGCTGCTGGCCGTCGGCGTCGTCGTTCTGGCCGGATGCGTCGTGGCGGCTGCCATGAGCCCGATGACCAAGGTTCAGCGGTGGCTGCGACCGCTGGCCAACGTCGAACGCCTGACTCGGCTGCCGGCATACCGTCGCGTGTATCGCACGTACTTCCTGTCGGTACTCGTCACCGGCGTGCTGCTCGTCACGTTGTTTGCAGCCGCGCTGCTGGCGGCGTCGCGGCCACAGGGCTATTCGGCGACCGTGCGGGAATTCGACGCCCTTTTCCCTGAGGACATCATGCTGTGTGTCGGCCAACCCGTCACCGACCCGGCGACGGCTGATTTTCTGCAGTACTTCGCCCGTGCCTCAAAGGGATTCACCGATCAACGGCTGGGCGTGACGTCGCCGACACTGCGGGTGCTGCCGCTCACCCGTGACCACGACTTCGTGTCCCGCCGGCTCGACGAGTTCGCGAAACTACCTGCGCTGCAAGCTGATTACCAGGCCCACCGGCCGATGTCGGATGCCGACGTGCAGGCGCTCGATGCCGGCATCACGCGATTCTCCAGAACAGTGACCTACGTCGACTACGCCCGCAGCGTCGAAGACGTTCTCGCCCTGTGCATGACGGGCTTCCCACGGCCTGAGGACAAGGGCACTCACCGCCGCTCGATCGTCTACCTCGGATACAGCGCGTTCCACGGCTCCGACGAGCGCAGGCCGTCGCTGTACACCGCCGAGCAGGTCACCGAGATGGCCGCCCGACAAGGCGTCCAGGTCAACGCGATCGCACGCGCCGACGCGCCGAACCTGCCGTCAGGCGCCGACGACACCCTGAAGGGCATCACTGCGGGTACCGGCGGAAAGTTCTTCTCGTACAACCCTGTTGGCACGCAGGGTAGTGCCGGAACGGCGAACGGGTCGCCGCTGGCGGGATATCTCGACGAGATCCGCAGTCACCCGCCGGAGGCGGTCACTCCCGGCGGCAAGACGATCTCTGCGCGCAGCTGGGACGCACCGAACACGGTGCTGCTGATCACGGTGGTGTGCGGGGCGCTGCTGGTGACCTCGTTGGCGGTGTTGCGCCGATGACGTTCCTTCCCATCGTGCGCCCGGAGCTGCTGTTGGCGCTGACCGGTCTGGTGCTGGTGATCCGGATGGTCGCCCTGTACCGGGTGCTGGTGCGCACCGGACGCGGCGGGTACCGGCGTGTCGTATTGCGTTGGAGCGGGCTGACTTTGGCGCTTCTATTGCTGTTCATCGCGGCGTTCCGCCCCGGTCTGGAACCTGGCGAACGGGGCCCGCAGACGCGACAGAACGCCGTCGCCGATCCGGACGTCAACGTCTTCTTGGTGATCGACCGGTCGGTCGATTCGCGGGTCGAGGACTACGCGCCCGAGCAATCGAGGATGTCCGCGATCCGGGCCGACGCGCTCGCGCTGGCTGACGAGTTCCCGCGTGCGCGGTTCGCGGTCATCGGGTTCTCGGCCAAGGCTGCGCTGGAATGGCCGCTCTCCGACGATGTGTGGAGCCTGCGGTCCATGCTCAAAGGCCTCTCGCCCTACATCGTCGTTCCGCGCGACGCCGTCCACCGGGTCAATTCGGGCGCCGCCGCGCAAGAGCTCTCCCGTCAGCTCGAGCTGGCCCACAAGCTGTACCCGGGTTCGCACAACGTGGTGTTCTACTTCGGCGAAGGTGCCGGCGGCTCGGACGCGAGCCAGACCGCGTTCACTCCGCCCGACGGTGCAATCGCCGGTGGCGCAGTGCTCGGATACGGAACCGAGGCCGGCGGCCTCATCCCGGTGGGCATCGGCGCGAATGGAGCGCTCTACGCCGTCGACGAACAGACGCGGCAACCGGTGGTGTCGGCGATCGACGAGACGCGGCTCAAGACCGTCGCCACTCACCTCGGTGTGCCGTACTTCCACAGGTCGCCCCAGAACAACATCGCGATGGTGGTTCCGTCGTTGCCGCCGACCGCCGGCGATGCCTCAGCTCAGGTATCCCAGCGCATCCGGGTCATCGAACGCACCGAGCTCTACTGGGTATTCACCCTGCTGGCATGCGCGTTGCTTCTCGTCGAGGTCGTTGCCACTGTGCGCGAATTCCGCCGCAACCGGTTGAGTCACACCCTCTCAGCGAAAGTGACGCGATGAGATTGCGCAGAGCCGACGGGTCGCCGCTGTCCCGCATCGGGCTGTGGTTTCAGTCGGGGCCGTCGCGGCGCAGGCTGCGTCGGCGTCTGTTCCTGTACTCCGCACCCGTGGTGGTCGTGATGCTCGCCGCAACGGGTGTGATGATCACCCTGGTGATCAAAAGCAACTCTGCGCGTAGCGATTTCGCGCAGCACAACCTCGACGCGTTGCGCTCGGACGTCTCCTTGTTGCAGACCTTCGCGATCATCGAACCCGCCAAAGCCGGCTTCGCCGACGGGGACCTCGAGCTTCTCGAGGGCCGGTTGACCGACGCGGAGAAGTCGTTCGCCCGCGCGCTGCCCCGCGTGACCGGGCAGCAGTCGTGCCCAATCCGTATCAACCTGGTGCTGGTGCGAGAAACGTTGGGGGACAGGGCCGTCGGGGACCGCGATACCAAAGCCGCAGTGGCTTGGTACGAACAGGCACGCGCGGTGGTTGCCGACGCTCCTGCGGGCTGCTTTCGCGACAGCACCGATCCCAACATCGAACGTCGCGCCGTCCTGACCGACACCCCGGACCGACTGGACCGCAAGATCGCCGCTTTGACGACGCCACCACCACCCGCCGCGCCGCCTCAGCCGCCGCAAGCGCTTCCGCCGCAGCCGCCACCTACGTCGCTGACTCCCACGTCTGCGCCGATTCCCGAACCACCGAGTGCACCAACGTCGCCGCCGACTTCGCCGCCCGCCGCGGCGCCCCAGCCGCCGCCTCCAACACCTGGATCGAACGGGCCGCCCGTGCCGGTGATCGGCCCCAGCGACTCGGCACCCGACCCGCAGGGGCCGAGCGCGCTCAACGGCGTCTCGCCGGATCGCTTACCGCTTGTCGACGGACAGTCGCCGGCCGCCAACAAACTCGAGCCGGGCAGCGGCGACCCACTCGACAAGCTACGGGTGCTGCTCGACGACGCCAACGCGTCCGGCGACAACAGCGAGTGACGGGCTAGCGCAGGATCGTCGCGACGATGCCGGCCAGATAACCCAGCCGGGCCACCTCCGACGGCCGGAAATCCGGACCGCCCGGACGGCCCAGCAGCACCGCGCAGTTCGGATCGCCCAGCGGCGCAGCTGCCAACGTGGTGTCCATGTCACGCCATACGCGCGGCACCCAGTCGGCGGTGCCGTCCAGCGCGGCCGGGTGGTCGAGCGGCAACCACGGCGCCTCCTCGGCGACCGTCTCAGGAGAGCTCGGACTGCCGACGATCCGCTCGAAGCCATGGTCGTGCAACCGCACCACCGTGCACCAGCCGACGCGCAGCACTCGCGGCGCCTCGTCGGCGAGGATCTGCAACTTGCTGCGCCGGTCCCGTCCCGCCGCGACGTGATCGATCAGCTCCAGTTCGCGGTGTGCCTCCAGCAGCCCAGTGTGCGGCCGGATGCTGTCCACGCGAACGCCGTTGAGCGCTTCTGCCGCGGTGATCAGCGTGTCGGGCATGGCGCCGGGCGGTAGGTCGACGACGAGGTCGTCGATGGCCAGGCCGGAGAGTCGCTCGACCACGTCGAGGGAGAGGATGTCGGCGCCCACCGAGCCGAGCGCCACAGCCAGGGAGCCGAGGCTGCCCGGTCGGTCGACCAGCGAAACTCGCAGCAGATAGGAAGGCACGGCCAACACTGTCGCACAGCAGCCTCGGCCAAGCAGGCCGGGTGAGGGGCGCCTGACTAGGCTGTCCGAACGTGGCTCAACAGATTTCTCGCGACGAGGTGGCCCGTCTGGCCAAACTGGCGCGCCTTGCGCTGACCGACACCGAGCTCGACAGCTTCGCCGGGCAGCTCGACGCGATCTTGGGCTACGTCAGCCAGGTGCAAAGCGTCGACGTCACCGACGTCAAACCCACCGGCAACCCGCTCAAGGACGTCAACGTCACTCGCCCCGACGTCGTCGAGCCGTGCCTCACTCAGGAGCAGGCGCTGGCCGAGGCGCCCGAGGCTGTCGACGGGCGGTTCGCGGTGCCGCGAATCCTGGGGGAGCCGCAGTGACCGAGCTGATTCGTCTGGATGCTGCGACGCTGGCCGAAAAGATCGCGAGCGGTGAGGTGTCGTCGGTCGAGGTGACGCAGGCCTGCCTCGACCAGATCGAGGCCACCGACGACCGCTACCACGCGTTTTTGCACGTTGCTGCCGACGCGGCGCTGGCCGCAGCCGCCCGCGTGGACGCCGCGGTGGCCGCAGGCGAGGCGCTGCCGTCGGCGCTGGCCGGAGTGCCGCTGGCGCTCAAGGACGTGTTCACCACCACCGACATGCCAACGACATGCGGCTCGAAGATCCTCGAGGGCTGGCGCTCGCCATACGACGCGACGGTCACGCAGCGGCTGCGTGCGGCGGGCATTCCGATCCTCGGCAAGACCAACATGGACGAATTCGCAATGGGCAGTTCGACCGAGAACTCCGCGTTCGGTCCCACACGCAACCCGTGGGACGTCCAACGCGTGCCGGGCGGCTCGGGCGGTGGCAGTGCCGCGGCGCTGGCGGCGTTCCAGGCGCCATTGGCGATCGGCACCGACACCGGTGGCTCCATCCGCCAGCCGGCGGCGCTGACCGCGACCGTCGGCGCCAAGCCCACCTACGGCACGGTGTCGCGCTACGGATTGGTGGCGTGCGCGTCGTCGCTGGATCAGGGCGGTCCGTGCGCGCGCACCGTGCTGGACACCGCGCTGCTGCACGCGGTGATCGCCGGGCATGACCACAAAGATTCGACGTCGGTAGAAGCCGAGGTGCCCGACGTCGTCGCCGCGGCGCGAGCAGGCGCGGCAGGCGATCTGACCGGCGTGCGCATCGGCGTGGTGAGCCAGCTGCGTGGTGACGGCTACCAACCGGGCGTGCTGGAGTCGTTCAACGCGGCGGTCGAGCAGCTGACGAAGCTCGGCGCGGAGGTCAGCGAGGTGTCGTGCCCGCATTTCGAGCACGCGCTCGCGGCGTACTACCTGATCCTGCCGTCGGAGGTGTCGTCGAACCTCGCCCGCTTCGACGCCATGCGCTACGGCTTGCGCGTCGGCGACGACGGCACGCGCAGCGCCGAAGAGGTGATGGCGCTGACACGCGCGGCAGGCTTCGGCCCAGAAGTCAAGCGGCGCATCATGATTGGCACCTACGCGCTGTCGGCCGGCTATTACGACGCGTACTACAACCAGGCGCAGAAGGTGCGCACGCTGATCGCGCGCGACTTGGATGCGGCGTACCAGAACGTCGACGTGCTGGTGTCGCCGACCACGCCCACCACGGCGTTCCGGCTGGGGGAGAAGGTCGACGATCCGCTCGCGATGTACCTGTTCGACCTCTGCACGCTGCCGCTGAACCTGGCCGGACACGCGGGGATGTCGGTGCCGTCGGGCTTGTCGCCCGACGACGGGCTCCCGGTGGGACTTCAGATCATGGCGCCGGCGTTGGCCGACGACCGGCTGTACCGGGTCGCAGCCGCCTACGAGGCCGCCCGTGGCCCGCTGCCGACCGCGATCTGACGCTCGGCGAGCAGACACCAAATCACACAATCCCGCGCTCGGTAGTGCGATTCTGCGTCTGCTCGCGCAGGCCCGGGGCAGGTAGCAAGATGGGCCACATGCGCATTGGAATCCTCACCGGCGGCGGCGACTGTCCGGGCCTGAACGCGGTGATCCGCGCAGTGGTACGCACGTGCGACTCCCGCTACGGCTCCTCGGTGGTCGGCTTCCTGGACGGGTGGCGCGGGCTGCTCGAGGACCGCAGAGTCCAGCTGCACAACGACGACCGCAACGACCGGCTGCTGGCCAAGGGCGGCACCATGCTGGGCACCGCGCGGGTGCATCCGGACAAGCTGCGCGCCGGGCTCGACCAGATCAAGCAGACGCTCGACGACAACGGCATCGACGTGTTGATCCCGATCGGCGGTGAAGGCACACTGACCGCCGCCCACTGGCTGTCCGAAGAGAACGTGCCCGTCGTCGGCGTGCCCAAGACCATCGACAACGACATCGACTGCACCGACGTGACATTCGGCCACGACACCGCCTTGACCGTCGCCACCGAGGCCATCGACCGCCTGCATTCCACCGCCGAGTCACATCAACGGGTCATGCTCGTCGAGGTGATGGGCCGTCACGCCGGCTGGATCGCGCTGAATGCCGGGCTGGCGTCGGGCGCTCACATGACGCTGATCCCTGAGCAGCCGTTCGACGTCGAAGAGGTGTGCCGGCTGGTCAAGCGGCGCTTCCAGCGCGGCCAGTCGCATTTCATCTGTGTGGTCGCCGAGGGCGCCAAGCCGGCTGCGGGCTCGATGAAGTTGGCGGAGGGCGGCATCGACGAGTTCGGCCACGAGAAGTTCACTGGGGTGGCCGCGCAGCTGGCGGTCGAGGTGAACAAGCGCATCAACAAGGAAGTCCGGGTGACTGTTCTCGGCCACGTGCAGCGCGGCGGCACACCCACCGCGTACGACCGCGTGCTGGCCACCCGCTTCGGTGTCAACGCCGCCGACGCCGCGCACGCCGGCGAGTACGGGATGATGGTGTCGCTGCGCGGGCAGGACATCGGGCGGGTGCCGTTGGCCGATGCGACACGGCAGCTCAAGCTGGTGCCGCAGAGCCGCTACGACGATGCGGCGGCGTTCTTCGGCTAGGTTCTCAGCTTGCGCGTCGAGGTCACTCGCGCTTGAAGGCTTCGCGGCGGATCATCTGCCACACTGTCGGGGTGTTCTCGATGGTCGAAATGACGACGGCCTTGCCGGCAGTGCCGGCATCGCCTGCCAGCCTGGTCATGTAGTCGGCGAGGTCGATGCGGGCGGTGAAGCCGCCAACCGGTTCCCGTTCGCCCGCAATGTATTTCGTCGGCGCATCTGTGTCGAACAGGCCCGATGGCCGCACGATCGTCCAGTCCAGGCCGCTCTCGCGAACGATGTCTTCCATGCGGCGCTGGTCGTCGTAGGTGCTCTTGCCGATGGTGCGCTTGATGATCGGCTCGACCATCCGCAATGCAAACGGGGCGTCGATACGGTTCGGATAGTGGTGTGCGCCTGTCGAACTGACCACGACGAGTCGTCGCGGTCCGTTCTGCTTCATGGCAGCGATGATGTTGCGCACGCCCACTGAATACGTGTCTATGGGACGCATGCTGAACGGCACGCCCAAGGTGGATAACACGGCGTCGGCGCCGTCGATGACCTCGATGATCGAGGCGCCATCGCGTACGTCGGCGGCCGCGACGGTCAGCGCGGCGCCAGTGATCGGAAACTTCTCGGGGTGACGCGTTACTGCCACGGCGGCGTGACCGCCGTCGAGCACGCGGTGGGTTAGTAGCCGTCCCGTCTGACCATTGGCGCCGAAGATGACGATCTTCACGCCGCCTCCTTAGATAGTCACTAATAGTGATTATCACTCTAAATGATAATCATCGAGGGTGCTAGCGTTCGTACATGAGCGAGCCCTCGACCGGCATCTCCGAGCTGCACCAGCGGATCCCCTTCCTGCTGTCACAGCTCGGTGTCTACCTCGCCGAAGACTTCGTCCGCCGACTGGAACCGTTCGGGGTTCGACCGCGCACCTACGCGGTGTTGATGTCACTGAACGCCGATAACGGGCAGTCGCAGCGCGAGCTGTCGACCCGGCTCGGCATCCATCGCAACGTGATGGTGAGCGTCATCGACGACCTGGAGCGCCAAGGGCTGGTCAAGCGCATGCCCCATCCGGCGGATCGGCGGGCATTCGCCGTCACCCTGACCGGCAAGGCCCGCGAGCTGCTGCCTTCGCTCGATGCGCAGGGCCGCGCGCAGGAGGACGAGATCACTGCGACGCTGACCGCCGCAGAACGCAAGACCGTGCTGCGTCACCTGCAGAAAATGTCGGCCGCGGCCGGACTCATCCCGGGTGTGCACCCCAAACTCGGGTGAGCGCACCCAACTAGACTCGGCCACATGACTGTCGCCGCTCCCGACCTGCTCGACTATGACGAGGTCGTGGCGCGCTACGAGCCGGTGCTCGGACTCGAGGTGCACGTCGAGCTGTCCACTGTCACCAAGATGTTCTGCGGCTGCCCCACCGCGTTCGGCGCGGAACCCAACACTCAGGTGTGCCCGGTGTGCCTCGGCATGCCTGGCGCGCTGCCGGTGCTCAACGAGGCGGCGGTGGAGTCGGCGATCCGGATCGGCCTTGCGCTGAACTGCCACATCGTGGATTGGTGCCGCTTCGCGCGGAAGAACTACTTCTATCCGGACATGCCGAAGAACTACCAGATCTCCCAGTACGACGAGCCGATCGCGGTCGACGGCTATCTCGACGTGCCGCTGGACGACGGCACCACCTTCCGGGTCGGCATCGAACGCGCGCATATGGAAGAAGACACCGGCAAGCTGACCCATCTGGGCAGCGAGACTGGACGCATCGCCGGCGCCACGCAGTCGCTGCTGGATTTCAACCGTGCCGGTGTGCCGCTGATCGAGATCGTCACCAAGCCGATCGTCGGCGCCGGTGAGCGGGCACCGGAGATCGCGCGGGCCTACGTCACGGCCCTGCGAGATTTGTTGCGCGCGTTAGGCGTTTCCGATGTCCGGAT
The DNA here is from genome assembly GCF_059812855.1 of Mycobacterium sp. NGS35. Taxonomy (NCBI): domain Bacteria; kingdom Bacillati; phylum Actinomycetota; class Actinomycetes; order Mycobacteriales; family Mycobacteriaceae; genus Mycobacterium; species Mycobacterium sp. NGS35. The sequence continues at coordinate 29,797 of NZ_JCALDL010000002.1, forward strand.
GGACCAGGGTTCACTGCGCTGCGATGCCAACGTCTCCTTGATGCCAAGGGGCGCAGCAGAATTCGGTACTCGCACCGAAACGAAGAACGTCAATTCGCTCAAGAGCGTCGAAGTGGCGGTTCGCTACGAGATGCGCCGGCAGGCCGCGATCCTGACCGCCGGCGGACGCGTGCACCAGGAGACACGGCACTTCCACGAAGACGGCTACACCTCACCGGGCCGCAGCAAGGAATCCGCTGAGGACTACCGGTATTTCCCGGAGCCGGACCTCGAGCCGGTCGCACCCAGCGCAGAACTGGTGGCGAAGCTGAGGGATACGCTGCCCGAGCTTCCGTGGTTGCGGCGCAAGCGGATTCAGCAGGAGTGGGGTATCTCCGACGAGGTGATGCGTGACCTGGTCAACGCCGGCGCCGTCGAGCTCGTCGCCGCAACGGTCGAGCACGGCGCGTCCAGCGAGTCGGCCCGGGCGTGGTGGGGCAACTTCCTGGTGCAGAAGGCCAACGAGGCGAACATTCCGCTCGACGCGTTGCCGATCACGCCGGCGCAGGTGGCCGACGTGGTGAAGCTCGTCGACGACGGCAAGCTGTCGAACAAGCTGGCCCGTCAGGTCGTCGAAGGTGTGCTGGCCGGCGAGGGCGAACCCGAGCAGGTGATGAAAGCGCGCGGGCTGGAGCTGGTGCGCGACGACTCGGCGCTGCAGGCCGCGGTCGACGAGGCGCTGGCCGCCAACCCTGACGTGGTCGAGAAGATTCGCGGCGGCAAGGTGCAAGCGGCCGGCGCGATCGTCGGTGCGGTGATGAAGGCCACGAAAGGCCAGGCCGACGCGGCCCGGGTGCGCGAGCTGGTGCTCGCCGCCTGCAGCTAGACCAGGTCGTCCTTCGGCCGCGGGAAGCCGCCGCCTGTCTTGAACAACGGGAACACCACGTCGTCGAGCTTCATCGCGTCGCCGAACGTCTTGTTCACGGTCGCACCCCAGATGTTGCCGTCCGGCGACACGGCCAGCGCCCAGGCGTGCCCGTGCTCGTCTTGGCGCAATACCTCCGGCTCGCCGGTGACCGCACCGGATTCGGGCGCCATCCGCACCGCGACGGTCTGTTTGGCGTTGACGAGGTTCACCAGGATCGTGCCCGCAAGTGCCGCACACCCCGCCACGCCCGGCTTGTCAGGCCACGTCCACACCGTCGACGTCTTCGAGTCGGCCGTGATGCGCTGCAACCGGTCTGCGGTCGGCGTGCGGTCGGTGACGTAGAGCGACCCGTCGGTCGGGTCGGTGCAGAGTCCGCCGGCCGACCCCATGTTGGACATCGCGGTGGTGATCGGAGCCTGGTTGACGGTGGTCGGCTGCTCGATCCGAATCAGCTTGCCCGCAAGCGAATTCGGATCGGCGGCCAGTGCCGGATTGCCGGCATCACCGGTGAGCACCACCAGCGTCGTGGGGCTGGTGAAGATCAGCGCACCGGTGTTTCCGCTGGCGCCCTTGGGAATTCCGGTGAGGATGTCCTTGGGCACGTCACCGTCGGCGATCCGGATGACGCGGTTGTCGGTGGGGGTGCTGACGTACGCGTACATCAGTCGGTCTTGTGCGTAGGTCGGCGACAACACGATGTCCATCAGGCCGCCGTCACCGGATCCGTCGACCGGGAGCACGACTTTGACCTTCGGCTCGGCGTTCACGGACACCTCTTTGACCGCGCCGGTGGTGCGCTCGGCCACCAGCGCCGACTTGCTGTCCGGCAACATGATCAGCCCGCTGGTGGATTCCAGGCAGCCTTGCATGACGCCGGGCGCGGGGCACTGCTTGGGGAACGGGTTGTCCGGCAGCGGGGGAGGCGGCGGCGGGCTGCTGGTGGGCGGCGCCACCAACTTGGGTTCGGTGGTGAACGGCTGCGACGCGGCGTCGTCGAACCGGGCGCAACCGCTGACTACCAGAGCGGCGGCAAGCGTCGTCGCCAGTACCGCTCGCACCGGTCCGCGCATCCGCATGCCCGCCAGGTTACGGACAGCTGGGTCGGGCCCGCCACGCCGACACCCTTCCCGCGGAACCCTCGCAGGCATCGGACTGGTAAAGGTGCGGTGACGGCCCGGCACCAATCCACGGATCGGCGGTTACTTGCCCTTACCCTGGCCCAATGCACCCGCATGACTCGCGCGCATGGCAACGGCCGGACAATGCGTCGCAGGCGTCCGCTCTTCGCGCAAGCGGCTCGTCGCAGCCCTCGCGCCCCGCTTCGGCACGCTTGGTCGACCCCGAGGACGACCTGCCGTCAGCCACATACGGTGGCGACTTCGAAACCACCACGATCCCGCACTACAACTCCGTCGATTCGGTTCCGTCCGGACTTCAGCTGCTCGCCGACCCGGAACCGTTGCCGTACGTCGACCCTGACGGGTCAGGCCGGCACGGTGTGGTGCCGTCGGCAACGGAGTTCGACGACGACGTCGACCCGCGCGTGGCGGCGGCCCGCCGGCGCGGCACCCAAGACCTGGGCCTGCTGCTGTTGCGGGCAGCGATCGGGGCGATCCTGATCGCGCACGGACTGCAGAAAGCGTTCGGTCTGTGGGGCGGTCAGGGCCTCGACGGCTTCAGGAACTCGCTGAGCGACATGGGATACCAGCACGCCGGTCTGCTCACGTACCTGGCGGCGGGCACGCAGTTGACCGCGGGGATGCTGCTGATTCTCGGCTTGTTCACGCCGTTGGCCGGAGCTGCCGCACTGGCGTATCTGGTCAACGGACTAGCGGCCAGCGTCGCGATGCAGTACGACGCCGGCTACATCGGGTTCTTCCTGCCCGACGGCAACGAGTATCAGCTGCTTCTCATCGCGACGACGGCGGCGGTCATCCTGGCCGGTCCGGGCCGTTACGGACTGGATGCCAGCCGTGGCTGGGCGCGCCGGCCGTTCCTCGGGTCACTGGGGGCGCTGATCCTCGGGATCGGCGTGGGAGTGGGCACCTGGATCCTGCTCAACGGCAGCAACCCGCTCACCTGACCCGCTCTGTCAGCCCGCGACTGGCCCGTACGGGTTCGGCACCCGCCCGCCGCTGACCTGCGCTAGCAGCGGCAGCGTGGAGAACGTGACGGCGGGCAGCCGCAACTGCTCGCCCGAGGTCAGCTCGGCCCGTGCCCAGGCGCCCTTGACGAAGCGCAGCCCCTTGACGTCCGACCACGACACCGTGCGCGAGCCCACAAGCGTGCGGGCCGTGACCGTCTGTGCATCGGCCACCGTGCGCAGCCGCACGATCATCACCGACGCGAGCACCGGGAGGGCCAGCAGCGGCGCGGTCAACGGCACGGCGAGCACCACGGCCAGCAAGCCCACCGCGGCGAAAGCAGAGGCCACATGTGCCATCGGCGAAAGCCGCAGCACGACGGGGGCGCGGTGGTCAGGGTCGTCGGTGCTCATTGCGCCATCATCGCACCAGCGGTGGAATTTGACGGTTGACCAGTGCGGAAGCTAACGTCAGAGGCTATGCAGGCCCATGGATTGCTCGTAGTAATTGGTCGGCGCGTCTGTGCATAGCCGGTTATAGCGAGCATCCACCGACGCGCAACCCTCGCAGCAGCTGACGCTGACGGGGGTTTTTTCTTGCCCATCGTCGAATTCAACAGGACTGAAGAGGACATCGTGAGCGCACCCACCACGCGACCGCAGCAGTGGTCCGCGGCCGAGCATCCGCCCAACGGCGGGGCTGACACGGCGGGCCATCGTGCCGCCACTACGAAAAGAGTTGCGCCGCAACAACTCACGGGAGCCCAAGCGGTTGTGCGCTCTCTCGAGGAGCTGGGCGTCGACGTGATCTTCGGAATCCCCGGCGGCGCAGTGCTTCCCGTGTACGACCCACTGTTCGATTCGCGCAAGCTGCGCCACGTGCTGGTGCGCCACGAGCAGGGTGCCGGCCACGCCGCCAGCGGCTATGCCCACGCGACCGGACGTGTCGGTGTGTGCATGGCCACCTCCGGCCCTGGCGCCACCAACCTGGTCACGCCGATCGCCGACGCGCAGATGGACTCCATTCCCGTCGTGGCGATCACCGGTCAGGTCGGGCGGTCGATGATCGGCACGGACGCCTTCCAGGAGGCGGACATCTCGGGCATCACGATGCCGATCACCAAGCACAACTACCTGGTCAACAATGGCGACGACATCCCGCGCGTGATCGCCGAGGCGTTCCACATCGCGTCGTCGGGCCGTCCGGGCGTGGTGCTTGTCGACATCCCGAAAGACGTACTGCAGGGCCAGTGCACGTTCAGCTGGCCGCCGGCGATGGAGCTGCCCGGCTACAGGCCGACCACCAGACCGCACGCCAAGCAGATCCGGCAGGCGGCCAAGCTGATCGCGGCTGCTCGCAAACCGGTCCTGTACGTCGGCGGCGGTGTGATCCGCGGCGACGCCAGCGCCGAACTGCGGGAGCTGGCGGAGCTGACCGGCATCCCGGTGGTCACCACGCTGATGGCGCGTGGCGCGTTCCCGGACAGCCATCCTCAGCACCTGGGCATGCCGGGTATGCACGGCACCGTGGCCGCAGTGGCGGGTCTGCAGCGCAGTGACCTGATCATCGGGCTCGGCGCCCGCTTCGACGACCGCGTCACCGGCAAGCTGTCGTCGTTCGCGCCGGAGGCCAAGGTGATACACGCTGACATCGACCCGGCCGAGATCGGCAAGAATCGCAACGCCGACGTGCCGATCGTCGGTGACGTCAAGGCGGTCATCATCGAGCTCACCGAGGCGTTGCGCAAGCTGGGCCACCGCGGCGATATCCACGATTGGTGGACGTACCTGCAGGGTGTGCAACGCACGTATCCTCTCAGCTACGGTCCGCAGAGCGACGGCAGCCTGAGCCCCGAATACGTGATCCAGACGCTGGGCAAGATCGCCGGACCCGACGCCGTGTACGTGGCCGGCGTGGGGCAGCACCAGATGTGGGCCGCTCAGTTCATCTCTTATGAGAAGCCGCGCACCTGGATCAACTCCGGTGGCCTCGGCACCATGGGCTACGCCATCCCCGCGGCGATGGGCGCCAAACTGGCACGCCCGGACGCCGAGGTCTGGGCGATCGACGGCGACGGATGCTTCCAGATGACCAATCAGGAGCTGGCCACCTGTGCTATCGAAGGCGCGCCGATCAAGGTCGCCATCATCAACAACGGCAACCTGGGCATGGTGCGCCAGTGGCAGACGCTGTTCTACGACGAGCGTTACAGCCAAACGGATTTGGCCACCCACTCGCACCGCATCCCCGATTTCGTGAAGCTGGCCGAGGCACTGGGTTGTGTCGGATTGCGGTGCGAGCGTGAAGAAGACGTGGCCGACGTGATCCAGCAGGCGCGTGCGATCAACGACCGGCCGGTGGTGATCGACTTCATCGTCGGTGCCGACGCCCAGGTGTGGCCCATGGTCGCGGCCGGCACCAGCAACGACGAAATCCAAGCGGCACGGGGCATCAGGCCGCTGTTCGACGAGGAGGATCTGGTCTAGTGGCCATCTCCACGCACACGCTGAGCGTGCTCGTCGAAGACAAACCCGGCGTTCTGGCGCGCGTCGCATCGCTGTTTTCGCGGCGTGGCTTCAACATTCAGTCGCTGGCCGTCGGCGCCACCGAGCAGAAGAACCTGTCGCGGATGACGATCGTCGTGGCCGTCGAGGACATGACGATCGAGCAGGTGAGCAAGCAGGTTCACAAGCTGATCAACGTCATCAAGGTGGTCGAGCAGGATCCCGCGAACTCGGTCGACCGCGAGCTGGCCATGATCAAGGTGCGCGCCGATGCGGGCACGCGTAGTCAGGTCATCGAGGCGGTGAACCTGTTCCGCGCCAAGGTGATCGACGTATCGACCGAGTCGTTGATCATCGAATGCACCGGCACGCAGGAAAAGCTCGACGCGCTGCTGCGCGTGCTCGAGCCGTACGGCATCCGGGAGATCGTCCAGTCCGGTGTGGTCTCCATGACCCGTGGTCCGCGCAGCATCACCCAGCGGTAAGCAGAAAACAGAAAGAGAAATTGCACTGATGGCAGTTGAGATGTTCTACGACGACGACGCCGACCTGTCGATCATCCAGGGCCGCAAGGTTGGCGTCATCGGCTATGGCAGCCAGGGACACGCGCACTCGCTGAGCCTGCGCGATTCGGGCGTCGAGGTGAAAGTAGGTCTGCGCGAAGGCTCTAAATCGCGGGAGAAGGTGGCCGAGCAGGGTCTGGAGGTCGGCTCTCCGGCTGAGGTGGCCAAGTGGGCCGACGTGATCATGCTGTTGGCGCCCGACACCGCGCAGGCGGACATCTTTTCCAGCGACATCGAGCCACATCTCGAAGACGGCAATGCGCTGTTCTTCGGGCACGGCCTGAACATCCACTTCGGGCTGATCAAGCCGCCCGCGAACGTGACCGTCGGCATGGTGGCGCCCAAGGGGCCGGGCCACCTGGTGCGCCGCCAGTTCGTCGACGGCAAAGGTGTGCCGTGTTTGGTTGCGGTGGAACAGGATCCGAAGGGCGAAGGTCTGGCTCTTGCGCTGTCGTACGCGAAAGGCATCGGCGGTACCCGCGCGGGCGTCATCAAGACGACGTTCAAGGACGAGACCGAGACCGACCTGTTCGGTGAGCAGGCGGTGTTGTGCGGCGGCACCGAGGAACTGGTGAAGACCGGCTTCGACGTGATGGTCGAGGCGGGGTATGCACCCGAGCTGGCGTACTTCGAGGTGCTGCACGAGCTGAAGCTGATCGTCGACCTGATGTACGAGGGCGGTATCGCGCGGATGAACTACTCGGTGTCCGACACCGCCGAATTCGGCGGGTACCTGTCGGGCCCGCGGATCATCGACGCGGCCACCAAGGAGCGAATGAAGCAGATACTGGCCGAGATTCAGGACGGCACGTTCGTCAAGAAGCTGGTCGCCAACGTCGAGGGCGGCAACAAGGAGCTCGAGGAACTGCGCAAGCGCAATGCCGAGCACCCCATCGAGGTCACGGGTAAGAAGCTGCGCGCGCTGATGAGCTGGGTGGACCGGCCGCTGACGGACACCGCATAGGCGGTGTGCGTTGTGGATTTCGGTGCGCTAGCGTGCGTTGAGCGCCGGTAAGCGCACCGAAATCGCCTTGATGCCGAACTCGCGGCGCAGCGCCGTGCGGGCCGCGTAATAGCCCGACATCCCGTGCACCCCGGCGCCCGGCGGCGTCGCCGAGGAGCACAGGTACACACCGGGAAGCGGTGTGGCCCAAGGGTTCAGCCGCGCCACCGGCCCGGCGAGCGCCCGCCACGCGTCATTACCGCCGACGGCGATGTCGCCGCCGACGTAGTTCGCGTTGTGGGCGACCATCCGCGCGGCAGGCACGCTGCGGGCGGCGACGACGACGTCGCGGAACCCCGGTGCGAAACTCTCGACGACCGCGGTGACGGCCTCGGTTTGGTCCACCGTCGAGCCTGCCGGCACATGCGCGTAGGTCCAGAACGGCCGTTGGCCGGCGTCGTCGATGCGCGACGGATCAACCACGTGCGGTAGCGCTGCGAGCACCATCGGCCGCTCGGCATGCCGGCCGGCGGCCACTTGCGCCTCGGCGTAGGCCATGTCGGTTCGGTCGCCGCCGAGGTGAAAGGTGACCGCAGATGCAAGCCTCGGGTCCGACCACGGCACGTCGTCGGACAGGACGAAGTCGACCTTGGCCACACCCGACCCGAAACGGTACTGCCGCAAGCTCTTTGCGTACCGCGACGGCAGCCGCGAACCGTAGATTCTCAGCAGCGCGGTGGGTGCCGTGTCGAACAGCACCACGCCCTCTGGCGGCTCGGTCACCTCGGTATCGGTCGTCAGCACCCCGCCGTGCTCCCGCAGATCAGCGATCAACGCGTCGGCGATCGCTTGGCTGCCGCCGACCGGTATCGGCCAGCCCACCGAGTGGCCGAGGCTGGCGAGCAGCATCCCGGCGGCCGCCGATGTGATCGACGGCAGAGGGGAAATCGTATGTGCGGCAACGCCAGTGAACAACGCCTCGGCATCGCGGCCGGCGAAGGTAGCGTTCCATGCGGAAGTACCTTGCCACGCCATTCGCAGCCCGAGCCGCAGCAGCGTCAGCGGATCCGCGGGCAGCGACCGCTTGTCGCCGAGCAGGAACTCGACCACCCTGTCGGCTCGGCGCACCAGCGGTTCCAGCAGCCGCCGCCACGACTTGCCGTCGTCGAGCCCTTCGGCGGTGCGGTCGAGATCGCGGTAGGCGATCGCAGCGGGCCGGCCGACGAACGGGTTCGCGTACGAGATTTCCGGCACTTCCAGCTTCACGCCCCGAGCGGTCAGGTCGAATTGCGCGAAGAACGGTGACCCCAGCGCCAGCGGATGCACCGCCGAGCAGACGTCGTGGGAGACGCCAGGGTAGTCGGGGTCGACGAGCGTGCGGGCGCCGCCTCCGAGCGTCGGTTGCGCCTCCAGTACCTGCACCGACAGCCCTGCGCGTGCACAGACGACAGCTGCTGCCAACCCATTGGGGCCACTGCCCACCACGGTGACGTCCACCCGCCAAGTAGACCCTATTAGGCTGGCCGAGTGAGCCTGCCTGTTGTGTTGATCGCCGACAAACTCGCCGAATCGACTGTCGCCGCGCTGGGCGACGAGGTCGAGGTCCGCTGGGTCGACGGACCCAACCGGGAGAAGCTGCTGGCCGCCATCCCCGAGGCCGACGCACTGCTGGTGCGTTCGGCCACCACGGTCGACGCCGAGGTACTCAATGCCGGCACCAAGCTCAAGATCGTCGCGCGTGCCGGAGTCGGCCTGGACAACGTCGACGTCGAAGCCGCCACCGCGCGCGGCATCCTCGTCGTCAACGCGCCGACGTCGAACATCCACAGCGCCGCCGAGCATGCGATCGCGCTGCTGCTGGCGGCCGCCCGGCAGATCCCGGCAGCCGACGCCTCGCTGCGCGAACACACCTGGAAGCGCTCGTCGTTCAACGGCACGGAGGTCTTCGGTAAGACGGTCGGCGTGGTGGGACTCGGCCGCATCGGCCAGCTCGTCGCTCAGCGCCTCGCAGCGTTCGGCACCAAGGTGGTGGCTTACGACCCGTACGTGTCGCACGCGCTGGCCGCTCAGCTGGGTATCGACTTGTTGACCCTCGACGAGCTGTTGGGGGTGGCGGACTTCATTTCGGTGCATCTTCCGAAAACCCCTGAGACGGCGGGGCTGATCGGTAAGGAGGCGCTGGCGAAGACGAAGCCGGGCGTGATCATCGTCAACGCCGCGCGCGGTGGGCTGGTCGACGAACAGGCATTGGCCGAAGCCATCGCGAGCGGACATGTTCGCGGCGCCGGGCTCGACGTCTTCGCGAAAGAGCCGTGCACCGACAGCCCGCTGTTCGAGCTGCCGCAGGTCGTCGTCACGCCCCACCTCGGTGCGTCGACGGTCGAGGCGCAGGACCGCGCCGGCACCGACGTCGCCAGGAGCGTGAAGCTCGCGCTTGCAGGCGAATTCGTGCCCGATGCCGTGAACGTCGGCGGCGGCGTGGTCAGCGACGAAGTCGCGCCGTGGCTGGACCTGGTGCGCAAGCTGGGACTGCTGGTCGCGGCGTTGTCGCCCGAACTGCCGGCGTCGGTATCGGTTCAGGTGCGCGGTGAGCTTGCCTCCGAAGACGTTGGGGTGCTTCGGCTTTCGGCATTGCGCGGCCTCTTCTCCGCGGTGATCGAGGATCCGGTGACGTTCGTGAACGCCCCGGCGCTGGCGGCCGAGCGCGGCGTGGAAGCAAGCATCAGCACCGCACCGGAAAGCCCCAACCACCGCAGCGTCGTGGACGTGCGTGCGGTCACCGCCGACGGTTCTGTGGTCAACGTCGCCGGAACCCTGTCGGGTCCGCAGCTGGTGGAGAAGATCGTCCAGATCAACGGCCGCAACTTCGATCTGCGGGCAGAGGGCGTGAACTTGATCATCAACTACATCGACCGGCCCGGAGCGCTGGGGCGGATCGGCACGCTGCTGGGTGAGGCGAACGTCAACATCCAGGCGGCGCAGCTGTCGGAAGACGCAGAAGGTCCGGGCGCGACGATCCTGCTGCGCCTCGACCGGCGCCCGCCCGACGAGGTGCTGTCGTCGATCGCGCCGGCCGTCGGCGCGAATCTGCTTGAGGTGGTGGACCTCTCGTGAGGCTGGCGATCATTGCCGGCGACGGGATCGGGCCGGAGGTCATCGGCGAGGCCGTCAAAGTGCTCGACGCCGTGGTTCCCGATGTCGAGAAAACGCACTACGACCTCGGCGCTCGGCGATACCACGAAACAGGTGAGGTGCTGCCGGAATCGGTGCTCGACGAGTTGCGCGGTCACGACGCAATCCTGTTGGGCGCCATCGGCGATCCGTCGGTACCCAGCGGTGTGCTCGAACGGGGGCTGCTGCTCAAGATCCGCTTCGCCCTGGACCACCACATCAATCTGCGCCCCGCACGGCTGTACCCCGGTGTGAGCAGTCCGCTGGCCAGCAAGCCGGACATCGATTTCGTGGTGGTCCGCGAGGGTACCGAAGGGCCCTACACCGGCACGGGCGGGGCGATTCGGGTCGGGACCCCGCACGAGATCGCCACGGAGGTGAGCGTCAACACCGCTTACGGTGTGCGCAGGGTGGTCCAGGACGCTTTCGCGCGGGCCGCGGGCCGCCGCAAACAACTCACTCTGGTGCACAAGAACAACGTGCTGACGTTCGCCGGCGATTTGTGGTGGCGGACGGTGCAGGAGATCGGGCAGGAGTATCCCGACGTCGAAGTGGCCTATCAGCACGTCGATTCCGCGACGATCCACCTCGTCACCGATCCCGGTCGGTTCGACGTGATCGTGACCGACAACCTGTTCGGCGACATCATCACCGATTTGGCGGCCGCTGTGTGTGGCGGCATCGGTCTAGCGGCCAGTGGCAACATCGACGCCACGCGCAAGAACCCGTCGATGTTCGAACCGGTGCACGGCAGCGCCCCCGACATCGCCGGCAAGGGGCTCGCCGACCCGACCGCCGCAGTGATGTCGATCGCGCTGCTACTCGACCACGTCGGCGAACCGGATGCTGCTGCGCGCGTGGACAAAGCGGTCGAGGGGCATTTGGCCAGCCGCGGCGACGCGACGTTCTCCACGACGGAGATCGGCGAGCGCATTCTGGCGCTGCTGTAGGAGGGTCAGCCGTTGGCTTCGGGCAGTGCCGTCGACGCCGTCTTCACCGGAACCAGGGGCAGCGCAATCAACGGAAAGATCGCGCACACTGCGAAGGCAAGGGGATAGCCGGCAGCGCTGATCAGGCCGCCGAACAGAGGTGGCGCGATGCCTGCCGTCAGCAACTGGCTGGTGTTCTGGGTGCCGAGCGCGCGGCCGCTCCAAAACGGACCGGCAATCTCGGCGATCGCGGTGAACGCCAGGCCGTTGTCGCTGACCGTGATCACCGAGGCGACGATCATCACGGCGACCGCTAGCGGAGATCTCAGGTGGTCGGTGAGGGCCAGCGCCGCCATCGCGGCCGCCGCGCCGACAGCGATCGAGCGGATGGGCCGAAGCCGCGATCCCACTCGGTCCGACCAGCGGCCCGCCGCGATCCGGCCAGCAGCGCCGAGCACCTGCGCGGCCGTGACCAGCACGCCTGCCGCGCCCGCCGACCAGCCACGGTCGGTCATCAGCCACACCAGCGTGAAGGTCCACACCACCACCTGCGGCACCACAAGAAGCACCGAGACCGCGTGGATGCGCCACAGGACCGAGGAGTCCCGGTAGGGGTTGGCCAGGTCGCGCTGGGCCGCGTCCTCGCGCGGGGGGCGCGGTGGGTCCAGCACGCCCACGGCGCTGACCACCGCCGAGAGCGCGCACACGACCGCGGGAAAAAGCAGGGCCGCACCGATGCCGTGGCCATGCGCAAGCCGCGGAATCACCAGTGCACCCAACGCAACACCGAGCGGCTGTGCGGTTTGCCGGATGCCCATGGCGAGGCCGCGCTGCTCAGCGGGGAACCAGCCGACCACCAGTCGGCCACTGGCAGAGTTGCTACTCGCCGCCGCCATTCCGCCTAGCAACAGGAAAACGCCCGTGAGTACCAGCCCGTGCGATGCGGCTGCGGCGAACGAGGCGGCGGCCGTCAAGGCCGAACCGACTGTGAGGACCAGTCGCTCACCGAGGCGGTCGACCGCGTACCCCCACGCGATCAGCGTGACCACCATGCCGATGCTGGGCATCGCGGACAGCAATCCGGCGTCGGCGAGGTCGAGTCCGCGACGTTCGTGCAACGTCGGGATGAGGAATGCGACGCCGTTGATGAACACGTTGGCGAACATGGTCGACGACAACGCGATTGCGAGCATCGTCCAGCGTCGTGCGGTGCCGATCGAGTGGGTGCTCACCGGCCTATCGTCGCACCGATGTCCCATGATGTTGAATTAGGTTCTTACTATGTGGGAACCAGAGGCCTGCGCAGCGCATGCTCACCCGCCGTTAGGCTGTTCGGAATGCGCCTTGGTCGAATAGCCAGCCCGGACGGCGTCGCGTTCGCCGCGATCGAAGGGCACGACGACGACGCGGTGGCACGTGAAATCGCCGAGCACCCGTTCGGCACGCCGACGTTCACCGGCCGGCAGTGGCCGCTGGCGGACGTGCGACTGCTGGCGCCGATCTTGGCCAGCAAGGTGGTCTGCATCGGGAAGAACTATGCGGCGCACATCGAGGAGATGGGCGGCGGGCAGGTCGACGACCCGATCATCTTCATGAAGCCCAATACGGCGATCATCGGACCGAATGTGCCGATCCAGCTGCCGGCGAACGCGGATCCGGTGCACTTCGAAGGTGAGCTGGCCGCCGTGATCGGGCGGCCGTGCAAGGACGTTCCCGCCGCTCGGGCCGCCGAGAACATCCTCGGGTACACCGTCGCCAACGACGTGACTGCGCGCGACCAACAGCGCAAAGACGGACAGTGGACGCGCGCCAAAGGCCATGACACGTTTTGTCCGGTCGGGCCGTGGATCGCTACGGATGTCGACCCGTCAGATCTGGCGATCCGTACCGAGGTGAACGGTGAGGTCCGCCAAGACAGCCGCACGTCGTTGATGATTCACGACGTCGGGGCGATCATCGAATGGGTGTCGGCAGTGATGACTTTGCTGCCCGGTGACCTGATTTTGACCGGAACGCCCGACGGTGTGGGGCCGATCGAACACGGCGACACGGTCAGCGTGACAGTCGAAAGCATCGGGACATTGACGAATCCCGTTGTGCGCAAGGGGAAGTCATGAGCGACATGGATGCTCTTCGCGGAAGCGGTTCATCGACCCGGGTGCGTTTCTGTCCGTCGCCAACCGGGGTGCCGCATGTGGGGCTTATCCGCACCGCACTGTTCAACTGGGCTTATGCGCGCCACTGCGGCGGGGTGTTCGTGTTTCGCATCGAGGACACCGATGCCCAGCGCGACAGCGAGGAGAGTTACCTGGCGCTGCTCGAGGCGCTGCGGTGGCTCGGTTTGGATTGGGACGAAGGGCCGGAAGTTGGCGGCCCGTATGGCCCGTACCGGCAGTCCGAGCGGCTCGAGGTCTACCGCGACGTCCTGCACCGGCTGCTCGAGACGGGGGAGGCATACGAGGCTTTCTCGACCCCCGAGGAGGTCGAGGCGCGACATGTGGCTGCTGGGCGCAATCCCAAACTGGGATACGACAATTACGACCGCGACTTGACGGAGGCCCAGCGCGCGGCGTACCGCGCAGAGGGTCGGCGCCCGGTGGTGCGGTTGCGCATGCCCGACACCGAGCTCGGCTGGCACGACCTGGTGCGCGGTGAAATGTCCTATGCCGCAGGAAGTATCCCGGACTTCGCGTTGACCCGGGGCAACGGAGAACCGCTGTACACGCTGGTCAATCCGGTCGACGACGCACTGATGAAGATCACCCATATACTGCGGGGGGAGGACCTGATGCCGTCCACCCCGCGCCAGATTGCGTTGTACCAGGCGCTGATGCGGATCGGCGTCGCAGATCGTCTGCCCGAACTCGGTCACCTGCCAACGGTTCTCGGCGAGGGCACGAAGAAGTTGTCCAAGCGCGACCCGCAGTCCAACCTGTTCGCGCACCGCGAGCGTGGCTTCATTCCGGAAGGCCTGCTGAATTACCTTGCGCTGCTGGGCTGGTCGATTGCGCCGGACCGCGACGTGTTCACGCTCGCCGAGATGGTGTCCGCGTTCGACGTCGCCGACGTCAACGCTAACCCTGCCCGGTTCGACCAGAAGAAGGCCGACGCGATCAACGCTGAGCACATCCGGCTGCTCGATCCGGAGGATTTCACAGCGCGGCTGCGCCGTTTCTTCGCCGAGCGCGGATACGCACTCGGGCTGACCGACGAGCAGTTCGGTGAGGCAGCGCGACTGGTGCAGACCCGCATTGTCGTGCTGGGGGACGCGTGGGGATTGCTGAAGTTCTTGAACGACGACGCCTACGTCATCGACGAGAAGGCGGCTGCCAAGGAGCTCGGCCCGCAGGCGGGCCCGGTGCTGGACGCGGCGGTGCCTGCGCTCGATGCGGTCGGGGAGTGGTCGGTGGACGCCGTCGAGGCCGCGCTGAAGGGCGCGCTGATCGACGGTCTAGGCCTCAAGCCGCGGAAGGCGTTCGGGCCGATCAGGGTGGCGGTGACCGGCTCGACGATCAGCCCGCCGCTGTTCGAGTCGCTGGTGCTGTTAGGGCGTGAGCGCAGCCTCGAGCGGTTGCGCGACGCCCGGGGCCTCGTGGCCAGTGCCGGGGAATGAGAGGGCGAGCTCAGATGTTTGATAACCTGCACGTCGGCCCGTAATTGCCGGTCGGCTTCGTCTATTAGGGCGCTGACCAGCGATGATGGCCACCATTGGGGTATGGTGTAATTGGCAACACAGCTGATTCTGGTTCAGCCGTTCTAGGTTCGAGTCCTGGTACCCCAGCGCGTCGCGGATTAGTGTCCGCGTCGGTGCGTCGGTTATGCTGGCAACCCGGTTTGTTCACGGCCCCGTCGTCTAGCGGCCTAGGACGCCGCCCTCTCACGGCGGTAGCGTGGGTTCGAATCCCATCGGGGCTACAAATGCGGCGTTGCCGTCAGCGGCCATAGCATGACCATCTGACATTTCCGCTGCTCCGAATCGTTCTTCGCCGCAGGTCATTTCGGTTGGGGACAAGTAGTCGGACTGAAGCGATAACATTCGCTCATGTGTTCGAATACGGTGGTTGCGGCGTTGGACCGGCTGGAGGCCGCGGCCGACGCATTGGCGGGGCTGTCGTTCGACGCGTTGCCGGAGCTCGACTGTGTGGCGGTCATGGAGCGGCTCACGACAATCATCCGCAAGTGCTCGGCACCTCAGTACGAACTGATCAACCAGCGCGCTGTGCCGTCCGATATAGGCGGGCCGCTGGCGCGGGCCGCTGGCTGACCGGCTCAGAATCCGGCCCTCGGCGGCGCGGCGGATGATCGCCGAAGCCGCACAGGTGGGGGCATCGGCGCACGATCACCGGTGAGCGGCTCGCGCCGCGCTGGCTCACCACCGCAGGCCAGGTGCGGGCAGGGACGATCGGTCAAGAGCATCTGGCGGTGATCCGTCAGTTCTTTCACGAGTTGCCGGGCGCCTCTCCGGCCGAGGCGCGAGAACATGACGAGGCCATGTTGGGGGCGATGGCCGCCGACTTGCGGCCCGATCAGTTGCAAAAGGCAGCGGAGCGGATGGCGGCGCTGACAAACCCCGACGGCCATTTCTCCGAAGCCGACCGCGCCCGCAAGCGCGGCTTCCGGTGGGGGCCACAACGATGCGACGGGATGACCAGGGGCACGCTCGTCGCTGATCCGCAATTGCGTGCAACGTTGGATGCGGTGATCGCCAAGCTCGGCGCACACACCGACCACAGGCTCCACGACGAAGGCTGGAGCGCCCACCTCAACGACAACGGCATCGTCGAATGGACGCCCCCGCCACACCTGCGCCGAAAACCCGTCACCAACAATTACTTTCATCCCCTTCGCTATCTCGAAGGAGAAAACGATGACGATCCGTAGGCGTGAAATCGCGATCCGAGATCAGAGCCGACGATTGACTGCTACGCGTTCGGTGCCGTCGATCCGGCCAGCGGCATTGGAGGCATCCCCAGCTTCCGGTGATCCCATGAGCGAACGCGCTTGACAGCCAACCGAATTGCGATTCGCTTTTTCATCATCATGTCCACCGCCGGCTTCGCCTCGTCGGTGTACGGGCCGGTGTAGCGTTCCCAGACACTGACGCCGACGCGGAAGATCGCGTCCGGATCGTCGACGATTTCGCCGGTGCCTTCGAACGACACGCCACGCAGCGTGTCGTACGTGTCGCCGTCCTCCAACAAAAACGTGATGCGGGGATCGCGGCGCACATTGACAGCCTTCTGCGACTTGGCTTTCGTCTCGAACCAGATCTCGCCGTCGACGACGCCGTACCACATCGCCGTCAGGTGCGGTTGTCCGTCGCGTCCGATGGTGGCCAGCGTTCCACTACGGCTCTTGGCGACGAACTCGTCGATCTCGGCCTGCGACATCACAATCTGCGCCCGTTGGTTAGTGCCCATGGCGGTCAGTCTGTCAGGCGATCAGAGCCGCCGCGTCAGCGCCTCGGAGGCGGCCAGAAGATCGGCGGCCCAGCGTGCGCCGGGCCGCCGGCCCATTCGGTCGATCGGGCCGGACACCGACACAGCAGCAATGACGTTGCCCCGGCCGTCGCGCACGGGTGCCGAAACACTGGCCACCCCCGGCTCGCGTTCGGCCACACTTTGCGCCCACCCGCGGCGGCGGACGTCAGCCAGGGTCCGCTCGGTGAACTTCGCCGACGGCAGCACCGCCTGCTGGGTGGCCGCATCGCTATATGCCAACAAGACCTTCGCGCCGGAGCCTGCGGTCATGGGCAGCCGTGTGCCCACCGGAACCGTGTCGCGCAGCCCCGCAGGCGGTTCCATCGCGGCGACGCACACCCGCCAGGTTCCCTCGCGCCGGTACAGCTGCACGCTCTCGCCGGTGAGCTCGCGCAGCCGCGGCAGCACTGCCGCACCAGCGGCGACAAGCGGATCCGCCGCCTGCCCTGCCAACTCGCTCAGCGCGGGGCCCAGTCGCCACCGGCCCTGGCCATCGCGGGCAAGCAGCCGATGCTTTTCCAAGCCGGCGGCCAGTCGGTGAGCTGTCGCGCGCGGCAGCCCGGTGCGTTCGCACAACTCCGCCAGCCCGCACGGGGCATCCGCCACGGTGTGCAAGACCCCCACCGCTTTGTCGAGCACTCCGATGCCGCTATCCTGTCTCATATCGAGATACTAACGTCCCAGATTGTGAGATAGCTAGTCATGAGCCCTGATCGCCCGCGCACGATGGCAGAGAAGGTGTGGGACGCGCACGTCGTCGCCCGTGGATCGGGCAGTGGCGCCTCGCGCGAGCCCGACCTGATCTACATCGACATGCACTTCATCCACGAGGTCACCAGCCCGCAGGCTTTCGACGGGCTACGTCTTGCCGGACGAAAGGTGCGGCGGCCGGATCTGACGATCGCGACCGAGGACCACAATGTGCCGACGGTCGACATCGACAAGCCGATTGCCGACCCGGTCTCGCGCACTCAAGTGGAGACGTTGCGCCGCAACTGCGCTGAATTCGGCATCCGCCTGCATCCGATGGGAGATGCCGAGCAAGGCATCGTCCACGTCATCGGTCCGCAACTCGGTCTCACGCAGCCCGGCATGACGATCGTCTGCGGCGACAGCCACACGTCCACGCACGGCGCCTTCGGCGCGTTGGCCATGGGCATCGGCACATCGGAAGTCGAACACGTTCTGGCTACGCAGACTTTGCCGTTGCGGCCGTTCAAGACAATGGCGGTGAATGTCGACGGCCAGCTGCCGCCCGGTGTTTCCGCCAAAGACATCATCTTGGCGGTGATCGCCAAGATCGGAACGGGTGGCGGCCAGGGATACGTCATCGAATACCGGGGCAGCACCATCGAATCGCTGTCGATGGAAGCCCGGATGACCATCTGCAACATGAGTATCGAGGCCGGCGCACGCGCAGGCATGGTGGCACCCGACCAGACGACCTACGACTATCTGCGCGGCCGCCCGCATGCGCCGTCGGGCGACCAGTGGGATCTCGCGGTCGCCGAATGGGACCGGCTGCGCACCGACGACGGCGCCGAGTTCGACACCGAGGTGTACATCGACGCTTCCACGTTGAGCCCGTTTGTCACCTGGGGTACCAATCCCGGCCAAGGCGTTCCCCTGTCGGAGGCAGTGCCCGACCCGGAGTTGATGACCGACGAGGACCAGCGCCGCGACGCGGAAAAAGCGTTGACGTACATGGACCTTCGCCCCGGTACGCCAATGCGCGACATCGCCGTCGATGCGGTGTTCGTCGGGTCCTGCACGAACGGGCGAATCGAAGATCTGCGGGTGGTCGCCGACGTGTTGCGCGGCCGGAAAGTCGCCGACGGCGTTCGGATGCTCGTGGTGCCAGGTTCCATGCGGGTGCGCGCGCAAGCCGAATCCGAAGGACTGCACGAGATATTCACCGCTGCCGGAGCGGAGTGGCGTCAGGCCGGCTGCTCGATGTGTCTGGGCATGAATCCGGATCAGCTCGCGCCCGGCGAGCGGTGCGCGTCGACGTCGAACCGCAATTTCGAGGGCCGCCAAGGCAAGGGCGGCCGGACACATTTGGTCTCACCGGCGGTTGCCGCCGCAACCGCCGTCCGCGGCAGATTGTCCGCCCCCGCGGACCTGAACTGAATTCTGAGGAGATCAGCCAATGAAAGCGTTTCGTACCCACACCGGGATCGGAGTTCCGCTGCGGCGGTCCAACGTTGACACCGACCAGATCATCCCCGCGGTGTATCTGAAACGAGTCACCCGAACCGGATTCGACGACGGCTTGTTCGCCGCCTGGCGCAACGATCCCAATTTCGTATTGAACATCGCACCGTTCGACAAGGGGTCGGTGTTGGTGGCCGGCCCCGACTTCGGCACGGGTTCGTCCCGCGAGCATGCGGTGTGGGCTCTGATGGACTACGGCTTCCGGGTGGTGATCTCGTCGCGATTCGCCGATATTTTCCGCGGCAATGCGGGTAAGGCTGGCTTGCTGGCAGCCGAAGTCGCCCAGCCGGATGTCGAACTGCTCTGGAAGCTGATCGAGCAGAATCCGGGCTTGGAAATCACTGTCAATCTTCAAGATCGGACAGTGGCAGCAGCAACCGTGGTGGTGCCGTTCACGATTGACGACTACACCGCCTGGCGGCTGCTCGAAGGACTCGACGATATAGGCCTTACGCTGCGGAAAGTCGATCAGATCGAAGCCTTCGAAGCGGCTCGGCCGGCGTGGAAACCAACCACGTCGGCGGCGATCTGAGCGATCAAGATCGGCCAAATCGGCGGCGTCGCCCGCCGTTTCGGCGCCTTCCGACCACCTGCCAAGCGCGGCAAGCGGATTGCGGATAATTCGTCCGAATTTGCCTGAAATTGCGCGTGGCTCTTGGAAATCAGCAGGTCGAGGGTTTACCGTGTCCTCTAGTCGGTCCGGATTGGGACCGCTGGCTTCGGAGGGTATGCATGAACAAGGCAGAGCTCATCGACGAACTGACAAAGAAATTGAGCTCGGATCGTCGCCACGCGACAGAGGCCGTGGAAGGTGTCGTCGACAGCATCGTGCGCGCGGTGCAGAAGGGCGAAAGCGTCACCATTACCGGTTTCGGTGTATTCGAACAGCGTCGCCGCGCGGCGCGCGTCGCGCGCAATCCGCGCACCGGTGAAACGGTCAAAGTGAAGCCGACTTCTGTTCCGGCTTTCCGTCCCGGCGCACAGTTCAAGGCGATTGTGTCTGGCGCACAGCGACTCCCGGCCGAAGGTCCAGCGGTGAAGCGCGGATCGAGTGGAGGCGGTCGCTCGGGCAGGAAGGCTGCCGCGTCGAAGGCAACCAAGCGTGCGCCAGCCAAGAAGGCCACGGCGAAGAAGGCGGCCAAGAAGGCGCCCGCCAAGAAGGCCGCAACCAAGCGGACCGCTACTAAGTCGGCCGCCAAGAAGACCACCGCGACGAAGGCGGGGACCAAGCGGACGGCCACCAAGTCGGCCGCCAAGAAGAGCCCCGCAAAGAAGACTGCTGCGAAGTCAACCGCGCGCAAGGCCACCACCAAGCGGGCGGCCACCAAGGCGCCGGCCAAGAAGACTGCGGCCAAGAAGGCTCCGGCCAAGCGCGGCCGCAAGTAGATTCACCGACGCTGACCGCCGCGGGTGCGAAACGCCCGCGGCGGTTTTGCGTTGCCGGCAGCTACGTGCCGTCAGTGCGGCGCTGGGCTCGGGATGTGGTCAGCGGCGACGAGCTTGCCGCCGTGCAGCGACAGCACCCACGTACTGCCCTTGGCGTTTCGGCTCTTGGCCGGCCGGATCCCGTCGCGCTCACACCACCACTGGATGAGGTCCGGAATGACCTTTCCTTGACTGCAAATCACCGGAGTGCCGTCCTGCTCGACGATTTCCAGTACGCGCCGACGCGCTTTGTCGCGATCATGCCAATAGGCTTCTTCGGTCAGCGTGGGCTCTGCGGCGATTTCGGTGTGCAGCTCGTCGGCAAGGGGTGCAACCGTCTGGATGCATCGAGCACGATCCGCGGCGTACACCGAGGTGGGGCCGAACGCGAGCAGCTGGCCTACCAGTAATTCGGCTTGCGCGCGACCGTGCTTGTCCAGCGGCCGCTTTCGGTCGTCACCCTTGTACCGCTTTTTGCTGCCCGCTGTGCCGTGGCGGACGATCAGCACTGTCTTCGTGTCCGGGGGCAGCTCGCCGAAGCGCCGCAAGATTTTCCGGTCATGGGGATAGGACACCTTGCCCATCGCGTCGGTCGCCGACAGCCACACGAGGTCGTCGACTTCGCCGTTGGGCGTGAAGTGCCCGCCCAGACCACGCGCGGCCCAGTACCGCACACGTTTGATGCCCTCGTCGATCGGATAGCGCACCGTGCCCAGTGCGCGCCCCAGATGAGCGAGTTGGCCCGTCTCCTCGAAGACTTCGCGCACCGCTGCCGCCGGTTCGGTCTCACCCGGATCCAATTTGCCCTTGGGCAGGGACCAGTCGTCATAGCGGGGCCGGTGGATCAATGCCACTTCGATGTCCGCAGAGCCGTCGACAAAACGCCACAGCACCGCACCGGCTGCACGAATCGGTTTTGCCATCAGGGATGCCGGTGCCGCTCCATCAGCGAGACCTGGTGATCACGCACGCTATGACCTGCCTGAGGTGCCGCAGTCCATTGACCGTCGGATCCGAGTTCCCAGCAGCGCGTCGACGGATCCAGCGCCGAGGTGAATATGTCGTTGAGTTGGGCGGTCAACTTGGGGTCCTTGACCTGAGCCAGCACCTCGATGCGCCGGTCGAGATTGCGGTGCATCATGTCGGCGCTGCCGATCCAGTACTCGTCGATTGCATTGAAGTGGAAGATACGTGAGTGTTCGAGGAAGCGGCCCAGAATTGAACGCACGCTGATGTTTTCGGAGTAACCGGCAGCCCCTGGCCGCAATGCGCAAATGCCGCGGACCACCACCTCGACCCGCACGCCGGCCCGCGATGCCCGGTACAGCGCATCGATCACCTGCTCGTCGACAAGCGCATTGGCTTTGAGCCGGATTCGGCCCTGCGCACCCGCGCGCATGGCGTCGACTTCACGCTCGATCCGCTCGATGATCCCTTTTCGCACCCCATACGGCGCGACCAACAGGTTGCGGTACGACACCTTGCGCGAGTATCCGGTCAGCGAGTTGAACAGGTCGGTCAAGTCTGCGCCGATGTCCGGTGCGGCAGTGAGCAGACCGATGTCCTCATACAGCCGTGCGGTTTTCGGGTTGTAGTTGCCGGTGCCGACGTGACAGTAGCGCCGGATGACCGATCCCTCGCGGCGCACTACGAGGCAGGTCTTGCAGTGCGTCTTCAATCCGATGAGTCCGTACACCACGTGCACGCCCGCCTGCTCCAGCGTGCGGGCCCATTTGATGTTGGCCTGCTCGTCGAACCTGGCTTTCAGCTCGACCAGCGCCACCACCTGCTTGCCGGCTTCCGCGGCATCGATCAACGCGTTGACTATCGGTGAATCACCTGACGTGCGGTACAGAGTTTGCTTGATGGCCAACACATTCGGATCCGCGGCCGCCTGTTCGATGAAGCGCTGCACGCTGGTGGAAAACGAGTCGTACGGGTGATGCACCAGCACATCGCCGTCGCGCAGAGTGGAGAAAATGCTCTTGGGTGTTTCGCGTTCACCGAACGCCGGGTGCGTCGCCGGGACGAACGGAGGGTCTTTGAGCGCCGGGCGATCGACGCCGTAGATCTGCCACAGCGACGACAAATCCAGCAGGCCTGGAACTTCGATCACGTCGCCCGGGTCGACTTCGAGCTCACGCAATAGCAACTCGAGCATGTGCTCGGTCATGTCGTCCGAGACTTCCAACCGCACCGGGGAACCGAACCGCCGCCGGGCCAGCTCGCGCTCGAGGGCCTGCAGCAGGTCTTCGTCGCGGTCCTCTTCGACCTCGAAATCAGCGTTGCGAGTGATGCGGAACGCGTGGTGCTCGACGATTTCCATGCCTGGGAACAGCACAGTCAGGAATGCCGCGATCAGCTCTTCCATCGGCAGGAAACGCACGGCGCCGTCGACGCCGCGGCGGCTGCCCAATTCGACGAACCGGTCGACGTTGTCGGGCACTTTGACTCGCGCGAAGTGTTGGCCGCCGTCCTCGGGATGCTTGACAGTGATCGCCAAGTTGAGGCTTAGGCCGCTGACGAACGGGAAGGGGTGTGCGGGGTCGACCGCCAGCGGCGTCAGCACCGGGAAGACTTGTTCGTGGAAGTAGGTGGACAACTCGGCGCGCTCGACGTCGTCGAGGTCGTCCCACGTGACGATGACGATGCCCTCTTCGGCGAGCGCCGGGCGGACCGAGTCCAAGAACACTCTGGCGTGACGGATCGCGAGTTGCTGGGTGCGTTCGCCGATCCGTCGCAGCTGTTCCCGCGGCGACAGCCCGTCGGCCGAGCGAACGGACAGTCCCATTTCGTCGCGGCGTTTGAGCCCGGCCACTCGCACCATGTAGAACTCGTCGAGGTTGGACGCGAAGATCGCCAGGAACTTGGCGCGTTCGAGCAGGGGCAGCGACGTGTCGTCGGCCAACGCGAGGACACGGCCGTTGAAGTCCAGCCAGCTCAGTTCTCGGTTGAGGTACCGGTCGTCGGGCAGGGCATCGACGACCTCTTCCGCGGTGGCCGCCGGCGGCGCCTCCGGGGCTGAGTCAACCGCGCCAGGCCTGGCAGCGGAGCGCCACTGTGTTTCTGGCGCACTGACGTCGGCTTCGGTTTCAGTCACCCTGTCGATCATTCCTCATCGGCGGCCGGACGGGCTACTCACCGCCGAAGAAGTGACGATCGGCAACTCGCTGTCCTATTTCCGTTCACCTGCACAGTGCGATCGCTCGAGCGGTGGCCGGACCCACCCCGAGTCGACGGGCCGCTTGTAAGTCGTCGGGAGTGTCGATGTCGCAGCGCAATCCGGGCCATGCGCCGGTCAGCTCGATTGCACCCGAATCACGGTGCCGCCGAGCCGAATCCGCGCCGAAGGCCGGTTTCAGCGCGGTGCCGAAGGCAAACAGCGCCACCGTTCCGCTGCCGTGCCGGTCGGCGACGAAGCTTCGTCGATGTGCGCGTGCCGCGGCGATCGCCTGGCCGAGCTCCTGGGTTTGCAGCGCGGGCAAATCCCCTTGCAACACAACCTTGTTCGGCGGCGGAGTCGATGAGTCCGCGATCACCGATTCGGCGGCGAGGATCGCGTTGTTGAGCGGGTCGGGGTGGCCGGGCGGTGTGGGATCGGCCAGAGTGTGTGCGCCGAGCTGCCGCGCCGCCTCCGCGACCACGTCATCCGGCGTCACCACCGTCAAGGTCGCCAGCGAAGGCTCCTTCGCCGCCGCGGTGATGGTATCGAGCAGCATTGCCAGCACCACCCGCTCGCGGGTCTGCGCCGAGAAGACCGGTGCCAGCCGGGTCTTGGCCACCGCGAGCCGCTTGACGGCGATGATCAGACCGACGTCACCGCCCATAGTGGTCATCCTGCCAGCCGGGGATGTGCGGTTAGGGTAAGGCGGTGGGGACGGAGCGACCGACTTGTGACGTCGCGGTGATGGGGGCGGGTGCTTGGGGCAGCGCGCTGGCGCAAGTGCTCGCCGATGCCGGCAATTCGGTGACGGTGTGGGCACGACGCCCCGACATCGCCGACGAGATCAACTCCGAACATCGCAACCGCCGCTACCTGGGCAACGCGAAGTTGCCGACGGATGTGCGGGCGACCGCCGATCCGGCCAAGGCGCTGACCGGTGCGACGACTGTGCTGCTGGCGGTGCCGGCACAGGTGTTGCGTGCCAACTTGTCGGAATGGACGGGTCTGATCGAAGCAGACGCGACACTTGTCAGCCTGGCCAAGGGCATCGAGATGGACACCTTGATGCGGATGAGTCAGGTTGTGGTGCAGGTGACGGGCGCAGACCCGTCGCGTGTCGCGGTGCTGTCGGGACCGAACCTGGCCAGCGAGATCGTCGAGCGCCAACCTGCGGCGACCGTGATCGCATGCAGCGATTCCGGCCGCGCGGTGGCAGTGCAGCGAATGCTGAGCGCCGGCTATTTCCGGCCGTACACCAACGCCGACGTGATAGGCGTCGAGATCGGTGGTGCGTGCAAGAACGTCATCGCGCTTGCGTGCGGTATGGCGGCCGGGGTGGGGTTGGGCGAGAACACGGCCGCGGCGATCATCACTCGCGGCCTGGCCGAGATCATGCGCTTGGGCATCGCGGTCGGCGCGAAGCCGGCGACTTTGGCGGGCCTGGCCGGTGTGGGTGATCTGGTGGCTACCTGTACGTCGCCGTACTCGCGCAACCGCACCTTCGGCGAGCGGCTGGGTCGCGGCGGCACCATGGAGTCGGCCATGGAGGCCGCCGCCGGGCACGTCGCCGAGGGCGTGACATCGTGCCAATCGGTGTTGGCGCTGGCGTCGAGCTATGACGTCGAAATGCCGTTGACCGACGCGGTGAATCAGGTGTGCCACTACGGTCTTTCTGTGCACGACGCGATGGCGCTGTTGCTCGGGCGGCGCACCCGGCCGGAGTGAGCGACGGTGTCGGCCTCGTACGGTGACTCCACTCGCTGTGTGAAAGCCGTTGAAGCACAGTCGGTTCCAGGCCAGCCGCTGGGACCGGCGCCGGTGCCGGCATCTGCGTATCACCTTTCACCAGACGAATCAGACGAGTTCGACACTTACGGTCGCGCGTCCAATCCCACGTGGCGGCAACTGGAGTCAGCGATCGCGCGGCTTGAAGGTGCGGCGCAGGCGTTGGTATTCGGCTCGGGCATGGCGGCGATCACCGCGGTGCTGCGCGTATTGGCACGGCCCGGCGAGGTGCTCGTGGTGCCCGCCGACGGCTACTATCAGGTGCGCCGATATGCGGCGGAATACCTTGCCGCACAAGGTGTCACGGTACGCCAAGCGGCGTCGGATCAGATGCACGACGCGGCCGTCGACGCCGACGTGGTGCTGGCCGAGTCGCCGGTCAATCCGCTTCTCGATGTCGTGGACCTGCACCGGTTGGCGACGATCTGCCGGGGCCGCGGTGCGACGCTGGTCGTCGACAACACCACCGCGACACCTTTGGGTCAGCAGCCGCTGGCGCTGGGCGCAGATGTGGTGGTGGCCAGCGCGACGAAGTCTCTGGCCGGACACAGCGACGTTGTCGCCGGATATGTGGCGGGCAGCCGGCCGGAGATTCTTGCGGCGGTGGCCGGAGAGCGTCTGCTGAGCGGGCCGATTCTCGGTGCGTTCGACGCCTGGCTGGTGTTGCGCAGTCTGGGCACCGCCGGTCTGCGGTTCGAACGCCAGTGCCGCAACGCCGAAGCGCTGGCCGCTGCGCTGCGATCTCACCCCGCAGTCCGCTCGGTGCGGTACCCCGGCCTTTCCGACGATCCCGCCTATCCGACTGCCTCCCGGCAGATGCGCCGCTTCGGCGGGGTCCTTGCGTTCGAACTGGCCGACGCCGCCGCGGTGCACCGGCTGGTGTCGCGCAGTGATCTGCTGGTTGCCGCGACGAGCTTCGGCGGCATCCACACATCGGTCGACCGACGCGCGCGCTGGGGCGACCCGGTGCCCGACGGATTCGTGCGGCTGTCGGCGGGCATCGAGGACACCGACGACCTGGTGGCCGACGTGGAAGGCGCGCTGTGAGCGGCTGCCGGCCATGCGACCGGTAGCCTCTCTAGCTTGTGACTGCCAGCAAGGGCCGCCGCGTGCGCGTCGCCGTGATCTACGGCGGACGCAGCAACGAGCATCAAATCTCGTGCGTGTCGGCCGGCAGCATCCTGCGCCACCTCGACCCGGGCAGGTTCGACATCGTGCCGGTCGGTATCAGCCGTGACGGCACGTGGCTGCTGACCGGCGCGGATCCCGACCGCCTGGTGATCAAGGACCGCCAGCTTCCCGAGGTCACGGCGTCGTCGGGAGTCAAGGTCGCGTTCGGCGAGGCGCTGACGTCCGTCGACGTCGTCTTTCCGGTCCTGCACGGCCCGTACGGGGAGGACGGCACCATCCAAGGGCTGCTCGAGCTGGCCGGTGTGCCCTACGTCGGGGCGGGCGTGTTCGCCAGCGCGGCCGGCATGGACAAGGAATTCACCAAGAAACTGTTGGCCGCCGACGGATTGCCCATCGGCGACTACGCGGTGCTGCGGGCACGGCACAGCTCGTTGACCGAGCAGGAAAAGGAGCGGCTGGGTCTGCCTGTGTTCGTCAAACCGGCCCGCGCCGGCTCTTCGCTCGGCGTGAGCCGGGTGACGAGCTGGGACCAACTGCCCGCAGCCATTGCCGAGGCCCGTCGGCACGACCCAAAAGTGTTGGTGGAGAAGGCAATTGTGGGTCGCGAGTTGGAATGCGGCGTGCTCGAGTGGCCGGACGGCACGGTCGGTGCCAGCGCGGTGGGGGAGATCCGCGTTCAGGGGGTACGCGACCGCGAGGACGGCTTCTACGATTTCGTCACCAAATACCTCGACGACGTCGCAGAACTCGACGTCCCCGCGAAGATCGACGACCACGTCGCCGATCAGGTTCGGGTGCTCGCCCGTCGGGCATTCGACGCAATCGACTGCCAGGGTCTGGCTCGTGTCGACTTCTTCCTGACCGAGACGGGGCCGCTGGTCAACGAGCTCAACACGATGCCGGGTTTCACGACGATCTCGATGTATCCGCTGATGTGGGCGGCCGCCGGGGTCGACTATCCGACGCTGTTGTCCGCGATGGTCGACACCGCGCTGGCCCGCGGTGTCGGCTTGCGTTGACTGTCGCTGCGCCCCGTCTACCGCGGTGGCCCTGGACGGATCGGCACGGCGGGCAGTTTGGCGGCGATCACGTCGGACATCTCTTGGATCGGTGTGGCGCCGGTGCCCTGTGGGACGGTGAGGGCGACATAGACGGGGCGATCGACCACGAACCACGTGCTTCGGCCGGTGCCCGGTTCGGCCACCCGGAACCATTGCACGGTGTTGACGGCGTTGATGGTCGCACCGACGACGAAGTCTGCGGGCTGGCCGACCCCGCAGCGCAACAGGATCGGCTCGGCGTCGGATTCCGAACGCCACGCCGCGGTGGCCGGTGGCACGGGGTTGGCCGGGGTGGTCCGCTGGTAGTCGCCGAGTCGCTGCGGTAGCGCGTTCATCAATGTCGCGCATTCGGGACTGTTCGCCTGGGGAACCGGGACGGCGGGAATCACCAGCGGTCGCGGCTGCGCTGTGCGCGCCTGCCAGACCGCGATCACCAGCACCGCGACCGCGGCTGCCACGGCCACACCGACCGCTGCCAGCAGCCATGCCCGCGGCGGCCCGTCCCTCAGGTGGGCCAACCTAGCGTGAACGCTTCGACCACCCGCGACTCTCCTCTTCGTCGGCCGCATCTGCGCAATACACTGGCCGGTGCCCCGGGCCCGGCAGAGGTCAAAGCTACCGCAGGCAAGGCCGGCGTTCAGCGGATGGAGAGTGCGACGTGAGCAACGATCCGACGCTGGCCGACCTGGGGGAGTTCGCGGTGATCGACCGCCTGCTCGTCGGTCGCGGACAGCTTCCACACACGCTGCTGGGGCCCGGCGACGACGCGGCAGTGCTGGCCGCCCCAGACGGCCGGGTGGTGGTCTCCACCGACATGCTCGTCGAGTCGAGGCACTTTCGTCGCGACTGGTCGAGTCCGCGTGACATCGGCCGAAAAGCGATCGCCCAGAACGCTTCTGACATCGAGGCCATGGGTGCCGCCGTGACCGGGTTCGTGGTGGCGTTCGGCGCGCCGGCCCACACGTCGGCAGCTGCGGTCGCTGAGCTCGCCGACGGCATGAGGGAGGAAGCCCGCCGCGTCGGAGCCGGCATTGTGGGCGGCGATCTCGTGAGCGCCCCGCAGTGGGTGGTGTCCGTGACCGTGCTCGGCGATCTTCGCGGCCGCCCGCCGGTGACCCGCAGTGGCGCGGCGGCCGGTTCGGTGGTCGGGGTGTGCGGCGAGCTGGGCCGTTCGGCCGCCGGATTTGCGTTGTGCGAGTTGAACTTTCCCGGCTTTCACGAGTTGCGGCGCCGGCATCTGGTGCCCCAGCCACCCTACGGTCAAGGCCTGGTTGCGGCAAAAGCCGGCGCCTCGGCGATGACCGACGTATCAGACGGGCTCGTCGCCGATCTGCGTCACGTCGCCCATGCGTCCGGAGTCGGCATCGAGTTGTCGACGACTGCGCTGGCATCCGACCACGACGCGCTACTGGAGGCCGCGCAGGTGGTCGGCGCCGATGTGTGGTCGTGGGTGCTCGGCGGCGGGGAGGACCACGCATTGGTCGCGGTGTTCGACGGCCGTGTCCCTGACGGATGGCGGGTGATCGGCACCGTGGTCGACGGGCCGCCCCGGGTTCTGGTCGACGGTGCCGATTGGCGCGGACACGCGGGCTGGCAATCGTTCCAATAGCCATCGGGGGCCATCGGGCCGTCTACCGTGACGCCGTGACCGTGTTCGCCATTGCTGCGCTGAAGATCACCGACCGCACCGCCTACGACCGGTATCAAGCAAGGTTCATGGAGGTCTTCCGCCGTCATCCTGGAACCCTGCTGGCTGCCGACGAGTCGCCGCGTCTGGTCGAGGGCACCGCGGACTGCGACAAGGTGGTGCTGATGTCGTTCCCCGACGAGACGGACTTCCGGGCATGGGCCGAATCGCCGGAATACGTCGAGATCTCGCAGGACCGCCACGCTGGCGCCGACACGGTGGTCCTTCTGGTGAAAGGGCTGGCGTAACTTTGACGGCCGTGACGGCGCGCCCGCTGAAGGAACTCGTCGACGAGGGCTGGGCGCAGGCGCTCGAGCCGGTGGCGGATCAAGTGGCGGCGATGGGCGAGTTCCTGCGCGCCGAGCTGGCGGCCGGTCGACGTTACCTGCCCGCTGGGCGAAATGTGTTGCGGGCCTTTACTTTTCCCTTCGAAAAGGTCCGTGTACTGATCGTCGGGCAGGATCCGTATCCGACGCCTGGGCATGCTGTCGGCTTGAGCTTCTCCGTGGCTGCGGAGGTCCGACCGCTACCGCGCAGTCTGGAGAACATCTTCGCCGAGTACAGCGCCGATCTGGGCTATCCGGCGCCGTCGAACGGCGATTTGACGCCGTGGGCCCAGCGCGGAGTGTTGCTGCTGAACAGGGTGCTGACGGTGCGGCCGGGAAACCCGGCATCGCATCGCGGCAAGGGTTGGGAAGTGGTCACCGAATGCGCGATCCGGGCGCTGGCGGCGCGCCCGCAGCCGCTGGTGGCGATCTTGTGGGGTCGAGACGCGGCGACACTGAAGCCGATGCTGGCCGAAGGTGGATCCCGGGTGGCGACCATCGACTCGGCCCATCCGTCGCCGCTGTCGGCGCATCGAGGATTTCTGGGCTCGCGACCGTTCAGCCGAGCGAACGCCCTGTTGGCCGAACTAGGCGGCGAACCCGTGGACTGGCGACTGCCGTGAGCGTCAGGCGCAGACGACTGTTGTAAGCGTCAGCCGCGGACGACCTTGCCCGCCTTCAGACAAGACGTGCACACGTTCAGCCGCTGCTTGTTGCCGCCGGGGCGGGCAACGGCGCGCACGGTCTGGATGTTGGGATTCCAGCGACGGCTGGTCCGGCGGTGCGAGTGCGACACCGACTTGCCGAAGCCCGGACGCTTCCCGCAAATATCGCAGACGGCAGCCATAGCAGAAACTCCATTCGGATCGTTACGTCTGTGTCGTCGCGCTGGCCAGCAACTGCAGAGCAGGTGACGTCGACAACCGCACCAGGATACCGGCCACCCCGATGATCACCAAAAACGCGGCAGGCGCAACCGTCGCGGGCCTGTCGGCCCGACTGGCTAGGCTCGCAACGAGTGCGCCGCGCGAGGAGGTGTGATGTCGGGTCGGCGGTTGGATGCATCCGGCCTGCTCGACTGGGCACACGCGGCGGTCGGCGGTCTGGTGGTGCACGCCGAGGAGATCAACCGGCTCAACGTCTTCCCGGTCGCGGATGCCGACACCGGGACGAACATGCTGTTCACCATGCGTGCCGCGCTGGCCGAAGCCGAGCGGCACGCGAAGAGGTCCGGCGACGTGAGCCAGGTTGCGGCGGCCTTGGCCCGCGGCGCACTGCATGGCGCCCGCGGCAACTCGGGGGTCATCCTGTCCCAGATCCTGCGGGCACTGGCCGACGTCACGGCGTCTGCGGCGGCCGACACGGAAAATCAGCTCGCGGACGTCAGCCCGGCGCTCTTCGGCGCGGTCCTGCGCCACGCCGTCGCGCTGGTCGTCGGATCGATGGGCGAGGAGGTGCAGGGCACCATCGTTTCGGTGCTGCAGGCGGCTGCTGTCCGGGCCGAACACTGCGCCGCCGACGGCGACGACCTGCCCGGCACCGTGCTCGCCGCGGCGGATGCGGCCGTCGTCGCGCTCGAGAAGACCCCTGAACAGCTCGGCGTGCTCGCCGAGTGCGGAGTCGTGGACGCCGGCGGGCGCGGGCTGCTGGTGCTGCTCGATGCGTTGGCCGCGGTGCTCACCGGGCACACGCCGTCTCGCGGCGAGTACGTTCCGTCGCCGCCGGCAGAGCGCGCCACCGTGGAACCGAATGCCGACGCGCGCCCGCCTCACTACGAGGTGATGTATCACATCGACGCCAGCGCCGAGCGAATCGACGGGCTGCGCAAACGGCTGGAACAGCTGGGTGATTCGGTGGCCATCGCGGGCGACGGGGGCGACCGCTACTCGGTGCACGTCCACGCCGACGACGCTGGGGCGGCGGTCGAGGCCGGGCTTGCGGTCGGCATGCCGCGTGAGATCCAGATCTCCACGCTGCGCGGGGGCGCCGCGCCCAGCCGGTGGGTGCGGCGTCGGGCGGTGCTCGCGGTCGTCGACGGTGACGGTGCCGCGCAGCTGTTCGCCGACGAAGGCGCCCACGTGCTTCGGTGCGCCGACGACAAGAAGGACCCGTCGGCGTCGATCAGCGCCACCGAGCTGCTGCGCGCGGTCGTCGACACCGGCGCCGGCCAGATCATGGTGCTGCCCAACGGTTTCGTCGCCGCCGAGGAACTTGTCGCCGGCTGCACCGCGGCCACCGGCTGGGGTCTCGACGTGGTCCCGTTGCCCACGGCGTCGATGGTGCAGGGACTGGCCGCGCTCGCCGTGCACGAACCGGGCCGCGCCGCCGTCGACGACGGGTATGCGATGGCGCAGGCCGCTGCGGCCACTCGCTACGCATCGGTGCGCGTCGCCACCGAAGAGGCGCTCACGTTCGCCGGGCCGTGCGAACCCGGTGACGGGCTCGGCATCGCCGGCGACGAGGTGCTGGTGGTGCGCCACGACATCGCGTCGACGGCCCGCCGGCTGCTCGACCTTCTGCTTGGCACGGGCGGTGAGCTGGTGACGGTGCTGATCGGGGCGGATGTCGACGACTGCGTGGGCGCCGACCTCCAAGCGCACGTGCATCGTCATCACCCCGGCACGGAGTTGGTGACCTATCACACCGGTCACCGCGGGGATGCGCTGCTGATCGGGGTCGAGTAGCGATGGCCACGCTCGACGACCGGCTCGACTACGTCCTCGGCCGCAACACCGCCAGAAAGCTCGAAGAACACTTCGGAATGCGAACGGTCAACGACTTGCTCCGGCACTACCCCCGCAAGTACAGCGAGGGAATGTCGGTGCGCGGCGAGGACGACGAATTCGACCTGGAAGAAGGCGAACACGTCACGTTCGTCGACGAGATCACCGAAACGAAGTCGGACTGGATGAAACCGAAGCCGGGCAAGCGCAGGCGCAAGTGGTTGCAAGTGACGCTGGGGACACATCGGCCGAGGGTCACCGCCACGTTCTTCAACGCGGACTGGATGCTCGACAAGCTGGTCAAAGGCACCCGGGTCATGCTGTCCGGTGAGGTCGAACACTACCGGGGCACAATGAAATTGAGCCATCCGGCGTTCTTGGTGCTCAGCTCGCCTACGGGAAAGACCGCCGGAACCAAGTCACTGAAAACCATCGCCGATGCGGCGAGGGCCACCGGTGAGGAGCAGCTGCTCGCGGCGTTCGAGCGGGAATTCTTCCCCATCTACCCGGCCAACGCCAAAGTGCAGAGCTGGGATATCTACGCCTGCGTGCGCCAAGTGCTCGACGTGCTGGACCCGATCGAGGAACCGTTGCCCGAAGACGTTGTGCGCCAACGCCTTCTGATGTCAGAAGACCAGGCGTTGCGGGCCATCCACCTGGCCACCAACTCGGTGGAACGGGACCGTGCCGCCGAGCGGCTCACCTTCGACGAGGCGGTCGGGCTGCAGTGGGCTCTGGTGGCCCGGCGACACGGCGAACGCAGCGACAGCGGGCCACCGGCACCACGAAGGGACGACGGACTGGTCGCGGCGATGCTGGGGCAGTTGCCGTTCGAATTGACTCAGGGCCAGCGCGACGTGCTCGACGTGCTGTCCGCCGAATTGGCCGGCAGCCGACCGATGAACAGGATGCTGCAAGGGGAAGTCGGCTCCGGCAAGACCGTCGTCTCGGTGCTGGCCATGCTGCAGATGGTCGACGCCGGATATCAATGCGCGATGCTGGCACCCACGGAAGTGCTTGCGGCTCAGCACGCCCGCTCGATCCGCGACATCCTCGGCCCGTTGGCGATGGCGGGTCAACTCGGCGGCGCGGACGACGGCACCCGGGTGGCGCTGCTGACCGGATCCATGTCGCCGCAGCAGAAGCGGCAGGTGCGTGAGGAGGTCGCGTCCGGTCAGGCCGGCATCGTGATCGGAACCCACGCGCTGCTGCAGGACGCTGTCGAGTTCAAAAGCCTCGGCATGGTCGTCGTCGACGAGCAACACCGGTTCGGGGTCGAGCAACGGGATCGCCTGCGCGCCAAGGCTCCCGAGGGCCTGACCCCGCATCTGTTGGTGATGACCGCCACGCCCATTCCGCGCACGGTCGCGCTGACCGTCTACGGCGACCTCGAGATGTCGACACTGCGCGAGTTGCCGCGCGGACGCCAACCCATCACCACCACCACGATCTTCGTCAACGACAAGCCGAAGTGGCTCGACCGCGCGTGGCAGCGCATCACCGAAGAAGTCAGGGCCGGGCGGCAGGCCTACGTGGTGGCGTCGCGCATCGACGAGAGCGACAACCCCAGCACCGGGGGACCGCCGGCGACCACGGTCCTCGAGCTGTACACGTCTTTGCGGCGCGGGGCTCTGTCGGGTCTGCGGCTGGGCCTGATGCACGGCCGGCTGTCGGCTGACGAGAAGGACGCCGTGATGGCCGGTTTCCGCAACGGACAGATCGACGTACTGGTGTGCACCACGGTGATCGAGGTGGGCGTCGACGTCCCCAACGCGACGGTGATGTTGGTGATGGACGCCGACCGGTTCGGGATCAGCCAACTGCATCAACTGCGCGGCCGCATCGGCCGCGGCCGGCATCCGAGCCTGTGTCTGCTCGCCACCCGGCTCCCGGAGGGATCCTCGGCCGGGCGCCGACTAAAGGCCGTCGCCGGCACGCTGGACGGCTTCGAGCTCGCCGACCTCGACCTGGAGGAGCGCCGCGAAGGAGATGTGCTGGGCCACAGCCAATCCGGGCGTCCCATCACGCTGAGGTTTCTGTCGCTGTCGAAACACCGGGAGATCATCGAAGCCGCCCGGGCAATGTGTGAGTCGCTTTACCCAGAGCACCCGCACCATCGTGGAATGGCAATGCTCGCAGCGCAATTCATCGAATCCGACCGCGTCGAATTCCTGGACAAGGCATGAGCCGACGCACCTGGGCGCTGTTGGCCGCCGCCGTGATGGTCGCCCTTTTCGTCGCCTTCCAGGCCGGCACCACCGCATGGCGGCATCGCTCCGAGGCGTTCACCGCCCAGGCGGACGTGCCCACCGTCGCCCCCGGCACCGACGTGCTCGCCGGCATCGCGATCATCCCAATTCGGGTGCGCAGCAACGACTATCGCCGTGCGGCGTTCGGCGAGAATTGGACCGACGACAACGACGCGCCGCTGGGTCACAACGGCTGCGACACCCGCAACGACATCCTGGACCGCGACCTCGTCGACAAGACCTACGTTTCGATCAAGCGCTGCCCGCACGCGGTGGCCACCGGCATGCTTCACGACCCGTACACCAATGCCACAGTTGCGTTCGTGCGCGGCGAGCAGACCGGCGCGGCGGTGCAGATCGACCACATCGTGCCCTTGGCGCTGGCATGGGATCTGGGTGCTCGGGCATGGTCCGACGACATGCGGGTGCGGTTCGCCAACGACCCCGCGAACCTGATCGCGGTCGCCGGGCAGGCGAACCAGGACAAGGGGGACCAGGCACCGTCCACCTGGATGCCGCCCAACAAGGCGTTCTGGTGCCAGTATTCGGTGCAGTTCGTGAACGTGCTGCGCGGCTACGGGCTGCCGATCGACGAGTCGTCGGCCGGCGTTTTGCGAGAGGGCGCGAGCACCTGCCCGACGGGTTGACCTGGTTGCTCAGGTGCCGGTGTAGGTGGCGGGGTCGGGGCGGAACCGGGTGCCGTCGTGGAGCGCGTTGATGGAGTCCATCTGCTCGTCGGTCAGCTCGAAGTCGAAGACGTCGATGTTCTCTTTGATCCGCTCCGGGTTGCCCGACCGCGGGATCACCACGTTGCCGAGCTGAATGCTCCAGCGGATCGCCACTTGCGCGGGCGTCTTCCCGTGCGCCTGCGCGATCGACACCAGCGTCGGGTTGTCCAGCAGCTTGCCCACCCCCAGCGGGCTGTAAGCCTCGGTGACGATGCCGCGATCGGCGTGCAGCGCGCGCAGCTCCGCCTGGTTGAGCAGCGGGTGCAGCTCGATCTGGTTGACCGCCGGGTGGGTGTAGGTGATGTCGGCGATCGAGGTCAGCTGCTCCTCGAGGAAGTTGCAGACGCCGATCGAGCGCACCTTGCCTTCCTGCTGCAGAATCTGCATAGCGCCGTAGGTGTCCAGGTACGTGCCCAATTGCGCTGCGGGCCAATGGATCAGGTAGAGGTCGATGTAGTCCAGGCCCAGTCGCTCGAGACTTGCGGCGCAGGCCTCTTTGGTGCTGCCGTAGCCCTGGTCCTGCGTGGCGACCTTGGTGGTGACGATCACCTCTTCGCGCGGGATGCCGGACGCCGCGATCGCGCGGCCGACGGCGGCCTCGTTGCCGTACGCCGACGCGGTGTCGATCAGCCGGTAGCCGGCCTCCAAGGCCGCGTTGACCGCCCGCTCGGTGTCGTCTTCCGACAGCTCTGCCACGCCGAGGCCGACAACCGGAATGACGTTGTCGTCGTTGAGGGTGATGGTCGGCGTCATCTCACCTGCCCGTGGAGTTGAAGGTGCGTGGATCGGGACCTAGCCGGGTGCCGTTGTCGAGCGAGGAGATCGAGGTGACGTCTTCCTCACTCAATTCGAAGTCGAACACGTCGAAGTTGCTCGCAATCCGCTCAGGGTTCACCGACTTGGGGATCACGATGTTACCGATCTGCAAATGCCAGCGGATGATCGCCTGCGCGGGAGTCTTGCCGTACCGCTCGGCGATCTCGGTGACGGTGGGATGCTCGAGCAGCCGGCCCCGGCCGAGCGGGCTCCACGCCTCCGTCGCGATTCCCAGCTGCGCGTGCACTTCACGCAGCTCCACCTGCGTCAACAGCGGATGCAGCTCGATCTGGTTGACGACCGGCACGATGCCGGTGGCGTCGATCAACGTGCTCAGATGTTCCGGCGCGAAATTGGAGACGCCGATCGAGCGGATCCGGCCGAGGTCGCGCAGCGCGGCGAACGCCCGCCAGGTGTCGACGAACCGGCCGATCGCCGGCACCGGCCAGTGGATCAGGTACAGGTCCAGATAGCCGCCCTCCAAGCCGAGCAGCTTCATGCTCTTCTCGAAGGCTTTCATCGTCCGGTCGTATCCCTGGTCGGAATTCCACAGCTTCGTGACGACGAAGATCTCCTCGCGCGGGATGCCGGACTTGGCGACCGCGCGGCCGACTTCGCGCTCGTTGCCGTACATCGACGCCGTGTCGATGTGCCGGTAGCCGGCCTCGAGCGCAGCACGGACCGCCTTTTCCGTCTCCTTCGGTGGTGTCTTGAACACGCCGAGACCCACGCTGGGAATGGCGTTGCCGTCATTGAGCGTGATCAGCGGAGCAGTCATTCCGACCAGTCTGCCAGCGCAACCTCGAAGCGATTACCGTCCATGGATGTGACCGACACCCCAACGCGTTCCACATCGCACGGTTCGCCATCGGCAAGAAACCACCACCGCCTCACCCAGGCCCGCGTCGCGGCGGCGCTGCTCGCCAACAAGGTCGGCGCAGGTGTGCTGCCCGCGATTCCCGACGCCGCGAAACGGTTGATGGCGCGGGCCGTCACGATCGACGGCAACACCCTCGACCCGACCCTGCAGTTGGCCCTGGTGTCGCTGAAGCTCTCCGGGGAAGAAGGCCTGACCGCGCGCGACGACGTGGCTTACTCCCGCGAGCGGGTGCGCCGCACCACCCACGCCATCGACCGCAACCCGGTTCCGCTCGCCTCGGTCACTGAGCTGTCTGTTCCCGGACCCGCCGGCCCGATCCCGGCCCGGCACTACCGCCCTGACAGCGGCGGCGCCAATCCGCTGCTGCTCTATTTCCACGGCGGCGGCTGGGTGCTCGGCGATCTGGACACCCACGACAACGTGTGCCGCTTGATCTGCCGGGACGCCGGCATCGACGTGCTGTCGGTGGCGTACCGCCTCGCACCCGAGCATCCGGCGCCCGCCGGACTCGAGGACGCCTATGCCGCCTACCGGTGGGCGGTGCAGCACGGCCACGAGCTCGGCACCCGGCGCGGAGTCGTGGCCGTCGGCGGCGACAGTGCCGGCGGCAACCTCGCGGCCGTGATCGCGCGGTGGGGGCGTAACGACGGCGTGCCGCCGGCGCTGCAGCTGCTGCTGTATCCGGTGACCGATTTGCGGGGCGGCACCCGCTCGCGGGCGTTGTTCGCCAACGGGTTCTTTCTGACGGCACACGACATGAAGTGGTGTGGGCAGCAGTACCTCGACGGATCGGGACTGGACGTCACCGACCCGCGGGTGTCGCCGCTGCTTGCCGACGACCTCGCCGGCCTGCCGCCGGCGATCGTGATCACCGCGGGCTTCGACCCGCTGCGCGACGAAGGCGAGGCCTACGCCGAGCGCCTGCGAGAAGCCGGGGTGACGGTCGACTGCCGGCGGATGTCCTCGCTGATCCACGCGTTCTGCAACTTCTGGCCGCTGGGCGGCGGGAGTCAGCTGGCGATGGCCGAGATCACCTCGGCGTTGCGAGCGCACCTGACCCACGTTTGAGCAGGACGCGCTGAGGGCCGCCGGTAGTCTGAGCGCTGTGGCGAACAAATCCAAGCGCTATGACCTGAAGGCGGCCGACCGCAAGCGTGAACTGTTGGTGCGCGGCGGGCTCACCGCGCTGGTCATCATTTTCGCGGTCGCTCTGGTCGGCTGGATCATGCTGCACAAGAAGGACAACGGCCCGGCCGCCGCGCAAAGCGGACGGGCGATCACGGTTGCCGCACAAGACAGGCTCGTGAAAAACGACGCCGGCCAGGCCAAGGCCGTGCTGTCCATCTACGAGGACTTCCTGTGCCCCGCCTGCGGCGGTTTCGAAGAGCAGTTCGGCCCCACGGTCAGCCAGCTGATCGACAGCGGTGCCATCCAGGTCGACTACCGGATGGTGGCGATCCTCGACAACAGGCCGGGCAGCAACAACTATTCGTCACGCGCCGGCGCGGCGGCTTACTGCGTGGCCGACGAGTCGATCCCCGCGTTCCGCAAGTTCCACTCGATGCTGTATCAACGCGGCGTCCAGCCCGACGAGGTCGCCGGTCCGTTCCACGACAACGCCTGGTTGATCGAGCAGGCCCAGCAAGCCGGCGCCAGCCCCAAGGTTGCTGACTGCATCAACAGCGGCAAGTACCTCGACGTGGTGAAGGGCATGGCCAAAGACGCCAAGATCACCGGCACCCCCACGATCCTGCTGAACGGCAAGGAATTCCCGATCACCCGCACCACCACGCCGCAGACGCTGACCGATCAGGTCAAAGGCATTCTCGGGACCCTGCCGCCGGCGCCGCCACCGGCGAGCCCCGCCCCGGCGCAATGACCGTCGCCGCGCCCGACCAGTCCCCGTCGGCCGACAACGCGGTGGACCAGGCGCCCAGTCGTGCTGGAGTGGGCATCGCTCGCGCCAGCGCCTGGTACGTGCTGATCGCCGGAGTGATCGGGCTGGCGGCGTCGTTCACGCTGACGGTCGAGCGGATCGAGCTACTGAAGAACCCGTCGTACCGCCCGTCGTGCAGCATCAACCCGGTGTTGTCCTGCGGGTCGGTGATGGTGACGCCGCAGGCCGCGCTCTTCGGTTTCCCCAATCCGCTTCTGGGCATCGTCGCGTTCACCGTCGTGGTGGTCACCGGCGTGCTCGCGGTCGGTCGGGTGGGCCTGCCGCGCTGGTATTGGCTCGGGCTCGCGGCTGGCACGCTGCTGGGGGCGGTGTTCGTGCACTGGCTGATCTTCCAGAGCCTGTACCGGATCAACGCCCTGTGCCCGTACTGCATGGTGGTGTGGGCGGTGACCATCCCGCTGCTGGTCGTCGTCTCGTCGGTGGCGCTGGCGCCGCTGGGCCGGCACGCCGCCGGCCGCCTGCTCTACACATGGCGCTGGCCGCTGGTCGCCCTGTGGGTTACCGCGGTGATTCTGCTGATCGTCGTGCAGTTCTGGGATTACTGGTCGACGCTGATCTCGTGATCCAGAAGGTTCTTGTCGCCAATCGAGGCGAAATCGCGATCCGCGCGTTCCGCGCCGCCTATGAACTCGGCATCGCCACCGTCGCGGTGTATCCATACGAGGACCGCAACTCTGTGCACCGGCTCAAGGCCGACGAGTCGTATCAGATCGGTGAGGTGGGCCATCCGGTGCGGGCGTATCTCTCGGTCGACGAGATCGTCGGCACCGCGCTGCGTGCCGGAGCCGACGCCGTCTACCCCGGTTACGGCTTCTTGTCGGAGAACCCAGAGCTGGCCGCAGCCTGCGTCGACGCCGGCATCACCTTCATCGGACCCAACGCGGACATCCTCGAGCTGACCGGCAACAAGTCCCGCGCGATCGAGGCCGCGCGCGCCGCAGGTCTTCCGGTGCTGACGTCCTCGGCGCCGTCGACGTCGGTGGACGAGCTGGTGGCCGCCGCACGGAACATGGAGTTTCCGCTGTTCGTCAAGGCGGTCTCCGGTGGCGGTGGCCGCGGCATGCGGCGGGTGACCGATCCAGAAGCGCTACCCGAGGCGATCGAAGCCGCCAGCCGGGAAGCCGAGTCGGCCTTCGGCGACCCGGCCGTGTACCTGGAACAGGCGGTGATCAACCCGCGTCACATCGAGGTGCAGATCCTCGCCGACACGCAGGGCAACGTCATCCACCTGTTCGAGCGGGACTGCAGCGTGCAGCGTCGCCACCAAAAGGTCATCGAGCTCGCTCCGGCGCCGAACCTGCCCGACGAGCTGCGTGCGCGGATCTGCGCCGACGCGGTGGCGTTCGCGCGTCACATCGATTACGCCTATGCGGGCACGGTCGAGTTCCTGCTCGACGAGCGCGGACATTACGTGTTCATCGAAATGAATCCCCGCATCCAGGTGGAGCACACGGTCACCGAGGAGATCACCGACGTCGACCTGGTGGGCAGCCAGATGCGCATCGCCGACGGGGAGTCACTCGAAGACCTTGGGCTGCACCAGGATTCGATTCGCATCCGCGGCGCTGCGATGCAGTGCCGCATCACCACCGAGGATCCGGCCAACGGCTTTCGTCCCGACACCGGCCGCATCACCGGCTATCGCTCCACCGGCGGTGCCGGCGTCCGGCTCGACGGCGCCACCAATCTGGGCGCCGAGGTCAACGCGCACTTCGACTCCATGCTGGTCAAACTCACCTGCCGCGGACGCGACTTCTCCACGGCGGTCGCCCGTGCGCGCCGCGCGCTCGCCGAATTCCGCATCCGCGGGGTGGCGACGAACATCCCGTTTCTGCTTGCGGTGGTGGCGGATTCCGATTTCCGCGCCGGACGAGTCACCACCTCGTTCATCGAAGAGCGGCCATGGCTGCTGACCGCGCGGACTCCGGCCGACCGCGGCACCAAGATCCTCAACTACCTCGCCGACGTCACTGTCAACCAGCCACACGGTCCGCGGCCGTCGACGGTGTATCCGCATGACAAGTTGCCGTCGGTCGATCTGTCGGTGCCGCCACCGCAGGGGTCCAAGCAACGGTTGACGGCACTGGGCCCGGAAGGGTTCGCCCGGTGGCTGAAAGAGTCTGTGCCCGTGGGGCTTACCGAGACGACGTTTCGCGACGCGCACCAATCGCTGTTGGCCACCCGGTTGCGCACGAACGGCTTGCTGATGGTGGCGCCGTACGTCGCCCGGATGACCCCGCAGCTGCTGTCCATCGAATGCTGGGGCGGTGCGACATACGATGTGGCGCTTCGTTTTCTGAAGGAAGACCCGTGGGAACGGCTGGCGGCGCTGCGCGAAGCGGTTCCCAACATCTGCCTGCAGATGTTGCTGCGCGGTCGCAACACCGTCGGCTACACGCCGTATCCCGAATCCGTCACCCACGCCTTCGTCGAGGAGGCGACCGCCACCGGCATCGACATCTACCGCATCTTCGACGCGCTCAACAACGTCGAGTCGATGCGGCCCGCGATCGATGCGGTCCGCGAAACCGGTACGGCCGTCGCCGAAGTCGCGATGAGCTACACCGGTGACCTGTCCGACCCCGGCGAAACGCTCTACACCCTGGACTACTACCTGAAGCTGGCGGAGCAGATCGTGGACGCCGGTGCACACATCCTCGCGATCAAAGACATGGCGGGGCTGCTGCGGCCCCAAGCGGCGACGGCGTTGGTGAGCGCGCTGCGCAGCCGCTTCGACCTGCCGGTGCACGTCCACACCCACGACACACCGGGCGGCCAACTCGCCACCTACCTGGCGGCCATCCACGCCGGGGCAAGCGCGGTTGACGGCGCCGCCGCGCCGCTGGCCGGCACCACCAGCCAGCCTGCGCTGTCGGCGATCGTCGCCGCCACCGCACACACCGAGTACGACAGCGGGCTGTCGCTGTCGGCGGTGTGCGACCTGGAGCCCTACTGGGAGGCGCTGCGAAAGGTCTACGCGCCGTTCGATGTCGCAGCGTCCGGACCCGTATTCCCCACGGGCCGGGTGTACCGCCACGAAATTCCCGGCGGTCAGCTGTCCAACCTTCGTCAGCAGGCCATCGCGCTGGGCTTCGGCGACCGCTTCGAAGAGATCGAGGCCAATTACGCTGCGGCAGATCGGATTCTGGGTCGGCTGGTCAAGGTGACCCCGTCGTCGAAAGTGGTCGGCGACCTGGCGCTGGCGCTGCTGGGGGCGGGCATCACCGCCGACGAGTTCGCTGCCAACCCTTCGCGCCTGGACATCCCCGACTCGGTGGTCGGGTTCTTCCGCGGCGAGCTCGGCGATCCGCCCGGCGGCTGGCCCGAGCCGCTGCGGACCAAGGCGCTCGCCGACCGCGCGCCCGCCAAGCCGCAGCAGGACCTGACCGCCGACGACGAGAACGCGTTGAAAAGCCCTGGGCCGCAACGTCAAGCAACACTCAACCGATTGCTGTTCCCCGGTCCGACGAAGGATTTCGAGGAGCACCGCGAACTGTACGGCGACACGTCGCGGCTGTCGGCCAACCAGTTCTTCTACGGCCTCCGCCACGGCGAGGAACACCGCGTGCAGCTGGAACGCGGCGTCGAGCTGCTGATCGGGCTGGAGGCGATCTCCGACCCCGACGAGCGCGGCATGCGCACCGTGATGTGCATCCTCAACGGCCAGCTGCGGCCGGTGCTGGTGCGCGACCGCAGCGTCGCCACGGCCGTGCCGGCCGCCGAGAAAGCCGACCGGACCAACCCCGACCACATCGCCGCGCCGTTCGCGGGCGTCGTGACGGTGGCGGTCAGCGAAGGCGACGAGGTGACGGCGGGCCAGACCGTCGCCACCATCGAGGCCATGAAAATGGAAGCGGCCATCACCGCGTCCAAGGCGGGATCGGTGAGCCGGATTGCCGTGTCCCAGACCGCACAGGTGGAGGGCGGCGATCTGCTGATGGTGATCAGCTGACCCGCATCATCGCCGGGCGCGCCGGCGGACGCCGGATCGCGGTCCCGCCGAGAGGCACCCGGCCCACCAGTGACCGGGTCCGCGAGGCGCTGTTCAACGTGCTGGCCGCCAGACTGGACTTCGAGGACATCGCGGTGCTCGATCTGTACGCCGGTTCGGGCGCGCTGGGGCTGGAGGCGCTGTCACGCGGCGCGGCGCGCGCGACGTTCGTGGAGGCCAACGCGCGCACCGCGGCCGTGATCGAACGCAACGCCAGCACGCTCGAATTGCCGGGGGCGACGGTGGTCGCGCGGCCGGTGGCGGCGGTGCTCGGCGCCGGCGCATCGCAACCTGCGGATCTGGTCTTCGCCGACCCGCCCTATGACATGGGGTCCGGCGACGTCACGGCAATGCTGACCGCGCTGAGCCTGGGCGGGTGGACCGCCGACGGGACCGTCGTCGTGGTGGAGCGTCGGGCGTCGTCGCCGCCGCTGGTGTGGCCGGACGGCTGGACGGTGTGGCTACAGCGCCGCTACGGCGACACCCGGCTGGAGTTCGCCGCCGCTTCCCCCTAGTCCGCGGCGCGAGCGCGCGCGTCTGCACGCCGACACGGGCGCAAGCGCGCGCGTCTGCACGCCGACACGCCGGGCTCTGCTGTACCGGAGCGCACCCTCGTCACGGTGCGAGCATGCACATCGCGCGGCTGCTAGCGTCGTCACCCATGAGTGGCGCGGTCTGCCCCGGGTCTTTCGACCCGGTGACACTCGGACATATCGACGTCTTCGAGCGCGCGGCCGCGCAATTCGACGAGGTGATCGTCGCGGTGCTGACGAATCCGAAGAAGAGCGGAATGTTCAACGTCGACGAACGCATCGCGATGATCGAGGAGGCTTGCGCCCATTTGCGCAACCTGCGCGTGGAATCCGGGCAGGGTCTCGTCGTCGACTTCGTCAAGGCGCGCGGGTTCACCGCGATCGTCAAGGGACTGCGCACCGGCACCGACTTCGAATACGAGCTGCAGATGGCTCAGATGAACAAGCACATCGCAGGCGTCGACACGTTCTTCGTCGCCACCACCCCGCAGTACTCTTTCGTGTCGTCATCGCTGGCCAAAGAGGTGGCATCGATGGGTGGGGACGTCTCCGACCTGTTGCCCGAGGCGGTCAACAAGCGGTTGCAAGCCAAGCTGCAGGCCAGCTGAAGGATTAGCCCACTGCCACGACGGGTAGCCCGGAGTTGGCGCACAGCCCATTCGCGCCCAATCCAAAGTCGTATCTCCGGAGGTTTGTTGCCGTGGTTGAAACGTTCGTCCAGTCGACCGATGACGTGGTGAAGTTCCTTAAGGGACAACACAATCTGATCAAGGACCTGTTCGAGGAAGTCTTCTCGGCGTCCAGCGACGAGGCCCGAGAGAAGGCGTTCGTCGAACTGCGTCAGCTGCTCGCGGTACACGAGACCGCAGAAGAGATGGTGGTGCATCCGCGGGCCCGCGGCGAGCTCGGGAACGGCGACGAGATCGTCGACGCTCGGTTGAAGGAAGAGCACGACGCCAAGGAGCAGCTGTCCAAGCTCGAAAAGATGGACATCGGTTCCAAGGAGTTCATCGACGAGCTCAAGAAGTTCCAGCAGGCGGTCGTCGAGCACGCTGAGCTCGAGGAACTCGAGGAGTTCGACAAGCTGCAGCGCAAGCTCGACGGTGACGACCTCAAGCGGATGGCCACGGCGGTGCGGGCCGCCGAAGCGATCGCACCCACCCGGCCACACCCCGGCGTCGAGTCGGCCAAGCTGAACTTCGCTGCCGGGCCGTTCGCGTCGATGCTCGACCGCGCCCGCGACGCGATCGCAGCCGCGCTGCGGTAGCCGACACGCCCCTCCAGCCTTCCTAGTCACAGGCGTAACACCAGGCACACTGGTCTCAACAGATGCTGCGGCGATCCCGGTCGCCGGTGACTAGGGCTGGAGGGTGGCCGTGTACCGAGTTTTTGAAGCGCTCGACGAGCTGAGCGCGATCGTCGAAGAGGCTCGCGGTGTGCCGATGACGGCGGGCTGCGTAGTGCCGCGCGGCGACGTCCTCGAATTGATCGACGACAT
Organism: Mycobacterium sp. NGS35; assembly: GCF_059812855.1. NCBI lineage: Bacteria > Bacillati > Actinomycetota > Actinomycetes > Mycobacteriales > Mycobacteriaceae > Mycobacterium > Mycobacterium sp. NGS35. The sequence goes on from NZ_JCALDL010000002.1 coordinate 74,545, forward strand.
CAAAGATGCGATCCCCGGCGAGCTCGACGACGCGCAGGACGTTCTCGATGCGCGCGACACGATGCTGCGCGAGGCCAAGGAGCACTCGGAGTCGATGGTGGCGACGGCCACCGCCGAGGCCGACTCGGTGCTCAACCACGCCCGCACCGAAGCCGATCGGCTGCTGTCAGACGCGAAGTCGCAGGCCGATCGCATGGTTGCCGAGGCCCGCGCGCATTGTGACCAGATGCTCGCCGAAGCGCGGGACGAGGCCAGCCGCATCACCGCCACCGCCAAGCGCGAGTACGAGGTGATGACCACCCGTGCCAAGAGCGAGGCCGACCGCCTGATCGAGAACGGCAACCTCTCCTACGAGAAGGCCGTCCAGGAAGGCATCAAAGAGCAGCAGCGTCTGGTGTCGCAGACCGAGGTGGTGCAGTCGGCGCGGGCCGAGGCCACCAGGATGATCGACGCGGCACATGCCGAGGCCGATCGGCTGCGCGGCGAGTGCGACATCTACGTCGACAGCAAGCTGGCGCAGTTCGAGGAGTACCTCAACGGCACACTGCGCTCCGTGGGCCGGGGCCGTCATCAACTGCGCACGGCCGCCGGGACTCACGACTACATGCAGCACGCCTGACCGCTGCCCGGTTACGGAGTCGCCGGCGAGAGCAGGTCGTACACCGTCGTCCCACCGATGTCCGTGGCGGCGAAGTGCTGCTGCACCCAGGTGGTGATTTGCGTAGCGCTGCCCGAGCGGCCAGCCGGACCGCCCATTCGGCCGGCGATGAAATAGTGGATCTGGCGCTCTGCCACGTACCGCTGGAACTGCTGCAGCGTCGGGGAGTTGTCGCCGCCGGTGAAGCCGCCGATTGCCATGATCGACGCCCCGGTCTGCAACTCGAGGCTGCTGGCGGTCATCGAGCCGACGGATGCTGCGGCCCAACGTGTTTGGCTGTTCACGAGGAGTTGGTTGAGCGCGTCATTGGTTCCCGAGTCTCCGGGGCCGCGACCGCTGGGACCGAAGTCACCGCTGACCGGGCCCGCGGTGGGCATCGGGCCGCCGTGCGACCGGCTGACCGTCGCGATCGCGTATGCCGCGGGCGCGGCAAGCCCGACCACCAGCGTCGCGGCGGCGACCATCACGGTCGCTTTTCCGAGCCGGTGCGCGCCGACCGCGAGCACCGCGGCGAGTGTGACCGATGCGGCCAGCACTACCCAGCGCAGCGGCGGCAGCCAGTCCGGTGTGCGGTGCAACAGGATGAACGCCCACACCCCGGTGACGGCGATCATGGCCGCCAAAATAGCTCTGGCCCAGGCAAATTCACGTCCTCGCCACAGCTCGCGCACCGAGATGCCGATCAGTGCTGAGACCGCCGGCGCGAGTGCCACGGTGTAGTACGGGTGGATGATGCCCGCCATGAAGCTGAAGACCGCACCGGTGACCAGCAGCCACCCGCCCCACAGCAGCAGGCTTGCCCGCACCCGGGCAGTGCGGGGCGTGGTGGCGGTGAACCAGACGCCTGCGACCAGACCGATCAGGGCCGCGGGCAGCAGCCACGAAATTTCGGTGCCCATCGACTGGCCGAACAACCGGGTGATTCCACTGGGTCCGCCGAACATCGGACTGTTGCCGGCCGGCATGCCCTCGCCGCCCGCCACACGTTCGACCCCGTTGTAGCCCAACGCCAACTGAAGCAGGCTGTTGTCGGTCGAGCCGCCGATGTAGGGCCGCGAGCCGGCCGGCCACAAGCTCACCAACGCGATGAACCAGCCAGCCGATACAGCCATCGTCACGGCGCCAATCAGCAACTGCCACAACCGTTTCTGCACCCGGCCCGGCGCGGCGAACAAGAACACCAGTGCAAAGCCGGGCAACACCAGGGCGGCCTGCAGCATCTTTGTCAGAAACGCCAACCCGATCACCGCTCCGACCAACGCCATCCAGCGGGTCGCGCCCGACTCGATCGCCCGCACCATGAAGTACGCCGCGGCCGTCAGCAACAACAGCAGCAGCGCGTCGGGATTGTTGTAGCGGAACATCGCTGCGGCGACGGGCGTGACAGCCAACACCGTGCCGGCGATCAGTCCGGCCGCCGCACCGTTGCATCGGCGCACCGCCGCGTACACCAGCGCCACAGCCCCCACTCCCATCAGTGCCTGCGGCAGCAGCATCGAAAACGAACTGAAGCCCAGCAGCCGCGCCGATGCCACCATCACCCACAGCGCGGCGGGTGGCTTGTCGACGGTGATCGAGTTGCCGGGATCCAGTGATCCGAACAGCCACGCCTTCCAGTCCTCGGTGCCGGCTTGCACCGCGGCTGCGTAGTAGTCGTTGGCCCATCCCGCTGAACCGAGGCCCCACAGGTACAGCGCAGCGGTGGCAGCCACCAACACGAACAGCGCGGGGCGCTCCCAGCGCAGATGGCGTCGCGCGGGCGCGGTCTCTGCGGCACCAATCGTCATGCGGTCGTCGAGCAGGGTCATGCGGTGGCTCCCTGAAGTGGTTGGGCATTATGACTTCTATGGTCCCGGGGCGGTGTGGGCGGTCCGTGGGATGAAGCTATGCGCAGACTGTGACGTTGACGCTACGTCAGGTCGTACAGCGTGGCGCCGTCGATGGTCCGCGCCGGGAAATGAGCCGCCACCCATGCCGCGATGTCTGTCGCCTCATGGCTGCCGGTGGATGATCCGCGCATCGGGCGACGCATTCCGCCGTCGATGAAGTAGTGAATCTGCTTAACAGCGACCATGTTCTGGAACTCGCGCAGAGTCGGCGAAGGATCGGTGCCGTTGAACCCGCCGACCGCCATCACCGGCGTTGCGCTGGCGAGTTGATATCCGGCGGCGTTCGACGAGCCGACTGTCGCGGCGGCCCAGGTGTATCGGTCCGCGTCCGCGGTGAGCGCAGCCACCAGCGCCGGCGAGGGATCCGGTGAGTCGAAAAGCGCGAATCTCGGCGATCCGCCGGACGGGCCCGCACTCGGGATCGCGCCGTGGTGTGGCGTCGCGGCGGTCGCGACCGAATATGCGGCCGGTGCGGCCAGGCAGGCGATGACGGCCAGCGCGCCGACACAGCGCGCCACTGTGACCGGTAACCGACCGGCCACCAGGACCAGCGCCGCTGCGCCCACCCCGGCAACCGCGATCCCGCCGCGCAGCCACGGCAGCCACCAGTCGGTGCGAGCAAGCAGCACGCATGCCAGCACGGTGGTGACCAGCAAAGAAGCGGAAAGTGTTGTGGCAGCGCGGATGTCATCACGCCGCCGCCAAAGCAACGGCGCGCCGATGCCGACGCCCGCGGCGACCGACGGCGCCAACGCGACCGTGTAGTACGGGTGGATGATGCCGTTGCTGAAGGACAGCACCGCGCCGGTGACCGCCAGCCAGCCGCCCCAGAGAATGCTGGTGCCCCGGATTGCGTCCGTGCGGGGTGCGCGCCGGGTGATCACCAGCGCGGCGACGAGGCAGATCACCGCAGCTGGAATCAGCCACGCGATCTCGGTGCCCATACCGCGGTCGAACAGCCGCGCCCAACCGACGTCGTAATCGAGATTGCCCAAGCCGCCGGGCTCGTTGCCCGTGAGTCTGCCGAAACCGTTGTAGCCCAAGGCGAGCTCCACGATGCTGTTGTGCTGCGAGCCGCCGATATAGGGCCGCCGATCCGCGGGCCAGAGCGTGACCAAAAGCAGGTACCACCCCCCCGAGACCAGCAGTGCAGCACCTGCGGCCGCGGTGCGCGCCAGCCTCGTCCGCCATGGTGCGGGCGCGGTCAACAGATAAGCAGCAACGAATGCCGGCAGGACCAAAAACGCCTGAGCCATTTTCGCCAGGAACGCGCAACCGACGGCGACGCCGGCAAGCGGTAACCACCAACGGCTGCTGTGTTTTTCGCAGGCACGTTGCACACAGTAGGCAGCCGCCACCAGCAGCAGCACCAGCAGCGCATCGGGGTTGTTGTAGCGGAACATCAGTGTGGCCGCAGGCGTCACCGCGAGCACCGCCCCGGCCAGCAGGCCCGCGGTTGCGCCGTTGACGCGCCGCACCGCTGCATACATCAGTGCCACCGCAGCGACGCCCAGAATGGCTTGCGGCGCAAGGATGCTCCACGAGCTCAGCCCGAAGATTCGCACCGATGCGGTGGTCACCCACAACGCGCCCGGTGTCTTGTCGACCGTGATCGCGTTCGCCGCGTCGCTGGAACCGAACAGGAACGCGGTCCAGCTTTGTGAACCGGCTTGTGCTGCAGCGGAATAGAAGCTGTTAGCCCAGCCGCTGGCCGACAAATGCCACAGGTACAGCACCGCGGTGGCGGCAAGCAGTACGACGAATGCCGCACGCTGCCAACCAAAGCGGGGCAAAGGCTTGGCGGGCGCCGCGTCGAGGGCAGGCCGCGCCGCGGTGAGCGTCATCCGTCCATCGTGGCGTCGGCCGCTATGCACTGGATTTGTCGCCGCTGTGGGGTGGCTGTGATCCCGGCAGGCGCACCGTGAACGCGGTATCGCAGGGAACGCTGCACACCTCGATGGTGCCGTGATGAGCCTTGACGACCGCCGACACGATGGCCAGGCCCAGCCCCGTGCTTCCCTCGCGCCGCGACCGCGACGTGTCGCCGCGCGCGAAACGCTCGAAGATCTCCGGCTGCAACGGCTCTGGAATGCCCGGCCCGTTGTCGGCGACGGTCAGCACCGCGCCGCCCGAATCGTCGCTCGACAGCGACGTCGTCACCGTGGTTCTAGCGGGAGTGTGCGTTCGGGCGTTGGCGAGCAGGTTGACGAGAACCTGCTGAAGCCGCGCCTCGTCGCCCGTGACCACCACGGGTTCTTCAGGCAATTCCAGCGACCACTCGTGATCCGGCCCGGCGACGTGCGCGTCGGCGACAGCGTCGACCACCAGCTGAGACAGATCGACGGGATCGCGCCGCAGCGGGCGTCCGGTGTCCAGGCGGGCCAGCAGCAGCATGTCCTCGACGAGGTGCGTCATGCGCTCGGCTTCGGACTCGACACGGCCCATCGCATGCGCGACGTCTGAGGGCAGCACGTCGCGGCGGCGCTGGGCGAGTTCGGTGTAGCCGCGGATGGCGGCCAGTGGGGTCCGTAGTTCGTGGCTGGCGTCGGCGACGAACTGGCGCACACGCATCTCGCTGGCATGCCGAGCGGCGAGCGCGTCGGAGATCCGTCCGAGCATGCGGTTGAGCGCGGTGGCCAGCTGTCCGACTTCGGTGTTGGCGGCCGCCGGGTCGACCGCGAGCACACGGGTCGGCAGCGTTACTTCGCCGCGATCGAGTTCGAGGTCCGCGACGTCGCGTGCGGTGGCCGCGACCCGTGACACCGGGGCCAGCTGGTGGCGGATGATCACAATGCCGGCCACCGTCGCGGCGATCAGCGCAATGCCGGCGACGACTCCGAAGATCGCACCGACGGTGAGCAGCGTGTCGTCGACGCCGGTCATCGGCAAGCCGGAGACGATCACCGGGCCGCTGTGGGAGTGCCGCGCGACCACGCGGTAGCGGCCGAGCCCGTCGAGGTCGACGGTGACCGGACGGGAGCTGGGTGTGATCCCGGCGAGCTGCTGGGCCGCCGCCTGACTGATGCCTTCCCGGGCGCCACTGGGGGTGATGATGCCGGCGTCTTGCACATGCCCGTCGAGAACCACGGCACCGACCGTGCGAGTGGCCTGGCCAGGCGCATCGAGAAACACCGGGCCGGGACCGGCGTGCGGCTGGAATCGTGGTGAGCGCCTGGGGAATCCGGGCGGCGGGGGAGGTGGCGGCCCGAGATCGAACAGCGCCGAGGAGCGTCGGCCGGCATCGATCACCTGCTCGTCGAGCTGGCCCATCAGAAACCGGTGCAGCGCAAGCTCGGTGCCCGCGCCGATGCCCACGCAGACGAACCCCAGCAGGGCCACGACGGTGACGAGAAGCCGCGTCCGCAACGACCATGCGCGCGGGCGAAGCCAACGCTTGTCAGTCGGCGGGTTTGAGGACATATCCCGCACCGCGCAGCGTGTGGATCATCGGTGCACGACCGTTGTCGATCTTCTTGCGCAAGTAGGACACATACAACTCGACGATGTTGGAGCGGCCGCCGAAGTCGTAACTCCACACTCGATCGAGGATTTGCGCCTTGCTCAACACCTTGCGGGCATTGCGCATCATGAATCGCAACAGCTCGAATTCGGTTGTGGTGAGCGGGATGACGTCGCCGCCACGGGTGACTTCGTGGCTGTCTTCGTCGAGAACGAGGTCGCCGACGACGATTTTCGCGCCGCTGCTTTCGGTGGCGACCCCGGTGCGGCGAAGCAGCGCGCGCAGTCGCAGGACCACCTCCTCGAGGCTGAACGGCTTGGTGACGTAGTCGTCGCCGCCAGCGGTCAGTCCGGCGATGCGGTCTTCGACCGAATCTTTCGCGGTGAGCAGCAGCAGTGGCAGCCCGGGAATCTGGTCGCGGAGTTTGCGCAGCACGTCTAGCCCGCTCATGTCGGGCAGCATCACGTCGAGCACCACCACGTCTGGTGGCTGCTTGCGGGCGGCGGCGAGCGCGCTGGCGCCGTCACCTGCCGTGGAGACCGTCCAGCCCTCGTAGCGCAGCGCCATTGTCACGAGTTCGGCGAGCACGGGCTCGTCGTCGACGACCAGCACGTGGATGGGTCGGCCGTCGGCGCGGCGCATGACCACTCGGTCGTTGACCGCCGAGGGTGAGGTGTCGGACACGACCACGATTATCTTTGTCGCGTATTGGCGACCCCTGTGCCGACCCTATGCGCCAGCTGTGAAAACGCTGCGGTGCACATCCGATGCTGAACCGTCGCACAGTCAGCGCCTAAGTTTGCGGCGCACATTGGGACTCAGCGGGACCGACGGTTCGACGGGAAGGCTTGGTATGAGTTCGGACATCACCTCCACCGCGGCGCAGGAGCCGGTCTGGGGTGCTCCGCAGCAGGGCGGCTGGTCCAGAAAGCACACGCTGGCAGCCGTCGGCATCGCGGCGGTGATTGCGGGTTTCGGTGGCGCGGCGATCTACGCGGCGACAAGTGACGGTGCCGATGCCGCTGGTCCGGGGATGCACGGGCCGGGTCCTGGTGGCCCCGGCGTCGGTCCGGGCGGCCCGGGGGGCTTCGGTCCGGGCGGCATGGGCCCCGGCGGGACCGGCCCGGGTGGTGCGCCCCTGCACGGGGAGTTCGTCGTCGCCGCTCAAAACGGAAGCTACACAACCGAACTCGTCCAGACCGGCGTTGTCACAGCGGTGTCCGACACGTCGATCACCGCCAAGAGCGCCGACGGGTTCACGCAGACCTATACGCTGGGCAGCCAAGCCGCGAATGGTCAAGTGGCAGTGAACGATACGGTCGTGATCCACGCGACAAAGGCGGGTGACACCGCCACCGCCACCTCGGTGGCCGAGCCGAACCAGCCGGGACCGGGCGGACCGCGACGGCAACGTTAATTCTGCTTTTCGGCTTGGGGCTTGGCTTCGGGGTGGAAGGATACCTCGATCTGCTCGAATCCCTTGGCCTGCTGGGCTTTTGCCTGCCCCGCATAGGTCTTGCGGTCACCGTGCGTCAATGACACGTCGTCGGTGAACGGTGTCAGCAGCGCGCGTGGATAAAGATGGTCGACGCGCACGGCGTTGATTTCGGCGCAGATGATCAGCGCGACGGACGTCAGGTACAGAAACGCAAGCAATCCCAGGACCAAAGCGAACACGCTGTTGGTCATGCTGGCCGACTTCACCACGTGGGTGACGTAGAGAGCGCCGAAGGACTGTAAGAGCTGCCAGACGATGGCCGCGGTGATCGCACCGGGTGCGACCTGGCGGAAGGTCAGCTCTCGAGCGGTGGTCACCTTGAAAGCGACCAGGCACACCGCCGCGTTGAGCGCGACCGCCGCGACGATCACGGCAACCTTTCCGGCGATGCCCAGCACGGCGGACTCCCGGCCGAGCGCGGACAGCAGCGTCGCGCCCACCAGCGCCGAGCCGAGCAGAAAGAGCAGCACGAGGCTGCGGACACGCGAGCGGATGGGGTCCGGACGCGCATGGCGCGGCACGGCCCAGACGGTGTCCATCGCGTTCTGCAGAGCTTGGCCGACGCCCAGGCCGCCGTAGAGGGCACCGGCGACCCCGACCACCACCGCGGTCGCTCCGCCGCTGAGGTGATGTGGCTCGCCGAGCTGATTGCCGATGACGGGAAACTGGCTCAGCGCCGAATGCACCACCTGGTCCTGGAGCTCGGGGTGGCCGGCCAAGACGACGCCGAGCACGGTCGTCAGCAGCAGCAGCAGCGGAAACAGGGACACGAAGGCGTAGTAGGTGATGAGCGCGGCGAGGTAGCCGCCCTGGTCGTCGACGTACTTGTAGATGACCGCGATGACGAATCCGGCGGCGCGACTGCGCCGCTGTAGCCGATCCAGCCAGCTGACCATGCGCACTCCGGATGACGAGGGCGCGGATGCACCCGTTCGACGCACGTCATACCCGCTTTTGGCGGCGAAAACCCAGATCAGCCAGCGACCGGTGAGCGGCTGGGCAGCTCCGCCTACCATGGAAGCCATGGCCACGCAGTCGCGCGCGGCAATCCACCACACTCCCGGGTCGCCGCTCACCTTCGACGTTTCACGGCTTCCTCGGCGCCCCGGGTCGATGCAGCCGCTTCAACAGACCGTCTTCAGCCCGTTGCGCATCGGGCTGGACCTCATCGCCATCGTCGAGGGTGCGCCCCTGGAACTCGACCTGAAATTCGAGTCGGTATCCGAAGGCGTGCTGGTGACGGGCACCGTCAACGCGCCGACGTCGGGGGAGTGCGCGCGCTGCCTGACCGCGACCAGCGGCGACATCGAAATCCACTTCACCGAACTTTTCGCCTATCCCGACAGCACCACCGAGGCGACCACCGCAGAAGACGAGGTCGGCCACGTCATCGACGGCACCATCGACCTCGAGCAGCCGCTGATCGACGCCGTCGGGCTGGAGCTGCCGCTGTCCCCGGTGTGCCGGGACGACTGCCCCGGGCTGTGCGCGGAGTGCGGGGTGGCGCTCGCCGAGGCCGAACCGGGCCACCACCACGACCAGATCGATCCGCGATGGGCCAAACTCTCCGGGATGATGTCGGAAAAGACGCCGGATCGCCCGTGAGCCCCGCACGCGAGGAACTGATCGCTGCCCTGGGTGTCGACCTGCCCGACGACCTGCTGACGCTGGCGTTGACGCACCGCAGCTATGCCTACGAGAACGGCGGCCTGCCCACCAATGAAAGGCTGGAGTTCCTCGGCGACGCGGTGCTGGGGCTGACGATCACCGACGAGCTGTTCCACCGCCACCCGGACTGCTCGGAGGCCGACCTGGCCAAGTTCCGCGCCAGTATCGTCAACACCCGGGCGTTGGCGGACGTCGGCCGCGGCCTCACCGACCACGGGTTGGGTGCATACCTGCGGCTCGGCCGCGGCGAAATCAACTCCGGAGGCGCCGACAAGTCGAGCATCCTGGCCGACGCCGTCGAATCCCTCCTGGGCGCGGTCTACGTCGCCCACGGATTCGACGTCGCCCGCAAGACCGTGCTGCGGTTGTTCGGCGAGCTGATCGACACCGCACCCACATTGGGCGCCGGACTGGATTGGAAGAGCAGTCTGCAAGAACTCACCGCCGCGCGCGGCCTGGGCGCGCCCACCTACGCGTTGACGTCGGCCGGGCCCGAGCATCAGAAGAAGTTCACCGCGAAGGTGGTGGTTGCGGGCACTGAGTACGGCGTCGGCGTCGGCCGGACCAAGAAGGAAGCCGAGCAGAAAGCCGCCGCGGCGGCGTGGAACGCGTTGGACGCGGCGTCACTGGATGCCTGAACTGCCCGAAGTCGAAACCGTCCGGCGCGGCTTGGCTTCCCACGTCACCGGCCGCACGATCACCGCCGTTCGCGTCCACCATCCTCGTGCGGTCCGCCGCCACGAGGCCGGTCCCGCCGACCTGACTGCGCGCCTGATCGGGCAACGCATCGTCGGCACGGGCAGGCGCGGAAAGTATCTGTGGCTCAACCTCTTTGACGAAACAGCGCTCGTCGTTCATCTGGGAATGAGCGGCCAGATGCTGCTCGGGCCGGTGCCCAAGACAGATCACGTACGGATCGCCGCACTGCTTGACGACGGCACCGCGCTGAGCTTCGTCGACCAGCGCACGTTCGGCGGCTGGATGCTGGCCGAGATGGCCGACGACGTCCCGGCGCCCGTCGCCCATCTGGCCCGCGATCCCCTCGACCCGCTCTTCGACCCCGACGCGGTCGTCAGGGTGTTGCGGCACAAAGACTCTGAGGTCAAACGCCAGCTGCTTGATCAGACCGTCGTGTCGGGCATCGGCAACATCTACGCCGACGAGGCGCTGTGGCGGGCCAAGGTGCACGGGGCGCGGGTGGCGTCGTCGTTGAGCCGGCCCAAGCTTCGGCTGATCCTCGACTGCGCCGCCGACGTGATGCGCGACGCACTGAAAGCCGGCGGCACATCGTTCGACGCGCTGTATGTCAACGTCAACGGCGAATCCGGCTACTTCGACCGGTCGCTGGATGCCTACGGCCGCGAAGGCACACCGTGTCGGCGCTGCGGTGCGGTGATCCGCCGCGAGAAGTTCATGAACCGCTCGTCGTTCTACTGCCCGCGCTGCCAACCGCGGCCGCGCCGCAGCTGACGCCGAAACGGTATTCCGCGTGGCCCGCACTCGCAGTTCTACGCGGCAGTTACCGTCTCGGGAAGGAGGAAGTAGATGACGCAACTGTGGGTCGAGCGCACCGGGGTACGCCGCTACACCGGCCGCAGCTCGCGCGGCGCGGAAGTGCTGGTGGGCAGCGAGGACGTCGACGGCGTCTTCACGCCCGGTGAGCTGCTCAAGATCGCGCTGGCGGCATGCAGCGGGATGGCTTCCGATCAGCCGCTGCGGCGCAGACTCGGCGACGACTACCGCGCCACCATCCGCGTCGCCGGACCGCCGGACCGCGATAAGGAGATCTACCCGCTGCTGGAGGAGCGCCTCGAAGTCGACCTCTCCGGCCTCTCCGACGACGAAACAGCCCGGCTGCTGACGGTGGTGAATCGGGCCGTCGAGCAGGTCTGCACAGTCGGGCGCACGCTCAAGCAAGGCACCACGGTCACCTTCGAGGTCCAGAACATTGGCTGACGCACGGTTGACAGCCTGGGTGCACGGCCGCGTGCAGGGCGTCGGCTTTCGGTGGTGGACCCGCAAACGCGCGCTCGAACTCGGCCTGACGGGCTACGCCTCGAACAAGCCCGACGGCCGCGTGCTCGTGGTGGCGCAGGGTCCGCGGGACTCATGCGAACGTCTACTGCAGCTGCTGCAAAGCGGCGACACGCCGGGCACCGTCGACAACGTGGTCGCGGACTGGACCGACGCGACAGAGCCGATGCACGGCTTCGTCGAGCGCTAGTCTCAGAGCCCGTGCACCTCAAGAGTCTGACGCTGAAGGGCTTCAAGTCCTTCGCCTCGCCGACGACTCTGCGCTTCGAACCCGGCATCACCTGCGTCGTCGGCCCGAACGGATCGGGCAAGAGCAACGTCGTCGACGCGCTGAGTTGGGTGATGGGCGAGCAAGGCGCCAAGACCCTGCGCGGCGGCAAGATGGAGGACGTCATCTTCGCCGGCACCTCGTCGCGCGCGCCGCTGGGCCGCGCCGAGGTGACCGTCACCATCGACAACTCCGACAACGCGCTGCCGATCGAGTACTCCGAGGTGTCGATCACCCGGCGGATGTTCCGCGACGGCGCCAGCGAGTACGAAATCAACGGCAGCTCTTGCCGTTTGATGGACATCCAAGAGCTGCTGAGTGACTCCGGTATCGGCCGCGAAATGCACGTGATCGTCGGCCAGGGCAAGCTGTCGGAGATCCTCGAGGCCCGACCGGAGGAACGGCGAGCCTTCATCGAGGAGGCCGCCGGCGTGCTCAAGCACCGCAAGCGCAAGGAGAAGGCGGTGCGCAAGCTCGACGCGATGTCGGCGAATCTCGCCCGGCTCACCGACCTCACCACCGAGCTGCGCCGCCAGCTCAAGCCGCTCGGCCGCCAGGCCGAGGTGGCCCGTCGCGCCCAGACCATCCAGGCCGACCTGCGCGACGCCCGGCTGCGACTGGCGGCCGACGACCTGGTGACACGCCGCAACGAGTTCGCCGGCGTCGGTGATGCCGAGGCCACCCTGCGCCGCGAGCACGACGAGGCGGCCGCACTACTCGAGTCGGCCACCGTCGAACTCGCCGCCCACGAACAAGCGGTGGCCACGCTGAGCGAACGCGCGGAAGCCGCGCAGCAGACGTGGTTTCGGCTGTCTGCGTTGGCCGAACGCGTCTCGGCGACCGTGCGTATCGCGACCGAGCGCGCCCAGTACCTCGACGAGGAGCCGCCGCGGGGCTCAGGCGTGGACCCCGACATGCTCGACGCCGAGGCCGACGAGGTGGCCGCCACCGAGTCGCGGCTGGTCGCCGAGCTCGACGAGGCCCGCGCGCGACTGCAAGAGGCGCGCACGCGGATGGCCGAGGCCGAGCGAGCGGCCGCTGCGGCCGAGCAAGCCCACCTGGCTGCAGTGCGCGCCGAGGCCGACCGGCGTGAGGGGCTGGCCCGCCTCGCCGGCCAGGTCGACACGATGCGCACTCGGGTGGAGTCGATCGACGAGGCCGTGGCCCGGCTGACCGGGGCCATCGACGAAGCCGCCGCCCGGGCCCAACAGGCACAGGCCGAATTCGAGACCGTCCAGGCCCGGGTCGGAGAGCTCGACCAAGGCGAAGTCGGCCTCGACGAGCATCACGACCGCTCGGTGGCGGCATTGCGGCTCGCCGACGAACGCGTCGCCGAACTTCAAGCCGCCGAGCGCGCCGCAGAACGCCAGGTCGCCTCGCTGCGCGCTCGCATCGAGGCGCTGGCGGTGGGGCTGGACCGCAAGGACGGCGCCAGCTGGATCCTCGAAAACCTAAGCGGCCCAGGGCTTTTCGGCTCGCTGGCCAACCTGGTCAAGGTGCACCACGGCTACGAGGCGGCGGTGGCGACGGTCCTGGGCGCGGCGGCTGATGCGGTGGCGGCTCAGGACGGCAAGACGGCCGCCGGCGCGGTGGCGGCGCTCAAGGAATCCGACGGCGGACGGGCCACGATCGTCGTCGGTGACTGGCCGTCCCCCGCCGAGGCGCGGCCGATCGACCTGCCGCCGGGTGCGCGATGGGCCATCGACCTGGTGGAGGCGCCGGAGCGCTTCCGCGGCGCCGTGGCGGCGATGCTCTCCGACGTCGCCGTCGTGGATTCCCTGGATGCGGCCCTTGATCTGGTGGCGTCGCATCCGCGGCTGCGCGCAGTGACTCGCGACGGCGACCTCGTGGGCGCCGGCTGGGTGAGCGGCGGCTCCGACCGGCGTCCGAGCACGCTGGAAATCACCTCGGAGATCGAGAACGCGCGCGTCGAACTCGCGCGGGCCGAGAAGCAGGTGCACGAGCTGGGCGCTGCACTTGCCGGCGCACTGGCCGAGCAGTCCGCCCGACAGGACGCCGCCGAGCAGGCGCTGGCCGCGCTCAACGAGTCCGACGCGACGATCTCGTCGGCCTACGAGCAGCTGGGCCGGCTGGGGCAAGACGCACGCAGCGCCGAGGAGGAGTGGCGCCGGCTCACGCAGCAGCGCGCCGAATTGGAAGCCACCCGGGCCCGCACGGTCGAGGAGCTGACCGACCTCGAGCAGCGGCTCGCCAACGCGGAGCAAATGCAAGAGCCTGTCGCCGACGACTCCGCAGAGCGGCAGGCCAGCGTGGCCGCCGCTGAAGCGGCCAGATCGGTCGAGATCGAGGCGCGGCTGGCGGTGCGCACCGCCGAGGAACGCGTGAATGCCGTTCGGGGGCGGGCGGATTCGCTGCGCCGGGCCGCGGCCGCCGAACGCGAAGCGCGGATCCGGGCAGAGCGTGCGCGGGAAGCGCGCCGGAATGCAGCGGCGGTGGCGGCGGCGGTCGCAGAATCCGGCCGGCAGGTGGCGTTGCGCCTGGCACAGGTGGTCGCTGCTGCCTCACAGATCCGCGACGCACTGGCCGCCGAGCGGACACAACGCGCGACCGCGCTGTCGCAGACCCGTACGACGGTGACCGCGCTGACCGCCAAGATCGGCACGTTGACCGAGGCGCTGCATCGCGACGAGGTGGCCAAGGCCCAAGCCGCATTGCGGATCGAGCAACTCGAGGAGCACATCCTCGAACAGTTCGGCATGGCCGCCGAGGACCTCATCGCCGAGTACGGACCCGATGTGCCGCTGCCGCCCTCAGAGCTGGAGCTTGCGGAGTACGAGCAAGCCCGCGAGCGCGGCGAGCAGGTGAGCCCGCCGGCACAGATGCCGTTCGACCGGCCCACCCAAGAGCGGCGCGCCAAGAGGGCCGAACGAGAACTGGCCGAGCTGGGCCGCGTGAACCCGCTGGCACTCGAGGAGTTCGCCGCGCTCGAAGAGCGTTACAACTTCCTGTCCACCCAGCTCGAGGACGTCAAGGCCGCGCGCAAAGATCTGCTCGACGTCGTCGCCGACGTCGACGCGCGTATCGAGTCGGTGTTCGCCGAGGCCTACTACGACGTCGAGCGCGAGTTCCGGGTGGTGTTCGACGCGCTGTTCCCTGGCGGCGAAGGACGGCTGTTGCTGACCAACCCCGACGACATGCTGACCACCGGCATCGACGTCGAGGCGCGTCCGCCCGGCAAGAAGATCAAGCGGCTGTCGCTGCTGTCCGGCGGTGAGAAGTCGCTGGCGGCGATCGCCATGCTGGTGGCCATCTTCCGCGCGCGTCCCTCGCCGTTCTACGTCATGGACGAGGTCGAGGCCGCGCTGGACGACGCGAACCTGCGCCGGCTGATTGCGCTGTTCGAGCAGCTGCGGTCGCAGTCGCAGCTGATTGTGATCACACACCAGAAGCCGACGATGGAAGTCGCCGACGCGCTCTATGGCGTGACGATGCGCGACGACGGCATCACCCAGGTCATCTCGCAGCGGCTGCGGGGGCAGGAGATCCCGGCGGGGCAGGAGCGCAGCGACCGGGGGGAATCCGTGGTGACCGCGGGCTAGTCCTCACGTAGTGCAGGTCGGCACTCGCACCTCCTCTGCAACACGTCAATCTCGCGACACGCCGATCTGCCGCAGATCCGCCAAATCGCTTGCCCCGCAACCATGTAGGCAGATTCGCAACTCGTCGACGAAGCGTGTCAACCACTCCAGCGCCGCCGACGCCGATGCGATCGCCGGCGCCAGCAGCGGGCGCGCCACCGCAACCACGTCAGCTCCCAATGCCAGCGCCTTGGCGGCATCCATGCCGGAGCGGATGCCGCCCGACGCCACCAGTGCAATGTCGGGCAGTGCCCGCCGCACCTGCACGATTGCGTCCGCTGTTGGCACGCCCCAGTCGGCGAGCTCCGGGTGACGCAGCTCGCCGTACCGGACGTACTGCTCCACCCGCGACCACGATGTCCCGCCCGCGCCGGCGACGTCGATGGCCGCGACAGGCAGCTCGCCGGGTGCCCGCAGCAATTCGGCGACCGCCGCCGCTCCGAGGCCGTGGCCGACTTCTTTGAGCAGAATCGGATATCCGAGCGCTGCCGACACGTCGCGCAGCCTGTTGACCGAACCGGAGAAGTCGGTGTCGCCGCCGGTTTGCATCGCCTCCTGCAGCGGATTGGTGTGGACGGCCAACGCGTCGGCGCCCACCCGGTCCAGGGCTTTGACCAGATCCGGCAGCGTCGACTTGGTCAGTTGGGAAAGCCCGATGTTGCCGATCAGCAGGACGTCGGGCGCGACGTCACGGACGTCGAAGCTCGCGGCGGCCCGCTCGCCCAGGGCGCTGTCCAGCATGATCCGTTGCGAGCCGAGCATCATCCCGATGCCGAGTTCCGCAGCGGCCGCGGCCAGGTTGCGGTTGATGGTCCCGGACAGCTCGGCGCCGCCGGTCATGGCGCCGACCAGCACGGGCGCACGCAACGAGGCCCCGAGGAAGCCGGCCGACAGGTCGATTTGGCTCAGGCTGGTCTGCGTCAACGCGTTGTAGGGCAGCCGGTAGCGCTCGAGTCCGGTGGTCAGGCTGCCGTTGTCGACGTCCTCGGTCAGGCAGACGTCGATGTGTCTGCGCTTGCGCCCGGCCATCCCAGCGGAAGTCATCACCGCGCGCCCTTGGTTGAATGGCCGGGTGGGAGAAGGTCTGTGGATAGCACTCGCTGTCGTTGCCGTTCTGCTGGTCGCCGCGCTGGTGGTGGGGCTGCTGCTGTACCGGCGCCGACGGATCACATTGTCACGTTCAGACACTGCCACACAGATCGACCGCTCCGGCGGCTATACCGCAGCATCGGGCATCACGTTCACCGAATCGTCAGCGACTGACCTCAAGGAGCGCGCGAGCCCCAGGCCCACGGTCGAGGAGGTCATACCGCCGCAGCCGCCCGTCGAGCCCACGGTCGAAAGACCCGCGCCGGCTCCGGTCGTGGAACCGGTCGAAACGCCCCCTGCACCGCCTGTCGGCGAAGAGACGGTAGCGCCGCCCGAGCTGGAGACCATCGCCCCCACCGAGGGCCGGCTCGAACGGTTGCGCGGACGACTTTCCAAGTCGCAGAACGCAATTGGCCGCAGCATGCTTGGTCTGCTGGGAGGCGGCGACCTCGACGAGGACTCGTGGCAGGAAGTCGAGGACACCCTTCTGGTTGCCGATCTGGGACCGACCGTCACCGAATCGGTGGTGTCGTCGCTGCGGTCCCGGTTGGCCAGCAGCACTGTGCGCACCGAGGCCGACGCCAGGGCGGTGCTGCGCGAAGTGCTGATCACCGAGCTGCGCCCAGAACTGGACCGCTCGATAAAGGCGCTGCCGCACGCCGACGCCCCGTCGGTGCTGCTGGTGGTCGGCGTCAACGGCACCGGGAAGACCACCACCGTCGGCAAGTTGGCGCGAGTGCTGGTAGCCGACGGCAGACGTGTGGTGCTCGGCGCCGCCGATACGTTCCGCGCCGCGGCGGCCGACCAGTTGCAGACGTGGGCGTCACGGGTCGGCGCGCATGTGGTCCGCGGCGCCGAGGGTGCCGACCCGGCATCGGTGGCGTTCGACGCGGTGGACGCCGGCATCAAGGACGGCGCGGACGTCGTCGTCATCGACACCGCAGGGCGGCTGCACACGAAGACCGGGCTCATGGACGAGCTCGGCAAGGTCAAGCGGGTGGTCAGCCGCCGAGCTCATGTCGACGAGGTGCTCCTGGTGCTCGACGCGACCATCGGTCAGAACGGGTTGGCTCAGGCCCGGGTGTTCGCCGACGTCGTCGACATCACCGGCGTCGTGCTGACCAAACTCGACGGCACAGCCAAGGGCGGCATCGTGTTTCGCGTGCAGCAGGAACTCGGTGTGCCGGTGAAGCTGGTGGGGCTCGGCGAAGGGCCCGACGATCTGGCGCCGTTCGAGCCGGCCGCTTTCGTCGACGCGCTGTTGGGCTGAGGTGCCCTCGTTTCCCGCCGAGCAGACACCAAGTCGCATGGATCCGGTGCCGGTAATGCGATTCCGCGTCTGGTCGGCAAGGCAAGCAAAGGCCGCGTAACACCGCGGAAACCGCGACCGCCTATCCGTTCACACGAGCGAAACACCGCAGCGTCCTCGACGAAACAACCACTGCGCATTGTCTGAAGCCGACGGTCGGATGCCTCGGCGGCCAGCGGGGTCGCAGGGCTTCGGCGAAGGAGGAAGCTGCGAGTGGCTGATTTCCCGCTAATGGGTGTGCCGGACGCCGGTGACACCGCTTGGATGCTGGCCAGTTCGGCGCTTGTCTTGCTGATGACGCCCGGGCTGGCCTTCTTCTACGGCGGCATGGTGCGCGCCAGGGGTGTGCTCAACATGATCATGATGAGCATCAGCGCGATGGGCGTCGTCACCGTGCTGTGGGTTCTCTACGGCTACTCGCTGGCGTTCGGCAACGACGTCGGCAATATGTTCGGCAGCCCGTCGACGTTCTGGGGTCTGCACGGGCTCATCGGTGCGAATGCCACCGCGCCCGATGCCGCCGGCGCCGGCGGGGTGCCCATCCCGGTTGCGGGCACCATTCCGCAGACCGTGTTCGTGGCGTTCCAGCTGATGTTCGCGATCATCACCGTGGCGCTGGTGTCTGGTGCCGTAGCGGATCGCTTGAAATTCAGCGGCTGGCTGCTCTTCGCGGCTCTGTGGTCGACGGTCGTGTATTTCCCCGTGGCGCACTGGGTGTTCGACTTCGACGTCAAGAACACGGCCGGCGACATCGTCCACCACGGCGGGTGGATCGCGAACAAGCTGCAGGCCATCGACTTCGCCGGTGGTACCGCGGTGCACATCAACGCCGGTGCGGCCGGCCTGATGCTGGCGATCGTCCTGGGCAGGCGCCGCGGCTGGCCCGGCACGCCGATGCGGCCGCACAACCTGCCGTTCGTGATGCTCGGGGCCGGGCTGCTGTGGTTCGGCTGGTACGGGTTTAACGCCGGTTCAGCATTGTCCTCAGGAGGCCTTGCCGGGTCCACGTTCGTCACCACCACCATCGCCACGGCCGCCGCGATGCTCGCGTGGTTGCTCACCGAGCGCATCCGCGACGGCAAGGCGACCTCGCTGGGCGCCGCGTCGGGCATCGTGGCCGGCCTGGTCGCGATCACTCCGTCCTGTTCGTCGGTCAACGTCTTGGGCGCCATCGTGGTCGGCCTGTGCGCAGGTGTGTTCTGCGCGTTGGCCGTTGGCCTGAAGTTCCGGCTCGGGTTCGACGATTCGCTCGACGTCGTCGGTGTGCACCTGGTCGGCGGCCTGGTCGGCACCCTTCTCGTCGGCTTCCTGCTGGCGCCGGAATCAGGAGCCGCGGCGGCGGTCGGCCGTACCGGCTTGTTCTACGGTGGTGGATGGGACCAGCTGTGGCGCCAGGCGGTGGGTGCTTTCTCGGTTATGGCGTTCTCCGCGATCGGGGCGGCTATCTTGGCGTTGATCGTGAAGTACACGATCGGTCTGCGCATCAACGAAGAGGATGAAGTGAACGGTATCGATGAGGCCGAACATGCCGAAACCGCATACGATTTCGCCAGCCTCGGCACAGGCTCTGCGTTGAGTGCCGCTGGCGTGGGCGGCAGTTCGATCATCGGGCGTCACGGGGCGGAGGTTTAGGACACATGAAGCTGATCACCGCGATCGTCAAGCCGTTCACTCTCGAGGACGTCAAAACCGGTTTGGAACAAACCGGAATTCTCGGAATGACGGTGAGCGAGGTGCAGGGCTACGGCAGACAAAAGGGCCACACCGAGGTCTACCGCGGCGCTGAATACTCCGTCGACTTCGTTCCCAAGGTGCGCGTCGAAGTGCTTGTCGACGACTCGGCCGTCGACAAGGTGGTGGACATCATCGTGCAGGCTGCACGCACCGGCAAGATCGGCGACGGCAAGGTGTGGGTGAGCCCCGTCGAAACGGTGGTCCGGGTGCGCACAGGGGAGCGGGGCGCCGACGCGCTGTGAGTGGATGACACCGCACACGCCTGATCCCGCTGCCGAAACACCCCAGCCTTCGGCAGCGGGATCACCCCGCCCCGCAAAGGATTTGGTCGCTGCCACGCAGCAGCTCTTGGCCGGCGGACCGCGCCATCTCGACTCCGCCGCACTGCGCGACGCTCTCTCGGACTTACACGAGTTCTGGCTGACCACCAAGGCAACCGAAATCGGTATCACCGACACGAGCGGCTTCGCGATCGTGGCTACCGGCGGCCTCGGCCGTCGTGAACTGCTGCCGTATTCGGACCTCGATCTGATGTTGCTGCACGACAACATGCCTGCCGATGACGTCAGCAGGGTCGCCGATCAACTGTGGTATCCGTTGTGGGACGCCAACATTCGCATCGACCACAGCGTGCGCACGGTAGCCGAGGCGCTGCACGTGGCCGGCGACGACATCTCGGCCGGGTTGGCGATGCTCGAGGCGCGCCACATCGCCGGCGACGCCGAGTTGTCGAATCTGCTCGTCGGCGGCGCACGACGACAGTGGCGCACCGGAATCCGTTCTCGTTTCGATGAACTCGTCGAGCACACGCATGCGCGCTGGCAACGCTTCGGTCAGATCGCACACCGCGCCGAGCCCGACCTCAAAAGCGGCCGCGGGGGACTGCGCGACGTGCAGTTGCTCAATGCGCTGGCAATCGCACAGCTGGCCGACCACTATTCGAGCCGAAACTCGGACGGCCCCAGCGGTTCACTGGCCGGGGCGCATCTG
The DNA here is from genome assembly GCF_059812855.1 of Mycobacterium sp. NGS35. Classification (NCBI taxonomy): domain Bacteria; kingdom Bacillati; phylum Actinomycetota; class Actinomycetes; order Mycobacteriales; family Mycobacteriaceae; genus Mycobacterium; species Mycobacterium sp. NGS35. Next base: position 94,741 of record NZ_JCALDL010000002.1, read on the forward strand.
GCGCTGCTCAATGTCCGCACCGAGCTGCACCGGGTGTCGGGGCGAGGCCGCGACCTGCTGCTGGCTCAGTACGCCGACGAAATCGGTGCGGCGCTGTGCATCGGTGACCGCTTCGACCTGGCTCGCATGCTGAGCGACGCGGCCCGCACCGTCAGCTACTACGTCGACGCCGGATTGCGCACAGCGGCGAATGCGTTGCCACGCCGGGGACTTTCGGTGTTACGTCGTCCGGTACGCCGACCTCTCGACGAAGGGGTCGTCGAGTTCGCCGGCGAAGTGGTGCTGGCCCGCGACGCCCGCCCCGAACGCGACCCGGGGCTGATCCTGCGGGTCGCGGCCGCCTCGGCCATCACCGGACTGCCGCTGGCCGGTTCGACGCTGAGCCGGCTGGCCGACGCGGCCCCCGAGTTGCGAACTCCGTGGCCACGCGAGGCGCTCAACGACCTTTTGGTCCTGCTCGCCGCCGGGCCCACGGCAGTGGCAACCATCGAGGCACTGGACCGGACGGGCTTGTGGGGCAGGCTTTTTCCAGAGTGGGGAGCTGTGCGCGACTTGCCGCCTCGCGACATCGTGCACACCTGGACGGTCGACCGGCACCTCGTCGAAACCGTCTCGAAGGCAAGCGCTTTCACCACCCGGGTATCGCGCCCGGATCTTCTGTTGCTCGGTGCGCTGCTCCACGACATCGGCAAAGGCCGCGGCGGAGACCACAGTGTGATCGGCGCCGAGTTGGCCACCCAGATCGGCACCCGGCTGGGACTGTGGCCGTCGGACGTGGAGGTCTTGTCGAAAATCGTGCGCTTCCACCTGCTGCTGCCCACCACGGCCACCCGCCGTGACCTGCAAGACCCGGACACCATCACCTTCGTGGTAGACCGGCTCGACGGCGACCCGCTGCTGCTCGAGCTGTTACACGTTCTCGCCGAAGCGGACTCGCTGGCCACCGGACCCGGCGTCTGGGGCGACTGGAAGGCGCTGCTGATCGGTGACCTGGTGCGCCGATGCCGCACGGTGATGGCAGGCGAGCCACTGCCGCACGCGGATCCGATTGAACAGCAATACGTTTCGCTTGCAGCCGACGGCAAGGTGCACGTCGAGCTGAGACCCGGCGACGGCGATCACATCTTCAAGGTGACCATGGTGGCGCCCGACCGCCGGGGTCTGCTGTCCAAGGAAGCCGGTGTGCTGGCGCTGAACTCGCTGAGCGTGCATTCTGCGTCGGTCAACAGCCACGAGGGCTCGGCGATCAACACGTTCGTCGTCTCTCCGCACTTCGGCGCACCCCCGGCGGCGGAACTGCTGCGTCAGCAACTCATCCAGGCGCTCGACGACGATTTGGACGTGATCGGCGCGCTGGAACAGCGCCACCACGAGGCCACGCGGTACGGGACGGGCCGGGCCGGCGAGGCGCTGGCTGCGGTGCCCGCCAACCAGGTGCCGGCACCCCCGCGGATCCTGTGGCACGACGGCAGCACACCCGGTCAGCTGCTGGTGGAGATCCGCTCCACCGACCGGGCCGGCCTGCTGGCTGTGCTCACCCGCGTGTTCGAAAAAGCAGGCGTCGACATCGCGTGGGCCAAGGTGACGACATTGGGCTCGTCGGTGGACGACGTATTCGGCGTGGTGGCGCCGCCCCTGGTCGGCGGGGATGTCGACGGTCTGCGGCAGGCGCTGGAACGCGAGCTGCTGGCCGTGCTGCCGCATCCGCCGCCGCAGAAGCCGGCGGAGCACGCCAGCTAGGCTGGCCCACGTGTTCGAAACCCTGTCAGACCGGTTGACCGGTGCTCTGCAGAACCTGCGCGGCAAAGGCCGGTTGTCCGACGCCGACATCGACGCCACCACCCGCGAGATCAGGCTGGCACTGCTGGAGGCGGACGTCTCGCTGCCGGTCGTGCGCGCCTTCGTCGCACGCATCAAAGAGCGCGCCAAGGGTGCGGAGGTCTCCGCCGCACTGAACCCGGCCCAGCAGGTCGTCAAGATCGTCAACGAGGAATTGATCGCGATCCTTGGCGGCGAAACCCGCCGGCTGGCCTTCGCCAAGACACCGCCCACGGTGATCATGCTGGCCGGCTTGCAAGGCTCCGGTAAGACCACGCTGGCCGGCAAACTTGCGAAATGGCTTAAGGGACAAGGCCACACACCTTTGCTGGTGGCATGCGACCTGCAGCGGCCAGGCGCGGTCAATCAGCTCAAGATCGTCGGCGAGCGGGCCGGAGTGCAGGTGTTCGCACCGCACCCCGGCACATCGGTGGAAGGCGCGGCGCAGGCCGGTCCGGGCGACCCGGTGGCGGTCGCGGCGGCGGGGCTGGCCGAGGCAAAGGCCAAGCTCTTCGACGTGGTGATCGTCGACACCGCGGGCCGCCTCGGCATCGACGAGGAGCTGATGGCGCAGGCCGCTGCCATCCGCGATGCCGTCGACCCCGACGAAGTGTTGTTCGTGCTCGACGCGATGGTGGGCCAGGACGCCGTCGCGACGGCCGAGGCGTTCCGCGAAGGCGTCGGCTTCACCGGGGTGGTGCTGACCAAACTCGACGGCGACGCCCGCGGCGGTGCGGCGCTGTCGGTACGCGAGGTCACCGGCGTGCCGATTCTTTTCGCGTCCACCGGTGAGAAGCTCGAGGACTTCGACGTCTTCCACCCCGATCGGATGGCCAGCCGGATCCTGGGCATGGGCGATGTGCTCAGCCTGATCGAGCAGGCCGAGCAGGTCTTCGACGCCCAGCAGGCCGAGGCCGCAGCCGCCAAGATCGGCGCGGGCGAGCTGACGCTCGAAGACTTCCTCGAACAGATGCTCGCGATCCGCAAGATGGGACCGATTGGCAACCTTCTCGGGATGCTGCCCGGAGCCGGCCAGATGAAAGAGGCGCTGGCCGCGGTCGACGACAAGCAGCTGGATCGCGTGCAGGCGATCATTCGCGGCATGACACCCGAGGAACGGGCCGACCCGAAGATCATCAACGCGTCACGGCGGCTGCGGATCGCCAACGGCTCGGGTGTCACCGTGGCGGAGGTCAACCAGCTGGTCGATCGGTTCTTCGAGGCGCGCAAGATGATGTCGCAGATGGCCGGCCAGATGGGCATGCCGGGCTTCGGGCGCAAGAGTTCCCGAAAGGCCAAGGGCGGCAAGGGAAAGAAGGGCAAGAAGGGACGGGGTCCCACTCCGCCGAAGGTCCGCAGTCCGTTGGGCATGCCGGCGGGCTTTCCCGACCTGTCGCAGATGCCGCCCGGTCTTGACGAATTACCGCCCGCCTTGGCGGATTTGGACCTGTCGAAGCTGAACTTCCCCGGCAAGAAGTGACGTCACGCCTGCATGTGCGGGGGCGTGGCCTGCCCGACGGCGAGCCGGTCGAGTGGTGGATCGTCAACGGCCAGTTGAGCGCTGAGCCGGTAGCGGAAGCGGACACCGTGTTCGACGGCGGCTGGATTCTGCCCGGACTCGTCGACGCGCACTGCCACGTGGGGATCGGCGCCGACGGGCCCGCCGATCTCGACGAGGCGATCATTCAGGCGGAGATCGAACGTGGCGTCGGCGCGCTGCTGCTGCGTGATTGCGGCTCGCCTCTCGACACCCGCAGCCTCGATGACCACGCCGACTTGCCGCGCATCATCCGCGCCGGGCGTCACCTCGCTAGGCCCAAGCGGTATAGCCGCGGACTGGCGCTCGATCTCGAGGACGAGACGCAGCTGCCGGAAGCCGTTGTGGCACAGGCCCATCGGGGCGATGGCTGGGTGAAGCTGGTCGGTGATTGGATCGACCGGTCGATTGGCGATCTGGCGCCGCTGTGGTCCGACGACGTGCTGAAAAAGGCAATCGATGCCGCGCATGCGGTGGGCGCCCGGGTCACTGCGCATGTGTTCGGCGAGGATGCGCTGCCAGGGCTGGTCAATGCGGGAATCGACTGCATTGAACACGGCACCGGGATCACCGACGACGTGATCGATGCAATGGTCTCGAACGGCACGGCGCTGGTACCGACGCTGATCAACATCGACAACTTTCCCGGAATCGCCGACGGCGCAAGTAAATACCCGGTCTACGCCAAGCACATGCGTGACCTCTACGCGACAAGCCGCCAACGGGTGGCGGCCGCCCGGGAGGCCGGTGTGCCGATCTACGCGGGCACCGATGCAGGATCGATGGTGGCCCACGGGCGGATCGCGGACGAGATCGACGCGCTCAAGGGCATCGGGATGAGTCCCACGGACGCGCTCGGCGCGGGCTGCTGGAGTGCGCGGCGATGGTTGGGCCGGCCGGGACTAGAGCACGGCGCGTCAGCAGACTTGATCTGCTTCGCCGAGGATCCCCGCACCGGCGCGGCCGTGCTGAGTGCACCTGACGTGGTGATCCTGCGCGGCCGGGCCTTCGCCGCTTAGAGCGGGCCGATCCCGCTCTGCGGGCTCTGCGCGAAACCCCAGTCGAACAGGCTCATCGCCTGGTCCCAATAGGTGGGGCCGCCATCTTTGACCAGTCCGTACATCAGCGAGATCACCAGACGTCGGCCGTTGCGCTCGGCGGCGGCGACGTAAGTCTTGCGGGCCGCGTTGGTAAATCCCGTCTTGCCGCCGAGCGTGCCGGGGTAGCGCTGCAGCAGCTGGTTTTCGTTGACGATCTGCACGGGGCCGTTGTCACCGGGGAACATCGCCGACGGTTGGGCGGTGATCATCGCGAACACCGGATTGGCCATGGCCGCACGGAAGATGATGGCGAGGTCGCGTGGGGTGGTCCAGCCGGAACCGCCCGGCCCGTCGAGTCCCGACGGGGTGGCGGCATGAGTGGCGGTGGCGCCGATCGCGGCGGCTTTGGCGTTCATCTTGGCCACTGCGGTGTCGAAGCCGCCCAGCATGTCGGCCAGCGTGTTGGCGGCGTCGTTGCCCGATACCAGCAGAATCGCGTCGAGCAGCTGGCGGGCGGTGTAGGCGCGGCCTGGCTTGATGCCCACACAGTTGCATTCCACGTCGGTGTCGGCGACGGTCGCGGTGACCGTATTGCCCAGGCCCACTTCGTCGAGGGCGGTCAGTGCCAGCAGCGTCTTGATGGTGCTGGCCGGTGGATGGGGCACGTCGATGTCGCGGCCGGCGAGCACCTGACCGGAGTCCATGTCCGCGACAATCCAGGCCGGCGCCGGGCCGGTGGGCACGACGGCTGTGCCGGGCGGTTGCACGTCGGAGTCGGCCTGGGCGACCGGTGCCGCGAGGGCGAAGAAGGCGACCACGAGGGCTGCGAACCATCGAGCCGATGAGCGCTTGCGCGAAGAGCAAACAGTCATGGCGCGTGAGCCTATCGTGTTCAATCAACTGCCATGTTGAGCTTGCAGGAGATATCTGACCGGCTGGAAATTCAGCAGCTTCTGATCGACTACTCGACCGCGATCGACCAGCGGCGGTTCGACGACCTCGATCGGGTGTTCACCCCGGATGCGCACATCGACTACAGCGCCTTCGGCGGCATCGTGGGCAGCTATCCCGAGGTGAAGTCATGGCTTGCGGAGGTGCTGCCGAACTTCCCGTCGTACGCGCACATGCTGGGCAACGTCGACATCCGGATAGACGGCGACAGGGCGTCGTCGAGGACGATCTGCTTCAACCCGATGGTGCTCGGAGGCGAACAGAAGCAGGTGATGTTCTGCGGGCTCTGGTACGTCGACGAGTTCGTCCGCACGTCCGACGGCTGGAGGATCACCCGCCGGGTCGAGGTGAAGTGTTTCGACCGCGTGGTCTAGAGGCGGCGGGGTCTTATTCACGCCTCGGAGATCCGGCCTCGTCGATAATCGTCCAAGGTGTAGGTCTGGCCCGCTCTGCGTCTGCGCTCGGCCTCTTCGATGGCGCGCTGGCGTTCGTCCGCAGGCGCGTGCACCAGGTGACGGTAGAGCTCGTTGTCGACGGCGTACACGCCCGGAACGGGCTCACGTAGGTGGCGGCGGTAGACCTGGTCGGCGTGGGCCAGGGGATCCTCGCCCGCATTCTGCCGCCGGATGAATTCTTGGCCGAGCCTTTGTAACGCTTCGCCTCTGCTGCGCCCGCACACCGACCAGTCAGCGCCTGGGTACGACGCCCTCCACCCGTCGTCGTCCGCCTTCAGTTGCGGTTCCATATGAAAGGCGAAGCGGCGCAACTCATCTTCGGCTTCCCACGACGATGTGCTCATCCCGTGCCTTTCTCGTCCGCAGAGTCGGTAGTCATGGCAGCGATTCGATGATCCAACGTCGCGGTTCATGAGGTCGTGTGTCGGTGAGTGTGCGGATTTGTACGCGGCGACGGCGTGTCGCCTACGAAACCGCACACTCGCCGATTTCGCCCGCTGAGCGGCGGTCTGGCACAATAGTCGGCTGGTCAGACCCACGCGAGGCAAAACCGGATCCGGCAACCGCCTGGCATCGCTGAATTGCCGCGTGACACCTACAGGAGTATCCGCATGGCTGTGAAGATCAAGCTCACCCGGCTTGGCAAGATCCGCAATCCCCAGTACCGCATCGCCGTCGCCGACGCGCGCACCCGCCGCGACGGCCGCGCCATCGAGATCATCGGCCGGTATCACCCCAAGGAAGACCCGAGCCTCATCGAGATCGACTCAGAGCGCGCCCAGTACTGGCTGTCCGTGGGTGCGCAGCCCACCGAGCCGGTGCTCAAGCTGCTGAAGATCACCGGCGATTGGCAGAAATTCAAGGGTCTGCCCGGCGCCGAGGGCACGCTGAAGGTGGCCCCACCCAAGCCGAGCAAGCTCGAGCTGTTCAACGCTGCGCTCGCCGAGGCGGAGGGCGGCCCGACCACCGAGGCCACCACGCCGAAGAAGAAGGCCCCCGCGAAGGTCGGAGCCGCGAAGGCGGCGACATCAAGCAAGGCCGCCAAGAAAGCGGCGGACAAGGCGGAAGACCAGCCGGCGGGGGAGGCTTCTGAACCTGCCGCCGAGTCCGCCGGCACAGAAAGCTAAGCGATGAGCTCTGTGGTCGTCGATGCCGTCGAGCATCTCGTCCGCGGCATCGTGGACAACCCCGACGACGTCCGCGTCGACATGGTGACCAACCGCCGCGGTCGCACCGTCGAAGTGCATGTGCACCCCGACGACCTCGGCAAGGTCATCGGACGCGGCGGGCGCACAGCAACCGCGCTGCGCACCCTCGTCGCCGGCATCGGCGGCCGGGGGATCCGCGTCGACGTGGTGGACACCGACCGATAGTCGTGGAGCTCGTCGTCGGGCGGGTGGTCAAAGCGCACGGTGTCACCGGTGAGCTCGTCGTCGACGTGCGCACCGATGATCCGGACAGCCGCTTCGCGGTAGGCGCCACCCTGCGGGGTCGGGCTCCGAAGAGCGCGACACAAGCCACTTACACGGTCGAGTCGGTCCGCCCGCACGGCGCCCGGTTGCTGGTCCGGCTGGCCGGGATCGCCGACCGCGACGCCGCCGACGCGATGCGCGGCACCGTGTTCGTCATCGACTCCGCTGATCTGCCGCCGATCGACGACCCCGACGAGTTCTACGACCACCAACTCGAGGGCCTAAGGGTCCACACTGTCGACGGGCTTCCAGTCGGTGCTGTCACCGAGGTGCTGCACACCGCGGCCGGCGAGCTGCTGGCGATCCGCCGCGACGACGGCAGCGAACTGCTAGTGCCGTTCGTCACGGCGATCGTCACGTCGGTTTCGTTGGCCGACAAGCTGATCCAGATCGACCCGCCCGACGGTCTGCTGGAGTTGACGTAGCCGTGCGCATCGACGTCGTCACCATCTTCCCGCAGTACCTTGACCCACTGCGACAGTCGTTGCCCGGCAAGGCAATTGAGGCCGGCATCGTGGACCTGCGGGTGCACGATCTGCGGAAGTGGACTCACGACGTGCACCACTCGGTCGACGACGCGCCCTATGGCGGAGGCCCGGGAATGGTGATGAAAGCGCCGGTGTGGGGGGAGGCGCTTGACGAAATCTGCTCGGCGGAAACGCTTCTGGTGGTGCCGACGCCGGCGGGTGTGCCGTTCCGCCAGGCCGACGCCCAGCGCTACAGCGCTGAGCCGCATCTGGTGTTCGCCTGTGGCCGCTACGAGGGTATCGATCAGCGCGTGATCGACGATGCCGCCCGGCGGATGCGCGTGGAGGAAGTGTCGATCGGCGACTACGTGCTTCCCGGCGGTGAGTCGGCAGCGCTGGTGATGATCGAGGCAGTGGTGCGCCTGCTGCCGCAGGTCATCGGCAATCCCGAATCGCACCAACAGGATTCGTATTCCGACGGCCTGCTCGAAGGGCCGGCCTACACCCGTCCGGCCAGTTGGCGCGGACTCGACGTGCCGGAGGTCTTGCTGTCCGGCGACCATGCCCGCATCGCGGCGTGGCGGCGGGAGATGTCGTTGCGCCGCACCGCCGAACGCCGCCCCGACCTGTTGGACTGACGGGCAGCCCGTCGGCGCCGAGACGGGAACTACCGCGGGGAAGTGCGGAAGCGCGCCACGCGGAATACCGTTTCGGCGTCTGACGCGGGGCGGACGCCAGCGCTCAGATCCGTCCGTTCGGGAACATCGTCTTGACGGCTTGGGTAATCGTGTTGCGTGCCGTCAGGTCGTCGCTGGGCTGCAGCGATCCGATCGCCATCGCGTATCGGCGGTCGGCCCCGACCACGCCTGTGGACAAGTGCATCCAATTAGGACCGTCCCAACAGCACATCCAGCCCTGCTTCACCGCGACCGGCGTGGCATACAGGCCGTCGGGGATGCCGAACCGCTGCGAATAGCCGTCGACGCCCGTCGGCGTGGACTGCGCGAGGTTGGACACGATGATGTCGGCCAGCTCGACAGGCAGGCCGCCGCTGCCGTCCAGAAGCATGTCGTAGTAGCGGACGATGTCGTTTGCGGTGCTCAACGTGTTGAACCAGCGCCCGTCATACGGGGTCGTCGTCGCGGTCAGGCCGTAGCGCTGAACGACGCGAGAGATCACCGCGCTGCCGCCGCTGCGGTTCCAGAATTCTTCGGCGGCGTTGTCGTCAGACGAACGCAGCATGACCTCGAGCGCCGCGCGGTCACCGGGCGTGAGTTGCGTCTGCCCCTTGGCTACTTGTGCCAACAGGTCGTCGGCGATGAACACCTTGGCCACCGAGGCGATGGGCATCGGCGAATCGTCGCCGTTGGACACGGTCTTTCCGGTGGTGCGATCGACCACCGCGACCGAGATCTCCGCACCGCTCTCGGTGGCCTGCAGCGTGGCCTGCGCCACGCGCGCTTCCAGCCCGTCGAAGGCGGCGGCGGCCACCACTTCGGCGGGAGCGCCGGGAGCCGGGATGTGCGTGGCAAGAGCGGTGAACCCGTTGTGGTTCCGGTGAATTCCGGTGACGCCGCGCTCCTTGGCGACGCACGCTGCGATCAGCACGGCAGACACCAGTACCGCAGTCGTCGTCCTCAGAACCGACCGCGGCCGCCGCATGTCTCTCCTCAATCAATTGGTGTGGTGTAGAACGGTCCGACCGCACCGCCGTCCGTTGATGCGCCAGCCTATCGAGTTTTTCGGTCGCTCGGGCCGTTACGCCGCGGCGCCGGTCGCGGTGTGTCGGACGCGATTTCCGCCCATGCGGGCGATCTGGCACAATTGACCAGTTGTCTGCGCGCTGGGAGATCGTTCCCGCGCCGCAGGGATCACGACGTCAAACCTGACGGGGCTGCGTTTTCACGCGCCCCTGCCGCGACCGCGAGGAAGATTTCGATATGAACACGCTGGACTTCGTCGACCAGGCATCGCTGCGCGACGACATCCCGGCTTTCAACCCCGGCGACACGGTCAACGTGCACGTCAAGGTCATCGAGGGATCCAAGGAGCGGATCCAGGTGTTCAAGGGCGTGGTGATTCGTCGGCAGGGCGGCGGCATCCGGGAAACGTTCACGGTCCGCAAGGAAAGCTACGGCGTGGGCGTGGAGCGCACCTTCCCGGTGCACTCGCCCAACATCGACCACATCGAGGTCCTCACGCGTGGCGATGTGCGCCGGGCGAAGCTGTACTACCTGCGGGAACGTCGCGGCAAGAAGGCCAAGATCAAGGAGCGGCGCTGACCGCCGGGGCTCTCTCGCCCCTGATGCCTGCGTGGCTACGCTGATCCCGTGACGGACAAAACCGAATCGACAGACGCGCCGCAAGAGCGACCGCTGACCGCGGAAGCCGAGTCTGACGCCAAAGCCGACGCGAAGAAGTCGAAAGGCAAGAAGTCCGCACTGAAAGAGGGCGCGATCCTGCTCGTGATCGCGGTCGGCCTCTACTACCTGATGCTGACGTTCATCGCGCGGCCGTATCTGATCCCGTCGGAATCGATGGAGCCGACGCTGCATGGCTGCTCCGGATGCACCGGTGACCGGGTGATGGTCGACAAGCTGACCTACCGGTTCAGCACCCCCCAGCCCGGCGATGTGATCGTTTTCAAGGGCCCACCGAACTGGAACGTCGGCTACAAGTCGATCCGGTCGACGAATCCACCCGTGCGATGGGTGCAGAACGCTCTGTCGTTCGTCGGGTTCGTGCCGCCCGACGAGAACGACTTGGTCAAGCGCGTGATCGCGGTGGGCGGCCAGACCGTCGAATGCCGCAACGACACGGGCCTGACCGTCAACGGCAAGCCTCTGAACCAGCCCTTCTTGGATGCGAAGACCATGGGTGTCGAGGGTCTCGATCCGGCCTTGTACCGCTGTTTGGGACCTGAGTTCGGGCCCGTGAGCGTGCCGCAGGGGCGGCTGTGGGTGATGGGCGACAACCGCACCCATTCGGCGGACTCCCGTGCGCACTGCACAAGCACGCCAGCGGACCTTCAACGCCGGATCCTGTGCACGGGAGACCCGACTGCGGGCACGATTCCGATCGACAATGTCATCGGCAAGGCAAGGTTCATCGCCTGGCCGCCGTCGCGATGGGGTGGGGTTAGTTCGGTGGACGTTCAGCAACAGCAGTAGGTAGCAGCGATGGGCACTCGCTGGCCGCCGCGCGCGGTCGTTCGCAAGTCGTCGGGTCTTCGCACGCTCGAGTCGGCGCTGCACAACAGCGGCCTGGGTCCGGTGGCGGGCGTCGACGAAGTCGGCCGAGGGGCGTGCGCCGGGCCGCTGGTGATCGCCGCGTGCGTGCTCGGGCCGAACCGCTTGAAGAGCCTGGCCGCCCTCGACGACTCGAAGAAGCTGACCGAGAAGGCCCGTGAGGCGCTGTATCCGCTGATCCGCCGCTACGCGCTGGCCTACCACGTGGTGTTCGTGCATTCGCACGAGGTGGATCGCCGCGGCGTGCACGTCGCCAACATCGAGGGCATGCGCCGCGCGGTGGCCGGGCTCCCGGTGCGCCCCGGCTACGTGCTGTCCGACGGCTTCCGGGTGCCGGGGTTGCCCATGCCCTCGCTGCCGGTGATCGGGGGTGATGCGGCCGCCGCGTGCATTGCCGCGGCCAGCGTCCTGGCGAAGGTCAGCAGGGACCGCTGGATGGTCGCCAAGGACGCCGAGTACCCGGGCTACGGCTTCGCCGAGCACAAGGGCTACTGCACGTCGGCCCACGCCGCGGCCTTGTCACGGCTCGGGCCGTGCGAGATACACCGCTATTCGTTCATCAACGTGCGCAGGTCGGTCGTCGAGTTCGTGATGCCCGAGGAGCGCATGGAGCAGGCGTGAGAGAAAATACGGAAATAGTGAGCAAAGGACAGTCGGGTAGATGAGTGCCGAAGATCTCGAAAAATACGAAACCGAGATGGAGCTCTCGCTCTACCGCGAATACAAGGACATCGTCGGCCAGTTCAGCTACGTGGTGGAAACCGAGCGACGGTTCTACCTGGCCAACAGCGTCGAATTGATTCCCCGCAATGCCGACGGGGAGGTCTATTTCGAACTGCGCCTCGCCGACGCCTGGGTGTGGGACATGTACAGGCCGGCTCGCTTCGTCAAACAGGTGCGGGTGATCACGTTCAAGGACGTCAACATCGAAGAGGTGGAAAAGCCCGAGCTGCGGCTGCCGGATTGAGCCGGCGGCTCGTCAGTGCATTTCGAGCGGCTGTCCGTAAGTCGTGACACTGTCGCCGTCTTTCGACGTCAGCCGCGCATAAGGGCGCAGCGTTACGCCGCCTGCCGCCCCGGTCACCGAGCCGTGTGCACCGGCAACCGCCACGGCGCCGTCGGCTCCCGAGACGTCGACACTGAAGGTGGAGATTTCGCGCAGCCCGGGGCCGTTTCCGAGGTCGATGCTGATGCCGAGGCCGGGAATGAAGGGTGGCGTGGTGATCAGCAGCTGCGGAACGGGCGCCACTTGCGTCTGGTCGAAGTTCAGATTGGGTGTGGTGTAGCTGAAGTTGATGCCGCTGCCCAGTTCCCACGGAAAGGCGACTTGATAGCCCAATTCCAGTGTGCCCTGGAAGTTTTCGGCGTCCTCGCCGGTCACGTGGTAGACGGCACGGCCGGTTTCGAACCACTCGCGGGTCAGCGGATTGCTGTCCAACGGCGACACACTGTTGATCAACACGTCCCACTGCTGGATGTTCAACGTCCGGCCATGACCGTCGACCACACTGAGCTCGTTGTCCATCGCGGCTTGCGTCGTGGCTGCACCGACGGTCATAGCGGTGGTGACCGCGGCCACCACCGAGACCAATAACCGGGTGACGCCCTTCATCTTCTCCTCGGCTTGAAAACAGGCCGTCGCAACGAGCCGACCGGTCGGATTAATGCCTGCGGCGCGGAGACATTGGTACTGCGTTGGTTTCCCTCGTTTCGAAAGATAACTGCGGCAAACAAGCTTGGGCAATAGCTCGTGACATTTGCTGTCCGAACTGTCGCGAAGTTGTTGCCATTCGGCGCCCGTGTCGTGACAGCATTCAACGGCTGACCTGAAGACCTGTGTGCTATGAGCGAAATCAGCTGTGGCGCAATATATCCGAAAGCACTTTAGCGTGCGGTGCGCGTCACGCCGGTGAGAGCCTCAGACGAGTGGTTGTACGCACCGGCGAAATTTGCTTGCGCTGAATCGGCGGAAATGACGCTCACCGCTTCAAGCCATGCTCGGTCAGCCACTTGGCGCCACGGCGTTTCGACGCGCGCGAAAGCCACGCGTCCTGGATCAGTTCGGCGAGTTCGTCGCGGGAGATGCGATCTAATTGCGACGCGCGCACCAAGACGGACAGGTGGCCGTCGAAGTGGCTGGTGGTGAAGAACGGACTTTGCGGATCCTGCACCAGGGCCTGTTTGTCCGCGTCGGAGCCCACCCAGATGACGATGACGTCGGAATACGGTTCGCCCGTCGCGGGGTCTCGGGCATCAGGCCGCGGATTACGAAAAAACACGAACGACTTTCCGCCTACCTGATAGATCGCATTGCCCTTCGGGCCCTCGAGGCGCGTCGTGTGCGGCATCGCTGCAGCGATCTCATGCACGTCATCGACATTGGCCGGGCGTTTCGCCATGCCGGAAGGGTACGGGACCTATCCGGCCGCAGTGTCCGGCGTCGGGCGTGATGCTCGAGTGCGCGGTCTGCGCAGGGCCAACAGCACGCGGGCCGACGAGTCGAGGAGATAACCGATCACGCCGATGACGACAATCACGGCGACCACTTGGTCGTACGCCAGTTGATCGCGGGCATTGAGGATCTGATAGCCCAAACCCGAACGCACACCGAGCATCTCCGCAGGAACCAGAACCACCCAGGCGATCCCCAGGGCCAGTCGCAGACCGGTCTGAACGTGGGCACGGATCGCCGGCAGCACCACCGCGGTCAGCAGCTCGACACGGGTGGCGTGAAACGACCGTGCCACCGAAAGATAGCCCGGGTCGATCGCGTGTACGCCGGCGGCGGTGTTGAGCAGGATCGGCCAGATCGCTGCGACGGCGATCAAGAAGATCACCGGCTGGTTGCCGACACCGAAGACGGCCAATGCGATTGGCGTCCACGAGAGCGGCGAGATCATCCGAATGAACGCCACGACGGGACTCAGGGCGCGTTCCGTGGTGCTGCTCAGCCCGACGAGCAGTCCGGCCGGTATCCCGAGGACCGCGGCCATCAGCAGCCCGATCACCAGCCGGTAGAGGCTGATACCGGTGTCGGGAAGCAGCACGCCGCGTCCCAGCAACTCGCCGATCGCGGGTACGGCTTTCTGCGGTGCGGTCTGCCGCAGCAGCGATTGCGGCGCGCACAATACCGATGTCACCAGCCACCAGAGCCCGACACTCACCGAGATCGCCGCGAGCGCAGGCCACACCCGCTGCCAGCGTGGCGGCGAGGAGTCTGCGGGATGCGTTGCCGCATCGTGGCTTTCGGGTGATACGGCATCGACGGCGGCGGTGGGCGCGGTGGTCATATCGCTTGTACCTGTTCGTGTCGGATGAGGTCGTCGCTGAGGCCGAAGGCGGCTGGCCCCCCTTGAGCGAAAAGGGATTTGCGCACGAATTGGTCATCCACCAGGTCGAGGTGCACGGCCGCCGGGTCCAGCTTGTCGAGGAAGCGTCGGTCACCGTCGACGATGGTTTCCCCCATCGCCTCGATCAGCCGCTCGGTGAAGCTGGGGTAGGGAAACGGCTGAAAGCCCAGGCGCTGAGGCTGCCAGTCCGGATGCGCCAGCGGATAGGGCAGCTTGGGATACGTCAACGCCAATTGAACCGCCGGGACGGGCTGGGGCAGATAGCGTCCGCCGGCGAGTGCGACCGCGGTTGCGCGTCGGTCGTCGTTGATACGCAGCTGCGCTGCCACCACTGCATCGGCGAGTGACTGCACCGCCTGCGCGCGGTCGGCGATCACGTCGTCGCGGGTGATCAGCACGCAGCAGGCGTGGTCGCGCCACACGTCGCCCAGGAACGTATGGATCCGGCCGATTTTCTTGATCTGGGCGACGGCATTGAACGGATCGGCCACGACGTAGCCGCCGATAGAGCGGTTCGCCAGCGCCGGCACCATGTCGGAGGGGCTCATCACGATCAGCTCGACGGTGCGTTGCGCACGAGAAGCGTTGCGGCGCAACACTGGTCGCAGTCCGTGGGCGCGCAGCAACTGCTGCAGCACGATGTTGTGGATCGACCACCAGAACGGGATGGCCACCTGAGTGCCCGCCAAATCGGCGAGGTCGGTGATGTGCGGTGCGACGGTCAGCGCAGAGCCGTTGGTGTGATTCCAGCCCAGCACTTTCACAGCGCCGCCCAGCGCGTAACGGATCTGTACCGCCATCGGCATCAACAGGTGGACGACGTCGACCTGGCGGGTGATGAATGCCTCGGCCAGCGCCGACCAACTGCGGAACATCACCGGCTTGGCCGTGGCCACGACGCCTGCCGGAAACAGCGCGGCGCTGTGCGCGATGAGAAGGGGAGCGGCGTCGGTGATCGGTAGATATCCGATCCGCAGCCTCCCGCTGGCGTTGACCGTACTGGTGGCTGCGCTGCGCGCCAGGTCGCCGATACCGAACAACCCGCCGGCAGCGGCCAACGCTGCTGCGCCAGTGAGGAATTGACGACGGTTCGGCTGCAGCGACATCATCGGGCCGCCTTCGCGGCGTGCTGGTAGTGGCGCAGGATGTGCGCCCGCAGACCGGTTTTGTCCGCCCCTGGCGTGTCGGCGAGATGCCATTGCCCCCGGAGCTCACCGCTCGTGCCGAGCAGCACGACGCGATCCGCCAGGGCCAGCGCTTCGTCCACATCGTGAGTGACCAGCACGACGGTGACGTCCAACTCGTCGGCCAACTCGGCCAGCCAGCGTTGTAAATCGCTTCTTGTCGCAGGGTCCAATGCACTGAACGGCTCGTCGAGCAGCAACAACCGGGGCGACGTCGCGACCGCCCGCAGGATTGCCACCCGCTGCGCTTGACCGCCGGAAAGTTGTTCGGGATAGCGGTCGGCGAGGACGTCGACACCGAAGCGGGCCATCAGCGCGGTGGCGTGGTCGTCGTCGAACGCGTTGCGGTGCGCGGCGAATCGGCGCGCAAACGCCACGTTGTCGGCGACGGTGAGCCACGGCATGAGCAGAGGCTGCTGAAAAACCACACCGGTGCGAGGCCGGCCGCCGTCCTGGGCCCATTCGATCGTTCCGGCGCTGAGGGTGTCGAGCCCGGCGAGTATGCGCAGCAGGGTGGACTTGCCGCTTCCGCTGCGTCCCAAGATGGCGACGAACTCCCCGTCCTCAATGGCCAGCGTGATGTCGCGCAGGGCGGTGGTGGCTCCGAAGCGCTTAGCGCCGTGAGTTATTCGTACTGACTCAGTTCCCACCGCAGTTGTCCTTCCGACGGCGATTGGATCGGCAGAAACGCCGCCTCGCGGAAACGACGGTTGGCCGCACTGCCGGTGACGTAGCCGGCTCCTCCGGCCAACGTGGACTCGAGCCGGGTGGCCGACAGCGCCGACGTGGCGGCCTGCAGCCGCAGCCGGATCAACTCGGACAGGGGCGGCCGCGACGGGTCGGCGGCGAATTCGTAGAGCCGCTGGCGCAGGCCGCCGGACTGCTGGATGTGATCGTCGAGGTCGGCACGGAAGCTACCGGCCAGCACGCCGCCGGCCTGTCGCGCGCCGGCCAAAGCGGCTCGGCCCACGCCGACGCAGAAGGCGGTCTGCAGCAGCAGGAAAGCCGGCCGGACGGTGGTGACGAACTGCTGCAGGTTGGTGCTGACGACGTGTTCGGCTGACACCTCGACGTTCTGCAGCCGCACAGAGCCGGAAGCGGTGGCGCCCAGGGCCATCAGCGATTCGGCGGGCTTGACGGTGACGCCGGAGGCGGTGGCGTCGACGGCGAGCACATACGTTTCGTCGGCGAGACCCCGAGCGGGAAGCACGATCACTGCGTTGTGAAACAGGTTGGAGGCCCAGCGGATTGGGCCGGTGACGCTCAGTCCGTCGTCTCTTCGCTCGGCGATCAGGGGCAGCTGCTCGAGTCCCACGACGTGCTTGAGGCCCGCAGCCATTGCGGTGACACCGACCCGTCGCCCGGTGCGCAACGCGTCGAGGTGCTGCTCACACAGCGCCGTCGGTGCGTGGCGCAGGTAGCGCAGCGTCATGACGTGCGCCCAGGCCGAAAACGCGACCGCCAAGCTGTGGGCGGCGAGTTCGTCGAGAATGCGCACGCAGTCGGCGAGTCCGGTTTCGGTGAGTGCTGGGTCGAAGAGCCCTGCCGCGCCGAGCGCGGCGAGATCGGTGCGGACGTCGGTCAATTGGGCGTCCAGGGCGGCGGCGCGGCCGGCCACCGAAAGCACCGCTGTGTGCAGGGCGGTACCCAGATCGTCACTGATCGTGGTGACCATCGGTGCCTTGCAGCCGGTGCAGACGGTCGACCGGGGCGCTGACGGCCTGACGCGCGCGGCGTACCGCGTGCTCGTCGGGCGCCTGGTAGAAGCACAGGCACTTGTCCATGTCTTCGCGGACATACGTGCGCAGGAAACTCACTTCGGGCACGTCGGCGTAGTTGGGCGAGTTGGCCTTCTTGCGAGCCAGATAGGACTCCATGTCCAGATCGGCGGGCAGATCCCATTCCACGAGATAGCCGGCGGCGGGTCGGGCGGCTTTGAGTTCACTCAGATCGGCGCCGACCAGCCGAACCTGATGGGGACCGCTGATCTCGTCGGCGTCGATGTCGCCTGCATCGAGTGAAGGAGCGGCACCGGCGGATTCGGCGATCGCAAAGATGCGGCGGGCGTCTTCGGTCACCTGTACCTCGATCAGCTCACCTCCGCCTTCGCGGATGCGGACGTCGATGCCCTTGAGCAGTTGGTCGGTGTCGAGCTGGGTGGCGCGGGAATTGATCTCGTAGAGGTACAGGGTCACTGTTGCGCTCGTTTCGTCGGTGGATCTGCATGGGGACACTGTCATAGACAGACTGGTCGGTCTAGTCGAGTGGTGGGACTACGCTTTGCTTATGCACTCGACCACGCAAGAGCTGGCCGCATCGTCTCGTGAACGCAAGGTGACGCCCAAGCCCGCCGAGCGGTTGTTGACCACCGCCGCGAAATTGTTTGCCACACAAGGGATAAGAGCGGTCGGCATCGACCAGATCCTGCGTGAGTCCAGGGTCCACAAGGCCAGCCTCTACACCAGCTACGGCTCCAAGGACGCATTGGTGCGGGCCTACCTCAGCAATTTGGATCAGGCTGATCGCAACCGCTGGGCCGCGGCGGCCGCCCCGCACCGTGATCCCGTCGACAAGGTCTTGGTGTTCTTCGACTTGGCGGCGACTGCGGCCACTCAACGCAACTTCAGCGGATGTCTGTATGCGAACGCGGCCACCGAGTACCCCCGAACCGAACTCGAACCGGTTCGCGCCCATCGCGAGTGGTTCCTCGACACCGTTGCCGCGCTTCTGAAAAGCGCTGGCGCCGCGCAGCCCCGTGCGACGGCGCGCCGGATCCAATTGCTGTACGACGGCGCTCTGATCGGATCGAAGATGCAGAGGTCCACCCAACCGATCACGCTGGCAAGGCGGCTCGCGGCGGAATTGGCAGGAAAATCGCGCCGCTGACCGATCGTCGCGTCTAGTCTGCGGGCGTGAGTCAGGTGCAGACCCTGCGCGGCGCAGTCGGCGCCGAGCAGCTCGGCCCCACACTGATGCACGAGCACGTCTTCGTCCTCGATCCGGACATCGTCGAGAACGTCCCGACCGACTGGGACGAAGGCAGCGCGCTCGACGACGCGGCCCGTCGGCTCGACGAGCTTTACGCGGCGGGGATCCGCACGATCGTCGACCTCACGGTGATCGGAATCGGCCGGTCGATCGGCAGGCTCAAGCGTGTGCCGATCACCAGTCCGCTGAATATCGTCGTGGCGACAGGGATTTACGACTTCTACGACATCCCGGCGTATTTCAAATTCCGAAAATCCGGGGTGTTGGTCGACTACCTCGTAAACGAAATCGAGCACGGCATCGGCGAAACCGGGGTGCGTGCGGGCATCCTCAAATGCGCCACCGACGAGGCGGGCGTCACTGCGGGCGGCGAAAAGATCCTTCGCGCGGTGGCGCGTGCGCACGTGGCTACCGGCGCGCCGATTTCCACCCACACCCACGCCACGACCCGGCGGGGCCTTGATCAGCTCAAGGTGTTCGCCGAAGAGGGTGTCGACCTGACGCGAGTGGTGATCGGGCACAGCGGTGACACCACGGACATCGATTACCTGCTGCAGGTCGCGGATTCGGGCGCTTACCTGGGCATGGACCGCTTCGGCATCGACACGATCCTCGGTTTCGACGAGCGCGTGGCAACCGTGGCGCGATTGTGTGCGATGGGCCGCGCGAACCAGCTCGTGCTGAGTCACGACGCGTCCTGCTATATCGACTTCTTCGCCGGCGGCCGCCCGCCGGCGTCATTGCCAAACTGGCATTACCTGCACATCACCCGCGATGTCGTTCCGGCGTTGCGAGCGCGCGGCGTCACCGATGAACAACTGCAGCAGATGCTCGTCGCCAATCCCCGTCGGGTGCTCAGCGCAGAGTCCTAGATTCGGCGCATTTTTCGGTCTTGCCAGCCGCGGTACGTTGGCTTCAGAACAGATTGCGCCCAATTGCAGAACAGAAGGACATAAAGCGATGAAATCCACACGCGAAACTGTGCGACGTGAATTGGTCGGGCTCTTCGCCGCGACGGCACTCGGCGCGGCGGCCGTCGTGACCGTGACCGTGCCGAGCGCGGCGGCACAGCCTGCGTCGTGCACCGCTGCGGGGTTGGCTCACACCATCAGCGGCGTGACTGCGCAAGCCGGCCAATATCTCGACGCCCATCCCGACGCCAACGACGCGATCACCGGCGCGGGCTCGGAGACACCTGAGCAGGCACAGTCCAATCTCCGGGCATACTTCGCGTCCCACCCGCAGCAGTACAACGACCTGCGGGCCATCGCTCAGCCGTTGACCGATCTTCGGTTGTCGTGCAACCAGAATGTGTCAGGTGCACAAATCGCAGCCCTCCTGCAGGCCTTCGCCAACCCGTCATAGTTCTGCGACCAGTGCCGCCTCGCTGTGGACGAAACGTGAGTTGGGGATAACTCGGGCCGGTCTCTGAGCTTTCCGCGCGCTCCGCCACTTCTTGTCAGAGCCTTGTCAGAGGCCCACCCGAAGCTGGGTGCATGACAACGTTGACCCGCGCAGAACTCGGCGCACTCGGCGAGCAATTGGCCGTCGACCATCTACAGCGCCTCGGGCTTGTTGTGCTGGACCGCAACTGGCGTTGCCGGTACGGCGAGCTCGACGTGATAGCCGCCGATCTCGCTTCTCGCACTGTGGTTTTCGTCGAGGTGAAGACCCGCACCTCCGATCAGTTCGGCGGCTTGGCGCAGGCCGTCACCCCCACCAAGGTGCGGCGTCTGCGCCGGCTGGCCGCGTTGTGGCTGGCTCAACAAGACGCCCGCTGGGCGGCGGTGCGCATCGACGTGATCGGCGTGCGGATCGGCCGTCGGCGCACTCCCGAGCTCAGCCACTTAGAAGGTGTCGGCTGATGGCACTGGGCCGGGCGTTCTCCGTCGCGGTGCGCGGCGTGGCAGGAGAAATCGTCGAGATCGAGGCAGACATCACGTCGGGTCTGCCGGGCGTGCACCTGGTGGGATTGCCTGACGCGGCGCTGTCGGAGTCCCGGGATCGGGTGCGCGCCGCAATCATCAACTGCGGCAACAGCTGGCCGATGTCGCGGCTCACACTGGCGTTGTCGCCGGCGACGTTGCCGAAAGTGGGCTCGGTGTACGACGTGGCGCTCGCCGCCGCGGTGTTGTCGGCCGACCGCAGGGTGGCCAACGCGCGGTTGGAGAAGACAGTGCTGCTCGGGGAGCTCGCTCTCGACGGCCGGGTCCGGCCGGTCCGCGGAGTGCTGCCTGCGGTGATCGCCGCCAAACGCGACGGCTGGCCGGCCGTGGTGGTTCCGGTCGAGAATCTCGCGGAAGCGGCTTTGGTCGACGGTATCGAGGTGCACGGCGCGCGCACGCTGGGGCAGGTCCGGTCCTGGCTCAACGGCGCAGATGCTCTCGAGCGCGCCCGGAAAAGCCCAGCCGCCGAACCCGACGACGGTCCCGACCTCGCCGACGTCGTCGGCCAGCCGCAAGCCCGCTATGCAGTCGAGGTGGCCGCCGCGGGCGCTCACCACCTCATGCTGGTGGGCCCCCCAGGCATCGGCAAAACGATGCTGGCACAACGGCTCCCGGGGCTGTTGCCCCCGCTGACGGAGGAGGAGTCGCTGGAGGTCACGGCCATCCACTCCGTCGCCGGTCTGCTGTCGCCTACCACGCCGCTGATATCGCGGCCGCCGCTCGTCGCGCCGCATCCCACCTCCAGCGTCGCGGCACTGATCGGCGGTGGCAGCGGCATGGCGCGGCCGGGCGCGGTCAGCCGGGCTCACCGCGGCGTCCTGTTCCTGGACGAATGCGCAGAAATCGCGACACACGCACTCGAGGCGCTGCGGACTCCGCTGGAGGAAGGCGAAGTTCGGCTGGCCCGCCGGGACGGGGTGGCTGTGTACCCGGCCCGTTTCCAGCTGGTGCTGGCCGCCAACCCGTGTCCGTGCGCTCCGGCGGATCCGCGAGATTGCATCTGCGCGGCGGCGGTCAAGCGGCGCTATCTGGGCCGGCTTTCCGGTCCGTTGCTCGACCGCGTCGATCTGCGCATCACCATGCACCGGGCCCGCACCGGTGTGCTCAGTGCCGACGTGGGTGAGCCCACCAGTGTGGTGCGGGAGCGGGTGGCGCAGGCGCGCGCGGCCGCCGAGCAGCGGTGGCGGCCATACGGCGTGCGGACCAACGCCGAAGTACCGGGTCCGCTTCTGCGGCAACGCTTTCGGCTGAACCCCAGCACCATGGAGCCGCTGCGCAAGGCCCTCGACAAAGGCCTGATGAGCGTACGGGGAGTGGACCGGACCATGCGGGTCGCGTGGACGCTTGCCGATCTCGGCGGCCGTGAGCGACCCAGTCTCGAGGACGTATCCGTCGCGATGGGATTCCGTCAGATCGGCGTGGACCGATGACCAAAGAACAGCGGGCCTGGGCGTACCTGTCGCGGGTGGTCGAGCCGCCGTGCGCGGAGCTTTCCGCGCTCACGGCTGAGGTCGGTGCAGTAGAGGCAGCCGAGCGGGTGCGGCGTGGGGCGGTTTCCGAGCGACTCGCTCGAAACACCGAAGCGCGCCGCGAATTCGATTGCGCCGCTGATGATCTGGACCGCGTGGCCCGCTTGGGCGGGCGGCTGATCACGCCTGACGACGACGAGTGGCCGGTGCTGGCGTTCACGTCGTTCAACGGTGTGGACCGGCGTCGGCATCCCGACGGCATCGCGCCGTTGGCGCTGTGGGCGCTCGGGTGTGCGGCGGTCGACGAGGTGGCGATGCGTGCGGCGGCGATTGTCGGCACGCGCGCGGCCACGGTGTACGGCGAGCACGTCGCGAGTGATCTGGCGGCCGGGCTCTGCGAACGCGGTGTCGCGGTGGTGTCCGGCGGGGCGTTCGGAATCGACGGCGCCGCCCATCGGTCGGTGCTGTCGGAAGACGGGTGCACTGTCGCGGTGCTCGCAGGCGGGGTGGACGTGCCGTATCCCGCTGGCCATTCGGCGCTTTTGCATCGGATCCAACGCACGGGATTGTTGATCAGTGAATATCCGCCCGGCGTGCGGCCGGCCCGATACCGCTTCCTGGTCCGCAACCGCCTGGTGGCCGCGCTGTCAGGCGCCACCGTGGTCGTAGAGGCAGGTCTGCGCAGTGGAGCGGCCAACACCGCGGCGTGGGCGCGGGCGCTGGGCCGGGTGGTGTGCGCGGTGCCGGGCCCCGTGACGTCCGCGGCGTCGGCCGGGTGCCATGTGCTGATCCGCGGCGGTGCGGAGTTGGTGACCCGCGCCGACGAGATCGTCGAACTCATCGGCCGCGTAGGCGAGTTCGCCGAAGAGCCGGACCGCCCGTCGTCGCCGTTGGACGATCTCAGCGAGATCGGAAAGCGCGTGTACGAAGCGCTGCCCGCCCGCGGCGTCCGCTCGGCCGACGAGTTGTCGATCGAGTCGGGCCTTCCGATCGCCCAGCTGCAGGGACAACTCGCGCTACTGGAACTGGCCGGGCTGGCGGTTCAAGACCAGGGCCGCTGGCGATTGCCCAGATCCAGGACTTAGTTCTGCGCGCAGTGGGTATGGAAGTCCCATGGCGATTGTGGCGGTGGTGCTCGCGATTGTGGGCGCGCTCGTGTTCGTGGCGGGAGTTGTGCTGTTCGCCAACGGTGTCGGCGTCGACGCCGAGGGGCGCACGGAAAGCGAGCGGGTGCGCCAAGGCTTCGCCCGAGTGCCCTACCGGGAGATGTTCGGACTGATGCCGCGCTCGGTCAGAGTTGTCACCGACGCCGACGCCGGCCGCCGCGACAGGCTGAGGGCCGCCGGTGCTTTCGTCGCGCTCGTCGGCATCGTCGTGCTGTGCCTCGCGATCGTCTCCGCGATCACCGCGTTGCTGTAGCCGCTGGCTGTGTCGGTATGGTCGAGACGAGCCGATAACCAGCGGGGAGGCGATGTGGCAGGACGGCCGGTGCACAGCTTCGAGGTCGTGCGGACCGAGCAGCTGTCGCCGCACATGGTGCGAGTTGTCCTGGGCGGCAAGGGCTTTGACACCTTCACCCCCAACGAGTTCACGGACGCCTACTGCAAGCTGCTGTTCGTTCGCGAGGACGTCGACGTCGCCGCGCTGCCCGCGCCGCTCACGCTCGACAGCTTCCAGGTCTTGCCGCAAGACCGCCGTCCGGTCGTCCGCACGCTCACCGTGCGGTGGGCCGATCCCGAGAAGCGCGAAATCGCCATTGATTTCGTGGTCCATGGCGAGCATGGGGTCGCCGGACCCTGGGCACTGGCGGCGCAGCCCGGGCAGCCGGCGTATCTGATGGGTCCCGGCGGGGCGTATGCACCCGATCCGAGCGCCGACTGGCACCTGCTGGCCGGTGACGAATCGGCGCTGCCCGCGATCGCCGCCTCACTCGAAGCGCTTCCCGCCGACGCCGTCGCACGGGTGTTCATCGAGGTAGCCGGCCCCGACGACGAGATCGAACTGCGTTCGGGCGCCGACATCCAGACATACTGGATCTACCGCGGCGGTCGCGCCGACCTGGTGCCCGAAGACCGGGCAGGCGACAATGCGCCGTTGATCTCCGCCGTGAAGGAGGCCCGTTGGCTGCCGGGCCAGGTCCAGGTGTTCATCCATGGCGAAGCGCAGGCCGTGATGCACAATCTGCGGCCCTACATCCGCAAGGAACGGGGCGTCGAGGCCAAATGGGCATCGATCTCGGGCTATTGGCGTCGCGGCCGCACCGAGGAGACGTTCCGGCAGTGGAAAAAGGAGCTGGCCGCCGCCGAAGCGGGGGAGAGCTAGACACGCGGCGCGGTTGACGGATTCCACGGCCGGCATCTGCGACCGTGGTCTTCGTGTCCCGACCGGCCGCCTTCGCCGCAATTCTCGACGACTTCGCCGAGTTCCTGACGCTGGAGCGGGGACGCTCCGAGCACACGCGCCGCGCCTATCTCGGCGACGTCGGCTCGTTGCTGGACTTCGTCGCCGCGCGTCGTAGCGAGCCTGCGCTCAGCGATCTCACGCTGCCGCTGTTGCGGGCCTGGCTGGCCGCTCAAGCCTCGGGCGGTGCCGCCCGCACGACGCTCGCCCGCCGCACCTCCGCGGCGAAGACCTTTACTGCGTGGGCGGTGCGGCGTGGCTTGCTGGACACCGATCCGGCGGCGCGGCTGCAGGTGCCCAAGGCGCGCCGCACGCTGCCGGCGGTATTGCGTCAGGACCAGGCGCTGGAGGCGATTACGGCTGCGAAAACCGGTGCGGCCGAAGGACACCCGATGGCGTTGCGCGACCTGCTCATCGTCGAGCTGCTGTACGCGACCGGGATCCGCGTCAGCGAGCTGTGCGGGCTGGACATCGATGACGTCGACACCGACCGCCGGCTGCTGCGCGTCCTGGGCAAGGGCGACAAGCAGCGCACCGTGCCGTTCGGCGCACCGGCACATGCCGCGCTGACCCGATGGCTGGCCGAGGGCCGGCCTGCGCTGGCCACTGCCGCGTCGGGTCGTGCCCTACTGCTGGGGGCACGCGGCCGACGTCTGGATCCCCGCCAGGCCCGCACCGTCGTCCACCAGACCGTCGGCACCGTCGCCGATGCCCCCGACATGGGTCCGCACGGCTTACGCCACAGCGCTGCGACGCATTTGCTGGAAGGCGGGGCCGACCTGCGGGTCGTCCAGGAACTGCTGGGCCATTCGACGCTGGCCACGACGCAGTTGTACACCCATGTCTCGGTCGCGCGGCTGCGAGCCGTGCACGACCAGGCGCACCCCCGCGCCTAGCCGTGCGATTCCGGCGTGCAAAACGGCGCAAAGCTTCGGAAAGCGCGCCGGCATCACCCGGCGGCGACGGGCTTGAGCCGGATCGGGGTCGCCGCCAGCAGGCCCAGCGGGTCGACGTAGTCGGCCGCGGACGCCGGACCCCACATCGCGCCCCAATGCAGGCAGGCCGCTGCCGCGCAGTCGGGATGCCCGGCTAGTAGCTCACCGATCACCGTGCCCGTCGCGACCTGCTGCCCGGGACGCACCGACGGCTGCACCGGTTCGTAGGACGTCCGCAAACCGCTGGGATGGGCGATCGACACCACCGGCCGGCCCGCGAGCTGGCCGGCGAACACCACCGTGCCAGCGCCGGCGGCGAACACAGGTTGGCCGGCAGTGCCGGCCAGATCGACGCCGCGATGACCGCGGTTCCAGTTCGGCGTCGGCGCGTCGAACGTGCGCACCACGGCCGGTTGTGGGCGCAGCGGCCAGTCGAACCGGTAGCCGTCAGCGGATGCGGGCGCTGCGACGACGAGTGCGGCCACCAGCACCGCGAACCGCTTCATCAGTTCAGTGCAGCCCAGCCGCTGCGCCCGCGCCAGCGCCGGCCCGGCTCGGCTGTGGACAAACCGCCTGCTGGCGGCGTGTAAACTCCTACCCGCAGCCTGTGCAAGCGGGCTGACTTCGCGCGTCTGCAGCCAACCGAATGCCGTGCGGTCCCGTCCCCGGACGGGTGCGGCATCCCGCAGACGCCAGGGCCCGTCGTCACCCGGCGCCGGGCGACAACCGACACATGTGAGGCATGAGCATGGCCGTAGTGACCATGAAGCAGCTGCTCGACAGCGGCACCCACTTCGGGCACCAGACCCGTCGCTGGAATCCCAAGATGAAGCGGTTCATCTTCACCGACCGCAACGGCATCTACATCATCGACCTGCAGCAGACGCTGACCTACATCGACAAGGCGTACGAATTCGTCAAGGAGACGGTCGCGCACGGCGGCACGATCCTGTTCGTCGGCACCAAGAAGCAGGCGCAGGAATCGATCGCGGCCGAGGCCACGCGCGTCGGCATGCCCTACGTGAACCAGCGCTGGCTGGGCGGCATGCTCACCAACTTCTCGACCGTGCACAAGCGGCTGCAGCGGCTCAAGGAGCTCGAGGCGATGGAGCAGACGGGCGGCTTCGAGGGTCGCACCAAAAAGGAAATCCTGATGCTGACCCGCGAGAAGAACAAGCTCGAGCGCAGCCTCGGCGGTATCCGCGACATGAACAAGGTGCCGTCGGCGATCTGGGTCGTCGACACCAACAAGGAGCACATCGCCGTCGGCGAGGCCCGGAAGCTGGGCATCCCGGTGATCGCGATCCTGGACACGAACTGCGATCCGGACCTCGTGGACTACCCGATCCCGGGCAACGACGATGCGATCCGCTCTGCGGCGCTGCTGACCAAGGTGATCGCCGCGGCGGTCGCCGAGGGCTTGCAGGCACGCGCCGGCTTGGGTAACGGCGACAAGGCGGAGGTCCAAGCTGAGCCCCTGGCCGAATGGGAGCAGGAACTGCTTGCCAGCGCCACTGCCGCCGCGGCCGAAAACGCACCGCAAGACGCTCCGACCAATCCGGGGCCGACTGCCACCGAAACCAAGACTGAAACCTCCTAGGGAAGGCTCACATGGCGAACTTCTCCGCTGCCGACGTCAAGCGACTGCGGGAGCTGACCGGCGCCGGCATGCTTGCGTGCAAGAACGCGCTGACCGAAAGCGACGGCGATTTCGACAAGGCCGTGGAACTGCTGCGCATCAAGGGCGCCAAGGACGTCGGTAAGCGTGCCGAGCGGTCCACTGCCGAAGGGCTCGTCGCCGCCAAAGAAGGCGCGATGATCGAACTCAACTGCGAGACCGACTTCGTCGCCAAGAATGACGAGTTTCAGAAGCTGGCGAACGACATCGTCTCTGCGGCGGTGTCTTCCGGTGCTGCCGACGTTGACGCATTGAAGGCCGCGTCGGTGGGCGACAAGACCGTCGAGCAGGCGATCGCGGACCTGTCGGCGAAGATCGGCGAGAAGCTCGAATTGCGCCGGGTCGCTGCGTTCGACGGCAAGGTCGAGACCTACCTGCACCGGCGGTCGGCGGACCTGCCACCGGCTGTGGGCGTGCTCGTCGAATACGAGGGCAGCGATTCGAACGCAGCGCATGCGGTGGCGCTGCAGATCGCCGCTCTGAAGGCCAAGTACCTGACGCGTGACGACGTGCCCGAGGACGTGGTAGCCGACGAGCGCCGGATCGCCGAGGAGACCGCCCGCAACGAGGGCAAGCCGGAGCAGGCGCTGCCGAAGATCGTCGAGGGCCGACTCAACGGGTTCTTCAAAGACGTTGTGCTGCTTGACCAACCGTCGGTGTCCGACAACAAGAAGACGGTCAAGGCACTGCTCGACGAGGCCGGCATCACCGTGACGCGATTCGCCCGATTCGAGGTGGGACAGGCTTAGGCGGGTGCGTGTCCATGCCTTCCGCGACGACGCGTTAGGCGACGACGACGCCCTCGGGCTCGTCTCCCGGCTGCGGGCCGGTGACGTGTCCGCGGTGGAGTTGGTGGACGCGGCCATCGCCCGCGCCGAGGCCGTCAATCCGGCGCTCAACGGCCTTGCGCACGAAGCGTTTTCGCAAGCACGCCGGCAGGCGGCGGCTGCGTCGCTGTCGGGCTTTTTCGCGGGCGTCCCCACGTTCGTGAAGGACAACGTCGACGTTGCCGGATGGCCGACCATGCAGGGCACGGATGCATGGGAACCCACGCCCGCACCATCGCACGGCGATTTCGCGCGGATGTTCTTGGCGACGGGTCTGATCCCGCTGGGCAAGACACAGCTCTCGGAGTTCGGATTCAGCGCCGCCGCAGAGCATCCGCGGATCGGGCCGGTCCGCAACCCGTGGAACACCGAGCACACCGCGGGTGCGTCGTCCTCAGGGTCGGGTGCGTTCGTCGCCGCGGGTGTGGTGCCTATCGCCCACGCCAACGATGGCGGCGGCTCGATCCGAATTCCAGCCTCGTGCAACGGTTTGGTGGGTCTCAAGCCCACTCGTGGACGGCTACCGCTGGACAGGCACACCCGCCAGATGCCGCTGCGCGTGGTGCACAACGGGGTGCTGACCCGCTCGGTGCGCGACACCGCGGCGTTCTACCGTGAAGCAGAACGGATCTGGCGTAACCGGAGGCTGCCGCCGGTAGGCGACGTGACGCGATCCGGCGACGAGCGGCTGACCATTGCGGTGGTCACGCGCTCGCTGTTCCGGGAGTCCTCGCCGGAGGTGCGGGAGCTGACGTTGAAGACCGCAAATCTGCTGGAGGAGTTGGGGCATCGCATCCATCACCTCGAAAGTCCGCCGGTGCCACCGTTTTTCGCTGACGATTTCCTCCTGTACTACGGCTTTTTGAGTTTCGCACTGGTGCGCAACGGGCGTCGGATGTTCGGGTCGAGCTTCGATCGCACCAAGCTGGACAACCTGACGCTGGGTTTCGAGCGCCACGCCGCTCGAAACCTGCACAAACTGCCGCTGGCCATTGCCCGGTTGTCGGCGATGCGACGACGAACCGCCAGGCTGTTTCGCACCTTCGATGCGGTGCTGACGCCCACTGTCGCCGATCCACCGCCACCCGTCGGGCATTTCGACCCCCGCGCCGACTACGAGCAGATCATCACCCGGCTGGTCGACTGGGTTGCGTTCACCCCGCTGCAGAATGCCACCGGCGACCCAGCGATCTCACTGCCGCTCGCGGAATCCTCCGGCGGGCTCCCCGTCGGGATGATGTTCAGCGCGGCTCGCGGTCGCGAACGCCGGCTGCTGGAGTTGGCTTACGAGCTCGAAGAGGCGCGGCCGTGGCGGCGCATACAGGATTGCTCGCCCACCTGATGCGTCTACCGCGTCGCTGAACGAGACGACCCTGCCTGAGCGTCGGAGTCGTGGCCTTCGGACTCGTCGTGCCCGGCGTCAGAATCCGAATCTGAGCTGCCTAGCCCGGTGTACTGGCGGATCGTCTCAGCGATCGCTTCCTGGTAGCCGTGAATAGTGTCGCCCGGCAAGTTGGCGTAGTTGTTGAGCGTCTTCGGCACGAACTTCGCGTAGTTCGCGGGAGTGTCGAGCCAGAACGGGCCCTCGGTCTGGTAGCAGGGTTCGTGACCACCCTCGTCGCACGATGGGTGCGCCCCGGCCGGCGCGGCCAGAACGATACCGGCGGCCCCGAGGGCTGCCGCGACGACGAACGCACGGATCATGGCTCTCTCCTGGTCGGTGGCGTCAAGAATTGGTTTGGCTACTGGCTAGGGGATTGCTGCAGCGGCTGAGATCCCACCTTCGACGTGGGGCGGACCGTGCACGCCCCGGCGCTTCCCACGCAGGGGGTGGCGGCGTCGTTGCTCTGCTTGGACCCGGACGGTCCGCTGCTGTCGCCGCTACCTGAATCAGAACCGTGGTCGTGGCCTGGATGAGCGATCGCGGTTCCTGCTCCCGGGCCGCCCAGCAGTAAAGACCCAGCGGTCAACACGCTGCTCAGCGCGACAAGCGCCTTGGTGCGACAGTTCAGTACCTTCATGCCGGGCCTTCGACCTCCTCCACACCGATCCGACGCTCGATTCCTGAGCACCATCTGACAGCCAGCTGTGAACTACGCGCCGTAGTGGAAGTTAGCATGCCCTAATCGGGGCATCTTGAGCGGTCGTCGCCGGATCGAGAATCCGTGAGTCCGGAAGTCGGGAATCGGCGCACCCGGGCCCACCGGCCCGCGCCGATGAGGCAGGATAAGGGTGCCATCGGAACGACCCAGCCCGGCGGGAGCTTCCGGTGGCGCTCTCATGCGGGGTGCGTGAAGGAGGGGTGATGACGGAGTTCGACGGCACCTCATCCCCGCAGCGCCCGCCGTATCGCCGGGTGCTCCTCAAGCTGGGTGGCGAAATGTTCGGCGGCGGCCAGGTGGGCCTGGACCCCGACGTGGTGCACCTTGTGGCCCGCCAGATCGCCGAGGTTGTTCGCAGTGGCGTGCAGGTGGCCGTCGTGATCGGCGGCGGCAATTTCTTCCGCGGCGCCCAGCTTCAGCAACGCGGCATGGAACGCACCCGCAGCGACTATATGGGCATGCTCGGTACGGTGATGAACAGCCTTGCGCTGCAAGACTTTTTGGAGAAGGAGGGCATCGCCACGCGGGTGCAGACGGCG
Source organism: Mycobacterium sp. NGS35 (assembly GCF_059812855.1). NCBI lineage: Bacteria > Bacillati > Actinomycetota > Actinomycetes > Mycobacteriales > Mycobacteriaceae > Mycobacterium > Mycobacterium sp. NGS35. Next base: position 125,147 of record NZ_JCALDL010000002.1, read on the forward strand.
ATCACCATGGGTCAGGTGGCCGAGCCGTACATTCCGCTGCGCGCCCGTCGTCACCTCGAGAAGGGCCGCGTCGTGATTTTCGGCGCCGGCATGGGCCTGCCGTACTTCTCCACCGACACCACCGCCGCGCAACGGGCGCTGGAGATCGGCGCGGACGTGGTGTTGATGGCCAAGGCCGTCGACGGCGTTTTCACCGACGACCCGCGCGACAATCCAGAGGCCGAATTGCTCACCACCATCACCCACCGCGAAGTCATCGACCGCGGGTTGCGCGTGGCCGACGCCACCGCGTTCAGCCTCTGTATGGACAACGGGATGCCGATCCTGGTGTTCAACCTGCTCATCGACGGAAATATCGCCCGCGCGGTCGCAGGTGAGAAGATCGGAACACTGGTCACCACGTGAGGCCGCGGACCCGAGGAGCGAGACGAAGGATGGCACCGTGATCGACGAAACCCTCTTCGATGCCGAAGAGAAGATGGAGAAGGCCGTCGCCGTGGCGCGCGACGACTTGGCGTCGATTCGCACCGGCCGCGCCAACCCCGGCATGTTCGCCCGCATCGCGATCGACTACTACGGCGCGATGACGCCGATCACCCAGCTGGCAAGCATCAACGTCCCCGAGGCGCGGCTCGTCGTCATCAAGCCCTACGAGCAGTCACAACTCGGCGCGATCGAGAAGGCGATCCGCGACTCCGACCTCGGCGTCAACCCCAGCAACGACGGCAACGTGATTCGCGTGGCGATTCCGCAACTCACCGAGGAGCGCCGCCGCGAGCTCGTCAAGCAAGCCAAGGCGAAGGGCGAGGACGCCCGGGTCTCCGTCCGCAACATCCGTCGCAAGGCGATGGAGGAACTACACCGCATCCGCAAAGACGGCGAGGCCGGTGAAGACGAGGTCAAGCACGCCGAGAAGGAACTCGAGAAGACCACCCATCAGTACGTCGCGCAGATCGATGATCTCGTGAAACACAAAGAGGGCGAGCTGCTCGAGGTCTGACCGACCAGCAGCGACCGAGATCCGTGGCAGAAACCGATCCGTCGACAGGCGCCGACGCGCAGACGAAGCAAAAGAAATCGCGCACCGGGCGCAACCTCCCGGCGGCGATCGCGGTCGGCGCCACCCTCGGCGCTCTGGCCATCGGGGTGCTGCTGTTCGCGCCGACGGGCTGGCTGGTGATGCTGGCGGTCGCGATCCCGATCGCCACGCACGAGGTGATCCGCCGGCTGCGCGAGGCCGGCTACGTCATCCCGATGGTGCCGCTGCTACTCGGCGGCCAGGCCATCCTGTGGCTCACGTGGCCCCTCGGTCCCGAGGGCCTGCTCGTCGGCTACGGCGCCACCGTGGTCGTCTGCATGGTGTGGCGGCTGGTCGGCCAGGGCCTGTCCCAGCAGCCGGTGAACTATCTGCGTGACATCTCGGCGACGGTATTGCTCGCGACATGGGTGCCGGTGTTCGCCAGCTGCAGCGCGCTGCTGATCCCGCAGGATCACGGCGGCGAACGGGTGTTCACGGTGATCGCGACCGTCGTGTTCGCCGACATCGGCGGCTACGTCGCCGGCGTCCTCTTCGGCAGGCACCTGATGGTGCCCGCGATCAGCCCGAAGAAGTCCTGGGAGGGACTCGGCGGCTCACTGCTGTTCGGTGTCACCGCCTCGGTGCTGTCGGTGACGTTCCTGCTCGACCGGCCGTGGTGGGTCGGGTTGCCGCTGGGGCTGCTGCTGGTGATCACCGGCGTGCTCGGCGACCTGGTCGAGTCCCAGGTCAAACGTGACCTCGGGATCAAGGACATGGGCGCGCTGCTACCTGGTCACGGCGGTTTGATGGACCGCATCGACGCGATGTTGCCCTCGGCCGTCGCCGGCTGGATCGTGCTGACGCTGCTGGCGTGATCCGCGGGCGTTCAGCCAGCACGCCACCGCTCCGAGCACTAAGCCGACACCCACGCCGACGTCCGGTCGCTGGCCCAGCATCAGCCACGACAGCAGGCCCGCGACGGCCGGGATCACACAGAACAGCATCGACACCGTCGCCGCACCGTAGAAAGTGATGGCGCGCACGTACATCGTCATGCACAGCGTCGCGTTGAGCAGCACCACCGCGGCCACCGCAAACGCCGCGTGCCAAAGGTCGTGGACCACCACCGGCGACACCGACGCGAGCACCAGCACCGGGCCCACGCACGCCGCGTTCTGCAGCGTCGCCGTCGCCCGGAAATCAACGCCGGCGCAGAACCGCTGCTGGTACACACCGCCGGCAGCGATGCCCACCAAGGCGGCCAGCAGCAGGCCGACCGCCGCATCCACACCGGTGGCCTCCAGCCGGCCCGCGCAAGCGGCCAGCACCGCCGCGACGCCGAGCAGCAGCGCCACCATCCGCGTCACCGTCAGCGCCTCGCCGAGAAACATCGCCGCCAGCAGCGCCGTGACAACGGGGTTCATCGACACCACGACGGCTCCCAGCACAGCGGGAGCTCCGTGCTGCAGCGCGAGGTACAGGCCGACGAACAGGACTCCTTGGCCCAGCAAGCCGCTGACCACGACGTGAACCAGCGCCACGCCCGTGGGCCATGTCACACGCGCCACCAGTGCCCACGCGCCCAGAATCGCCGCGGCCAACCCGAACCGGAACACCAACACCACCATTGGTGACACAGCGCAAACGGCAAGCGCCCCAATGGGATAGCCCAGGGCATAGACCAACGTCAGCGCGGCGGCCGAACGCAGCGGCATGGCAAGCACGTTCGCCATGCTGGCGTTGGCAACCTGGCTCGTCCACCGAATTTCGGCCATCGTGCGATGAGATACTGACAATTGTCATGCCCAAATCCTCACCACCGCGGCACTTGGCCGACCTCGACGACGCCGGCCGCGTGGAGGCTGTCACCGACCTCGGGCTGCCGGCGTTTCGCGCCAAGCAACTGGCGCGCCAGTACTACGGCCGGCTGATCGCCGACCCGCACCAGATGACCGATCTGCCCGCCGCGGTGCGCGACACAGTGGCCGATGCGATGTTCCCGCCGCTGCTCGCCGCGGTGCGCGAGGTCGAATGCGACCACGGTCAGACACGAAAGACGGTGTGGCGCACGCCGGATGGCACAACCTTCGAATCAGTGCTGATGCGCTACCCGCAGCGCAACACCGTGTGCATCTCGTCGCAGTCGGGTTGCGGCATGGCGTGCCCCTTCTGCGCCACCGGGCAGGGCGGGTTGACGCGCAACCTGTCGACCGCCGAAATCGTCGAACAAGTGCGGGCCGCCGCGGCGCACCTGCGCGAGCAGGGTGACCGGCTGTCCAACATCGTGTTCATGGGCATGGGCGAGCCGCTGGCCAACTACAACCGCGTGCTGGCCGCGGTGCGGCGCATCGTCGATCCGCCGCCGGACGGGTTCGGCATCTCGCAACGGTCGGTCACGGTGTCCACCGTCGGACTGGTGCCCGCGATCCGCAGACTTGCCGACGAACAGCTGGGCGTGACGCTCGCGCTGTCACTGCACGCACCCGACGACGAGCTGCGCGACACCCTGGTTCCGGTGAACACCCGCTGGAAGATCGACGAGGCGCTGGACGCGGCCCGGTACTACGCCGATACGACGGGCCGGCGCGTCTCGGTGGAGTATGCGCTGATCCGCGACGTCAACGACCAGCCGTGGCGCGCAGACCTGCTGGGCAAGCGGCTGCACGCGGCGCTCGGCGCGTTGGTGCATGTGAACCTGATTCCGCTGAACCCGACTCCGGGCAGCCGCTGGGACGCCAGCCCCAAGCCCGTCGAGCGGGAATTCGTCCGGCGTGTCCGCGCCCAGGGAGTGTCGTGCACCGTCAGGAACACCCGCGGCCGCGACATCGCGGCGGCGTGCGGCCAGCTGGCGGCCGAGACCTGACGCGGACCTAACGCGTCAAGCCGCGCCGGCGCAGATACCAATCGCGCCCGACCACCACCAGGATCAGGGCAGCGAACACGATCAGATACCAGTTCTCGACCCAGCCGACGTGGTTGCCGCGCATCATCAGCAGCAAAAAGCCCGCAATGAAGATGCCGACCCAGTGCCACAGCCTGGGGGCGTCGCCGCTCCAACCCCATTCGGCGGAGGGCACTTCCGCGACGTCGACTTTGGTGCGTCGTTCAACCTCGGTGCTGGCCATGGCCGACATTCTGGCACAGCGCCACGCGGGCGTAATGTCTGCTCACCGGGAAGGAGACGACCATGGCGGGGCTGTTCGACGGCAAAGTCGCGTTCATCACGGGAGCCGCGCGCGGGCAGGGCCGTTCGCATGCCGTCCGGTTCGCCGAGGAGGGTGCCGACGTCATCGCCGTCGACCTGTGCGAGCAGATCGACAGCGTCTTCTATCCGATGGCCCGGCCCGAGGACCTCGACGAAACCGTCAACCTGGTCGAGAAGACTGGTCGTCGCATCGTGGCTGAGCGCGCCGACGTACGCGATTTCGACGCCTTGACGTCCGCGGTCTCCCGGGCCGTCGCCGAGCTGGGACGGTTGGACTTCGTGATCGCCAACGCGGGGATCGCGCCGCTGGGCGGTGAGCAGTCGCGTGACATCTCGGCGTATCTGGACGCCGTGAACGTGATGCTCAACGGCGTCTACTTCACGATCGAAGCCGCGCTGCCTGCGATGCTGGCGCACGACGACGGCGGGGCAATCGTGATCACGAGTTCAGCGGCGGGGCTGAAGTCGGTCAACTACTCGTTCGCATCGATGAATCATGGGGCGGCCGGCTACAACGCGGCCAAGCACGGCGTCGTCGGCCTGATGCGCTATTACGCAACCTCGTTGGCAGAGAAGAACGTTCGCGTCAACACTGTGCACCCCGGCGGGGTCAACACGCCGATGGTGAACAACGAGAACATGCGCGGGCACGCCGACGAACATCGCGAATTCGGTGCGGCACAACGTCCGTTGCTGCCGGTTGCGTTCATGGATCCGGCCGAGATCACCGAGGCGGTGGTGTACCTGTGCGGTCGCTCGGGACGATGCGTCACCGGCGTCACGTTGCCGGTGGACGCCGGGCTCGTGCTCAAGTGATCTGCCCGTAGCGACGCAGCGCCTCCTTGCGTTCGCGGGCGTGGTCGACGATCGGGTCGGGGTAGTCGGCGCTGCCCAGCTCGGGCACCCACCGGGCGATGTAAGCACCCGCGGGGTCGAACTTTTCGGCCTGGGTGGCCGGATTGAACACGCGGAAGTACGGCGCCGCGTCGGTGCCGCAGCCGGCAGACCACTGCCAGCCGTGCTGGTTGTTGGCCATGTCGCCGTCCACCAGTTGCTCCAGGAACCACCGCGCCCCCCACTGCCATGGCAGGTGGAGGTCCTTGACCAGAAACGACGCGGTGATCATCCGGAGTCGATTGGGCATGAAACCGGTTCGACTCAGTTGCCGCATGCCGGCGTCGACGATCGGGAACCCGGTCTGCCCGGCCTTCCACGCCTCGAACTTGCGCTGCGCGTCCGGGCCGGTGTCGACCTCGATCGCGTCGAAGTCGCGGTTCCAGTTCCACCACGCGCTGTGCGGCCAGTGGAAAAGCACCGCGGCGTAGAAATCACGAAAAGCCAACTCCCGCAAAAACGCAGCATGTCCCTTGCGGCGCGCGTCCAGATCCGCGGCCATAGTGCGCGGATGAATCGTGCCGAACTTCAGGTGCGCCGACATGCGGCTCGTGCCGTCGCGGTCGGGCCGGCTGCGGTTCTCGGCGTAGCCGTCGAGTGCGCCGTCGCGGAACCGCTCCCACTGCCGCAGGGCGGCGCTCTCGCCGGCCGCCACGTCGATCTCGACGCCCGGGTCAGGGATCTGCACCGCACCGGTCAGCCCGGCGGGATCGAGCCAGCGCGCCGAATTCGCACCGGAGCCGGCCGGTGCACGCCAGCCGATATCCCGCCACCGGTCGAAGTACGAGGTGAAGACCTTGTACGGACTTCCGTCGTCCTTGGTCACCCGGCCCGGTGACACCAGATACGGCGAGCCCGTCGCCTGCAACGGGACGTTGCCGAGCGCGTCGCGCACTTGTGCGTCACGCCGGCGCCCGAACGGCGCGAAGTCGTCCGAGACGTGCACCGCCGAGGCGCCAATCTCGTTGACAACGGTGGGGATTCGCTCCTCGGGACGGCCGCGCGTGACGTAGAGCCGACCGTCGAGCCCCTCGCGCAGTTCGCGCAGCGAGTCGCACAGGAACTGCAATCGACGTGGGCCCGACGAGTCCTCCAGTCGCGGGTCGAGCACGAAGCAGGCGAGCACGTCGTCACCGTCGCCCGCGGCGGCGAGCAGGCACGGCAAGTCTTGGAGCCGCAGGTCGCGGCGAAACCACAACAGCGTCGGCACCAGACCCATGCTGCCCGCCGCCCGAGCCTCATGGGGCGGCGATGTGTGTTACGAGTTCGGGACGCGTTGTGGCCGGAGCCGCCGCGTGGGTGTGGCCCGCCGGGCCGTCGGCTCGGGCACAATAGGCAGGTGAGCAAGCCGACGCGAGTGCTCATCCTGGGCAGCACCGGCTCAATCGGCACCCAGGCGTTAGAGGTGATCGCAGCCAATCCCGACCGGTTCCAGGTGGTCGGTCTGGCGGCCGGCGGGGCCAACGCCCAGCTGCTGGCCGAGCAGCGCCACACCACCGGCGTCACCAACGTCGCCGTCGCAGACCCGGCCGCCGCCGAGGTCATCGGCGACGTCACCTACAGCGGGCCCGACGCCGCGACCGAACTGGTCCGCAATACCGAGGCCGACGTGGTTCTCAACGCTTTGGTGGGTGCGCTCGGCTTGAAGCCCACCCTGGCCGCGCTGGAATCCGGCGCACGGCTGGCGCTGGCCAATAAGGAGTCGCTGGTCGCCGGCGGCCCGCTGGTGCTGAAGGCGGCCCGGCCGGGCCAGATCGTGCCCGTCGACTCCGAGCACTCCGCGTTGGCTCAATGCCTGCGGGCGGGGCAGCCGCGCGAGGTGGCGAGGCTGGTGCTGACCGCCTCGGGCGGACCGTTCCGCGGCTGGTCGGCGGCCGACCTCGAGAACGTGACGCCCGAGCAGGCCGGGGCGCACCCCACCTGGTCGATGGGGCCGATGAACACGCTGAATTCGGCGTCGCTGGTGAACAAGGGACTCGAGCTCATCGAGACGCACCTGCTGTTCGGCGTGCGCTACGAGGACATCGACGTCGTGGTGCACCCCCAGTCGATCGTGCACTCGATGGTCACGTTCACCGACGGTTCGACGATCGCCCAGGCCAGCCCGCCCGACATGAAGCTGCCGATCTCGCTGGCGCTGGGCTGGCCCGATCGCGTGCCGGGGGCGGCGGCGGCCTGCGATTTCTCGGCCGCGAGCAGCTGGGAGTTCGAGCCGCTGGACGGCAGCGTCTTTCCGGCCGTCGACCTGGCCCGCGAGGCGGGCAAGCGGGGTGGCTGCCTGACCGCGGTCTACAACGCGGCCAACGAAGAGGCCGCCGCCGCGTTCCTGGCCGGGCGGATCCGCTTCCCGGCGATCGTGCGGACCATCGCCGACGTGCTCGCCAGTGCCGACCAGTGGGCCGCCGAACCCGCTACCGTGGAGGACGTACTCGACGCGCAGCACTGGGCGCGGGCCCAGGCATGTCGCGTCTTCGCGCAGGAGGTCATACCCGCCCGATGATTTTCGTGATCGGCATCGTGCTGTTCGCAGCCTTCATCCTGGTGTCCGTCGCGCTGCACGAGTGCGGCCACATGTGGGCCGCGCGTGCGACGGGAATGAAGGTGCGGCGGTACTTCGTCGGGTTCGGTCCGACGCTGTGGTCGACGCGGCGAGCCAACAAGCTGGGTTCGACGGAGTACGGCGTGAAGGCCATTCCGCTCGGCGGTTTCTGCGACATCGCGGGCATGACGTCGGTCGAGGAGCTCAAGCCCCACGAAGAGCCTTACGCGATGTACAAGCAGAAGGCGTGGAAGCGGGTGGCGGTGTTGTTCGCCGGCCCCGCGATGAACTTCCTCGTCGGGCTCGTGGTGGTCTACGGGATCGCAGTGGTGTGGGGACTGCCGAACCTGAACCCCGACACCCGCGCGGTCGTCGGCGAAACCACATGTGTGCAGCCCGAAATCGCGAAGGGCAAGCTCGGACAATGCGCCGGCGCCGGTCCCGCCGCCGCCGCGAACATCCGCGCCGGCGACGTGATCGTCAAGATCGGCGACAAGGACGTGCACAGCTTCGAAGACGTCGTCGCCGCGGTCCAGCCGCTGACGGGGCCGACGCCGGTGGTCGTCGAACGTGGCGGCCAGCGCATCGACACCGTCGTGAACGTCACCCGCACGCAGCGGTTCGTCGGCGACACGGCGTCGCAGGTCGGGGCCATCGGCATCAAGGCTGCGCCTCAACCCGGCCCGACGCAGTACAACGCACTGACCGCGGTGCCCGCGACGTTCGCGTTCACGGGCGATCTCGGGGTGCGGCTCGGTCAGGCGCTGCTGGCGATCCCCACCAAGGTCGGTGCGCTGCTGCACGCGATCGGCGGCGGCGAGCGCGACATGGACACGCCGATCAGCGTGGTCGGTGCCTCGATCATCGGCGGCGACACCGTCGACCACGGCCTGTGGGTGATGTTCTGGTTCTTGCTGGCCCAGCTGAACTTCGTGCTGGGCGCGGTGAACCTGATCCCGCTGTTGCCGTTCGACGGCGGCCACATCGCGATCGCGGTGTTCGAGAAGGTGCGCAACATGATCCGTTCGGTGCGCGGCAAAGCCGCCGCGGCGCCGGTCAACTACCTGAAGTTGATGCCCGCGACGTACGTGGTCCTGATCGTGGTGGTCGGCTACATGCTGCTGACCGTGACCGCTGACGTGGTCAACCCGATCCGGCTGTTCCAATAGCTCTCTAGGAGATACAGATGACCGTCGGCAGCGTTGGCCTCGGCATGCCGAACCTGCCCGCTCCCACGCTGGCGCCCCGGCGCAAAACCCGTCAGCTGATGGTGGGCAATGTCGGCATCGGCAGCGACTACCCGATCGCCGTGCAGTCCATGACCACGACGAAGACCCATGACGTCAACGCCACCCTGCAGCAGATCGCGGAGCTGACGGCGTCCGGTTGCGACATCGTGCGGGTGGCGTGCCCGCGGCAGGAAGACGCCGACGCGCTGGCCGAAATCGCCCGGCACAGCCAGATCCCGGTGATCGCCGACATCCACTTCCAGCCGAAGTACATCTTCGCCGCGATCGACGCCGGCTGCGCGGCGGTGCGGGTGAACCCCGGCAACATCAAGGAATTCGACGGCAGGGTCAAAGAGGTCGCCAAGGCGGCCGGTGACGCCGGTATCCCGATCCGCATCGGCGTCAACGCCGGCTCGCTGGACAAGCGATTCTTGGCCAAATACGGCAAGGCCACTCCAGAGGCGCTGGTCGAGTCGGCGCTGTGGGAGGCGTCGCTGTTCGAAGAACACGGGTTCGGCGACATCAAGATCAGCGTCAAGCACAACGACCCGGTCATCATGGTGGCCGCCTACGAACTGCTGGCGTCGCAGTGCGACTACCCGCTGCACCTCGGGGTGACCGAAGCCGGTCCGGCATTCCAGGGCACGATCAAATCCGCGGTCGCATTCGGGGCGCTGCTGTCGCGCGGCATCGGCGACACGATCCGGGTTTCGCTATCCGCGCCGCCGGTCGAAGAGGTCAAGGTCGGCAACCAGATCCTCGAGTCACTGAACCTGCGGCCGCGCTCGCTGGAGATCGTCTCGTGCCCGTCATGTGGCCGCGCGCAAGTCGACGTCTACACGCTGGCCAACGAGGTCACCGCCGGGCTCGAGGGTCTCGACGTGCCGCTGCGGGTCGCGGTGATGGGCTGTGTGGTCAACGGGCCGGGGGAGGCCCGTGAAGCCGACCTCGGCGTGGCTTCGGGAAACGGCAAGGGCCAGATCTTCGTCAAGGGCGAGGTGATCAAAACCGTGCCGGAATCGCAGATCGTCGAGACGCTGATCGAGGAGGCCATGCGAATCGCAGAAGAGCGTGGCTCAGATGCCAGCGGTTCACCGGTGGTGACCGTAAGCTGATGGCGTAGCTTCCGGCCGGAAAGAGCGGCAGAAAGAATCCCCATGTCGGCTCCACCGATCCTTCGTCTGGTCGACGAACGGCGTGTCTCGGTGGCGCGCGACGGGGCAGCGGTGCAGCGAGTGCTCGACGCCGACCCGGTCGGCAGCTGCATGGTGGCGGCGCGGGTCGCCGAGTACGGCGTCGATCCGGTGGCGATCGGCGGCGAGCTGTGGACCCGCCGCGGACCCGACGAATCCCTTTGTTACGCAGGCGCAAACCTGATCCCGCTGCGCGGCACGACGGCCGACCTGCACGCGTTTGCCGACAAGGCGATGGGCGTGGCGCGGCGGTGCTCGTCAGTGGTGGGCCGAGCGGAGTTGGTGCTGCCGATGTGGGGTCGGCTGGAGCACGCCTGGGGGCCGGCGCGCGACGTGCGTGCCCATCAGCCGCTGATGGCGATGGCGACGCGGCCGTCGTGTGTGATCGACGCCGGGGTGCGGCGGGTGCGCGTCGACGAGCTCGAGCCGTACCTGGTGGCGGCGATCGACATGTTCATCGGCGAGGTCGGCATCGACCCGCGGCTCGGCGACGGCGGCCGCGGCTACCGGAGGCGCGTCGCGGGCCTGATCGCGGCGGGCCGGGCCTGGGCTCGCTTCGAGCACGGCCAAGTGATCTTCAAGGCCGAGGTGGGCTCGCAGTCCCCGGCCGTGGGGCAGATCCAGGGTGTCTGGGTGCACCCGGAGTACCGCGGCCGCGGCCTGGGCATCGCGGGGACGGCAGCGGTGGTCGCGGCTGTCGTCGACAGCGGCCGGATCGCCAGCCTGTACGTCAACGACTTCAACACCGTCGCCCGCGCGGCGTACGCGCACGTCGGCTTCGCCGAGGTCGGCACGTTCGCGACCGTGCTGCTGGACTGAGCCGCGACTTCGGCGCGCGCACGTGCGCTGAGCTTCGGTTTGCGCGCCGAAATCGCTTTCGGTCGGTGCGCCTCCGCCGAGGGCGCGTGACCACTTCGTAACATCAGCCTCAATGGCAACACGAGTAACAACCTTCCTGGCTGTCGCCGTCCTGGTGGCGGGCGCACTCGTCGGCTGCACACCTCGGCCTGACGGACCGGCCCCGGCCGCCCAGCAGTTCTTCGCCGCGCTGGCCACCGGCAACACCAGCGCAGCCGCCGCGCTGTCCGACCGCCCCGACGACGCCCGCGCCGCGCTCAATGCCGCGTGGGCGGGTCTGCAGGCCACCAGCCTGGACGCACAGGTGGTGGCCGCGAGCTTCTACGAGGACACCGGCGCCGTCGACTACCGCTACACCTGGCATCTGCCGAAGAACCGGACATGGACGTACGACGGCCGGCTCTCGATGATCCGCGAGGAAGGCCGCTGGCAGGTGCGCTGGACACCTGCCGGTTTGCACCCCAAACTCGGCGAGCACCAGACACTTGCCCTGCGCGCCGACCCGCCGACCCGCGCGTCCGTCAACGAGGTCGGCGGCTCGGACGTGCTCAAGCCCGGCTACCTCTACCACTACGAGCTCGACGCCAAGCAGGCTGGGCTGCAACTGATGCCGACGGCGCGGGCGGTCGTCGAGGCGTTGCGGCCATTCGACAACACGCTGGACCCGCAGCGGCTGGCCGAGCAGGCCAGCTCGACCAGCGAGCGGGTGGACCTGGTCACGCTGCGGCCCGACGACAACAACCGCGTGTCGCCGGCGATCGGGCAGCTGCCCGGGGTGGTGGTGACGCCGCAACCGGAGATGTTGCCCACCGACGACGGGTTCGCACCGGCATTGGTCGCGCAGGTGAAGAAGGCGGTGACAGCCCAGCTCGACGGCGAAGCCGGGTGGCGGGTGGTCAGCGTCAACCAGAACGGCGTCGACGTGGGCGTGCTCAGCGAGGTGCCCGGCAAGCCCGCCCCGTCGGTGTCGATCACGCTGGACCGCTCGATTCAGAACGCGGCTCAGCGCGCGGTCGGAAACGTCGGCAAGCAGGCGATGATCGTCGTGATCAGGCCGTCGACGGGCGCGATCTTGGCGGTCGCGCAAAACGCCGCGGCCGACGCTCAAGGTCCGCTGGCCACGACGGGCCTGTTCCCGCCCGGCTCGACGTTCAAGATGATCACCGCGGGTGCGGCGATTGAACGGGACATGGCCACGCCCAACACGCTGCTGGGCTGCCCCGGCACGCTGGACATCGGGCACCGCACGGTGCCGAACTACGGGAAGTTCGATCTCGGTGTGGTGCCGATGTCGCGGGCGTTCGCGAGTTCGTGCAACACCACGTTCGCCGAGTTGGCCAGCCGGATGCCGCCGCGGGCATTGAGCGACGCAGCCGCGCAGTACGGCATCGGGCTCGATTACGACGTGGCCGGTATCCCGACCGTGACGGGCTCGGTGCCGCCGACGGTGAACCTCGCCGAACGCACCGAGGACGGCTTCGGGCAGGGCAAGGTCCTGGTCAGCCCGTTCGGGATGGCACTGGCCGCGGCCACGGTGGCCGCCGGCAAAACGCCTGTGCCGCAACTGATCACGGGCCGGCCCACCGGAATCACCGGCAAGCGCACCGACGTGACACCGCAGATGCTGGACGGCCTGCGGCCGATGATGCGGCTGGTGGTCACCAACGGCACGGCCAAAGACATCGCCGACGCGGGGGAGGTCTACGGCAAGACCGGGGAGGCGGAGTTCCAGGGTGGCTCGCACTCGTGGTTCTCCGGTTACCGCGGCGACATGGCGTTCGCGGCGCTGATCGTCGGGGGCGGCAGCTCCGAGTATGCGGTGCGGATGGTCAAGTACATGCTCTCGCAGCTGCCGCCGGACTATCTGGCCTGATCTTTCGCCCGCGAGAGCTGGGCCAGCGCGCGGTAACTTGGAGGGGTCATGACCAGTGAACAGCCCCTGGAACTGCGCATCAGCGACGCCGACCGCAACGGCACGCTGCGGCGGCTGGCCAATGCGCTGGCGCTCGGGCTGATCGACATCGACGAGTTCGACGAGCGCTCGTCACAGGTCTCGCGGGCACGCACCCGCGGCGAGCTCGACGGCGTGGTGGGCGACCTGCCCGCGCCCGGCGCGATCGTCACGTCGGCCGCGGATCGGGTGGAGCTGCGCGGTTGGGCCGGCTCGCTGCGGCGCCACGGGGAATGGGTGGTGCCCACCCGGCTCGCCCTGGTCCGCCGCTTCGGCTCGATCGAACTCGACTTGACCAAGGCCCGCTTCGCCGGGCCGGTCGTCGTCATCGAACTCGACATGGTCCGCGGCTCGGTCGACATCCGGCTACCCGACGGCGCGAGTGCGTCCATCGACGACGTGACGGTCTACGGCGGCAGCGCACGCGACCGTCGCAAAGAACCGCCGGCTGAAGGCACGCCACATGTCGTGTTCACCGGCCGCCTGATCCTCGGCTCGTTGACCATCCGTGGGCCGCGGCAGCGGGGTCCGAAGCTGCCGACGCTGCGCGGGCTCGGTAATCGTTAGGCTGGTGGACATGCCTGTTCGTGCTGCCCTGCGCTCCGGCGTGCTCTCACCCACCCGCCCGGTGCCGCCGTCGATTCCGCGGCCCGAGTACGCCTGGAAACCAACCGTGAACGAAGGCAGCGAACCGTGGGTGCAGACCCCTGAGGTGATCGAGAACATGCGCATCGCGGGCCGCATCGCCGCGGGCGCACTCGCCGAGGCGGGCAAGGCCGTCGCGCCCGGCGTCACCACCGACGACCTGGACCGCATCGCCCACGAGTACATGGTCGACCACGGCGCTTATCCATCGACCTTGGGCTACAAGGGTTTTCCGAAATCCTGCTGCACCTCCCTGAACGAGATCATCTGCCACGGCATCCCCGATTCCACGGTGATCGAAGACGGCGACATCGTGAACATCGACGTGACCGCCTACATCAACGGCGTGCACGGTGACACCAACGCCACCTTCCTGGCCGGCGACGTCTCCGATGAGCACCGGCTGCTGGTCGAGCGCACTCACGAGGCGATGATGCGCGCGATCAAGGCGGTCAAGCCGGGCCGGTCGCTGTCGGTGGTCGGACGGGTCATCGAGTCGTACGCAAACCGCTTCGGCTACAACGTGGTTCGTGACTTCACCGGGCACGGCATCGGCACCACCTTCCACAACGGCCTGGTGGTGCTGCACTACGACCAGCCGTCGGTCACCACGATCATCGAGCCCGGCATGACGTTCACCATCGAGCCGATGATCAATCTCGGCTCATTGGATTACGAGATCTGGGACGACGGCTGGACCGTGGCCACCAAGGACCGCAAGTGGAGCGCGCAGTTCGAGCACACACTGGTGGTCACCGACGACGGCGCCGAGATCCTGACGCTCGCCGAATGATGCAGCCGCGGTGACCGGGGCGCTGCTGATCGCGGGCACCAGCTCTGATGCCGGCAAGTCGATGGTCGTCGCCGGGCTGTGCCGGCTGCTGGCCCGCAACGGCGTGAAGGTCGCCCCGTTCAAAGCGCAGAACATGTCCAACAACTCGGCGGTGACCCTCGACGGCGGCGAGATCGGCCGCGCGCAGGCCGTGCAAGCCCGGGCGTGCGGGCTGGAGCCGAGTGTCCGCTTCAACCCGATCCTGTTGAAGCCGGGCGGCGACCGGTCGTCGCAGCTGGTGGTGCGCGGCCGGGTGACGGGCACGGTCAGCGCCGGCGACTACATCGAGCACCGCGAGCGGCTTGCTGCCGTGGTGGCCGAGGAGCTGCAGGCGCTGCGCGACGAGTTCGACGCGGTGATCTGCGAAGGGGCCGGCTCGCCTGCCGAAATCAACCTGCGGGCAACGGATCTCGCAAACATGGGGCTGGCCAGAGCCGCGAAGCTGCCTGTGCTGCTGGTTGGCGACATCGACCGCGGCGGGCTGCTCGCGCACTTGTTCGGCACGCTCGCCGTGCTGGATCCGGACGACCAGAAGCTGATCACCGGCTTCGTGGTCAACAAGTTCCGCGGCGACCCGGCTCTGCTCGAGCCGGGACTGCGGCAGCTCGAAAAGCTCACGGGCCGGCCCACATACGGCGTGCTGCCCTACGTCGACGAGCTGTGGCTGGACACCGAGGATTCGCTTTCGGTGCTGGCGGACCGGATCGTCGGCAAGCCTCAGCCACCGTGCGGTACCCAGTGGCTGACGGTCGTCGCGATCCGCCTGCCTCGCGTCTCCAACTCCACCGACGTCGAGGCGCTGGCCTGCGAACCCGGCGTGCGGGTGCAGTGGAGCACCGACCCGGCCACGGTCGCCGGCGCCGACGTCGTGGTGATCCCCGGCACCAAAGCCACGGTGGCAGACCTGGATTGGCTGCGGTCGCATGGTCTGGCCGAAGCCGTGCAACGCCACGCCGACGCCGGCAAGCCGGTGCTCGGCATCTGCGGCGGTCTGCAAATGCTGTGCAGCACAATCGACGACCGCGTCGAGTCCCGCGCGGGCAGCGTCGCCGGACTCGGCCTGTTGGACGCCGACGTGCAGTTCTGCCCCGACAAGACCCTGCTGCGCCACCACGCGCCGCTCGCCGGCTACGAGATCCACCACGGGCAGCTGCGCAGGTGCACCGAAGAGAACTGGTCGGACGTGGGGATCCGGCGCGACAACGTGTACGGGACGCATTGGCACGGGCTGTTCGACAACGACGTATTCCGGCGCGACTGGCTCACCCAGGCGGCGGCCGCCGCGGGCCGCGACGGGTTCGTCGTGGCTGACGACGTCGACGTGGCCGCCCGGCGCGACGCGCAACTCGATATCCTCGCCGACCTGCTCGGCGCACACGTCGACGTCGATGCGGTATGGGAACTCGTCGCCAGCGGACCACCGGCCCGGCCCGTCGTCACCAGTACCCTGACAGCGTGCCCAAGCCCCTCGCCCTGATCGCGGCCGTCGCTTCGGCGGTGTCGGTTGCCGGATGCGCCACCACGGTCAGCGGCACCCCGACGTGGCCGGGGGCCAAGCTCGCCAAGGTTTTGCTGACTGCGGCCGACTTCCCGCCGGGTGTCGGCTACGGACGCATCGTCGAGCAGCCCGGCGAGTCCGGCAAAGCCGGGGCTCCGCCGCCGATGCCGTCGCGGCCCCAAGGTTGCTCTAACGGCCTCACCGACGTGATCACGTCGCACGCCGAACGCGGTCCCGGCAGCGCGGCGAAGTACAACGTGATCTACGACGGCGCCCGCATCGTGATCACGGTGCTCACCTCGCCGATGAACCTCGACGCAATCGCGGCGGAGGCCGACCGCTGCCAACGGTTCGACACCTATTTCGACCGCGGCTCGCCGCCCATTCCGATCACCACCACCAAGCTGGCGTCGTCGCGGCCGAATCAGCTGGTGTACCAGCAGACAATGACCCTGCACGGTGTCGACAGCAGCGTCTACGAGTCGTTCGAGAACGTCGGCTCGATGGCGGTGTTCGGAATGGCGTTTCCCACAACCACTCTCGGCGCCGGCCAGTCGTCAGCGCCGAAAGCCTCTCTGCCGCAAACGTTCCTCGAGATCGCCGACCGGCAAGCCCAGCGAATGCAAGACGCCTGAGCAGCTGAGCATCTGCTGGCAGACACGCGAAAACGGCCCGCCGCCGCAGTGCACACCTGTAGCGTCCAACAAGTGCCTTCGACGATGCTCACCGTCGACGGATTCCCGATAACGGTCGGCGTGACCGGTCCTGAGAAAGGACCTGTCGTGACGCTGCTCGGGGGAACGCAGCAAGCGCCCGCGGCGTACGACCCGCTGTGCCACCGGCTGCACACTGCGTCGCTGCGCACAGTCGTCATCGCGCCGGATCGTCGGCTGACGCCGAAATCGGTGGTGGGGATCCTCGACTCGCTGGACGTGAAGTGGGCGGTGCTGGTCGGCGATCGCGTCGGCGGCGAACTCGCATGGGAGCTGGCTGCGAGCCGGCTCGACCGGTTCACCGGTCTGGTGGTGATCGACCGGGGGCATCCGCGCGTCCCCGACTTGACCGGCGTGGTGCGCGACGAGCACTGCCCGCCCGTCGAGGTCAACACCACGGCGATGGTCAGCACGGCGGCCGCGCGGGCGGTCGCGGTGGCCAGCCAGCGCTACGTCTACGGCGACTACCGGATCGTCGAGATGCTGGGCCGGCGCCACGCGCAGCAGTCGACGGCGCAGTTGGCGGCCGAGATCGTGTTGCGCACCAGCACCTGGTGACTGTCAGGGCTGCGGCGCTTCCGGAGTCCAGGCCTGCGGCAGCCGGGGGTGCCCGGGGAACAGGAAGTCGATGAATGCCGCGGCGGTTGGCTGCGGCTCGTGGTTGGCCAGCCCCGGGCGCTCGTTGGCCTCGATGAACACGTACTCCTCGCCGCTCACGTCGGGCACCAGCAGGTCGATGCCGGTCACCGGGATGCCGATGGCCTCGGCCATCTTTACCGCCACGCGGCACAACTCGGGGCTGACCTTGGCGGTGACGTCGTGGATCGTGCCGCCCTGGTGCAGGTTGGCGGTCCGGCGCACCCGCAGCCGGGTGCCTTCCGGCAGCACGTCGTCGAAGGACCAGCCGGCTTCGCGGACCGTGCCTTCAGTCACCGCGTCGAGCGGGATGCGCGACTCTCCGCCAGTCGCGGCGGACCGGCGCCGGCTCTCCGCCTCGATGAGGTCACGCACGCTGTGCCGCCCGGTGCCGATGACCTCCGCAGGCTTGCGGATCGCCGCGGCGACGACCTTGCCGTCGATCACGACGAGGCGCAGGTCTTCGCCGCGGGCGCGCTGCTCGATCAGCACCTCAGGACAGTGCTCGTGCGCTCGTGCCAGTGCCGCGTCGAGTTCGTCGTGCCCGTCGACACCGACCGTGATGCCCTTGCCCTGCTCGCCGCGCGTGGGTTTGACGACGACGTCGCCGACCTCGTCGTAGAACTTGTGGTCCTGTTCGTCGAATGTGGCCAGACGCCCGCGCGACACGGTGATGCCGGCCTCCACGGCGATGCGGCGGGTGCGGCGCTTGTCGTCGCAGCGGCTCATCGCGACCGCGGAGGTGAACTCCGACAGCGATTCGCGGGTGACGACGCTGCGGCCGCCGTGGGTGAGGCGCAGCTCGCCGGTCTCGGCATCGAGCACTTCCACCTGGATGCCCCGCCGCAAGGCTTCGTCGGCGATGATGCGGGCGTACGGGTTCAGGTCGTCGACGGTCTCGGGCGTGATCGCGGTGAACAGCGGCTCGTTGATCGCGTTCTTGCGCTTGATGCACAGGACCGGCACACGGTTGAAGCCGAGCTTCTCGTAGAGCGCGATCGCGGCGTGGTTGTCGTGCACCACCGACAGGTCCATGTAAGAGCGGCCCAGCCGGCGGTAGTGCTCGGCGAGCGCGCGGGTGAGCGCCTCGCCGACGCCGGGCAGCCCGGCGGCCGGGTCGACGGCAAGTGTCCACAGGCTGGTGCCGTGCTCCGGATCGTCGAAGAGCACCCAATGGTCCACGCCGGTGACGGTGCCGACGATCGCACCGTCGGTGTCGCGCACCGCGACCAGATAGGTGACCGCCTCGCAGTTGAGGTGGTTGTCCCAGATGACGTCCACCCGGGCGGGCACCATTCCGCAGCGGACGTACACCCGGTTCATCTCGTCGGCGTCGTCGCGAGACTCCAAGGGCCGCACCGTGATTCCGGTGGGCGTCCAGTCGAGCGACTCGTCGGTGAATCGCAACCGGTAGGTGTGGCTGGGGTCGATGAACAGCTCGTGCGGGCTGCGGGCGACGACGACGTGCGCTTCGCGGGCGTACATGCAGATGTCACGGCGACCGGGGCCTTCGCGGCGCAGCACCTCGGCGAGTTCGTCGGGGTCGGAGAACGTCTGGCCGAAGACCAGCCGGCCCCAGCCCAGATCCAGCACCACGTTGTTGGGCATCGCGTCCACCAGGTGTGCTGGCGGCACGTCGTGCAACCCGAGCGTGATGGCCTCGGGGTACTCGTCACCTGCGGCCACCTGACTGACCCTACCGTCAGTTGTCGGTCGCCACCGCCCAACGTTCCTCGATGCGGCCGAAGCGCCAGACCGACACGGCCACCGCCCATGTCAACAGGAACAGCCCGACGATGACGAAGCCCACGATGTTGAGGTCGACACCGGCGACCCAGTCCCAGACCCCGCCGGACAGCCCCAGCTGGTCAGCCAGCAGGCCCAGCAGTTCCACGCTGCCGATCACGAACGCCACCGCCACCGACAGCCCGGTGACCGTGAGGTTGTAGTACACCTTGCGCAGCGGTTTGGAGAACGCCCAGCCGTAGGCGAAGTTCATGAACGTGCCGTCGACGGTGTCCAGCAGGCTCATGCCCGCGGCGAACAGCACGGGCAGGCACATGATCGCGTACCAGGGCACCCCGGCGACAGCGCTGGTGCCGGCAAGCACCAGCAGCGCGATCTCGGTGGCGGTGTCGAAGCCCAGCCCGAACAGCAGCCCG
This sequence comes from Mycobacterium sp. NGS35, assembly GCF_059812855.1. NCBI lineage: Bacteria > Bacillati > Actinomycetota > Actinomycetes > Mycobacteriales > Mycobacteriaceae > Mycobacterium > Mycobacterium sp. NGS35. The sequence continues at coordinate 144,520 of NZ_JCALDL010000002.1, forward strand.
AGCGGATACATGTGCCACGACTTGGTGATCGACCGGGTGAAACGGCCGAACAGTCTGTTCAGCAGGCCGCGACCGTTGAGTTGCGCTTCGAGCGCCGCGTCGTCGCAGGTGCCGCCGCGCATCCGCACGAAGACCCGCACGATGCCGACCAGGATGACGAGGTTGATCGCCGCGATCAGGTACAGGAACAGCCCGGACACGCTGGTGCCGATCAGCCCGGTGTAGTGGTGCAGCGCCGACGAGTCGTCTTCCACCGGACCGACGATCGCCTTGACGCCCAGCGACAGCAGCACGGCCAGGCCGAAGACCACCGTCGAATGACCGAGCGAGAAGAAAAACCCGACACCCAGCGGGCGTTGGCCGTCGCTCATCAGCTTGCGGGTGGTGTTGTCGATGGCGGCGATGTGGTCGGCGTCGAACGCGTGCCGAAGGCCCAGCGTGTATGCGGTCAGCCCGACGCCGATGCCCAGCGCTTTGTCGCCGACGCTGTAGTGCTCCGGGGCCACGAACCCGACGAGCGTGATCCAGCCGACCAGGTGCAGCAGCGCGATGACGCCGAACATCGACGACAGTGCCAACCATTCGCGGCGGGTCAGTGCGGCGCGCGCGCGTGCCAGCCAAGAAGTGGGCTGCGGCGGTGCATCGGTCACCACTGTCCGACGGTATGTCGTCTTGCAAGCGATTTGCAAGAGCGGGTGTCGGTGCCTGGCTTGTCGGTGGTGAGACACTGATCTGGTGAACGGGATCGGCGAGGTGCTGCGGGCGCACGGGCTGCGCCGGACCGCGCCGCGGATCGCGGTGCTGGCCACCCTGCAGCCGGTTCACGGGCACCTGTCAGTCGCCGAAATCCATGCGCGCCTTGGTGATTCGGGCCAACCCGATGTGCCGGACCTCGCGACGGTGTACCGGACGGTGACCACACTGGTCGACGCCGGCGTGCTGCACGCGCTGACCGTCGAGGGCGGCGTCACCACGTACGGGATCGCGGAGAGTCCGCACCATCACGCTGTCTGCACGCGCTGCGGCACGATCATCGAGGTGCCGGCGCAGCGGCTGACATCGGCGCTGGAGCACGCGATCGAGGGCAGCTCGTTCACGCTGTCCGAGCGGGCCGGCCTGACACTGCACGGCTTGTGCCCCGAGTGCCAACGGCGCTGAAATGATTGACTTCTCGACATGGTGAGAGCGCCCTTGAGCCCGCGCGAGCTCGAAGAGCTGATCGAAGAGGACGCGATCGACACGGTGATCGTCGCGTTCGCCGACATGCAAGGCCGGCTGACCGGCAAGCGGGTTTCGGCGCGGCTGTTCACCGAAGAGGTGGCCCGCCACGGCGCCGAGTGCTGTAACTATCTGCTGGCCGTCGACGTCGACATGAACACCGTCGACGGCTATGCGATGAGCAGCTGGGAGACCGGTTACGGCGACATGGTGATGACCCCCGACTTCGCCACGTTGCGCCTGATCCCGTGGCTGCCCGGCACGGCGCTGGTGCTGACGGACCTGTCGTGGCACGACGGTCGTCCGGTCACCGCGGCGCCGCGCAGCATCCTCGCCCGCCAGATCGGCCGGCTAGCTGAGCGTGATCTGGTGCCTTACGTGGGCACCGAACTGGAATTCATGGTGTTCGACAACAGCTATCGCGACGCGTGGGCGCGCGGCTACCGCGGTCTGACACCGGCCTCGGACTACAACGTCGACTACGCCATGCTGGCGTCGTCACGGATCGAGCCGCTGCTGCGCGACATTCGCCGCGGCATGGTGGGCGCGGGCATGTATTGCGAAGGCGTCAAAGGTGAATGCAACCGCGGCCAGCAGGAGATCGCGTTCCGCTTCGACCACGCTATGGTCACCTGCGACAACCACACCGTCTACAAGAACGGCGCCAAGGAGATCGCCGACCAGCACGGCATGAGCCTGACGTTCATGGCCAAGTTCGACGAACGCGAAGGAAACAGCTGCCACATCCACATCTCGCTGCGCGGCGACGACGGGTCCGCAGCGTTCGCCGACTCCGACGACGAGCATGGCATGTCAGCGCTGTTCCGCAGTTTCGTCGCCGGGCAGCTGGCGACGCTGCGCGAGCTGACCCTGTGCTACGCGCCGAACATCAACTCCTACAAGCGCTTTGCCGACGGCAGCTTTGCCCCGACCGCGATCGCGTGGGGCATCGACAACCGGACGTGCGCACTGCGGGTGGTGGGCCGCGGCGCTGCGATGCGGGTGGAGTGCCGGGTGCCGGGCGGCGACGTGAACCAGTACCTGGCGGTGGCGGCGCTGATCGCAGGTGGCCTGCACGGCATCGAGCATGAGCTGGCATTGCCAGACCCGTTGCGGGGCAACGCCTATCACAGCGACACGCAACGGCTGCCGACCACGCTGGGCGAGGCCGCGGAGCTGTTCGCGGACTCCGCGGTCGCGCGGGCGGCGTTCGGCGATGACGTCGTCGAGCACTACCTCAACAACGCGCGCGTCGAACTCGCCGCGTTCAACGCCGCGGTGACGGACTGGGAGAGGGTGCGGGGCTTTGAGCGGCTCTAGGCCCGTGTTGGGGCTGACGACCTATCTCGAGCAGGCGCAGACCGGCGTCTGGGATGTGCGGGCCAGCTTCCTGCCGCACATCTACTTGGAGGGCGTGACGCAGGCCGGGGGAATAGCGCTGCTGCTGCCGCCTCAGCCGGTCAGCGCCCAGATCACCGACCGCGTGCTCGACCGCCTCGACGGGCTGGTGATCACCGGCGGCAAGGACGTCGACCCAGCCCGGTACGGACAGCCGCGCCACCCGCAGACCGACGAGCCACGGCCCGACCGCGACGCATGGGAATTCGCGCTGCTCCACGGCGCGCTGTGCCGGCGGATGCCGGTGCTGGGCATTTGCCGCGGCGCACAGGTGCTCAACGTGGCTTTGGGTGGCACGCTGCATCAACATCTGCCCGACGTCCTGGGGCACTCGCGCCATCAGCAAGGCAACGCGGTGTTCTCCACGTCCAGAATCCGCACCGTGCCCGGAACCCGGCTGGCCGCGCTGATCGGCGAGCAGTCACAGGAGCAGTGCTATCACCACCAGGCCATCGCCGAATTGGGCGACGGATTGGTGGTCGGCGCGCGCGACGACGACGGTGTGGTCGAAGCGGTCGAAATGCCCGGCGACGCTTTCGTTCTCGCGGTGCAGTGGCATCCCGAAGAGCGGCTCAACGATCTGCGGCTGTTCGCGGCCGTCGTGGACGCGGCGAGGACGTACGCGGGAGTGCCCTCGTGACGGAGGTGATCAACCCGGCCACCGAGGAAGTGCTGTGCACGGTCGAGCCGACCGATGTCGCCGGCGTCGACGACGCGGTGGCCAGGGCGCTGGATGTCCAAAGGCGCTGGGCTGCAACACCTCCCGCGGACCGGGCGGCATCGTTGCGTGCGTTCGCGGCAACCGTGGACGCACACGTCGACGAACTCGCAGCGCTCGAGGTCGCCAACTCCGGGCATCCGATCACGTCGGCCGAGTGGGAAGCCCGCCATGTCCGCGACGTGCTGCAGTATTACGCCGCGAGCCCGGAACGGTTGACGGGCAGGCAGATTCCCGTCGCCGGCGGTCTTGACGTCACGTTCCACGAACCGCTCGGGGTAGTGGGGGTGATCACGCCGTGGAACTTCCCGATGACGATCGCGTCGTGGGGGTTCGCTCCCGCGCTGGCCGCCGGGAACGCAGTTCTGGTGAAGCCGGCCGAATGGACGCCGCTGACCACGATCCGGCTGGGCGAGCTTGCGGTCGAGGCCGGGTTACCGGAGGGTCTTCTGCAGGTGTTGCCCGGGGCGGGCGCCGTGGTGGGCGAGCGGTTCGTCACCCATCCCGACGTCCGCAAGATCGTGTTCACCGGCTCCACCGAAATCGGCACCCGGGTCATGGCCGGGGCTGCCGCACAGGTCAAGCGAGTCACACTCGAGCTCGGCGGCAAGAGTGCCAACATCGTGTTCGACGACTGCGACCTGGAACGAGCCGCCGCGACGGCTCCCTACGGCGTGTTCGACAACGCCGGGCAGGATTGCTGCGCGCGAAGCCGAATACTGGTGCAGCGCAACGTCTTCGATCGTTTCACGCAGTTGCTGGAGCCGGCTGTCAAGGGCGTCGTCGTCGGTGACCCGACGTCGCGGGCCACCGAGATGGGACCGCTGGTGTCTCGGGCGCACCGGGACAGGGTGGCCTCCTATGTCCCCGACGACGCGCCGGTGGCGTTTCGCGGTAGTGTCCCGTCCGGGCCGGGCTTCTGGTTTCCCCCGACGGTGCTGACGCCGCGGCGGTCGGATCCCACCGTGCGCGAGGAGATCTTCGGTCCGGTGGTCGCGGTGTTGCCGTTCGACGACGAGGCCGACGCGATCACGCTGGCCAACGACACGCCCTATGGGTTGTCGGGATCGATTTGGACCGACAACCTGTCTCGGGCGCTGCGCGTGGCGCGGGCGGTGGAATCGGGCAACCTGTCGGTGAACTCGCATTCGTCGGTGCGGTACAGCACGCCGTTCGGCGGCTTCAAGCAGTCGGGTCTGGGCCGCGAGCTGGGGCCGGACGCACCGCTGTCGTTCACCGAGACCAAGAACGTGTTCATCGCTGTAGCAGAGGCGCCGGGGGAGGCCTGATGATCGACCTGACGCAGCGGCTGGCCGGCAAGGTCGCCGTGATCACCGGCGGCGCAAGCGGAATCGGGTTGGCCACCGGGCGGCGGCTGCGTGACGAGGGCGCGACCATCGTCGTGGCCGACATCGACCGCGTCGGCGGCCAGGAAGCCGCCGACCACCTCGGCGGGTTGTTCGTGCCGGTCGACGTCACCGAGGAATCCGGCGTCAACGCGCTGTTCGACACCGCCGCAAGCACGTTCGGCTCAGTCGACATCGCGTTCAACAACGCCGGCATCTCGCCGCCCGACGACGACCTGATCGAAAACACCGGGCTGGCCGCATGGCAGCGCGTGCAAGACGTCAACCTGACGTCGGTGTACCTGTGCTGCCGCGCGGCGCTGCGCCACATGAGCGCCGCCGGAAGAGGTTCGATCGTCAACGTGGCGTCGTTCGTCGCGGTGATGGGCTCGGCCACGTCGCAGATCTCCTACACCGCGTCGAAAGGCGGCGTCCTGGCAATGTCGCGTGAGCTCGGAGTTCAGTACGCGCGCAGCGGAATTCGCGTGAACGCACTGTGCCCGGGTCCGGTCAACACCCCGCTGCTCAAAGAGCTGTTCGCCAAAGACCCCGAGCGGGCGGCCCGCCGGCTGGTCCACGTGCCGGTGGGCCGGTTCGCCGAACCGGAGGAGATCGCCGCCGCGGTCGCGTTCTTGGCCAGCGACGACGCGTCGTTCATCACCGCGTCGACGTTTCTGGTCGACGGCGGGATCAGCGCCGCCTATGTCACGCCGCTGTAGCACCACCGCGCCGCGGCGCTAGTGCCTGCGCGACGGCGGCCACGGCGGCTCACCGCACAGCGCCAGCAGTGCGTTCTCGATCACCTCGGGCAACGCCGGGTGAATCCAGTACTGGCCGCGCGCCATGTCTTGTGCGGGCAAGCCGAAACTCATCGCCTGCACCACGGGCTGGATCAATGACGACGCCTGGTAACCCATGATGTGCGCGCCGAGAATCAGACCGGTGTCGTCGTCGACGACCAGCTTCGCGAACCCGGTGGTGTCCTCCATCGCCCAGCCGTAGGCGACGTCGCTGTAGTCCTGCACCTTGACCTTGATGCTGTAACCGGCTGCCCTGGCCTGGTTTTCGGTGAGCCCGACGCTGGCGATCTGCGGGTCGGTGAACACCGCGGACGGCACGTAGCGGTGGTCGGAGGCCACCATCGCATCGGTGTCGTCCCAGTCCTGCAGCAGGTTGTGCCGCACCACCCGGGCTTCGTGGTTCGCGACGTGCTTGAGCTGATACGCGGAGCTGACGTCGCCGAGGGCGAAAATGCCGCGGGCCGTAGTGCGTTGGTATTCGTCGACCACCACGCGCCCGCTCGGCTGCACCTCGACGCCGGCCTGCTCGGCGTCCAGCAGGTCGCCGTTGGGTACGCGGCCGGTAGCCACCAGCAGCGCGTCCGCGCGGATGGTCGACCCCTCGTCGCACGTCAGCACCACCTCGTCGCCGTCTTGGCGGGCGTCGATGATCTCGCGGTGCGCGTGGATCTCCCACTTCTTGGCGGCGATGTCGGTGAACCGCATCATGATCGTGTCGTCATGCCCGCGCAGCAGAGTGCTGCCGCGGATCACCAGCGACACGTGGGTGCCCAGCGACGAGAAGATGTGCGCGAACTCGGTGGCGACGTATCCCCCGCCGACGATCACCAAATGCCGCGGAAGCTCGGGGATCCGCATGATCGTGTCGCTGGTGTAGTACGTCACGCCACAGTCGGCGACCGCCTTGGGAACCACGACGCGTGAGCCGGCGGCGATCACCACCTTGTCAGCGGTGAACTCCTCACCGCCGTCGACGCGCAGCGTGTGCCGGCCGTTGCGGCTGGGGCCGAACCGGGTGTGCCGGTCGAAGACGGTGACGTTGGGCGACGCTCGCCGATAGTTCTCGCCGCCCACGGACAGCGGGTCGATGCGGCCGAAGATCCGGGACACGATGTCGGGCCAGCGCACCGCGTCGACACGTGCGTCGACACCGAAACGTGTCGATTCGCGGGCGGTTTCGGCGATTTCGGCGGTGTAGACGAACATCTTGGTCGGAATGCAGCCCACGTTGAGGCACGTGCCGCCGAAGATGTTCTGCTCGCAGATGGCGACGCTGAAGTCGTCGTAGCGTTCGTCGAGAATCGTGTTGCCCGAGCCGGTTCCGATGATGGCCAGGTCGAAATGCGTCATGAGCTCTGCCTCGCATCGCTTCGTTCGGGCGACACCGCCGCCGTGTACCAGTCCAGCCAGGCCGCGAGCTCGCCGTAGGCCTGCTCGCGCGCGTGGGGCAGCGACAAGAACACGTCGTGTTTCGCGTCGGCGACCGGCACCACATTGGTCCGGTTGCCCACACACCCTGCCCAGCGCGCGATCTGCGACACGTCCAGCACCGCGTCACCGCGCTGCATGGACTGCGGGTCCTTGGTCTCCGGGATGCTGCGGTCCGACCGCAGGATCAGGTTGGGCACCCCCACGTCGAGGCCGCGGTGCAGCTGCATCTGCCCGCGACGCACCGCGTTGATCCACCCGGCGGTGACGGGAAAGCCGCCCAACGGTTTCCAGGCCAGGTTGTAGTCGAACTCACCGCCGTAGTCGCGGTGCAGGCTGGTGCCGTAGCCGCCCTCGCCGGCAGCCCGCAGCACCCGCTTGCTGCCGAACCGCGCCGCGGCCCGGATCGCCGCCGAGGTGATTCCGGCCCGCAGTATCACCGGGCCGGGCAGGTCGAAGAACGGGCTGTTGAGCACCAGGCCGCTGACGCCCAGCCTTGCGATCCCGGCGCGCTGACGCAGCCGGTCCAGCCACAGCGTGACGATCAGCCCGCCGGCCGAGTGGCCGTAGACCAGGATGCGGGCACCGGCCGTCTCGCGTGCGATCACCGCCGCAGCGCGCTCGAGTTCCACGTCGTACCGCGACAGGTCGGTGGTGAAGTGCGGAGTCTGCCCGGCGCGCCAGGACCGCCCGCACTTGCGCAAGTCGATGGCATAGAACGCGAAGCCCGCGGCGGCGAACCGGTCAGCCAGCTCGGTGTGGAAGAAATAGTCGGTGTAGCCGTGCACCGCGAGCACTGCGTGCTTCGCCGGCGCCGGGGCGCCGCGGCGGATCAGCGTGGCCACGATCTCGCCCTCGCCGTCGGGGTCGGCGCCCAGTGGCAACGTGCTCTGCCAGCATCCATTCAGGACGTCGGGCTCCCACACAGCCGCCACGCTGCTCACCTTAATCGCCGCGCACCCTGCTGCCTGGTACGACGCCACGGCACCGAGTCGATAACCTTGGACGATGCCGTCAGACGCTAGGGCCAGGACAGACGTCGTGCTGGTGGGGGCCGGGATCATGAGCGCCACGCTGGGCACGCTGCTGCGGCTGGTCGAACCGGACTGGTCGATCACCTTGGTGGAACGCCTCGACGGAGCGGCCGCCGAGAGCAGCGACCCGTGGAACAACGCCGGCACCGGCCACTCGGCGCTGTGCGAATTGAACTACACGCCGCAGCAGGCCGACGGGTCGATCGACATCACCAAGGCCGTCAACGTCAACGAGCAATTCCAGCTGTCGCGGCAGTTCTGGGCCTACGCGGTGGAAAACGGTGTGCTGAGCGACGTGCGCAGTTTCTTGAACCCGACTCCGCATGCGAGCTGGGTGATGGGCGCCGACCAGGTGGAGTTCATGCGCCGCCGCCGCGACGCGCTGGTGCACAACCCGCTGTTCGAGGGAATCGAACTCATCGAAGATCCCGACGAGTTCGCTCGCCGGCTGCCGCTGATGGCCGCCGGCCGCACGTTTCGCGAACCGATCGCGCTGAACTGGGCGCGCAACGGCACCGACGTCGACTTCGGCAGCCTGACCAGAAAGCTGATCGCCTACAGCGTCCAGCACGGCACCGAAGCGCTGTTCGGCCACGAGGTTCGCGACCTGTCCCGTGAGTCCGACGGCACCTGGACCGTGGCCGTGCGCAACAACCGCACCGGAGCCAAACGCAAGATCAACGCCAAGTTCGTGTTCGTCGGCGCCGGCGGTGACGCGCTGCGGCTGATGCAGAAGTCGAACATCCCGGAGATCAAGGGCTACGGCGGTTTTCCGGTGAGCGGCAAGTTCCTGCGCACCGACAACCCCGAGCTCACTGAGCGACACCGCGCCAAGGTGTACGGCTTCCCGGCGGTCGGTGCGCCGCCGATGTCGGCGCCGCACCTGGACGCCCGGATCATCAGCGGCAAGTCGTGGCTGCTGTTCGGGCCGTTCGCGGGGTGGTCACCGAAGTTTCTCAAGCGTGGCCACGTCACCGACCTGCCGTTCTCGATCAAGCCGGGCAACCTGACGCAGCTGCTCAGCGTCGGTGTGAGCGAGCTGAGTCTGGTGCGGTACCTCGTCGGCCAGCTGCTGCTGTCGGACGAGGACCGCATCGAGGCGCTGCGCGACTTCGTGCCGTCGGCGAAGTCGTCGGACTGGGAGACCATCGTCGCCGGGCAGCGCGTGCAGGTGATCAAACCGAAGGGTGGCACACGCGGCGTGCTGGGGTTCGACACCACCGTGATCGCGTCGGCGGACGGCAGCATCGCCGGTCTGCTCGGTGCTTCGCCGGGCGCGTCGACGGCCGTGCACGACATGCTCGAGGTGCTCGAGCAGTGCTTCGAGGACCGGTACCAGTCGTGGTTGCCCAAGCTCAAGGAGATGGTGCCGTCGCTGGGCACCAAGCTGTCCGACGAGCCGCGGCTGCGGGCCGAAGTATGGGAGTGGACCCGAAAGGCGTTAGGTGCATGACGGTCACGCTGCACCGCACCTGGGCCAAGGACCTGGACACCGCGACGCTGTACGAGCTGTTGAAGCTGCGGATCGAGGTGTTCGTCGTCGAGCAGGCCTGCGCCTACCCGGAGCTCGACGGCCGCGACCTTCTCCCCGAAACCCGCCACTTCTGGCTCGAAGGGCCACGCGGTGAGGTGATCTGCACGCTGCGGCTGCTGGAGGAACACACCGGAGGCCACAAGGCCTTCCGGATCGGCCGGCTGTGTACCCGCAAGGAAGCGCGCGGCCACGGCCACACCACCCGCGTACTGCAGGCCGCGCTGGCCGATGTCGGCGACTTTCCGTGCCGCATCGATGCGCAGACCTACCTCGAAGAGATGTACGCCCAGCACGGATTCGTCCGGGAGGGAGACGAATTCGTCGAGGACGGCATCCCACACGTGCCGATGGTTCGGCCAGGCGCGCGTGGTGTCGCGTCGTGATCTACCCGTTCAGCGCAATCGTCGGCCAGGATCTGTTGCGGTTGGCGCTGGTGCTGTGCGCGGTGCGCCCCGAGATCGGCGGGGTGCTGATCCGCGGCGAGAAGGGTACCGCGAAATCGACTGCGGTGCGCGGGCTTTCGGCGGTGCTCGCTGAGGCAGGCTTCGGGTGTCTCGTCGAGCTGCCGATCGGCGCCACCGAAGATCGGGTGATCGGGTCACTGGATCTGCAGCGGGTCCTGCGCGACGGCGAGCACGCCTTCACGCCGGGGCTCTTGGCCCAGGCGCACGGCGGTGTGTTGTACGTCGACGAGGTGAACCTGCTGCCGGACCACCTCGTGGACGTGCTGCTGGACGCTGCCGCGATGGGCCGCGTGCACGTCGAGCGCGACGGCGTGTCGTACACCCACGAGGCGAAGTTCATGCTCGTCGGCACCATGAACCCGGAGGAGGGTGAGCTGCGTCCACAGCTGCTGGACCGGTTCGGCCTGACCGTCGATGTGCGCGCTTCCCGCGACGTCGACGAGCGCGCCGAAGTGATCCGCCAGCGCATGGCGTTCGAGGCGGACCCGGCTGGCTTCGGTCGTCGCTACGCCGAGCGGGACGCCGCGTTGGCACGCCACATTGCCAAAGCGCGCAGGGTGGTTGGCGAGGTCGTGCTGCCGGAACGCGAACTGCGGCGGATTGCGGCGCTGTGCGCGGCGTTCGGTGTTGACGGGATGCGCGCAGACCTGGTGGTGGCGCGCACCGCGGTGGCGCACGCCGCCTGGCGCGGCGCCGGCGCGGTGGAGGAGCAGGACATCCGGGTGGCCGCGCAGCTGGCGCTGCCGCACCGACGGCGCCGCGACCCGTTCGACGAGCCGGATCTGGACCCGCAGGCGCTCGACGAGGCGCTGGCTCAGGCGGACGACGAACCCGAACCTGAACCAGACCCGCCTGGCGGTGGAGTAACGAATAATGGAGAGCAGCAAGCTGATTCGCATACTGCTCCATCGCCACCGCGGCCCAGCGCCCCGCCGATGCCGCCGTTTCGCACCCGGCTACTGACGGTGCCCGGCCTCGGCGACGGTGCGCCCGGGCGCCGATCGCGGGCCCGCAATAGTTCCGGCGCCGTGATGTCCGCTCATCCGCGTGACGGTTCCGGCATCCACCTGTTCGGCACAGTGCTGTCGGCCGCACGCCGCACGCACCGGCCCGGGCCGCCACGGGTGCGTCCGGACGACCTGCTCCGCGCGATCCGCGAAGGGCGCGAGGCCAACCTGGTGATTTTTCTCGTCGACGCGTCCGGTTCGATGGCCGCGCGCGACCGGATGTCCGCGGTCAGCGGCGCCACGCTGTCGCTGCTGCGTGACGCCTACCAGCGCCGCGACAAGGTCGCGGTGATCACGTTCCGCGGCAACGGCGCAGACGTGCTGCTGCCACCGACGTCGTCGGTGCACATCGCGTCGCGACGGCTCACCCGATTCGCCACCGGCGGGAGAACGCCGCTGGCGCAAGGGCTTCTGGCCGCGCGTGCGATGGTCGCCAGAGAGCGTGTGCGCGACCCGGCGCGGCGCAGCCTGGTCGTCGTGCTCACCGACGGGCGTGCGACCGGCGGCCCCGACCCGGTCGGCAGGGCCGGGGCGGCCGCGGACCTGCTCGTGGCCGAAGGCGCGTCAGCGGTCGTCGTCGACTGCGAAACATCGTGGGTGCGCCTCGGTTTGGCCGAACAGCTCGCAGCGCGGCTCGGTGCGCCGACCGTGCGGTTGGCACACTTGCGCGCCGAGGCACTCACCCACGTCGTCCGCGGCGCTGCCTGAGAAGGAGGTCACCATGCCGCAGGGCCGTCCGATCGCGGTGCCCGACGACGGGCTGACCACCCGGGCTCGCCGCCAGGCCCCGCTGCTTGCGGTGCACACCGGCGACGGGAAGGGCAAGTCGACGGCGGCCTTCGGAATGGCGCTGCGCGCCTGGAACGCGGGGCTGTCGGTGGCGGTGTTCCAGTTCGTCAAGAGCGCGAAGTGGAAAGTCGGGGAGGAGAACGTGTTCGGCGAGTTGGGCCGGCTCCACGACGAGCGCGGGGTCGGCGCGCCGGTCGAGTGGCACAAGATGGGTGCCGGCTGGTCCTGGGCCCGCAAACACGGCAGCGCCGACGACCACGCGGCCGCTGCCGCGGACGGTTGGGCCGAGATCGCCCGGCGGCTGTCCGAACAGCGCCACGACTTCTACCTGCTCGACGAATTCACCTATCCGCTGAAGTGGGGGTGGGTCGACGTCGACGAGGTGGTCGCGACCCTCGCCGGCCGCCCCGGCACGCAGCATGTAGTGATCACCGGCCGTGGCGCGCCCGCAGCGTTGCTCGACGCCGCCGACCTGGTGACCGAGATGACCAAGGTGAAGCACCCCATGGATGCCGGCCGCAAAGGCCAGAAGGGCATCGAGTGGTGACGGCACCCTTCCCGCGAGCGTGCGTGTCTGCTCATGTTCTGACGGCGTGTCCTGTACCTGGGCGCACGCTCGCGCAGGACGGTGAGTGACCCGATGACCCCAGCCGTCGTCATTGCCGCGCCTGCATCGGGAAGCGGAAAGACCACTGTCGCAACGGGTTTGATCGGCGCGCTCCGGCGCGCCGGCCACGCCGTCGCTCCGTTCAAAGTCGGCCCCGACTACATCGACCCCGGCTACCACACGCTGGCCGCCGGTCGACCCGGCCGCAACCTCGACCCCGTGCTGGTCGGCGAGCGGCTCATCGGGCCGCTGTACCGGCACGGCACCGCGGGTGCCGACATCGCGGTGGTGGAGGGTGTGATGGGGCTGTTCGACGGACGCCTCGACGGCGCGCTCGTCGCCACAGGATCCACTGCCCATGTGGCGAAACTGCTGGGCGCGCCGGTGGTGTTGGTTGTCGACGCCCGCGGCCAGAGCCACAGCATCGCCGCGCTGCTGCATGGGTTTTCGACGTTCGACCCGGCCGTCCGGATCGCCGGCGTGATCCTCAACCGCGTCGGCTCGACCCGCCACGAAGAGGTGCTGCGCCAAGCCTGCGGTCACGCCGGTGTCGCGGTTCTGGGCGCGATTCCCCGCCACGTCGACTTGGCCGTTCCCGCAAGGCATCTCGGCTTGGTCACCGCCGCAGAACACGGCGCGCTCGCCGAGCACGCGGTCGACGCGATGACCGAACTCGTCGGCGCACACGTGAGCCTTGATGCGGTAGTCGGGCTGGCCGGCAGCACCGTCACCGCCGCCGCCTGGGAGCCGGCCGTCGAGTGCGTCGCTGAGCGGGTCACCGTCGCGATCGCTGCCGGCAAGGCGTTCACGTTCGGCTATGCCGAACACGTCGAACTCCTGCGAGCCGCCGGAGCGGACGTCGTGGGCTTCGACCCGCTCAGCGACGCGCTACCGGCCGACGCGGACGCGCTCGTCATCCCGGGCGGGTTCCCGGAGCAGTTCGGCGCTGAGCTCGCCGCCAATGACGTTGCGCGCCAACAAGTCAACGCTCTGGCTGCTCGCGGCGCCCCAGTCCACGCCGAGTGCGCCGGACTGACTTACCTGGTGGCGGAACTCGACGGGCATCCGATGTGCGGCGTGCTGTCCGGCTCCGCGCGCTTCACCGACCATCTGACCCTGGGTTACCGAGACGCCGTCGCCGTCGCGGAGTCGTCGCTGCACGCCGCCGGGGACCGTGTCACAGGCCACGAATTCCACCGCACCACAGTCGAATTCACCGACGCATACCAGCCGGCATGGGTATACCGGGACCGCAACACCCCGGTCCGCGACGGCGCAGTGCACCGCGGCGTCCACGCCTCCTATTTGCACACCCACCCGGCGGCCGCACCACGGTCGGTGGCGCGCTTCGTCGCTCACGCCGCGAGCCCTAGGGTCAACTAGTGACCGAGAACCCGTACCTGGTCGGGCTGCGGCTGGCCGGCAGGAAGGTCGTGGTCGTCGGCGGCGGCAGCGTCGCGCAACGGCGCCTGCCTCTGCTGATCGCCAGCGGGGCCGACGTGCACGTCGTCACCCGGTCCGCCACCCCGGCGGTCGAAGCCATGACCGGGATCACATTGCAGCTCAGGAAGTATCGCGAGGGCGACCTCGCCGGCGCCTGGTACGCGATCGCCGCCACCGACGACCCGGACGTCAACGCGGCCGTCGTCGCCGAAGCCGAATCGCGCCACATCTTCTGCGTCCGCGCCGACATCGCCCGCGAGGGCACCGCCGTCACACCCGCCTCGTTCGAGTACGAAGGCTTGGAGGTCGGGGTGCTGGCCGGCGGTGAGCACCGGCGCTCCGCGGCGATCCGGTCGGCGATCCGCGAAGCCCTGCAGCGCGGTGTCATCGCCACGGAGACCCCTGACGTGGTGCACACCGGCGTCGCGCTCGTAGGCGGCGGTCCCGGTGATCCCGAGCTGATCACCGTGCGGGGCCGGCGCTTGCTGGCGCACGCGGACGTGGTGGTCGCCGACAGGCTGGCGCCGGCCGAGTTGCTGGCAGAGCTGCCGCCGCACGTCGAAGTGATCGACGCCGCGAAGATTCCGTACGGCCGCGCGATGGCTCAGGACGCGATCAACGACGTGATGATCGAGCGGGCCAAGGCGGGTCAGTTCGTCGTGCGCCTCAAAGGTGGCGACCCGTTCGTCTTCGCCCGCGGCTACGAAGAGCTGCTGGCCTGCGTCGACGCGGGCGTGCCGGTCACTGTGGTGCCCGGCGTCACCAGCGCAATCGCGGTTCCCGCCATGGCCGGTGTGCCGGTCACGCACCGCTCCGTGACGCACGAGTTCGTGGTCGTCAGCGGTCACGTCGCACCGGACGACCCGGATTCGTTAGTCAATTGGAATGCGCTGGCCGCGATGTCGGGCACGATCGTGCTGATGATGGCGGTCGAGCGCATCGAGCTCTTCGCCGACGCGCTGCTCAAGGGCGGCCGACCTGCGCAAACCCCGGTGCTCGTGGTGCAGCAGGGCACCACTGCGGCGCAGCGGACCGTCCGCGCGACGCTTGCTGACGCGCCGAAAAAGATTCGCGAAGAAGGCATTCGACCTCCCGCGATCATCGTCATCGGGGCCGTCGCGGGATTCGCGGAATTAAAGAAAAGCTAAGAGTACTGTAAGGTAACTCTCCATGACGGCTCTCAATGACGCGGAGCGGATGTCTCTGGATCGCGCCAATCAGGCCGCCCTCGAGGTCGCCCGGCAGACGAGCTGGTCGCGCCCAGCGTGGCTGCCGTCGCGCCGGTTCATCGCCGCGGTGGTCGCGATCGGCGGCATGCAGCTGCTGGCCACGATGGACAGCACGGTCGCGATCGTCGCGCTGCCCAGGATCCAGGACGAGCTGAATCTGTCCGACGCCGGCCGCAGCTGGGTGATCACCGCTTATGTGCTGACGTTCGGCGGTCTGATGCTGCTGGGCGGCCGCCTCGGCGACACGATTGGGCGCAAGCGCACATTCATCGCCGGCGTCGCGATGTTCACCATCGCTTCGATCCTGTGCGGACTCGCCTGGAATGAGGCGACCATGGTGGTCGCGCGGCTGGCGCAGGGAGTAGGTGCGGCGATCGCGTCGCCCACCGCGCTCGCGCTGATCGCCACCACGTTCCCGAAGGGCCCGGCCCGTAACGCCGCGACCGCGATCTTCGCCGCGATGACCGGCATCGGCTCGGTGATGGGCCTGATCGTCGGCGGAGCGCTCACCGAAGTGTCGTGGCGGCTGGCCTTTTTGGTGAACGTGCCGATCGGGCTGCTGATGCTGTACCTGGCTTATACGACGCTGACCGAGACGCACCGCGAGCCGATGAAGCTCGACGCCACCGGCGCGCTGCTGGCCACGCTGGGCTGCACGGCCGCGGTGTTCGGCTTCTCGATGGGCCCGGAGGCCGGGTGGCTGTCGCCGCTGACCGTCGGCTCCGGCATCGCGGCGGTGGTGTTCCTCGGCGCGTTTGCGCTGGTGGAACGCACCGCTGACAACCCGCTGGTGCCGTTCGACCTGTTCCGCGATCGCAACCGCGTGGCGACGTTCGCGGCGGTCTTCCTGGCCGGTGGCGTGATGTTCACGCTGACCGTGCTGATCGGCCTGTACGTGCAAGACATCATGGGCTACAGCGCGCTGCGCGCCGGCGTCGGCTTCATCCCGTTCGTCATCGCCCTCGGCATCGGTCTGGGCCTGTCGTCGCAGCTGGTATCGCAGTTTCCGCCACGGGTGCTGGTGATCGCCGGCGGCGTGCTGGTGCTCGGCGCCATGCTCTACGGGTCGACGCTCAACCGCGGCATCCCGTACTTCCCCAACCTCGTCGTGCCGATCGCCGTCGGGGGCGTGGGCATCGGGATGATCGTGGTGCCGCTGACAGTGTCGGCGATCGCGGGCGTCGGCTTCGACCGCATCGGGCCCGTGTCGGCGATCGCGCTGATGCTGCAGAACCTCGGCGGTCCGGTGATCCTGGCGATCGTCCAGGCCGTGATCACCTCGCGCACGCTGTACCTGGGCGGCACGACCGGCCCGGTGAAGAACATGAACGCCGCGCAGTTGCACGCGCTCGACCACGGCTACACCTACGGGCTGCTGTGGGTCGCGGGGGTGGCCGTGATCGTCGGCGGCGCCGCGCTGCTGATCGGCTACACCTCCGAAGAGGTGGCGCATGCGCAGGAAGTCAAGGACGCGCTGGACGCCGGAGAGCTGTAGAGCTCGACATTGGACGCCGGAGAGCTGTAGAGCTCGACATTGGACGCCGGAGAGCTGTAGAGCTCGACATTGGACGCCGGAGAGCTGTAACCGGAGAGCTGTAGCGCGTCTAAGCCACGGACAGGGCCCTCGGTAGGGTAGGCAGCCATGTTTGCGGCGCGGCGGACCCAGCGTTCGTCGCCGCTCGCCGCCAGTGTCATCGGGATCGCGATCGTCGCGATCACCGGCATGCAACTGATGTCGACACTCGACGGCACCATCGTCGTGGTGGCGCTGCCCCGCATGCAGGCCGACCTTGCGTTATCCGACGCCGCTAAGAGCTGGGTCATCACCGCGTACGTGCTGACGTTCGGCGGCCTGCTGTTGTTGGGCGGGCGCGTCGGCGACGCGATCGGTCACAAGCGCGCATTCGTCGGCGGAGTCGCGGTGTTCACCGTGGCGTCGCTGATCTGCGGGCTGGCGTTCGACCCGGCGATGTTGATCGTCGCCCGTGCCGTGCAGGGCATGGGGGCAGCCGTCGCCGCACCCACCGGGCTGGCGCTGATCGCGTCGACGTACGCCGTCGGTCAGGCGCGCAATCAGGCGATGGCGGTGTCGGCGGCGATGATGGGCCTCGGCTCGGTGCTCGGCCTCGTCCTCGGCGGCGCGTTCACGGTGATCTCGTGGCGGCTGGCTTTCCTGATCAATCTGCCGATCGGCATGGTGATCATTGCGATTGCGCTCACCCGGCTGCGTGAGACACATCGCGAACGTCTCCGCCTCGACGTGGCCGGGGCGGCGCTGGCCACGCTGGCGTGCACGACGGCGGTGCTGATCTTCACCCAGGGGCCGCCGCTGGGCTGGATCAACCCGTGGATCTTCGGCGCAGCGATCGCCACCGTGCTGTTGTTCGGCGGCTTCCTGGTGGTCGAACGCACCGCCGAGCACCCGATCGTGCCGCTGTCGTTGTTCGCCGACCGCAACCGGGTGATGACGTTCTTGTCGCTATTTCTGGCCGGCGGCGTCCTGTTGACGCTGACAGTGATGATCGGGCTGTACGTCCAGGACGTGATGGGCTACTCGGCATTGCGTGCGGGAACGTCGTTCATCCCGTTCGCCGTTGCGCTCGGGCTTGGCAACGTGGCAGCGGCTCGGGTGGCGCCGCTGATCGCCCCGCGCTGGCTGATCATTGGTGGCGGCTCGTTTGTCCTCGGCGCCATGCTGTACGGCTCGACGCTGAACCGCGCCATCCCGTACTTCCCGGACCTCTTCGTACCGATCATCGTCGGCGGCTTCGGCATCGGCGTGATCTCGGTGGTGCTGCCGCTGTGCGCGCTGGCCGACGTGGGCCCGCGAGAGATCGGCCCGGTGTCGGCGCTCACGCTGATGGTGCAAAACCTCGGCGGCCCGCTGGTGCTGGTTGTCATCCAGGCCGTGCAGACGTCGCGCACGTTGTATCTCGGCGGCACCACCGGGGCCGTGCGCAACATGACGCCGGCGCAGCTCGACGCGCTCGACCGCGGCTACACGTACTCGCTGCTGTGGGTCGCGGCGGTCGCGGTGTTGGTGGGCGTCACCGCGTTCTTCATCGGGTTCTCCGCCAGGCAGATCGCGGCCGCGCAGCATACCCGTGAAGCAGTAGAGGCCGGCGAGCTCTAAGGTTGTCGGCTGTGATCACCCGCATGTCCGAGTTGTTCTTGCGCACACTGCGCGAGAACCCCGCCGATGCCGAGGTGCCCAGCCACAAGCTGCTGATCCGCGCGGGCTACGTCCGGCCCGCCGGGCCTGGCCTCTACACCTGGCTGCCGGTCGGATTGCGGGTGCTGCGCAAGATCGAGCGCATAGTCCGCGAAGAGATGAATGCCATTGGGGGACAAGAGATCCTGTTCCCCGCGCTGCTGCCGCGTGCGCCGTACGAGACGACGAATCGCTGGACGGAGTACGGCGACAGCGTGTTTCGGCTGAAGGACCGCCGCGGCAACGACTACTTGCTGGGCCCCACGCACGAGGAGTTGTTCACGCTCACCGTGAAAGGGGAGTACAGCTCTTACAAGGACTTTCCACTACTGCTCTACCAGATCCAGACGAAATACCGCGACGAGGCGCGGCCCCGGGCGGGGATCCTGCGGGTGCGCGAGTTCGTGATGAAGGACTCGTACTCGTTCGACGTCGACGAGGCGGGGCTCAAGGCCCAGTACCATGCGCATCGCGAAGCGTACCAACGGATCTTCGACCGATTGGGTGTGCGCTACGTGATCGTCTCGGCGGTGTCCGGGGCGATGGGCGGCAGCGCGTCTGAGGAGTTCCTGGCCGAAAGTCCGGTCGGCGAAGACACTTTCGTGCGCTGCGTGGAGTCGGGCTATGCGGCCAACGTCGAGGCGGTCACCACACCGGCACCGGATCCACTGCCGTACGAGCACCTGCCCGAGCCGGTGGTGCACGACACCGGTGACACGC
The DNA here is from genome assembly GCF_059812855.1 of Mycobacterium sp. NGS35. NCBI lineage: Bacteria > Bacillati > Actinomycetota > Actinomycetes > Mycobacteriales > Mycobacteriaceae > Mycobacterium > Mycobacterium sp. NGS35. The sequence goes on from NZ_JCALDL010000002.1 coordinate 163,466, forward strand.
CGACCATCGCCACGCTGGTCGACTGGGCCAACTCGGCGTTGGACCGTGCGGTGAGCGCCGCGGACACGCTGAAGAACGTGCTGCTCAAGGTCCGTCAGCCTGGCGGCGACTGGGAGCTGTTGGGAATCGGTATTCCCGGTGACCGCGAGATCGACGAGAAACGGTTGGGGGCGGCTTTGGAGCCGGCCGAGTACGCGATGCTCGACGACGCGGACTTCGCCAAGTACCCATTTCTGGTGAAGGGCTATATCGGTCCGAAAGGCTTGCAGCAGAACGGTGTTCGGTATCTCGTCGACCCCCGCGTCGTCGACGGCACCAGCTGGATCACCGGAGCCGACGCACCCGGCCAGCACGTCGTCGGGCTGGTGGCCGGACGAGATTTCGTACCCGACGGCACCATCGAGGCCGCCGAGGTACGCGACGGCGACATGTCGCCGGACGGCGCGGGCCCCTTGGTGTCGGCGCGCGGCATCGAGATCGGCCACATCTTCCAACTGGGCCGCAAATACACCGACGCGTTCTCGGCCGATGTGCTCGGCGAGGACGGCAAACCGGTGCGGCTGACCATGGGCTCCTACGGGATCGGGGTGTCGCGGCTGGTCGCCGTGATCGCCGAGCAGCACCACGACGAGCTCGGGCTGCGGTGGCCGTCCTCGGTGTCGCCGTTCGACGTGCACCTGGTGATCGCGAACAAGGACGCGGCGGCCCGCGACGGCGCAATCGAGCTGGCCCGCGAATTGGACCGGTTGGGCGTCGACGTGTTGCTCGACGACCGCGGCGCGTCACCGGGCGTCAAGTTCAAAGACGCCGAGCTGCTGGGGGTGCCATGGATTGTGGTGGTCGGCCGGGGATGGGCCGGTGGCGTGGTCGAGCTGCGCAACCGGTTCAGCGGCGAAACACGCGAGGTGCCAGTCGACGCTGCGGCGACTGAGATCGTCGACGCGATCTCGGGCTGAGTCTCATTCGGTGCCGCCGGGGAACGGCACGGTGAGCGGCCACGCGCCCTCCACCTGTCGCCACTGTGCGGCGCGCACAGCGCACTGGGTCAGTGCCGTCATCGCGAAAGCGCGGTCCTCGGACGATTTCGCGTGTTCGAGCACCGCTCGCCATGCCACCGCGTCGTCGGATTCCATCCGAAGGGCCAGGTTCGCTGCGTCCTTCCAGTTCTTGACTGCAATCGGCAGTTGATAGCCGACGGCGGCCACCGGTGCGGCCACGGATCGCGACGCGAGCATTCCGATGGCCGCTTCCCGCCGGGCGCGGTGTTCGGCCAGGGAATCCGACACCAGCTCGTTCATGTCCGGCATCGAGTGGGCCGACACGAAGCCGTAGCCGTAGATCGTCGCGTGCTCGGCCGCGATCGCGTCGGCGATGGCTTTGTCGTCGGGGGAGTCCGGCTTGTTGGTCGGGGTGGGGTGAGGCGTGGTCATTGCGCCGGCTCCTTCATTGCCAGCGGCACGGCCAGTGATGCGGCGCACGCGGCTGCGACCGAGCCCACCAGGCCGGACCGGTAGCCGGACAGATCAGCGGCGAGTTTGGTTGCGCGGTCGGCGGATTCGCGCAGAGCTCCGATCACGTCGTCGCGCGACGGCGGCGGCCCGGCAGGTGCGGCTGGAGGGGGATTCGGTGGCGGCGACGTCGTCGACGTCTCTTTGGCCACGCGGGCGATCTCTTGGCTCAGCGCCTTGGCGTGCGCGGCGCGTTCGTCGGCCACGACCGTGAGCACCGGGGCGTAGAGCGGTCCGGCTGCGGCGGCGGCTGCGCGGGCCATCTGGCTGTCGCGCTGGGCAAGCTCGAGTTGCGATTCCAGCGGGTCAGGCTGGGGCGGCTCAGGCGCGCCGCTGCAGGCGGATGCTGTCGCCCCCAGCGCCGCCAAAGCGGCCGCGCCGATCAGCACGCGTCGCCGACTCAGGTGCGGTGCGGCGCCGGGCATGGCGACATATTGCCATTTCGGCTTGCCGGCACCGGCGAGCGCATGCAGGCAGGCGCGTCGGGACCGACCGCGATCGTCGAACCTCGATCGCCGTTTCGAGCCGCGGTTCTGGCGTATCGTTGATGGCTGGCTCCATCTGTTCGGAGCCTGAGCCGGACAACTCAAGATGAGGAGCTCGCCGTGACTGAGCGATCCACCGGGTTGCCGTCGCAGGAACAGGTGATCGAGCTACTCGATAACGAGTTCGCGCGCGCCGGCTACGAGATCGAAGACGTGGTCGTCGACACCAGAACCCGTCCGCCGCGCATCACCGTGATCGCCGACGGCGACGAACCACTGGACCTCGACACCATTGCCGATCTTTCCCGCCGCGCCTCGACTCTGCTCGATGACGTGGACGACGCCGCGACCAGTTACGTCCTCGAGGTCAGCTCGCCGGGCGTCGACCGCCCGCTGACCACGCACAAGCACTTCCGCCGCGCCCGCGGACGCAAGGCCAGACTCACGCTGGCCGACGGATCGTCGGTCACCGGCCGCATCGGTGAGACCGACGGCGCCGTCCTGCGGCTCGTCGTGCGCGAGAAGGCAGACTGGGCTGTGCACGACATCCCGCTTGCCGACATCGCGAATGCCGTTGTGGAGGTGGAGTTTTCGACGCCGGACCCACGCGAGCTGGCTTTGGCCGGGGTGGCCTCATGAACATCGACATGGCGGCGCTGCATGCGATCGAAGTCGACAGGGGCATGTCGGTTGGCGAGCTGCTCGAGACCATCAAGTCGGCGCTGCTGACCGCATACCGGCACACTCCCGGTCATCACCCGGACGCGCGGATCGACATCGACCGCAAGACCGGCGAGGTGAAGGTGATCGCCTGGGAAGCCGACGCCGATGGCAACGTCATCACAGAATGGGACGACACCCCCGAGGGATTCGGCCGGGTCGCCGCCACCACCGCTCGCCAGGTGATGCTGCAACGGCTTCGTGACGCCGAAAACGAGAAAACCTACGGCGAGTTCTCTGCCCGGGAGGGCGACGTCGTCGCCGGCGTCATCCAGCGCGACGCCCGCGCCAACGCGCGCGGGCTGGTGGTGGTGCGCATGGGCAGTGAGACCAAGGGCTCCGAGGGCGTGATTCCGGCCGCCGAGCAGGTGCCCGGCGAGCGCTACGAACACGGCGACCGGCTGCGCTGCTACGTCGTCGGGGTCAGTCGCGGCGCCCGCGAGCCGGTGATCACGCTGTCGCGCACGCACCCGAACCTCGTGCGCAAACTCTTCAGCCTGGAGGTCCCCGAAATCGCCGACGGCTCGGTGGAGATCGTCGCCGTCGCGCGCGAGGCCGGCCACCGCTCGAAGATCGCCGTGCGGTCGAAGGTGCCCGGGCTCAACGCGAAGGGTGCCTGCATCGGTCCGATGGGCCAGCGGGTGCGCAACGTGATGAGCGAGCTGTCCGGCGAGAAGATCGACATCATCGACTACGACGAGGATCCGGCGCGGTTCGTCGCCAACGCCCTGTCGCCCGCCAAAGTGGTGTCCGTGTCCGTCGTCGACCCCAACGCGCGCGCCGCGCGTGTTGTCGTGCCGGACTTCCAGCTGTCGCTGGCCATCGGCAAGGAAGGGCAAAACGCCAGGCTGGCGGCCCGGCTCACCGGCTGGCGGATCGACATCCGCAGCGACAACGAGGCCACGCAGGGTCAACCCACGGCGTAGTCAACACTGTGGTGAAACTCCGGCCCGGGTGCCGCTAAACTAGGCCGTGATCCAGCGCGAGACTTCGGCTTCCCGACCGGGGCCGGTACGGACCTGCATCGGGTGCCGAAGACGAGAGCTGGCCGCCGAACTGCTTCGCGTGGTTGCTGTGTCGATGGGGAATGGCGAGTTCGTCGTGACCGTTGACACCGCAGGTAATCTGCCGGGGCGGGGTGCCTGGCTGCATCCCGACCAGCAGTGCCTTCGCGCAGCGGTCCGACGGCGAGCCTTCGGCCGAGCGCTGCGCATCACCGGTCCACCGGACATATCCGCGGCCGTCGAGCACATCACCACGCTCGAGACCCGGCAACAGAACAGGTAGCGAAGAACATGAGCACACCGTGAAGTCCCGATGACCATGTGTCGTAGCTAAACCCGAGGCGCTGGCCTTTCACAGCCGTCGCCTCGAGAGATGGAGAGGTAGTGGCAGGTAAGGCCCGCGTACACGAGTTGGCGAAGGAACTCGGTGTCACCAGTAAAGAAGTTCTCGCCCGGCTGAGCGAACAAGGCGAATTCGTCAAGTCGGCATCCTCCACCGTGGAAGCGCCGGTCGCCCGGCGGTTGCGGGAGTCGTTCGGCGGCGGCAAAGCAGCTCAAGCTGCCGCCAAGGACGGCAACGGCGCCGCAGCCAAGGCGGTCGCCGACGGCGGTACCGCAGTCAAAGCGGCGCCCGCGCCGGCCGCGCCCACCCCAGCCGCGCCAGCTCCGCCTGCCGTCCCGGCACCTCCCACCCCGAAGCCGCCCGCGCAACCGTCGGCACCCGCGGCCAGCGCACCGCCGGCCAGCCCGCCTCGTCCGGCGCCCACTCCCGGCGCACCGCGGCCCGGGCCTACCCCCAAGCCGGCCCCGCGCACCCCGCGCGTCGGCAACAACCCGTTCTCGACCGCGCAGCCGGTCGATCGGCCGATCCCTCGACCGCAAGCACCTCGCCCCGGCATGCCGCGGCCCGGCCCGCGTCCGGGCGCATCGCCGGGCAACATGCCTCCGCGTCCCGGCGGCGGCGTTCCCGGCCGCGCGCCGCGACCCGGCGCGCCCCGGCCCGGCACCGGCGGACGCCCCGGCGCGCCGAGCGGCGGGCGGCCCGGTGGTGGTAACTACCGCGGCGGTGCGCCCGGCGGCGCACCCGCGGGCGGTGGCTTCCGCGGCCGTCCCGGTGGCGGCGGTCGGCCTGGTCAACGCGGCGGAGCAGCCGGCGCGTTCGGCCGTCCCGGCGGCGCGCCCAAGCGCGGTCGCAAGAGCAAGCGGGCGAAACGCGCGGAATACGAAAACATGCAGGCCCCGGTTGTCGGTGGCGTGCGGTTGCCCAAGGGCAACGGCGAAACCATCCGGCTGGCCCGCGGCGCGTCGCTGAGTGACTTCGCCGAGAAGATCGACGCCAACCCGGCGGCGCTGGTTCAGGCGCTGTTCAACCTCGGTGAGATGGTCACCGCAACCCAGTCGGTGGGCGACGAGACGCTCGAGCTGCTGGGCAGCGAGATGAACTACAACGTCCAGGTGGTCAGTCCAGAGGACGAGGACCGCGAACTGCTCGAGTCGTTCGACCTCACCTACGGCGAAGACGAGGGCGGCGAAGAGGACCTGCAGACCCGGCCTCCGGTGGTCACGGTCATGGGCCACGTCGACCACGGCAAGACCCGACTGCTGGACACGATCCGCCAGGCCAACGTCCGCGAAGGCGAGGCGGGTGGCATCACCCAGCACATCGGCGCATATCAGGTGTCGGTCAACCTCGACGGCAACGAACGGCTGATCACGTTCATCGACACCCCCGGTCACGAAGCGTTCACCGCGATGCGTGCCCGCGGCGCGAAGGCCACCGACATCGCGGTGCTGGTGGTCGCCGCCGACGACGGCGTGATGCCCCAAACGGTAGAAGCCATCAACCACGCGCAGGCCGCCGACGTGCCGATCGTCGTAGCGGTCAACAAGATCGACAAGGAAGGCGCCGACCCCCAAAAGATCCGCGGTCAACTCACCGAATACGGGCTCATTCCCGAGGAGTTCGGCGGCGACACCATGTTCGTCGACATCTCGGCGAAGCAGGGCACCAACATCGAGCAGCTGCTCGAAGCGGTGCTGCTGACCGCCGACGCCGCGCTGGACCTGCGGGCGAACCCCGACATGGAAGCCCAGGGCGTGGTCATCGAGGCGCACCTGGACCGCGGGCGCGGTCCGGTGGCCACCGTGCTGGTGCAGCGCGGCACGCTGCACATCGGCGACTCGGTGGTGGCGGGCGACGCGTACGGCCGCGTGCGGCGCATGGTCGACGAGCACGGCGAGGACGTCGATCAGGCGCTGCCGTCGCGGCCGGTTCAGGTCATCGGCTTCACGTCGGTGCCTGGCGCCGGTGACAACTTCCTCGTCGTCGAGGAGGACCGCATCGCCCGCCAGATCGCCGAGCGCCGCAGTGCCCGCAAGCGCAACGCGATGGCTGCCCGTGCCCGCAAGCGGATCAGCCTCGAGGACCTGGATTCGGCGCTGAAGGAAACCAGCCAGCTGAACCTGATCCTCAAGGGCGACAACGCAGGCACCGTCGAAGCGCTGGAAGAGGCGTTGCTCGGCATCCAGGTCGACGACGAAGTGGAGCTGCGCGTCATCGACCGCGGCGTCGGCGGTGTCACCGAGACCAACGTCAACCTGGCGTCGGCGTCGGACGCAATCATCATCGGCTTCAACGTGCGCGCCGAAGGCAAGGCCACGGAGCTGGCCAACCGCGAGGGTGTGGAGATCCGCTACTACTCGGTGATCTACCAGGCCATCGACGACATCGAGAAGGCGCTGCGCGGGCTGCTCAAGCCGGTGTACGAGGAGCGCGAGCTGGGCCGCGCCGAGGTGCGGGCGCTGTTCCGCAGCAGCAAGGTCGGCGTGATCGCCGGTTGCCTGGTCACTTCAGGCATCATCCGGCGCAACGCCAAGGCCCGGCTGCTGCGCGACAACGTCGTGGTGACCGAGAATCTCACGGTGCAGTCGCTGCGCCGGGAGAAAGACGACGTCACCGAAGTCCGCGACGGCTACGAGTGCGGTCTGACGATCGGCTACTCCGACCTCAAGGAGGGCGACGTGATCGAGACGTACGAGCTGGTCGAGAAGCAGCGCGGATGAGCCGCTTGCGCGAAGACCAACAGGCGCGGATGAGCCGCTTGCGCGAAGACCAAAAGGCGCGGATGAGCCGCTTGCGCGAAGACCAACAGGCGCGGATCGGCCATGGCTGATCCGGCGCGCGCGCGTCGGCTGGCCAAGCGGATCTCGATGATCGTCGCATCGGCAATCGAATACGAGATCAAAGACCCGCGGCTGGCCGGCGTGACGATCACCGACGCGAAGGTGACCAACGACCTGCACGACGCGACGCTGTACTACACGGTCATGGGGCGCACCCTCGAGGACGATCCCGACTACGCCGGTGCGGCGGCCGCGCTGGAGCGGGCCAAAGGCGTACTGCGCACGAAAGTCGGTGCAGGAACCGGGGTTCGGTTCACTCCGACGCTGACCTTCGTGCGCGACACCGTGCCTGACGCGGCCGTTCGGATGGAGGAGCTACTCGAACGGGCTCGTCAGGCCGACGCCGATCTGGCGAGGGTGAGGCAGGGTGCGAAGCCGGCGGGCGACGCGCAGCCGTACCGTGTGGTAGGAGATAACGGGGGCGCCACAACCGACACGGACGAGCGAGACGACGGTGACCGCGATCGAGACGACTGAAGTATCGAGTACTCGCGTCGATGCGCATGGCGCGGCCGACGCGCTGGCCGGGGTTCGCACCGTCAACATCGTGTGCCACGTGCACCCCGATGCGGACAGCGTCGGTGCCGGCTTGGCGCTGGCGCTGGTGCTCGACCGGGAAGGCGTCGACGTGGAGGTCAGCTTCGCGACGCCTCCGGTCCTTCCCGAATCACTGCGAACGCTGCCCGGGTGCGAGTTCCTGGTGCCGCCGGCGGACATGCGCCGCGACGCGGATCTGGTGGTGACGGTCGACGCGCCCAGCCTGCACCGGTTGGGCACGCTGGCCGAGCTGACCGCTTCCGGCAACGCGGTGCTGGTGATCGATCACCACAAGTCGAACGCGATGTTCGGAGACTTGAATTTCGTCGATCCGCAAGCGGATTCGACCACCCTGCTGGTCGCCGAACTGCTGGACGCGTGGGGCAGGCCGATCGACCGCGATGTGGCCACGTGCCTGTATGCCGGGCTGACGACAGACACCGGATCGTTCCGGTGGGCCAGTCCGCGCGCATTGCGGCTGGCCGCCAGGCTCGTCGAAGCCGGCGCGGACAACGCCGCGATATCGCGGGCGCTTCTCGACACGCACCCCTTTGCCTGGCTGCCGATGCTGTCGCGCGTGTTGTCGACGGCGCAGCTACTGCCGGACGCCGTCGCCGGGCGCGGCCTGGTGTATGTGGTGGTCGACCACGACGAGTGGAAGGCGAGCCGGTCCGAAGAGGTGGAGAGCATCGTCGACATCGTCCGGACCACCCAGCAGGCCGAGGTCGCCGTGGTGTTCAAGGAGATCGAGCCGCAGCACTGGTCGGTGTCGATGCGAGCCAAGTCATTCGATCTGACGCCGGTGGCGGCGCAGTTCGGCGGCGGAGGGCATCAGTTGGCGGCCGGGTACTCGATCGACGGCTCGATCGACGACGTCGTCGCCGCGTTGCTGCACGCTGTCGGCTGACACGTCACGCGCATCTTCGACGATGCCATCTGGCCCGCTCGACTAGTCCATGGCGCGAGCCAGTGCGATGTGGCCCGCGAACCCGCAGGATTCGGCGCGCAGGCGATATCGGTCACGGAAATCGCGATAGCGATTCTGCTCGCCACGAGCTTTGGCAAGCATTGCGTTCAACCGCAGTAACGGCAGCTCGTGGTAGACGAACCCGGGTTCCGTCGGCGTCGCCGCCAGGTCGTCGATCGCTTTTTGCGCTTCGTCGAGGTCGCCGTCGCGACCCCGATTGAGCAAGGCTTCGACGAGAACGCTGGTGCACCAACCGCGGTTGGTCAGTTCGCCAGATCGAATTTCATTCTGCAGCACGGCGCGACACAAGCCGACGGCATTGTCGTAGTCGCCGGTACGAATCTTCTCCACTGCGAAATCGATGTCGACGCACCATGCGGCAACGACGAGGTTCCGATGTTCGAGCGCTGCTCGCCGAGCCCTCTGCAACAGCTCGAAGCCCAGGTTGCGGTCGGCGTCCTCGTGGCGCACCAAGATGAGCCCGTGGCTGAACTCTGCGTTGGTCAGCGTGAAATCGTCGCCGAACTGCTTCGCAATCTCCAAGGCCTCAGCGGTGTCATGCAGCGCTTGGTCATCGGCGAGCAGCGCTCCGCTCTGCGCGGCAATGTATTTGAACATGACAACGGCGCAGAACGTGAACTTATCGGTTCTGCGGGCAAGCGCGACGGCGTTGTCGAAGTCCTCGCGCCAGCCTGCGATGCCCAGCGCACACCGCGCTGACGCACGCATCACCAGTGCGAACGCCAGTGGCGATCCCACGATCAAGTCGCCCATCGTGGGGTCGCCGCGGGACTCGTCTATTGCACGCTGGCTCAGTTTCAAAGCCTCGCTCACTTCACCGACGGCCCATTTGATGATCATCGGTGTCATCAACAGACCGACGGTCAACTCGGAATCACCGATGGAATCAAGCAATTCGACATGATAGGACGCCAATCGCGAAGCCTCTTCGTACTCGCCGTAGAACTGCATCAAGGTGACGAGTCCGGTCATGCCGATGGCCAAGGACCGTTTATCCCCTGCAGCGGTTGCCAATTCGCTCAATTGGTCGAAGCCAGTGTCGTCGAGGCTGCCGCTGACCCGCCAGACCGTCGCGCACAGCAACGTACGCGGGGCGATACGCATGCTCATGCGACGTACATCCTCGGGGGGCAACCGGTCGGCCACCTGACGAGCGCGCTCCCAGCTCATCCGCGCACCTAGGATGTCGCGATGGGTGAGGACGTGTCCGGCCCGCATGTGCCAGTCGAAGGCTGCGTGCAAATCGCCTGCAGCTTCAAGGTGCTCGGCGATCAACGCCGCGTGCTCGTCAGCCGATTCCGGTCTGCGAGCTTGTAGAGCGGCTGCGACCCGCTGGTGCAACTCGGCGCGATCGGATCTGAGCTGTGATTCATACGCCACCGCCCGGATCAGCGGATGGTGAAAGAGGTACTCGGGATCATCGGTGAACCCGACTTGATCGATCAGCTGGCCCACCACCAGGTCGTCGACGGCCGGCTCGACACCCAATGCTTTCACCAGTCCCAAGCTGAATCTGGCACCGATCACCGAAGCCGCGCTCAACGTGCGTTTGGCCCCCCGTTCGAGACGGTCGATGCGAGCGGCAATGGTGGCCTGCAACGTCGGCGGCACAACGACTTCGGCTACCTGTGCTGTCGACCTGTACGCGCCCGGCTTGCCATAAAGCACACCTCGCTCCGCCAATTCGCGCACGATCTCTTCGGTGAAAAGTGGTGTCCCGGCAGATCTTTCGGCGATCAGCTGGCCCAGCGGCGCCGTGGATGTATCCCGTCCAAGCAACTCGATGATCAACTGAGCCGAGTCCTGGTCACTCAGTGGCGCCAGCGTTATCGCTGTAGCGCCAGGCGGTTGCGCCAGCGCCCCACGGTACTCGGGACGGTAGGTGACGATCGTCAGCGAAGGCGTCCGCGGTAAAACCTCGAGGACATCGGCAATCATCGACTCACTGACTGCGTCAATCCAATGGGCGTCTTCCACCACGTACACCGCCGGACTTTTCCGCGCCGACAAGGTGGCTCTCACCAGAGCCGTCAACCGCCGTCGACGTGCATCCGGATCGATCCGATGACGGGGCTCTTCAGCGCCGGCAATCCCCAAGAGGTCTTCGAACAGCAACAGATCGTCTTTGTCCGCGTCAGAAAACAGCCGGCGGAGATGATTTCGGGCAGCGTGCGCGTCCAATCCCTCCACTGCGGTTATTGCACGCAGCAATCCTGCGACGGCTTGAAAGGGGATCTGGCTGGTGTGCGACTCGCAGAAAGTCGTGAAGACCGCGACACCACGCTGCGCGGCCTGGGCCGAAACCTCGCGCAGCAGACGGCTTTTGCCGATACCGGCGGGTCCCACCACATCGACGACCTCGCCATGGCCGCCGACGGCGCGATCCAACAGGTCCTTGATGACGGACATCTCCCGTCGGCGACCCACAAAGTTCGCCTCAGTGCGTCTGGTGGCGCGAGCCCGGCGCATGCCGACGAGCCGGTGCGCGGGTACTGACTCGTCAGCACCCTTGATGCGAACCAACTCTCGCGGACCGAGGGTTGCGATGTGCTCGACTAGTCGTGCGGTTGATGCGCTGAGCATGACGCCGCCCGCGGGCGCCACCGATTCCATCCGCTGGGCCATCCCCACCTGCTCGCCGACGGTGGTGTAGCCGAACGGTCCGGACCCCATTTCACCGGCGATCACCTGACCGGAGTTCAGTCCGACCCGCAGCAACAATTCCACGCCATCGCGCCTTCGCACGTCGACGGCCAGCTTTTTGGCTTCGTCCTGGATCGCCAGAGCGGCCACGCACGCGCGCACCGCATGATCCTCCAGCGCGGCCGGTGCCCCGAACACGGCCATGATCCCGTCGCCGGTGAAACTGCTCACGGTGCCGCCGTAGCGCTGCACGACCGCGGCACAACGGCTGGCGAGCTCGCTCATGATCTCGCGCAGTCGCTCCGGCCCCACCGCAGCTGCGATATCCATTGAATGGACGACGTCGGCGAACAACACGGTGACTTGCTTGTACTCGGCCGCGTGGGTGGCCGTGGTCAGCCGAGCACCGCACTCGCTGCAGAACTTGGCCGTTGAACTGCAGTGCGCGGTGCAGGAACTGCAGATCAGCCCTGCCGGTGCGAGACGACTGTCGCCGTCCCAGCTGGCGCCCACGTCAATATCGTGCATCGCTGGTCAACCGGTGTCTGTCAGATCCGGTGAAAATCGGCGCGGAACTGAACAGAAACGTCACCACCCCAGACGGGGCAGCCCCTGCCACGCGCACAGAATGTCAGCCAGCGCGGTTGCGGAGTCGCGGTTCAGTGAGGGAGAGCATGACGGCGTCGGAGGACTCGACCGCGAGCGCGGGCCGGATCGCGGCGCTGGCTGTGCCGGCACTCGGCGTGCTGGCAGCCGAGCCGCTGTATCTGCTCTTCGACACCGCGGTGGTCGGCCGTCTCGGGGCGTTGGCGCTGGCGGGTCTGGCGATCGGTGGCCTGATCGTCAACATGGTGGGTTCGGGTCTGGTCTTTCTGTCCTACGGCACCACGGCAAGGTCAGCCCGCTATTTCGGTGCCGCAGACCGGGTGGCGGCGGTCCGCGAAGGCGTACAGGCCAGCTGGCTGGCTTTGGCTCTGGGCGTGTTGTTCGTAGCCGTGGTGCAGGCGGCCGCGGTGCCGGTCGTGTCCGCGATCGCGTCGAAGCCGCCCATCGCCGACGAAGCGCTGTCGTGGCTGCGGATCGCCGTACTGGCCGCCCCGGCGATGCTGATGTCGCTGGCCGGCAACGGCTGGATGCGGGGCGTGCAGGACACTGTGCGGCCGCTGCGGTACGTCGTCATCGGATTCGCAGTGTCGGCGCTGCTGTGCCCGCTGCTGGTGTTCGGCTGGATTGGCCTGCCGCGCTTGGAGCTACCCGGCTCGGCCGTCGCGAACGTGGTCGGGCAGTGGCTTGCTGCGCTCTTGTTCGCTCGGGCGTTGCTGGTCGAACGGGTACCGCTCGGTGTCGACTGGCGGGTATTGCGGGCCCAGGTGGTCATGGGTCGCGACCTGTTGGTGCGCACGGTGGCATTCCAGGTGTGCTTCGTGTCGGCCGCTGCGGTGGCGGCGCGATTCGGAGCGGTGTCGGTGGCCGCGCACCAGGTGGCGCTGCAGCTGTGGAATTTCCTTGCGCTCGTGCTGGATTCACTCGCCATCGCGGCGCAGTCACTGGTTGGCGCCGCCCTGGGGGCGGGACGGGCACAGCACGCCAAGTCGGTGGCGTGGCGGGTGACGACGTTCTCTGCGGTTGCAGCCACAGTGCTTGCGGTGGTGTTGGCGGCGGGCGTTGCAGTGGTGCCGAAGATGTTCACCAACGATCGGGCCGTGCTCGACGCCGTCGGTGTGCCGTGGTGGTTCCTCGTGGCTCAACTACCGGTCGCCGGAGTGGTGTTCGGCCTCGACGGTGTGCTGCTGGGCGCCGGCGATGCGAAATTCATGCGCAACGCCACAGTGCTCAGCGCGCTGCTCGGCTTCCTGCCGCTGATCTGGCTGTCGCTGGTCTTCGGCTGGGGCTTGGCTGGTATCTGGGCCGGGTTGTCGGCGTTCATCCTGCTGCGGTTGATGTTCGTGGGTTGGCGCGCGCTGTCCGGCCGCTGGGCCGTCCCCGGCACTGGTTGACACGGCGACGCCGCCGGTCACCACCTCATGGCGTACGCCGGAGCGGCGGCGGCCATCTGGTCCGCCAGCCGCTCGAGGCGGGCGATGCGCTCGCGCATCGGCGGATGCGTCGAAAACAACGCTTCCAATCCCTCGCCGCGCAGTGGGTTCGCGATCATCAGATGTGCGGTGCTGGCCAACTGCCCTTCTGCCGGCAACGGCATCAGTCGAGTTCCGGCGTGGATCTTCTTCAGCGCGCTGGCCAGCGCGCCCGGATCGTGGCTCAGCATCGCGCCGTCGGCGTCCGCGGCGAGTTCACGGCTCCTGCTCACGGCCAATTGGATCAGGGTGGCCGCCACGGGCGCCAAGATCAGCGTCAGCACGCTTCCGAGCAAGCCCGGCCCGTCGTCGTCGTCGCTGGCCTCGATCGGCGTGAACCACGCCAGATCGGCCAGCATCGTTACCATGCCGGCAAGGGCTGCCGCAACGGTCGACGTCAGGATGTCGCGGTTGTACACGTGCGCCAGCTCGTGGCCCAGCACCGCCCGAAGCTCGCGGGCGCTCAGCAGCTCGAGGATGCCCTCGGTGACGCACACTGCCGCATGCCTGGGGTTTCGCCCGGTGGCGAAAGCGTTGGGCTGCCGGATCGGGCTGATGTACAGCTTCGGCATGGGTTGGCCTGCCTGCGTGGACAATTCAGCCACCATGGCGTGAAGCTGGGGAGCCTCGGCACGGCTCAACGGCCGGGCCCGCATCGCCCGCAGGGCAACGGTGTCGCCGCGGAAGTAGAGGACCAGGTTGATGGCGATGGAGATCGCGGCGGCGATCACGAGCCCCGTGCCACCACCCAGCCAATGCCCGACCAGCAGGATCAGCCCGGTGAGCAAACCCAGCAAGGCGGCCGTCTTCACTCCGTTGGTGTAACGGTGCACGTGCGATACCTCCTTCATGGTCTTCTCGCAGACATCAACGCCAGTCGCCCGATGCCGCATTTCCTTCGGAAGCGGTTGTCGCGCAGTCTCATTCGGATAAGAAAAGGGGCCGGCTGCTGCCGGCCCCGTGTGAACACACTGAGGCGCTGATCGACTCGGCCGCGGACTTTGTCACCGTGTCGCCGGGCGGGCGGATGCGCACGCGAGGCGCGTCCTCGCGGATGGCGCCGTCAACGGTCTGGCCGCGTCCGGTTGCCATTGCATTTGATCGCCGTCCCCAACCTCCCGCAGCGTCTCAGCACGGACTATCGGCGGTGACCGCTCCAGCGGGCGGCTGTGGGCGGTCACCCGCACACTGGCACCCGTAGAGATCAGGCGCTGATGGCTTGCTTCTCCTTCAGGCCGGTAGCCACCTCGATCTTGCGCGGCTTGGCTTGTTCGGCCACCGGGATCGTCAGCCGCAGCACGCCCTCGGTGTAGTCGGCCTTGATGTTGTCGACATCGAGACCGCTGCCGAGATAGATCTGTCGGCTGAATACGCCGTGCGGGCGTTCGGAGGCCAGCCACTGTCGGTTGTCCTGCGCGGCGGGCCGTTGCGCGCGCACCGTCAGCACGTCGTTCTCGACATTGATGTCGATTGAATCGGCGTGTGCGCCAGGCAGATCGAGTTCCACGACGAACTGCTCGTTGTCGCGCCAAATGTCCATCGGCATGACCGCGGGACGAGCCGGTGTGCCTACCGCGCCGCCGAGTAGCTGCTGGGTCAGACGGTCGACGTCACGGAAGAACGGGTCCAACTTCAGCATGGTCATCACCTCCTCGGACTATTTGCTGGTCTCTCGTTTTCGTCCTAGAAAACCGATTCAACGCCGGCCGTATTTCCCACCGGCGGGGGCAGGCTACCGCCCCCTGCGGTTGCCGCGCCCGTCGCCGTTCGTCTGCACCGAGGCGAGCAGACGCTGGGCGACGTCGTGGAGTTTGACGTTGTGGTCCTGCGATTGCTTGACCAGCAGTTGGAATGCTTCGTCGGCACTGCATCCATGCAGCGCCATCAGCACGCCCTTCGCCTGGTCGATGTCGGCGCGCGACGTCAGCGCCCGCTCGAGCTGGGTGACCGTCTCCCGGGACTGCTGCCAGCGCCGGGCGTTGGTGATCGCCGCGCCGGCCGCCTCGGTGAACAGGCGCATGAATCCTTCGTCGAACGGGTCGAAAGCCGTTGCGGTGTAGCTGTATACGTTCAGCGAGCCGACCAGTTCCTGATGATCGGGATCACCGACGAGCAGCGGAACCGACAGGCACGCCCGCAGCCCCTGACGCTGGGCGGCTTCGCAGAACTGCGGCCAGCGCCCCGAGTGCTCGGTGATGCGGTCGCGCACTGGGCGACGCTGTTCGGCGCATTCGACGCTCGGTCCGCTGCCGGACTCGTGCTGCACACGCTCGAGGTCGACCACTCGCTCGTCGGTGGCGGCAGCGGTGCGGAACTCGTCTCCGTCGAGCACGGTGATGGTGACGGCGTCGGCGTCGGGAACGGCTTGTGCCGCTGTCGATGCCACTCGCGCCAAGACGCTGTCCAAGTCTTCTTCGGCGGCGAAGATGTCGCGCAGTGCGCCGATGGCGTCCGACGTCGCATCCAACCGGATCAGCGGATCGGGGCGGCCGCCTTCGCGGTCGCCGGAATTGTCACTCACCTGTCATTCTTCTCTCGACGTGTTCGGGAAAAGCACGCCGAGGAGGGAATCGGATTCCGGCGAGCCGGAGCGAGTCTGCACGCCATTGGCGATGCCTTCGGCTGCCAGCTCAACCGACAGAATCCTACTGGTCGCGGGTTTTCAGTCGTGAATCTGCGCGCGGCCTCTCTTGATGACGGCTTCGCGGTTGGCCGCGATGTCGTCGCTGCTGGCGTTCGTGCGCAGCCACTGCTGTGCGGACTCCTGCTCGATCGCGAACGCCTCGCGGGTCTGCGCTTCGTCGATGCGGTGATACGACGCCAGATACGCGCGCACCGCGGCGCCGTTGTTGTTGACGATCGACGTGGCGACCGCCCGTGCGGTGCTCATCAGTTCGTCGTGCAGCACCACCTCAGTGACCAGCCCGATACGCAGTGCGTCATAGGCGTTCACATAGTCGCCGGTGAGGCTCATCCGATAGGCCATGCCACGGCCGACCAGCTGCGGCAGCCGCACCGACATGCCCCAGCCGGGAAGCAGGCCCACCCGCGCGTGGGTGTCGGCGAACCGGGCGTTCTCCGAGGCGATCAGGATGTCGCAGCTCAGCGCCAGCTCGAAGCCGCCGGTGACGCACACGCCGTTGATCGCACCGATCACGGGCTTGGACAGCGCCGGCCACCGCACCTTCGACAGGCTGTCGCGGGAATCGCCGAGGCTGGTGCTGATCTCCTTGAGGTCCACGCCGGCCGAGAACGCCGGATCGGTGCCGGTCAGGATCACCACGTCGACGTCGTCGTCGGTTTCCGCCTGGGCCAGCGCCGCGAACAGCTTGTCCTGCAGCTCCTTGCTCAGCGCATTGCGCACCCGCGGGCGGTTGAGCGTGAGCGTGCGGATCCGGTCGGAGGTTTCGATCAGCAGCACGTCATCAGACATCTGCTGAGCCTATCGTCGTGGGCATGTGCCGAAACATCACCGAGCTGCGCGGGTTGCAACCCGCTGCCACCGACGAGGAGATCCAGGCCGCCGCCCGCCAGTACGTGCGCAAGGTCAGCGGAATCACCCGCCCGTCGGCCGCAAACGCCGACGCGTTCGAGACCGCGGTCGCCGAAGTCGCCGCATCGACGTCGCGGCTGCTGTCACTGTTGCCGCCGCGCAAACAGCCGCCGAAGACTGTGCCGCCGTTGCGTCGCCCGGAAGTGCGCGCCCGGCTGCGGGTATGACCCCGACGACGCCCGCGCTCAAGGAGTGGAGCGCGGCGGTGCATGCGCTGCTCGACGGCCGCCAAACCGTGCTGTTGCGCAAGGGCGGGATCGGCGAGAAGCGCTTCGACGTGGCGGCGGACCGGTTTCTGCTGTTCCCGACGGTCGCGCACAGCCATGCCGAACGCGTGCGGCCCGAACACCAAGACTTGCTGGCCCCGGCGGCGGCAGACAGCGGACAGGATCACGTGGTAGTGCGGGCCGGAGCGAAAGTGGTTGCAGCAGTTCAGGTTTCGCATACCGACGGGTTGCGGAAGATCGAACCCTTGCACATCTGGACCGAGCAGTCTGTGCGCGAGGACCGGCTCGACTTCCGCCCAAAGCACCGGCTGACTGTGCTGGTGGTGCAGGCCTGCCCGCTGACAAGCCCGATGCGGCTCGTTCGCACGGCCGATTATGCGGGCTGCACCAGTTGGGTGGAGCTACCGGTGCAGCCGACGTGGGGCCCGCCGGTACACGACGATGCAACGCTTCAGCGCATCGCCGAAGAAGTCCGCTGCGCCCTGGCCTAGAACTTCGGCTCAGAGCTTCGGCTCAGAACTTGTAGTACGGCGCCAGCTGCTGGGCCCGGGTCATGTTCTCGGTCGGGCAGTCCACGTCGGGGTTGGAGTAGATGGGCGAGAAAAACAGCGACTGCTGGATCACTCCGTAGCTGGTCTCGAACATCACCATGCAGGAAAACCACCAGCGGTTGTTCCAGTCGGTGGGCTTCATCACCCAGAACCATGCTGCGCGATGCCCTGCGATCGTGGTCTCGACCGCATCGGACGACAGGCTCTGTTCGTAGCTGCGCCAGACGATCGGCTCGATCGCCATCTGGTAGTTGGCGGCGTCGAAGTGACAGCGCAACCCGTCTTCCGGTTCGGGCGGAGTGAAAGCCAGACCGAGCCGCTGGATCACGTCCATCGGGATGTCCTGACACGGGTCGAACGGGCGGGGATTGTTGAAATCGATCACCGGCGACTTGATCGTGGTGCTCGGCGTATCCAACGGCACGGCCGTGGACCGCAGCTGCACGTCCGGTGGAGAGGTCAAGCCGCCCGGGGCAGCTTGCCACGCCACCACCACCGCCGCGACCACCGCACACATCACCGCGAACAGCCGCAGCCTGGTCGCCATCGCAGCCCCTCCGTTCGGCATCCCCGCAGGGGGAGTGTACAAGCGCGACAACGCCGGCACGACGGTAAAAGAGAACCTGTTCTAGTTGGCTACCCTGGTCGGTTGTGGCGACACTTTGGGCTGTCAGTGACCTGCACACCGGTCACGTGGGGAACAAGCCGGTCACGGAGTCGCTGTATCCGTCGTCGCCGGACGACTGGCTGATCGTCGCAGGCGACGTCGCCGAGCGCACCGACGACATCCGCTGGTCGCTGGACCTGTTGCGTCACCGGTTCGCCAAGGTGATCTGGGTACCGGGCAACCACGAGCTGTGGACGACGAGTAAGGACCCGGTGCAGCTGTTCGGCCGCGCCCGCTACGACTACCTGGTCGAGATGTGCGACCAGATGGGCATCCTCACCCCCGAGCACCCGTATGCGGTGTGGACCGGTGAGGGTGGTCCCGCGACGATCGTGCCGATGTTTCTGCTCTACGACTACACGTTCCTGCCGGCGGGCGCGTCGTCGAAGGCCGAAGGTCTGGCCATCGCGCGCGAGGCCAACGTGGTGGCCACAGACGAGTTCGTGCTGTCCTCGGAGCCGTACGCCACCCGCGACGCCTGGTGCCGTGACCGGGTGGCCGTCACGCGGAAACGACTCGAGCAGCTCGACTGGATGACACCGACGGTGCTGGTGAACCATTTCCCGCTGGTGCGCGAGCCGTGCGAGGCGCTGTTCTATCCCGAATTCTCGCTGTGGTGCGGCACCACCGCCACCGCCGATTGGCACACCCGCTACAACGCGATCTGCTCGGTCTACGGGCACCTCCACATTCCGCGGACCACGTGGTATGACGGCGTGCGGTTCGAAGAGGTGTCGGTGGGTTATCCGCGAGAGTGGCGGCGCCGCAAGCCATATCGGTGGCTGCGGCAGGTATTGCCCGACCCGCAGTACGCACCGGGCTACCTCAACGAGTTCGGCGGCCACTTCGTGATCACGCCGGAGATGCGCGCCAATGCGCAGCGGGTGCGCGAGCGGATCGAGGCCCGCAGGCGATGAACGCTTGCCCGAAGAGCAATGAGCCGGCCTCGAGCTTGATCTCCACCGTGGTGCCCGAGACGGTGGCCGCAGCCGAGTTGTACACCGACCCACCGGATCTGGCGCCGCTGCCAGACGAGGAGCCGCTGATCGCGCGGTCGGTTGCCAAGCGGCGCAACGAGTTCGTCACTGCACGCCACTGCGCCCGGGTGGCGCTGGGCAAGCTCGGCATCCCGCCCGTGCCGATCCTCAAGGGCGACAAGGGAGAACCGTGCTGGCCCGACGGCGTGGTGGGCAGCCTGACGCACTGTGAAGGTTTCCGCGGTGCGGTTGTGGGCCGGATCACTGATGTTCGGTCGATAGGCATCGACGCCGAGCCGCACGACGTCCTTCCCGACGGCGTGCTCGACGCGGTCAGCATTCCCGCCGAGCGGCGGCAGCTGGCTGCCCTGCCTCCCGATCTGCATTGGGATCGAATCCTGTTCTGCGCCAAGGAGGCAACGTATAAGGCGTGGTTTCCGCTGACTCGCCGGTGGCTGGGTTTCGAGGACGCCCACATCGTCTTCGACGTGGACTCCGACGGCGCCGGCGGCGAGTTCGTATCGCAGATCTTGATCGACCCGACGACGTTGTCGGGGCCGCCGCTGAAAGCGTTGCACGGTCGGTGGTCGGTGCGGCAGGGCTTGGCGCTGACGGCGATCGTGCTGTGAGTGCAGGCCTGGTCGTCGTCGACAAACCCGCCGGCATGACCAGCCACGACGTCGTCGCCCGCTGCCGGCGGATCTTTTCCACGCGCAAGGTCGGGCATGCCGGCACGCTGGACCCGATGGCCACCGGTGTGCTGGTGGTGGGCGTCGAGCGCGCGACCAAGATTCTTGGCCTGCTGACTACCGAAACCAAGTCGTATGCCGCGACGATGCGGCTGGGGCAGACCACCACCACCGACGACGCCGACGGTGACGTAGTGGCGACGACGCCCGCCGACGCAGTGACGGACGATGCGATCCGGACCGCGGTTGCGTCGTTGCGGGGCGAAGTCGAACAGGTGCCGGCGGCGGTGAGCGCGGTCAAAGTGGGCGGCAAGCGGGCGTATCGGTTGGCTCGCGAAGGCCAGGCCGTCGATCTGGCCGCGCGCAGGGTGCGGATCGACCGCTTCGACGTGTTGCAGATTCGACGCGCCGACGGCTTCGTGGACGTCGACGTCGCGGTGGACTGTTCGTCAGGCACTTACGTCCGCGCGCTGGCCCGCGATGTCGGCGCGGCGCTGGGCGTCGGCGGGCATCTGATTGCGCTGCGGCGCACCAGGGTGGGCCCCTTCGGTGTCGAGGATGCTCACGCGCTCGACGAGCTTGCGGCTCAACCACGGCTGTCGTATTCGCTCGACGAGGCGTGCCTGCTCTGCTTCCCACGCAGGGATCTCAGTGCCGAAGAGGCCGAATCTGCCCGGCACGGAAGGGCTTTGGCGTCGGCCGGCATCGACGGGGTCTACGCGGCGACGGCTCCTGACGGCAGGGTGATCGCGCTGCTGCGTGACGAAGCCGGCCGGACGAAATCCGTGGTGGTGCTGCGGCCGGCCACCCTCTAGCAGGGCACCACCCAAATCGATTCTGCCGCAGGGTGTCCCAACTCCACTGTGCGATTACCGGGGTCGCCGTCGTGGCCGTCGTCGATCGCCACCGACAGTGTTCCGGCGAAGTCTCGCCGGGCCAGCACCGTCAGGTGCGAGTCCAGCGCGATCCCGACGGAATCGAAGTAGCGCAGCATCTCGGGGTCCGCGTCGGAGATCCGCGCCACCGAGCCGTGGTCGCCGTCTGCGCATTCGGACAGCTGCCGCGCGGGCGGCGTCGGCACCCGGCCGTCGAGCGTCGGAATCGGGTCGCCGTGCGGGTCCCGTTGTGGATGGCCGAGCTTCGCGTCGATCCGCGACATCATCAGGTCGCTGACCGCGTGCTCGAGTACCTCGGCTTCGTCGTCCACTTCGTCCCAGCTGTAGCCGAGCACCTGCACCAAGAACGTCTCCAGCAGCCGGTGCCGGCGCACCACCGACACCGCGGCGCGCCGGCCACGCTCGGTCAGCGTCACCGCCCCGTACTTCTCGTGCTCCACCAATCCCTGGTCGGCGAGCTTGCGGATGGTCTCGGAGGCGGTACTGGCCGACACCCCGAGCCGCTCGGCGAGCATCTTGGTGCTGATCTTGTCGCCGGACCACTCCTGGACCTTCCAGATCACCCGCAGGTAGTCCTGGGCGACCGACGTCAGCCCACGGGCGTCGTCGGCAGCAGTCACGGGTGAAAGTGTAGGCACCGGCGGGCGATAGCGGGGATGTCACGCGCGCGCGAGTTGGCTCTTCGCGCAAGCGCTCATCGCGCGAGTTGGCTCTTCGCGCAAGCGCTCATCGCGTGGGTCGTAGGCTTGCCGCTGTGCAGCGCTGGCGCGGTCAGGAGGAGATCCCCACTGACTGGGGCAGATGTGTCCTGACGATCGGGGTGTTCGACGGCGTACATCGCGGCCATCAGGAGCTGATCGCGACCGCGGTCAAAGAAGGACGGTCGCGAGGCGTGCCGACGGTGCTGATGACCTTCGATCCGCACCCCATGGAAGTCGTGTTCCCGGGCAGCCATCCGGCCCAGCTGACCACGCTGACCCGCCGCGCCGAGCTCGTGGAAGAACTCGGCATCGACGTGTTCCTGGTGGTGCCGTTCACCGCCGAGTTCATGAAGCTGACGCCGGAGCGCTACATCCACGAGCTGCTGGTGGAGCGGCTGCACGTGGTGGAGGTCGTGGTCGGGGAGAACTTCACGTTCGGCAAGAAGGCGGCAGGAAATGTGGAAACGCTGCGGCAGGCGGGGGAGCGGTTCGGGTTCGCGGTGCGGGCGATGTCGCTGGTCGCCGAGCACCACGACGACCAGACAGTGACGTTCTCGTCCACCTACATCCGGTCCTGCGTCGACGCCGGTGACGTCGTGGCCGCGGCCGAGGCGCTGGGCCGCCCGCATCGCGTCGAGGGCGTGGTGGTGCGTGGCGACGGCCGCGGCCGGGTGCTGGGCTTTCCGACCGCCAACGTGGCGCCGCCGATGTATGCGGCGATTCCGGCGGACGGCGTGTATGCGGCCTGGTTCACCGTGCTCGGGCACGGGCCCGTCGTCGGCTCGGTCGTGCCGGGCGAGCGCTATCAGGCCGCCGTGTCCGTCGGCACCAACCCGACGTTCTCCGGCCGGACCCGCACCGTCGAGGCGTACGTACTGGACACCTCCGCCGACCTCTACGGCCAGCACGTCGCCGTCGATTTCGTCGCCCGCATCCGCGGGCAGCGCAAGTTCGCCGAGGTCGGGGAGTTGATCAGCGAGATGGAGAAGGACACCGAGCGGGCCCGCACGATTCTGTCGGCCCAGTGACATCCTGCTAAACTCGCCGCCGACATGGCGACGTGCTGCAGTCCGCGGCGGCCGCGCCCATTTCGAAGATCGTGGACCGACGTATGGAGTTGAATTCGTGGCGCTCACTGCCGAACAGAAGAAAGAAATCCTGAGGGAATACGGCCTGCACGAGACCGACACCGGCTCGCCGGAGGCCCAGATCGCGCTGTTGACTCGGCGGATCAACGACCTCACCGAGCACCTCAAAGTGCACAAGCACGACCACCATTCGCGGCGGGGCCTGCTGCTGCTGGTCGGCCGGCGGCGCCGGCTGGGCAAGTACCTCGCCGAGATCGACGTCGAGCGGTACCGGTCGCTGATCGACCGCCTCGGCATGCGCCGCTGACGCTGCCTGCGATCAATCTCGGGCTAGGCGCACCGGCGTGCCGTAGCGACTGAACACGGGATCGGCCGTCACGATCTCGAGGTCCTCCAGCGCGGCCTGTGCCACCAGCATGCGATCGAACGGATCTCGGTGTATCGGCGGCAGTTGCGCTACTCGCAGCGCATGGCTGTGAGTGGCAGCAAGGGGTACGACACCGGACCGCCGCATTCGATCGGGCACGTAATCGGCGGGCGGCTCGGGAAGCGGTAGCTTGCCGAGCTCGTATTTGATCGCGATCTCCCAGGAACTGGCCGACGACAACACGAGCTCGTTACCGAGGTCTTCAAGCATCGCCAGCACCTGTCGGCTGATGCGCGTGGGGTCGGTTTGCAGCCACAACCACACGTGGGTGTCGAGCAGCAATCTCATGCTTCGAACGTCTGCACCACGTCATCGGGCAGAGGGGCGTCGAAGTCATCGGGGACGACGAACCTGCCGACGTCGACCCCGAATTCGCGCTTCCGTCGAGCGGGACTAGGCACCAGTACCGCAACCGGTTCACCGCCGCGGACGATGGTGATTTCCTCGCCGGCTTCTACCCGCCGCAGCAGTTTCGAGAAGTGAGTCTTCGCATCGTGGACGCCGACCTCCATAGCGCCAGCGTAGACTAAGTCGTGGACTAAGTCGTCGCAACCACCTGGGCCGGAGCAAGCTCGGCTGCGAAATAGGGTTGCCACCAGCACCGGTGTAAAGTAAGGACGTTCCGAGCCATCCGGCTCGGACTCGCATGTCAGACAGTGGCCAGCCTGCATCGGGCGGTCTTCGGTAGTGGCTGTCGGGCTCCGCATACAGAGTCCGGCCGCTTCGATCGACGGCCGTAGCCGCATCAGGCCGATGCCGTTCAGGTTGCCCGCCACTGCCTCCGTGCGACGACAACCGAACGAAGGAAGGCCCCCGGACTGTCATGTCTGTAGCCGAAATCGACGAGGGCGTTTACGAGTCAACCGCCACCATCGATAACGGGAGCTTCGGCACCCGCACCATCCGCTTTGAAACCGGCCGGCTGGCCCAGCAGGCCGCCGGCGCCGTGGTCGCCTATCTCGACGAGGAGACCATGCTGCTCTCGGCGACCACCGCGAGCAAGCAACCCAAGGAGCACTTCGACTTCTTCCCTCTCACCGTCGACGTGGAAGAGCGCATGTACGCCGCCGGCCGCATCCCCGGCTCGTTCTTCCGCCGCGAGGGGCGGCCGTCCACCGACGCGATCCTGACGTGTCGGCTCATCGACCGCCCGCTGCGCCCGTCGTTCGTCGACGGCTTGCGCAACGAGGTGCAGGTGGTGGTGACCATCCTGTCGCTGGACCCCGACGAGCTCTACGACGTGCTCGCCATCAACGCCGCGTCGGCCTCCACGCAGCTGGCCGGCCTGCCGTTCTCCGGCCCGGTCGGCGGTGCTCGGGTGGCGCTGATCGACGGCACCTGGGTCGCATTCCCCACAGTCGCGCAGCTCGAGCGGGCAGTGTTCGACATGGTGGTCGCCGGCCGCGTCGTGGGTGACGACGTCGCGATCATGATGGTCGAGGCGGAGGCCACGGAGCACGTCATCGAGCTCATCGACGGCGGTGCGCAGGCACCCACCGAGTCGGTGGTGGCCGAAGGCCTGGAAGCGGCCAAGCCGTTCATCAAGGCGCTGTGCGTGGCTCAGCAGGAGCTGGCCGATCGGGCC
Organism: Mycobacterium sp. NGS35; assembly: GCF_059812855.1. NCBI lineage: Bacteria > Bacillati > Actinomycetota > Actinomycetes > Mycobacteriales > Mycobacteriaceae > Mycobacterium > Mycobacterium sp. NGS35. The sequence goes on from NZ_JCALDL010000002.1 coordinate 187,970, forward strand.
GCCAAGGAGACTGCAGATTACCCGGTGTTCCCCGAGTACAGCGACGACGTCTACTACGCCGTGTCGTCGGTGGCCACTGACGACCTGACGCAGGCGCTGACGATCCCGGGCAAGGTCGAGCGCAACCAGCGCACCGAAGAAATCCGCGCCGAGGTGCTCACCCGACTCGCCGACACATACGAAGGCCGTGAGAAGGAAATCTCCGCGGCGTTCCGGTCGCTCACCAAAAAGCTTGTGCGCCAACGTATTCTGACTGATCACTTCCGCATCGACGGCCGTGGCATCACCGATATCCGGGCGCTGAGCGCCGAGGTGTCCGTGGTGCCCCGGGCGCACGGCAGCGCATTGTTCGAGCGCGGTGAGACCCAGATTCTCGGCATCACCACGCTGGACATGATGAAGATGGCCCAGCAGATCGACTCGCTGGGCCCGGAAACCACCAAGCGCTACATGCACCACTACAACTTCCCGCCGTACTCCACCGGCGAGACCGGCCGCGTCGGCTCGCCGAAGCGGCGCGAGATCGGTCACGGCGCATTGGCGGAGCGGGCGCTCGTGCCGGTGCTGCCGTCGGTCGAGGAATTCCCGTATGCGATCCGGCAGGTGTCCGAGGCGCTCGGCTCCAACGGCTCCACCTCGATGGGCTCGGTGTGTGCGTCCACGCTCGCGCTGCTCAACGCGGGTGTGCCGCTGAAGGCGCCGGTGGCCGGCATCGCCATGGGTCTGGTGTCCGACGACGTCGAGCTGGACGACGGCAGCACCGAGCGGCGGTTCGTCGCGCTGACCGACATCCTGGGCGCCGAGGATGCGTTCGGCGACATGGATTTCAAGGTCGCCGGCACCAAGGACTTCGTCACCGCACTGCAGCTGGACACCAAGCTCGACGGCATTCCGTCGAAGGTGCTGGCCAATGCGTTGTCGCAGGCCAAGGATGCGCGGCTGACCATCCTGGACGTGATGGCCGAGGCCATCGACCGGCCTGACGAGATGAGCCCGTATGCGCCGCGCGTCACCACGATCAAGGTTCCGGTGGACAAGATCGGCGAGATCATCGGGCCGAAGGGCAAGATGATCAACTCGATCACCGAGGAGACCGGCGCCCAGATCTCGATCGAGGACGACGGCACCGTGTTCGTCGGCGCCACCGACGGCCCGTCGGCGCAGGCCGCGATCGACCGGATCAACGCGATCGCCAACCCGCAGCTGCCCAAGGTGGGCGAGCGGTTCCTGGGGACGGTGGTCAAGACCACCGACTTCGGCGCGTTCGTGTCGCTGCTGCCCGGGCGCGATGGGCTGGTGCACATCTCCAAGCTCGGCAAGGGCAAGCGGATCGCCAAGGTCGAGGACGTGGTGAACGTCGGCGACAAGCTGCGCGTGGAGATCGCCGACATCGACAACCGCGGCAAGATCTCGCTGATCCTGGTTTCCGAGGACGATTCAGCCGAGGCCTCACCTGCCCCAGCGGATGCCGCGCACACCGGCCCGTAACGCCGGCGCCGACCTCCGGCGCACCACACTTCCCGGCGGTCTGCGCGTCGTCACCGAATGCCTGCCCGGCGTCCGCTCGGCGTCGGTGGGCGTCTGGGTGGGTGTCGGTTCCCGCGACGAAGGACCCAGCGTGGCGGGGGCGGCGCATTTTCTCGAGCACTTGTTGTTCAAGGCGACCCCCACCCGCACCGCGGTGCAGATCGCGCAGGCTGTCGACGCGGTCGGCGGTGAGCTGAACGCGTTCACGGCCAAAGAGCACACCTGCTACTACGCCCACGTGCTCGACGCCGATCTCGAGTTGGCGGTCGATCTGGTGGCCGACGTGGTGCTCAACGGGATCTGCTCGCCCGACGACGTCGAACTCGAACGCGACGTCGTACTCGAGGAACTCGCGATGCGCGACGACGATCCCGAGGACGCGATCGCCGACGTGTTCCTGGGTGCGCTGTTCGGCTCGCACCCGGTGGGCCGGCCGGTGATCGGCACTGTCGAATCGGTGTCGGCGATGACGCGTGCGCAGCTGCATTCGTTCCACGTGCGGCGCTACACCCCGGAGCGGATGGTGATCGCGGTCGCCGGCAACGTCGAGCATGACCACGTCGTGTCGCTGGTACGCCAGTACTTCGGTGCCCGGCTGCAGCGGGGCCGCATCCCGGTACCGCCGCGCAAAGGCGCCGGGCGGGTGCCGGGGCGTCCGACGCTGCGACTGTGCCCACGCGACGCGGATCAGACGCACATGATGCTCGGGGTCCGCTGTCCCGGTCGGCACTGGAAGCATCGCTGGGCGCTGGCGGTGCTCAACACGGCGATCGGTGGTGGGCTCAGTTCACGGCTGTTCCAACAGATTCGGGAGGAGCGCGGGCTCGCGTACAGCGTGTACTCGACGGTCGACACGTTCGCCGAGAGCGGTGCCCTGTCCGTCTACGCGGCATGCCTGCCGGACCGGTTCGGCGACGTCGTCGACGTCACCATGTCAGTACTCGACGATGTCGCTCGGAACGGGATCACCGCCGAGGAATGCCGCATCGCGAAGGGCTCGCTTCGCGGCAATTTGGTTCTGGGGCTGGAGGATTCGGCGTCGCGGATGAACCGGATCGGCCGCAGTGAACTGAACTACGGCGAACACCGCAGCATCGAGCACACGCTCGGCCAGATCGACGCCGTCACTCTCGACCAGGTCAACGCCGTGGCGCGGCGGGTGCTGGCCGGACCGTACGGGGCGGCGGTGCTCGGTCCGTACAAATCGAAACGCGAACTCCCACAGCGGCTTCGGAAGGTCTGACGAATGGACGTCGAAGGCAGGGTGGCGGTCGTCACCGGCGGGGGCTCGGGTATCGGGCGAGCGCTGGCCCTCGCGCTCGCAGAGTCGGGCGCGCGTGTGGTGGTCGGTGACGTCGACGGGGGGGCGGCGCAGCGGACCGCCGAGTCAATCGCGGGGGATGCGGTGGCATGCCAGGGCGACGCGAGCGTCGAGGGTGATATCGCCGAGCTGATCCGCTCGGCCACAACGAATTTCGGTGAGGTGGACATCTACGTCGCGAACGCCGGCATCGGGGGAGCGCCCGGGCTGGGCACCGGCGACGCGGACTGGGACCGGGTGCTGGACGTGAACCTGCGCGCGCACATCCGCGCAGTCAGGCAGCTGATCCCCACCTGGGTGTCGCGCGGCTCCGGCTACTTCGTGTCGGTGGCGTCCGCCGCCGGGCTGCTGACTCAACTCGGCGCTGCCGGATATGCGGTGTCCAAACATGCGGCGCTCGCCTTCGCGGAGTGGTTGGCGATCACCTACGGCGACGACGGCGTGGGCGTCAGCTGCGTCTGCCCGATGGGGGTGGAGACCGCGCTGCTGGCCGAGCTGCGTGAATCCCCTGATGCCGATGGACGATTGGCGGGCCGTTCGGTCACCAGTGCGGGTGAGGTGCTGACGCCTGAGACGGTGGCTAGGGCTACGTTGGATGCGGTGCAGCAGAACAGGTTTCTGGTGTTGCCGCACCCGGAAGTGCTCGACATGTACCGGATGAAGGGCTCTGACTACGAGGGGTGGATCGCCGGCATGCGTCGGTATCGCCGGAGTCTGACCGCCGATGGCTGAGCTGTCGCGGCGCGGGCTGCTCCTCGGTGCGCTGCTGATAAGTGCCGCCGGGTGCAGCGTGAAGTCGACACTGGCCGACCCAGCCGAGCCGCTGCCTGCGCTCGACGAACAGATCGCGGCTCTGGAACGTCGGCACAACGCCCGAGTGGGGCTGTTCGCGTCGGACCTCGGGTCGGGGCGCTCAGCGGAGTACCACGCCGACGACACGTTCGCGATGTGTTCGACGTTCAAGGGCTACGCCGCGGCGAGCGTACTGCAACGCTGCGACCGCACAGAACTGCATCTGAGCGACGAGGTGTTCGTCGATCCCCAAGCGGTCGTGCCGAATTCGCCCGTCACGGAACCACAGGCCGGGCATGCGATGACACTCGGGCAACTGTGTGCGGCAGCGCTGCAGCGCAGCGACAACACCGCAGGGAACCTGCTGCTGACCACGATCGGTGGGCCGGGGCAGATCACCGCGTTCGCGCGCAGCATCGGCGACGACAGGACGCGCCTCGATCGCTGGGAGACCGAACTGAACACCGCGCTGCCGGGGGATCCGCGCGACACGTCGACCCCACGGGCGCTGGGCAATGGTTACCGCGATTTATTGACCGGTACGGCGTTGACGGTGTCCAGTCGCCAGCAGCTCGACGATTGGATGAGGGCCAATGTGACGTCGAGTATGCGCGCGGGATTGCCGCAGGGATGGACCAGCGCCGACAAGACCGGCAGCGGCGACTACGGCAGCACCAATGACGTCGGCATCGCGTACGGGCCGGATGGGCGGAAGGTTCTACTGGCGATCATGACCCGGACGGCCGGTGACGATCCGAAGGCGGACAACGACCGGGCGCTGATCGGCGAGCTGACTTCGCTGACCTTCTCCGCTCTCGACTGACGTCGGCTAACCCAACACGGCCGTCGGTTCGGTGAAGGGCAGGCCGAGGTCATGCGCCACCTGCTTGTTGAGCAATGCGCCCTCGTGCGTCGAAAGTCCCTTCGCCACTGCAGGATTCGCTCGGCATGCATCGCGCCAGCCGCAGTCCGCGAGTGTGATTACGTAGGGCATCGTGGCGTTGGTGAGCGCGAATGTTGACGTGCGGGGCACAGCACCGGGCATATTGGCGACGCAGTAGAAGACGGTGTCGTGCACGATGAAGGTCGGCTCGTCGTGGGTGGTGGGTCGGGAGTCCTCGAAGCAGCCGCCTTGGTCGATGGCGACGTCCACCAGCACCGCGCCGGATTTGATCTGCGCCACAAGGGTATTGGAGATCAACCTGGGTGTTTTCGCGCCGGGGACGAGCACTGCGCCGATCACCAGGTCGGCGCGCTTGACCGCGCTCTCCAGCTCGAGGGTTGACGAATAGCGGGTGCTGATGCGTCCGCCGAACTCCGCGTCCAAGGCGCGCAGCTTGGCGACGTCGACGTCGAAAACAGTGACGTGTGCTCCCATGCCGCAGGCGATGCGCGCGGCGTTGTAGCCGGCAGTGCCGGCGCCGATCACCACGACGTCGGCGGCCCCGACGCCGGGCACGCCGCCCATGAGTACGCCGCGGCCGCCGGTCGGTTTCATCAGGTGGTATGCGCCCACCTGGGCGGCCAGTCGTCCGGCGACCTCGCTCATCGGTGCCAGGAGAGGCAGTGCGCCGTCGGGAGTCTGCACCGTTTCGTATGCGATCGCGGTGACGCCCGAGCGCAGCAGTGCTTCGGTGCACGGCGGCGACGCCGCGAGGTGCAGGTAGGCGAACAGCGTTTGGCCGCGGCGCATCAACGCGTATTCGGCTTCGATCGGCTCCTTGACCTTCAGCAGCAGATCCGCGTGCTCCCAGACGCGTTCGGGGTCGGCGATGATCTGGGCGCCGGCGGACTTGAAGTCGGTGTCCGAGATCGACGAGCCACGGCCGGCGCCCGCCTGGATGACGACGTCGTGCCCGCGCCGAGTGAACTCGGCTACTCCAGCCGGCGTGATCGCGACCCGGTATTCGTTGTTCTTGAGTTCGGTGGGGACGCCGACGCGCATGCTGGCTCCTTGATGGCCGGTGAACCAATTCTGAAGAAGCTTCGTTGTCTATGCAATTCACTGGTACAAAATTCTGTAGAGTCGCAGTGTGACAGAACGATCGACGAAGATCGGGGTGGACCGCGGGGAGCGCCCGAAGAATGTTCAGCCGCAACTCGACGACGTCGACCGGCGAATTCTCACCGCTCTCCACGACGACGCGCGGATATCCAATAGCGCGCTGGCAGAGCTGGTGGGCATCGCGGCGTCCACGTGCCACGGCCGCCTGCGTCGCCTGCAGGACATCGGCGTGATCCGCGGCTTCTATACCGACGTCGATCCGGCGGCGATCGGCCGGCCACTGCAGGCGATGATCGCCGTGAGCCTGCAGTCGAGCGCTCGCGGACGCATCCGCCACTTCATCGCCGAGATCCGCAAACTGCCGCAGGTGATCGATGTGTACTTCCTGGCCGGCGCCGACGACTTCATGCTGCACGTCGCCGCGTGCGACACCGAGGACCTGCGGGCGTTCGTCGTCGAGAACCTCAACGCTGACCCCGATGTCGCCGGCACGCAGACGTCGCTGATCTTCGAGCATCTGCGCGGCGGCGCACCCTTGTAAAGCGCGAACGTGCGTGAAATGGCAGGTGCGACGGCGTGTCGCCGTACAGACGCGCGCGCTCGCGGGGGCAGGCCGCCGCAGTAGGCTGCACGGCATGCGAGTCGGAGTACTGGGTGCCAAAGGCAAGGTCGGTGCGACGATGGTCGCGGCCGTCGAGAAGGCTGACGATCTGACGCTTTCCGCGGAGGTCGACGCCGGTGATCCGCTGTCGCTGTTCGTCGACACCGACACCGAAGTCGTCATCGACTTCACCCATCCCGACGTCGTGATGGACAACCTGAAGTTTCTGATAGACAACGGAATTCACGCGGTCGTCGGCACGACCGGATTCACCGACGACCGATTGCGGCAAGTCGAAGAATGGCTTGAAGACAAGCCTCAGGCGGCGGTTCTGATTGCGCCGAACTTCGCGATCGGCGCCGTCCTGTCGATGCGCTTCGCCCAAGAGGCGGCCCGGTTCTTCGAATCCGTCGAGGTCGTCGAACTGCACCACCCCAATAAGGCCGACGCGCCGTCGGGCACCGCGGCGCGCACCGCAAAGCTGATCGCCGAGGCGCGAAAAGGTCTGCCGCCCAACCCCGATGCCACCTCGAGTGCGTTGCCGGGCGCACGGGGCGCCGATGTCGACGGCATCCCGGTGCACTCCGTGCGGCTGGCCGGGCTCGTCGCGCATCAGGAGGTGCTGTTCGGCACCGAAGGGGAGACGCTGACTATTCGTCACGACAGCATCGACCGCACGTCGTTCGTCCCCGGCGTGCTGCTCGCGGTGCGGCGCATCCGAGAGAGGCCGGGTTTGACCGTCGGCATCGAACCGCTGCTCGACCTGTGAACGACGCGCGCCGCATCCAGCTGCTGATCGGTTTCTTCTGCGTCGCGCTGATCGTCTACTTCGTGATGCTGGGCCGCATCGCCACCGCGCTCGTGGTCTCGGGTCAAGCCGCAGCGATCGGGCTCGGCCTGGCCCTGATGGTCCTTCCGCTCATCGGTCTCTGGGTGATGGTCAGTACGCTTCGTGCGGGCCTGGCTCACCAGCGCCTGGCCCACCTCATCCACGACGACGGCATGGAGCTCGATGTCAGCGCGGTTGCGCGGCTGCCGTCCGGTCGGATCCGGCGCGATGCGGCTGATGCGCTGTTCGACGCTGTGCGTGAAGAACTCGACCGCGATCCCGACGACTGGCGCCGGTGGTATCGGCTCGCTCGCGCCTACGACTATGCCGGTGACCGGGCTCGGGCCCGCAAGGCGATGAGCAAGGCCGTCGACATGCAAGCCCGCGAGGCCAGGCGATGACCAAGACGCTGCTGGTCGTGCATCACACCCCGTCCCCGTCCACCCGCGAGCTCCTGGAAGCTGTTCTTGCCGGAGCCAACGACCCGGACATTCACGGCGTCGACGTGGTGGTGCGGCCGGCACTGGCGGCCACCTTGCCCGACATGCTGCACGCCGACGGCTACCTATTCGGTACGACGGCCAACTTCGGGTACATGTCCGGTGCTCTCAAGCATTTCTTCGACACCGTCTATTACCCAAGCCTTGATCACGTCGCGGGGCGGCCGTATGGGCTGTGGGTGCACGGCAACAACGACACGGTCGGCGCGGCGGCGGCCGTCGAGAAGCTCGCCACCGGACTGGAACTGACCAAAGCTGCCGGGACGCTTGAAGTCACCGGCGCAGTGACTTCGGCAAAGCGCGAACAGGGCTATGAACTCGGTGGCACGCTGGCCGCACTGTTGATGGAGTGACGAGAGGACTGCCACATGCCCGGTCTTGCCGAACTCGCCATCGGCGCCGCGCCCCTGGCCGGGGGAGCCATGCTGGGTTTGGCGGCCGGCCAGCTGAAGGGCCCTGACTTCCGGGGCACGATCAAACAAGACATGGAGTTGTTGCAGGCCCTGCCGCCGGAGCAAGCGGCTCGCCGTGCCGCCCTGCAGCGCACGATCGACCAGCGCATCGACGATCTCGTCGAGGCCAACGAACGCACCCGCCGACTCAGAGTGGCCGCTGCCGGCTACCAGGGCAACTGGCGCGACATCATCCTGTTCATCTCCGCGGTCTTGTTCACCATCATCTGGTGGACCAAGGACAAGCACGGCAACAACTGGCTGCCCATGCTGGTGGTGCTGATCGCCATCTGCATCGTTTCCGCGTTCTACGCGTTCCGTGGCATTCGCCGCAGCCTGGCGGCGCTGCTGCGCCGTCCGAAGCGCTAGCCCGGCAGCGCCGCCTCGAACAAGCGCTGCAGCGCAAGCCAATGCCGCTCGGCGGCTTGCGGGTTGTACGGTACGTTGTCCGGCACCGCGAATCCGTGTGCGGCAGGGTAGGTCTCGATCGTGTGCGGCACCCCGGCGGCCTCGAGTGCCTTGTCCAGAATCTCCGCCTGCTCTGCAGTGAACGACCCGTCGTTCTCGGCTGCGGCCACGTACACGGTCGCGGTCATCCGATCGGCAAGCAGATGCGGACTGTCTTCGCCGTCGGTGACCAGTCCACCGCCGTGAATCGACCCGGCCGCCGCCACCCGATGGGGCACCCGGCCCGCGACGATCACCGAGATCCGCCCGCCCATGCAATAGCCGCACACGCCGAACCGGTCCCCGCGCACCTCGGGCCGCTGCTCGAGAAAGTCGAAGAAGGCGGCCGCATCGGAGGCCATCATGTCCTGGCTGATGCTGCCGATCATCCCGAACAACCGCTTGCGCTCGACCGCGTCGCTGAACGCGGTCTTCATGTCGAACGGCCGCCAGCCGGGGTGGCGGTAGTAAACGTCGGGCAGCAGCACCGCGTAACCGAACCCGGCCAGCGTGTCGGCCATCTCGTGGAACGTGTCGCGCACGCCGCCGGCATCCGGGTACATGACGACGGCCGGCCACGGGCCGCTGCCGTGAGGCGTGTGCAGGGTGACGGGGCAGGACCCGTCCGGGGTGCTGACGGTGGTTGCGACGCTCGGCATGGTTCCGTTCTACCTGCCGTCCCGACAAGTAAGCTGACCGACGTGCCGATCGCCACGCCTTACGAGGATCTGCTGCGCCTGGTGATGGAGCGGGGAACGCCGAAATCGGACCGCACCGGCACTGGCACAAGAAGCCTGTTCGGTCATCAGCTGCGCTACGACCTGTCCGCCGGATTTCCGCTGATCACCACCAAGAAGGTTCACGTCAAGTCGGTCATCTACGAGCTGCTGTGGTTTCTGCGTGGCGACTCCAACGTCGGCTGGCTGCGCGAGCACGGCGTCACGATATGGGACGAATGGGCTTCGGAGACAGGGGATTTGGGGCCGGTCTACGGCGTGCAGTGGCGGTCTTGGCCTACACCGTCGGGTGAGCACATCGACCAGATCAGCGCCGCGCTCGAGTTGCTGCGCACCGACCCGAATTCCCGACGGATCATCGTATCGGCGTGGAATGTGGCCGACATCCCCAAGATGGCGCTGGCCCCGTGCCATGCGCTGTTCCAGTTCTACGTCGCCGACGGCCGGCTCAGTTGTCAGCTGTACCAGCGCAGTGCCGACCTGTTCCTCGGCGTGCCGTTCAACATCGCCAGCTATGCGTTGCTCACCCACATGATGGCCGCTCAGGCCGGGCTGCGCGTAGGCGAGTTCGTCTGGACCGGCGGCGACTGCCACATCTACGACAACCACGTCGAGCAGGTCGCCGAGCAGCTGAGCCGTGAGCCTCGCCCGTACCCGCAACTTGTTCTCGCGCACCGGGATTCGCTGTTCGACTACACCTACGACGACATCGCGATCGTCAACTACAACCCGCATCCGGCGATCAAGGCGCCCGTGGCGGTATGACGCACGTTGGGCTGATCTGGGCCCAAACGACTTCGGGGGTGATCGGTCGCGCCGGCGGTATCCCGTGGCGCCTGCCCGAAGACATGGCCCGCTTCAAAGAACTCACGATGGGCCACACCGTCGTGATGGGCCGGCGCACCTGGGAGTCGTTGCCGCCCAAGGTTCGTCCGCTGCCGGGGCGCCGCAACGTCGTCGTCACCCGACAATCCGACTACGGCGCCGACGGAGCCGACGTGGTGACGTCACTGCACGATGCGCTCACAGATCAACAGGTGTGGGTGATCGGGGGAGGGGAGATCTATCCGCTGGCGCTGCCCCACGCGTCGGTGTGCGAGGTCACGGAGATCGATCTGGACATCCCGCGGCAGGACGACGACGCAGTGGCTCCGGTTCTCGACGAGAGCTGGGTTGCCGAGGACTCGGAGTGGCAGTCGAGCCGCAGTGGCCTGCGCTACCGGTTCAGCACCTACCGTCGGCGATGACGGTCCTCACCCGCGATCAGGCTCGTCGGATCGCGGTCGCCGCCCAAGGATTCGCCGAGCCGGTGCCCGCACGCGTCACCCGTGCGCATCTGCGTCGCTTGATAGCGAGAATCCAAGTACTTCAGCTTGATTCGGTATCGGTAGCGGTCCGCGCTCATTACGCGCCGGTGTTCAGCCGGCTGGGACCCTACGACCGCGCACTGCTGGACAGGGCGGCGTGGAGTCACAGCGCGCGCTCACCGCGGTTGCTCGTCGAGTACTGGGCGCACGAAGCCGCGCTGATGTCGGTCGACGACTGGCCGCTGATGCGCTGGCGGATGCGCGAGTACCGGTACGGCCGGTGGGGCAAGCACATCGTCAAGGCCAATCCACAACTCGCCGAGGACATCATCGCTGCGGTCGCCGAACTGGGCCCGTCCACGGCCGGCCAGATCGAGGAGTATCTCGAGTCCGAGCCGCGGCGCGCCAAAGGGGCATGGTGGAACCGCAGCGACACCAAATGGGTGGCTGAGGCCTTGTTCGCGTCGGGAGTACTGACGACGGCCACGCGCGTCGGTTTCGCACGTCACTACGACCTGACCGAGCGGGTGCTGCCGCCGGAGGTGCTGGCGCGCCGCCTCGACGACGACGAGGCCATCCGGCAGCTGACGCTGCGGGCGGCGACGGCACTGGGTGTGGGTACTGAGGCTGACATCCGCGACTACTTCCGGCTGTCGGCCCGTCAGGTCAAGCCCGCGATCGCCGCGCTGTTGGCAGCCGGTGAGTTGCAACGCGTCGACGTCGAGGACTGGACCGCGCCTGCGTATCTGCGTACCGGGCAGATGGTGCCGCGCCGCGACCGCGGCACGGCGCTGCTGTGCCCGTTCGACCCGCTGATCTTCTTCCGGCCCCGTGTTCAGCGGGTGTTCGGTTTCCACTACCGCATCGAGATCTACACGCCCGCGGCTCAGCGTCGCTACGGCTATTACGTCTGGCCGTTCTTGCTCGACGGCCGGCTGGTCGGCCGCGTCGACCTCAAGCGCACCGACGACGCGCTGCACGTCGTCGGTGCCTTCGTCGAGCCGGGGGAGTCGCCGTCGGGAGTTGCGACCGCGTTGGCCGAGCAATTGCAGAACATGGCGACGTGGCTCGGGCTGAGCGAAGTGGCCGTCGGCGAGCGTGGCAACTTGGTCGACGAGTTGCGACTTCGGTGCGCAAAACGGCGCTGAGCGCCTGTTTACGCACCGAAATCGCCGGTTAGGCTTGCGCACCGTGGCCCAGACCGCGCCGCTCAAGGTGCAGCTGATCGCGAAGACCGAGTTCGTCCCGCCGCCCGACGTCCCGTGGAACACGGACGCGGACGGCGGGCAGGCGCTGCTCGAGTTCGCCGGCCGCGCCTGCTACCAGAGCTGGTCGAAGCCGAATCCGCGGACGGCGACCAACGCCGCATACCTGCGGCACATCATCGACGTCGGGCACTTCTCGGTGCTCGAGCATGCGTCGGTGTCGTTCTACATCACCGGGATCTCCCGCTCTTGCACCCACGAGCTGATCCGCCACCGGCACTTCTCCTACTCGCAGCTGTCGCAGCGCTTCGTCCACGAGCGCGAATCCCAGGTGGTGCTGCCGCCGGGCATCGAAGACGATCCGGAGTTACAGCAGCTGTTCCTCGACGCGGCCGACGCCAGCCGTCACGCGTACACCACGCTCCTGGACAGGCTCGAAGCCAAGTTCGCCGACCAGCCGAACGCGGTCCTGCGACGCAAGCAGGCCCGCCAGGCGGCGCGGGCGGTGCTGCCCAACGCCACCGAGACCCGCATCGTGGTCACGGGCAACTTCCGGGCGTGGCGGCACTTCATCGCGACGCGGGCCAGTGAACACGCCGACGTCGAGATCCGCCGGCTGGCAATCGCCTGCCTGCGCCAGCTCGCCGATGTCGCGCCCGCGGTGTTCGCCGACTTCGCGATCACCACGCTTGCCGACGGGACGGAGGTCGCGACGTCTCCTCTGGCAACCGAGGCTTGACGGGTAGCCTAAGTGCCTGTGAGCACCAGCGGAATCGACGTCGGCGCGCGACTGGGCACCGTGCTGACCGCGATGGTGACGCCGTTTGCACCAGACGGCTCGCTGGACCTGTCCGCCGCTGCGCGGCTGGCCACCCACCTCGTCGAGTCGGGATGCGACGGGCTGGTGGTGTCGGGCACCACCGGCGAGGCCCCCACTACCTCCGATGACGAGAAGATCGCCCTGCTGCGCGCGGTCCTGGAAGCCGTCGGCGACCGCGCCAAGGTGACCGCCGGTGCCGGCACCTACGACACAGCGCACAGCATCAAGCTGGCCAAGGCATGCGAAGCCGAAGGGGCGCACGGCCTTCTCGTCGTCACCCCCTACTACTCGAGGCCGCCGCAGTCCGGACTGGTCGCTCACTTCACCGCCGTTGCCGACGCGGTGAACGTGCCGGTGGTGCTCTACGACATCCCGCCGCGGTCGGTGATACCCATCGACTTCGACACCATCCGCGCACTGGCCGACCATCCCAACATCGTCGCTGTCAAGGACGCCAAAGGCGATCTGCACGGGGCCGCCGAGATCATCGCGTCGACCAAGCTCGCGTACTACTCCGGTGACGACCCGCTGAACCTGCCGTGGCTGGCCATGGGCGCCATCGGCTTCATCAGCGTGATCTCCCACCTGGCCGCCGGCCAGCTGCGAGAGCTGTTGTCCGCGTTCGAATCCGGAGACGTCGCGACCGCCCGCAAGATCAACGTGTCGCTGAGCCCACTGTGCGACGCGATGAAGCGGCTCGGCGGTGTCACCATGGTCAAGGCCGGCCTGCGTCTGCAGGGCATCGACGTCGGTGATCCGCGGTTGCCCCAAGTCGCCGCCACCCCAGCAGAAGTCGACGCACTGGCCGCCGACATGCGCGCCGCTGCGGTCCTGCGCTGATGGCCGAGCTCACGCCGCCGGGGCCGTTGGCGCCCGGCGCGCTTCGCGTGACGGCACTGGGCGGGATCGGCGAAATCGGCCGCAACATGACCGTTTTCGAGCATCTCGGCCGGTTGTTGATCGTCGACTGCGGGGTGCTGTTTCCCGGTCACGACGAACCTGCGGTCGACTTGATCCTGCCCGACCTGCGCCACATCGAAAACCGGCTCGACGACGTCGAGGCGCTGCTGCTCACCCACGCGCACGAAGACCACATTGGGGCCATCCCGTACCTGTTGAAACTGCGCGGCGACATCCCCGTCGTCGGTTCGAAGTTCACGCTGGCTCTGGTCGCCGAGAAGTGCCGCGAACACCGCCTCAAGCCGACGTTGATCGAGGTCTCCGAAGGGCAAAAGCAGCGCTACGGCGTGTTCGAGTGCCGCTATTTCGCGGTCAACCATTCGATTCCCGACGCGCTGGCCATTGCGATCGACACCGGCGCCGGCACCGTTCTGCATACCGGCGACATCAAGTTCGACCAGTTGCCGTTGGATGGTCGCCCGACCGACCTGCCCGGCATGTCGCGGCTCGGCGACAGCGGCGTGGATCTGCTGCTCGTCGACTCCACCAACGCCGAAATGCCGGGTGTCGGCCCGTCGGAAAGCGAGATCGGACCCGCGCTGCACCGGCTGATCCGCTCGGCCGACGGTCGGGTGATCGTCGCATGCTTCGCATCCAATGTGGCTCGGGTGCAACAGATCATCGACGCGTCGGTGTCGTTGGGCCGCAAGGTGTCATTCGTCGGCCGGTCGATGGTGCGCAACATGGGCATCGCACGAGAACTGGGGTTCCTGCAGGTCGCCGACGACGACGTGGTGGATATCGGCGCCGCGGAGGAGATGCCGCCCGAGCGGGTGGTGCTGATCACCACCGGCACGCAGGGCGAGCCGATGTCGGCGCTGTCGCGGATGAGCCGTGGCGAGCACCGCAGCATCACGCTGACCGCAGGCGATCTCATCGTGCTGTCGTCGTCGCTGATTCCCGGCAACGAAGAGGCGGTGTACGGCGTCATCGACGCATTGTCGAAGATCGGCGCTCGCGTGGTCACCAATAACCAAGTGCGCGTGCATGTTTCGGGTCACGCTCACGCCGGGGAGTTGCTGTTCCTGTACAACGGGGTCCGGCCGCGCAACGTGATGCCTGTGCACGGCACCTGGCGGCATCTGCGGGCCAACGCCGCGCTGGCTGCCAAGACCGGTGTGCCCGAAGAGTCGATTCTTTTGGCGGAGAACGGTGTCAGCGTCGACTTGGTCGCAGGCAGGGCGCGCATCTCCGGAGCGGTCCACGTCGGCAAGATGTTCGTCGACGGGCTGGTGCTGGGCGACGTCGGCGATGCGACGCTGGGCGAGCGGTTGATCCTGTCGTCGGGCTTCGTGGCGGTGACGGTGGTGGTGCGTCGGGGGACTGGTCGCCCGGCCGCGCCCGTGCATCTGATGTCGCGGGGTTTCTCGGAAGACCCTAAGGCGCTGGAGCCGGCCATGCGCAAGGTCGAAGCAGAGCTGGAACTGCTTGCGCAGGAACGGGTTACCGAGCCCACGCGGATCGCCCAGGCGGTGCGGCGCACCGTCGGCAAATGGGTGGGCGAGACATACCGTCGTCAGCCGATGATTGTGCCGACAGTCATCGAGGTCTGACGCCCGGGGTTTCGACGGCGTCAGCGCTTGTTGACGTATCCGGCGTCGACGGGCAGTGTCACGCCGGTGATGTAGCGGGCAGCGTCGGACACCAGAAACGCCACCGCGTTGGCGATGTCCTCTGGCGCCAGCACGTCGACAGGCAACGCATTGCCCATGTCGACGTCGGCCGTGCCGACCACCTCCTCGAGCCATCCGCGGATGAACTCGTTGTTGATCATCGGGGTGTCGACACCGGCCGGGTGTATGGAATTCACCCGGATCTTATGCGGCGCAAGGTGATTCGCGTACACCCGCATCAGCCCGACCATCCCGTGCTTGGCGGCCGCGTAGCCGATGGACCCGGGATCCTCGCTGCCACCGCCGACCAGTCCCATCACCGAGCTGATCAGTATGATCGACCCGCCGCGGCCCTGCTCGACCATGATGGGCTTCGCGGCCTCCACGGTGTGGAACGCGCCGGTGAGGTTGACGTCGATCACGTCTCGCCAGCCGTCCACACCGGCTTGCATCGGGGCGATTCCGGCATTGGCAACGACGATGTCCAGCCCGCCGAGCTCGTCGACCCCCGGCTGCAACGCGCTGGCCAACCCGGCCGCGTGACGCACGTCGGCCTCTGTGGCGACAATGCGTGCCCCGGTCTCCTCCACCAGCTTCACCGTCGCAGCCAGGTCGTCGGCAGTAGCCAAAGGGTAAGGGACCGAGGCGATCTGGTCGCACAGATCGACGGCGATGACGTCGGCGCCTTCGGAGGCCAGCTTCACTGCGTGGGCGCGACCCTGCCCGCGGCCCGCGCCGGTGACAAACGCGACCTTTCCGTCTAGCGAACCCATCTGCTAGCCCCGCAGCGTGCCCTTGGCCGGATCGCCCGCAGGCACGGGTTGCAGCATCTTGATGTCGGGCGCGCCGTCCAGGTGCTCGCCGACCTCACCGAACAACGTCGCGATCGCGGGTGCGGTGCTGTGCGTCTTGAGCGCCTCCTCGTCGGCCCACTGCTCGACGAACACGAACGTGCCATTGCTCTCGTGCAGCGCGTACAGCTCACAGCCGGGCTCCTGGTGCACCGCTTCGATCGCCCGCTTACAGGCGTCGCGCACAGTGTCGACGGACTCGGGCTTGGCGGTCATGGTGGCGACGACGACAACGGCCATGTGACTCCTCGGTTCAATGCGGATGAGATCCGCTTCACCGTAACCGTGAGCACTTCGTAGCGACCGTGCCACTCCGCGACAATGACTCCGCAACGTCGGTGCCGTTCGCTGGTCGGCATGTCCACCATCTACGCACAAATCGGCGGAGCCGTGGCCCTGGACGCCGTGGTCGACGACTTCTACGGCCGTGTGCTCGACGATCCCGAACTCGCCGGCTTCTTCAGCGGCGTCAACATGTCGCGCCTCAAGGGCCGGCAAGTCGAATTCTTCGCAGCCGCGCTCGGAGGACCCGAGCCGTACACCGGGGCGTCGATGCGCCAGGTACACCAAGGCCGCGGCATCACGATGCGGCACTTCGATCGGGTCGCCGGCCACCTGACTGCAAGCCTGGAGGCAGCCGGTGTGCCGGGCGAGACGGTCACCCAGATCATCGCGGTGATAGCGCCGCTTGCCGACGACATCGTGACCGCCAAGTCGGCATAACGAGACGCTTTTGTAACTAGTGTGGCGAATGGTGCGATTGAGGCTCATGGGACTAGGCTTGCCGGCATGCCCAGCAAGACCGCAGCCCGCTCGGGGAGTCGAACGACCAGGTCAAAGGCCAGTTCGCGGAGCGGCTCGCGGCCGGCACCACGTAAGAAACCGGTCAATCGGCGCAAGCCGGCCGGCCGCGGATCCGTCGCCGCCGGAGCGTTTGCGGTCGGCCGCGGCGCACGGGCTACCTGGCTGCTGGTCGCCCGGGCTACCGGCACAGCGGCACGGTCGGTGGGCCGGGCTCACGACATCGAGCCGGGTCATCGCCGCGACGGCATCGCGCTGGCACTGATCGCCGTTGCGGTGCTGATCGCCGCCAGCAGCTGGTTCGACGCAGCCCGACCTGTCGGCCTGTGGGTGGATACTGCGCTGCGCACGCTGATCGGCTCGGCCGTGGTGCTCCTGCCGATCATCGCGCTCGCCGTCGCGGTGACGTTGACCCGCACCGAACCCGAACCGGAGGCGCGGCCCCGGCTGGTGCTCGGCTCGACCATGATCGCGCTGCCCGCTCTCGGACTCTGGCACTTGTGGTCCGGTTCGCCGTCGACACCTACCGGTCGCCAGCACGCCGCCGGTTTTGTCGGGTTCGCGATCGGCGGACCGCTGGCGGACGGCGTGACTGCGTGGATCGCCGCGCCGCTGCTGTTCATCGGGGTGCTGTTCGGCGTGCTGCTGCTCTCAGGCACCACCGTCCGCGAGGTGCCGGCGACGCTGCGCGCGATGTTCGCCGTCCGAGGCCTGCCCGCCCGGCACGAGTACGACGACGACGACAACGACTACGACGACAACGACTACGACGACAACGACTACGACGACAAGGACGACGACTCGTCCGAATACGACGACTACGACGAGGCGCAGGCGTCGAAACCGGCTTACGGCGGATACCCGAACGCCGACGCCTACCCGCTCGACGAGGACGCGCCGACCATCCCCGAACCTCCCGTCGCGGCGGAGCCGCCCGTCGAGACCAAACCGCGCCGCCGCGCGAAGAAGCCCGCCGCCGCGGATTTCGCCGTGCTCGACCGGGTCGTCGAAGGTCCCTATGTCCTGCCGTCGCTGGACCTGCTGATCCCCGGCGATCCGCCGAAGCGGCGCAGCGCAAGCAACGACCACATGGTCGAGGCGATCTCGTCGGTCCTGCAGCAGTTCAAGGTCGACGCCGCCGTCACGGGCTGCACTCGCGGCCCGACCGTCACCCGCTACGAGGTAGAGCTCGGGCCCGGCGTGAAGGTCGAGAAGATCACGCAGCTGCAGAAGAACATCGCCTACGCCGTCGCCACCGAGAGCGTCCGGATGCTCGCGCCGATCCCCGGCAAATCCGCCGTCGGCATCGAGGTGCCCAACGTCGACCGCGAGATGGTGCGGCTGGCCGATGTGCTCACCGACCCGTCCACCCGTCGCGACCACCATCCGCTGGTGATCGGGCTCGGGAAAGACATTGAGGGCGAATACGTTTCGTGGAACCTCGCCAAGATGCCGCATCTGCTGGTGGCCGGTTCCACCGGTTCGGGCAAGTCGAGCTTCATCAACTCGATGCTGGTGTCGCTGCTGGCCCGTGCCACACCGGAGGAGGTCAGGATGATCCTGATCGACCCCAAGATGGTGGAACTGACGCCGTACGAAGGCATTCCGCACCTGATCACCCCGATCGTCACGCAGCCGAAGAAAGCGGCGGCCGCGCTGGCATGGCTGGTCGAGGAGATGGAGCAGCGCTACCAGGACATGCAGGCCTCGCGGGTGCGTCACATCGACGACTTCAACGCCAAGCTCAAGGCGGGCCAGATCACAACGCCGCTGGGCAGCAAGCGCGAGTACCAGCCGTACCCCTATGTGGTGGCGATCGTCGACGAGCTCGCCGACCTGATGATGACGGCGCCGCGCGACGTCGAAGACGCAGTGGTGCGGATCACGCAGAAGGCCCGCGCCGCCGGCATCCATCTTGTGCTGGCCACGCAGCGCCCGTCCGTCGACGTCGTGACCGGGCTGATCAAGACCAACGTGCCGTCCCGGTTGGCCTTCGCGACGTCGTCGCTGACCGACAGCCGGGTGATCCTCGACCAGCAGGGCGCCGAGAAATTGATCGGGATGGGCGACGGGCTGTTTCTGCCGATGGGCGCCAACAAGCCGATCCGGCTGCAGGGCGCCTACATCACCGACGAAGAGATCCACGCTGTCGTCGCCGCGTGCAAAGCCCAGGCCGAGCCGCAGTACACCGAGGGCGTCACCGCCACCAAGACCAGCGGCGAGCGCAAAGAGGTCGACCCTGACATCGGTGACGACATGGACGTCTTCCTGCAGGCCGTGGAACTGGTGGTGTCGTCGCAGTTCGGATCGACGTCGATGCTGCAGCGCAAGCTGCGGGTGGGGTTCGCCAAGGCCGGACGGCTCATGGATTTGATGGAAACCCGCGGCATCGTCGGCCCCAGTGAGGGGTCGAAGGCCCGCGAAGTGCTGGTCAAGCCCGACGAACTCGCCGCGACGCTCGCGTCGATCCGCGGCGTCGACGCCGCCGACGACGGCGAGTAGCGATTTCGGTGCGTTTCCCGGCGCTGAGCGCCGGTTAGCGCCCCGAAATCGCCTAGAGCATCAATAGCATTCGCGAGTTTCCGAGAATGTTGGGCTTGACGTAGGACAGGTCGAGAAACTCCGCCACACCGGTGTCGTAGGAGCGGCACATCTCCTCGTAGACCTCCGCGGTGACGGGGGTGCCTTCGATCTCGACGAAGCCGTGCTTGCTGAAGAATTCGGTCTCGAAGGTGAGCACGAACACGCGCTGCAGCTCCAGTTCGCGCGCGACGCGGAGCAACTGGTCGACGATCGCGTGGCCGATGCCCTGGCCCTTGACCTTCGGGTGCACGGCGACCGTGCGTACCTCGCCGAGGTCCGACCACATCACATGCAAAGCCCCGCAGCCGATCACTTCGCCGTCGAGTTCGGCGACCCAGAATTCCTGGACTGCCTCGTACAGGGTGACGAGGTTCTTCTCCAGCAGAATCCTGCCGGCGTAGATGTCGACCAGGTCCTTGATGGCCGGCACGTCGGATGTTCTCGCCCGCCGAATCACCAGGCCGTCGGGACGCGCGTCGCTCACACACCGAACATATCGGCTGCGTGCAACGGATATTCTGATGCGGTGCCAGCGCCCACCTCACGTGACCCGGCGGCGGCGACCACGTCACCGACGGCGCGGCTGGTCAATATCGCCAACGTGCTGACCGCTGTCCGGCTTGTGCTCGTGCCGGTGTTCCTGTTCGCGCTGTTCGCCGACGGTGGCGATGAAAGCCGTTGGCGGATCGCGGCATTCGTGATTTTCGCGGTGGCCATGATCACCGACCGGTTCGACGGCGCGTTGGCCCGCAGCTACGGGATGATCACCGAGTTCGGCAAGCTGGCCGATCCGATAGCCGACAAGGCGCTGTTGGGCGCGGCGCTCGTCGGGCTCTCCCTGCTGCACGAATTGCCCTGGTGGGTGACGGTGGTCATCCTCGTCCGCGAGATCGGGGTGACCGTGCTGCGGTTCGCCGTGCTGCACCGCGGCGTGATCCCGGCAAGCCGCGGCGGCAAGCTTAAGACGCTGGTGCAGACGGTCGCGATCGGGCTGTTCATCCTGCCGCTGGCCGGGATGTGGCACACCGCCGCGGTGGTGATCATGGCCGGCGCGATCCTGCTCACGGTGGTCACCGGAATCGACTACGTCACGCAGGCGGTCAAGGGCGCACGCCGGGCTGAGGACCGGGCCGCCGGGAACCATCCGGCGGGCGGCTGACGTTGCCAATGGAGAGGTCGTCCGTAGAGATCCGCCACTGAAGGAGTGCACCATGGCAGCGTTGCTGCGCGAGGTGATCGGCGACGTGCTTCGCCGCGCCCGCATGTCGCAGGGGCGGACCCTGCGTGAGGTTTCCGACTCGGCGAGAGTGAGCCTGGGCTATCTGTCGGAGGTGGAGCGGGGACGCAAAGAAGCGTCGAGCGAACTACTGACTGCGATCTGCGGGGCGCTGGACATCCCGCTGTCCGAGGTGCTCACGGATGCCGGCCGCCAATTGCAGCGTCAGGAGCGCGCCGAGGTGGCCGACGTTGTCACCACGGCGGCCAACATCGACGAGGCAACCAAGGTGGTCATCCCGCCGGTCGTCTCCCTGGCGGCCGACGAGGGCGTGCCCGAAGAGCAGATGGCGCTCGCGTGACCCCCTGCGGTTGACGGCGGGAAACGGATAAATTGGCCACACGCCCGTTGTCTAGGCCCGACAGCACGACACCAACTCCAGAAACGAAGGTGGAACCGACTCATGGCCAACCCGTTCGTCAAGGCGTGGAAGTACATGATGGCGCTGTTCTCGTCCAAGGTCGACGAATACGCCGACCCGAAGGTCCAGATCCAGCAGGCCATCGAGGAGGCACAGCGCCAGCACCAGGCGCTCACCCAGCAGGCCGCCCAGGTGATCGGCAACCAGCGTCAGCTGGAGATGCGGCTCAACCGTCAGCTCGCCGACGTGGAGAAGCTGCAGGTCAACGTGCGCCAGGCGCTGACCTTGGCCGACCAGGCCACTGCGGCAGGGGATGCAGCCAAGGCCGCCGAGTACAACAACGCTGCCGAGGCGTTCGCGGCACAGCTGGTCACGGCCGAGCAGAGCGTCGAGGACCTCAAAGCCCTGCATGACCAGGCGCTCAACGCTGCCGCGCAGGCCAAGAAGGCGGTCGAGCAGAACGCGATGGTGCTGCAGCAGAAGATCGCTGAGCGCACCAAGCTGCTCTCGCAGCTGGAGCAGGCCAAGATGCAGGAGCAGGTCAGCGCGTCGCTGCGGTCGATGAGCGAGCTGGCCGCACCGGGCAACACGCCCAGCCTCGACGAGGTCCGCGAGAAGATCGAACGCCGCTACGCCAACGCGCTGGGTGCCGCCGAGCTGGCGCAGAACTCGGTGCAGGGCCGGATGCTCGAGGTACAGCAGGCCAGCGTGCAGATGGCCGGGCATTCGCGGCTCGAGCAGATCCGGGCGTCGATGCGTGGGGAGGCTCTGCCCGCCGGCGGCACGACAGCGTCGCCCACGCCGGCCACCCCGGCTACTGAGCCGGCGCAGCAGAACCCCCTCAGCCAGCAGTAAGGCCCGTGTCGATGGCGGTGAAACCTCGAAGCGCCTACCGCTCGCTGCGGCAGCGGGGTGTCGACACCGTCAGTGAGTACGCCGACCTGCTGGCGCACACGATCAAGCGTGCCGCCGATCCGCGGGCGCGGCTACTGCGCAAGCGCCGCTGGGCGGCGCGGCTGACGCTGTTGTTTACCGGCACGTTCTTGTTCTGGGCGATGGTGACGGCGTTACTGGCGTCGTGGAGCACGCCGGCGTGGGCGCTGCCCATCCCCGGCGCGTTCGCGGTGGGATCGGCCTGGCTGGCGACGCTGCTGGGCTTGCGGTGGCGCTGGCTGCATAAGGAACCACTGCCCGCACCCCGCCCGGGCGTGGTGCGCCGGCTGCCTCCGTTCGGGTCGGCGGCGCGGGAGCCCATGGCCGCGCTCGCCGCGGCAGAACGCGGGATGTTCTCGTTGCTCGGGGTCATCGAGCGCGCAGAGCTGTTGCCGCCCAATGAAATTCAGGAAGTGACCCGAACCGCCGACGAGGCAGCCGCAACGATGGCGGCCACAGCCCGCGACATCGTCTCGATGGAGAAGACCATGCGCGCCACCCCGTCGTCACGCGTGTCGCTGAGCCCGACGATCCACGCTTTCGCCCAGCAGCTCGACCACGGCGTGCGCCAGTACCACGACATGGTCAACGCCGCCGCGCAGCTGGTGTCCACGTCGAGCTCGCCGATGTCGCGTCAGCAGTACCGCAACGAGCTCGTCGGCGCCACCGACCGTCTGCTCGGCTGGGCGCAGGCGTTCGACGAACTCAACGGCCCTCGACGGCTGATCGGCTAGCTACAGCGACCGCCGCAGCGGCGGGATCGCGATAGCGAGCAGCCCGCGCACCACCGCCTTGAGGAAGTCCACCGCGTCGAAGTAGTCGCGCCACAACGTGATTCGGCCGTCGCGGACCTCGAACACGCCGCACACCCAGAACTGCGCCTGGAACGGGCCGAACGCCAGCACGTCAGTGCGTTCGGTGAGCACCGACGAGCCTTCGGTGGCAATCCGGTGGAACTTGACGTCGAAACCCGCGCTGGGCCGGCTCAGCCCCCGCATGAGTTTCATCGTGCGCCGGCGGCCGCGAACCCTCGAGTAGCCGACGTTCTCGTAGACGACGTCCTCGGCGAGCGCGGCGTCGGCGGCGTCGAAATCCTTGTCGCGCAGGGCGTAGAGAAAGCGCTCGACGACGGCCGCCGGGTCGGTGGTCACTGGACGGGCGGGCAGCTGATCGGTCATGCCCGCCAGCCTAGGAGCATTGCGTGTGGCAGGGTAGGCCGGTGCGTGTGGCCGTGGTCGCCGGGCCTGATCCGGGGCACTCGTTCCCGGCCATCGCGTTGTGCCTGAAGTTCCTGGCCGCCGGTGATCAGCCGACGTTGCTGACCGGCGTGCAGTGGCTGGACACCGCGCGCGCCGCGGGTGTCGACGCGATCGAGCTTTTGGGCCTAGACCCCACCGAGCTCGACGACGACCGTGACGCCGGCGCGAAGATCCACCAGCGGGCGGCGCGGATGGCGGTGCTCAATGCGCCTGCGCTGGCGGCCTTGGAGCTCGACGTGATCGTGTCCGACGTGATCACCGCCTGCGGAGCGCTGGCCGCCGAGATGGTCGGCGTGCCGTGGATCGAGTTGTCTCCCCATCCGTTGTATCTGCCGTCAAAAGGCTTGCCGCCCATCGGAAGTGGGCTCGCGCCCGGTGTCGGAATCCGCGGCCGCGTGCGAGACGCCGTGATGCGCCGCCTGACGGCGCGCTCGCTGCGGGAGGGGCAGCGGCAACGCGCGGCGGCGCGGGTGGCCGTGGGGCTGCCGGCGAAGGGTGTCGATCCGCTGCGGCGGCTGATCGCGACCTTGCCGGCGTTGGAGGTGCCTCGGCCGGATTGGCCGGCCGAGGCCGTGGTGGTGGGGCCGCTGCACTTCGAGCCCACCGACGCCGAGTTGTCGCTGCCGCCCGGCGACGGGCCCGTCGTCGTGGTGGCGCCGTCGACGGCGCAGACCGGTGCGCTGGGCTTGGCGCAGGTAGCGCTGGACTGCTTGATTCCGGGCACGACGCTGCCGGACGGGGCGCGGGTGGTGGTGTCGCGGCTCGCCGGTGAGGATCTGCCGGCGCCGCCGTGGGCGGTCGTCGGGTTGGGGCGTCAGGACCGGCTGCTGTCGCGTGCCGACGTCGTCGTGTGCGGCGGCGGGCACGGGATGGTGAGCAAGACCCTGCTGGCCGGCGTGCCGCTGGTGGTGGTGCCCGGGGGCGGAGACCAGTGGGAGATCGCGAATCGCGTTGTGCGGCAAGGAAGTGCGCGGCTGGTTCGGCCGCTGACCGCCGAGGCGCTGGCATCGTCGGTCGGGGAGGTGCTGGCGTCACCCGGTTACCGTGCGGCCGCGCGGCAGGCGGCCGCGAGCGTCGGCGACGTGGCAGATCCGGTACGGGTGTGCCGCGACGCGGTGGCGTAATTTGGGCTGCGATGCGGCTGACGGAATTCCACGAACTGGTCACTAAACAGTTCGGTGCCGCGTATGGGGCGTCGGTGCTTGTCGACCATGTGCTGACCAGTCTGGGAGGACGCACAGCGGCGCAGGCGATCGAGGACGGTGTCGATCCTCGTGACGTCTGGCGGGCGCTGTGCGCCGACTTCGACGTGCCTCGCGACCAATGGTGAGTGGCTCGGCGTGTCATCTTGAGTCGAACAGATGTTCGTCTACAGTGGTCGATGTGCGGCGGACGGGACTTGTCGGTGGTCTGCTCTAGCGTCGCGACCAACTGATCGAGACCTCGATCAACCGAACATCACTACGTGAGAGAGGCATCACTCATGACTCAGGCTCCTGACCGCGACAAGGCGCTGGAACTGGCGCTGGCCCAGATCGAGAAGGCCCATGGCAAAGGCTCGGTGATGCGCCTGGGGGACGAGGTGCGTCAACCCATCTCGGTGATCCCCACAGGCTCGATCGCGCTCGACGTGGCGCTGGGTATCGGAGGCCTGCCCAAAGGCCGGGTCATCGAGATCTACGGCCCCGAGTCCTCGGGTAAAACCACCGTCGCTCTGCACGCGGTGGCCAACGCCCAGGCGGAGGGCGGCATCGCGGCGTTCATCGACGCCGAGCACGCGCTGGACCCCGAATACGCCAAGAAGCTCGGTGTGGACACCGAGTCGCTGTTGGTGAGCCAGCCCGACACCGGCGAGCAGGCGCTGGAGATCGCCGACATGCTGATCCGCTCCGGCGCGCTGGACATCATCGTGATCGACTCGGTGGCGGCGCTTGTGCCGCGCGCGGAGATCGAAGGCGAAATGGGCGACAGCCACGTCGGTCTGCAGGCCCGGTTGATGAGCCAGGCGCTGCGGAAGATCACGGGCGCGCTGAGCAATTCGGGGACGACGGCGATCTTCATCAACCAGCTGCGGGAAAAGATCGGTGTGATGTTCGGGTGCGGTTCCTATGACACCCGCGTCCAGTTGGCCGACGGCACCACCGAGAAGATCGGCAAGATCGTCAACCAGAAGATGGACGTCGAGGTGTTGTCCTATGACCCGGACACCGACCGGATCGTGCCCCGCAAGATCGTGAACTGGTTCAACAATGGTCCCGCCGAGCGGTTCTTGCAGTTCACCGTCGAGAAGTCCGGCGGAAACGGCAAGTCGCAGTTCGCCATGACGCCTAACCACCTCATCCGCACGCCGGCTGGTTGGACGGAGGCTGGTGACATCATCGCGGGCGATCGTGTGATGGCGAGCGAGCCGCATCTGCTCAGCGAGCAACAGTTCCAGGTGGTGCTCGGTTCGCTCATGGGAGACGGCAACCTTTCACCGAACCTGCGCAACCGCAACGGTGTGCGGTTCCGGTTGGGACATGGCGCCAAGCAAGTGGACTACCTGCAGTGGAAGACCGCCCTACTGGGCAATATCAAGCACACGATGAGAGTGAACGACAAAGGCGCTCGCTTCGTGGACTTCACTCCGTTGCCGGAACTAGCTGAATTGCAGCGTGCGGTCTATCTCGGCGACGGCAAGAAGTTCTTCTCCGAGGAGTACCTCAAGGCGCTCACCCCGCTGGCGTTGGCGATCTGGTACATGGACGACGGCTCTTTCACCGTGCGGTCGAAAGGAGTGCAGCAGCGCACCGCTGGGGGCAGTGGCCGCATCGAGATCTGCGTTGAGGCGATGAGCGAAGGTACCCGAATGAGATTGCGGGACTATCTTCGTGACACCCATGGCCTCGATGTCAGACTCCGTCAGCTGGGCAGGGCTGGTAGGGCAGTGTTGGTGTTCTCCACGGAGGCCACAGCGAAATTCCAAGAGTTGGTGGCGCCTTACATCGCGCCGTCGATGGAGTACAAGTTGCTGCCTCGTTTCCGCGGACAGGGCACGGTGACGCCGCAGTTCGTCGAACCCTCGGAGCGGCTGGTACCCGCGCGCGTCCTCGACGTCCACGTCAAGCCGCGCACTCGGTCGATGAACCGCTTCGACATCGAGGTCGAAGGCTCGCACAACTACTTCGCCGACGGGGTGATGGTGCACAACAGCCCCGAAACAACCACGGGCGGAAAGGCATTGAAGTTCTACGCCTCAGTTCGCTTGGATGTCAGGCGAATTGAGACACTGAAAGACGGCACCGACGCGGTGGGCAACCGCACCCGCGTCAAGGTCGTCAAGAACAAAGTCAGCCCGCCGTTCAAACAGGCCGAGTTCGACATCCTGTATGGCAAGGGCATCAGCCGCGAAGGCTCGCTGATCGACATGGGGGTGGAGCAGGGCTTCATCCGCAAGTCCGGTTCGTGGTTCACCTACGAAGGCGAGCAGCTGGGCCAGGGCAAGGAGAACGCCCGCAACTTCTTGCTCCAAAACGTCGACGTGGCCAACGAGATCGAGAAGAAGATCAAGGAGAAGCTGGGCATTGGCGCCGTGATCACCGATGACGTACTGCCAGCCCCCGTCGACTTCTGAGAAGCGCGAGGAGCAGGCGCGGGCACTGTGTCTGCGCCTGCTCACCGCGCGGGCCCGCACCAGGGCAGAGCTGGCCGCACAGCTGAAGAAGCGTGGCTATCCCGACGACGTCAGCGCCAAGGTGCTGGATCGGTTGACTGATGTCGGTCTGGTCGACGACGTCGGGTTTGCCGAGCAGTGGGTGCAGTCACGCGGAGCCAGCGCTTCAAAAGGCAAGCGCGCGTTGGCCGCCGAGTTGCGGACCAAGGGTCTCGACAATGACGTCATCGAGGCGGCGCTGGGTCGGCTCGATGCGGCTAGTGAGCATGACAGGGCCGTCACGCTGGTCCGCACGAAGCTGCGCCGGGAGAACCTCGACGGCGACCAAGCCAAGGTCATGCGGCGGCTGGTCGGAATGCTGGCGCGGCGCGGCTACAGCGAAGCCCTGTGCTTCGACGTCGTCAAGACCGAGCTGGCGCTGGAGCTGGAGCGGCGGCGGACGTAGACGCTGGGTGGGGCGTTTGGCGTGGCTGGCTCAGGGTAGCCAGCCGAGATGGAAAACCGCCTCGCATTGGTGACGGGCGCCTCGAGCGGGATCGGATACGAACTGGCCCGATGCTTCGCCAGAGATCGATACGACCTGGTCCTGGCCGCTGACGAGCCAGCCGTGGTCTCACGAGCCGACGAGCTTGCCGACGCTGGCGTGCGTGCCCGGCCGGTTCAGGTGGATCTTCGCCATCCCGAGGGAGTCGAACGTCTCTACCGCGCGGTCACCGAAGACGGGCGCCCGCTTGACGCGGCGGTGCTCAACGCCGGTATCGGCCGGGCCGGGCCTTTTCTCGAGGGGAGTCTGGAGGACGACCTCGCGATCGTCGCGCTGAACGTGCGCTCCACGGTCCATCTGGCCAAGCTGGTGATCAAAGACATGGCTGCTCGCCGAGCCGGCAGGGCGTTGTTCACCTCGTCGATCGTGGCGGGAATGCCCGGATGGGATCAGTCGATCTACAACGCGTCGAAATCGTTCGTCCAGTCGTTTGCCCTGGCTCTTCACGACGAGTTGCGCGGCACCGGAGTCAGCGTCACCGCGTTGATGCCTGGCCCTACCGCGACCCGCTTCTTCGCGCGCGCTGGTATGGCCGACACCTTGCTCGGCCGTATGCCCAAAGAAGACCCACGCCGAGTGGCCGAGCAGGGCTATGCCGCGATGATGCGCGGCGATCGGAAGGTCATTGGCGGGTCATGTATTTCGAAAGCTGTAGGCGTCACTAACTGGTTCTTGCCCGACTCGGTGAAGTCGGCTGCGAACCGGTTGATCCTCACCCGAACAGGAAGCCACTGAAAGGACGCGGAATGACATCGCCGAAAGAAGCCGACAGCCCACTGACCGCGACGCGGGACACGACGGCAACGCGTCAGCGGGTCTGGGAGGTGATCGCGGACGGCTGGACGTATTCGCAATGGGTGGTCGGCAACACCAGGATGCGGGCAGTCGATCCTCGCTGGCCCGCCCCGGGCAGCAAGATTCACCATACGATCGGCATTTGGCCGGTGGTGCTGAACGATGAGACCGAGGTCGAGTCGTGCAAACCGGAGGAAGAGATCGTTCTCCTCGCAAAGGGCAGGCCGTTCGGCGGGGCGCGAATAACGTTGCGGCTCTTCGATACTGAAGACGGATGTCGGATCGACATGGCTGAGGTCCCTGTCGGCGGTCCGCTCAGTTGGGTGCCGCGCCGACTGGCGCTGGCTGCGGCATGGCCCAGAAACAAGGAATGCCTGCGCAGGCTGGCTGCTCTGGCCGAACGCCGCAGTGAGCCTCAGTGAGCAGCCGAACGGCTGACGCGGTCGTCATCGGCGCCGGCCACAACGGGCTGGTGGCTGCCGCGATGCTTGCCGATGCCGGCTGGGATGTGCTCGTGCTCGAAGCACAACCCGCACCGGGCGGCGCGGTCAAAAGCGCCGAACTGTTCCCGGGATACATTAGCGACTTGTACAGCGCGTTCTACCCGCTGTCGGTGGTGTCGCCGGCGCTGCAGGCGCTGAACCTCGAAGAGCATGGGCTGCGCTGGACTCATGCCCCAGCCGTCGTCGGACATCCAAGCTCGGCTGATGACGAGGATGCGCCGCTGATCTACCGAGACCTGCACCGCACCGTGGCCGAACTCGACCGACGCCATCCTGGCGACGGGCAGCGGTGGGCCGAGTTGTTCGAGCAGTGGCAAGACATCAAGGACGGCCTGCTGGCAACTCTGTTTGCGCCGTTCCCCCCGATTCGCGGTGCAACTGCGCTCTTACGCAAGCTCGGCGCATCCGGCGCTCTCGATTTGGCCCACATGCTCATGCTGCCCGCCGGTGTGATGGCTGAGCAGCTCTTCGGCGGCGAGGCGGCCCGGCTTTTGCTGTTGGGAAACGCAATGCACGCCGATGTGCCGATCGACGCTCCCGGTAGCGGGGTGATGGGGTACCTGCTGATCATGATGGCCCAAGACGGTGGCTGGCCGGTACCCGTCGGCGGTGCCGGTCAGCTGGCGGCGGCGCTGGTCAACAGGGCTACCTCCGCCGGCGCGCAGATCCAGTGCGGCCGCGAGGTCGTCGGGATCGACGTGCGCGGCGGCCGCGCCGTCGGAGTGCGCGTCGCCGACGGCACGACCGTGCAGGTGCGCCGGGCCGTGATCGCTGACACGTCTGCGCCGCGGCTCTTGTGCGAACTGCTCCCTGCCGATGTGATCCCCGACGTGGTGTCTCGCGGTATGAGCCGATTCGTTTGGGACACACCGGTTTTGAAGATCAACTATGCCTTGGACTCTGCGATCCCATGGCGGTCCAAGGCCTTGACCGAAGCGGGCACGGTACACCTCGGTGCCAACCATGACGGGCTGGTGCGGTGGATGGCCGACTTGAACACCGCCACCGTTCCACAGCGCCCGTTCATGTTGTTCGGGCAGATGACCACCGCCGATCACACCCGCTCACCAGCAGGCACTGAAAGTGCTTGGGCTTACACGCATTTGCCTCGCGGCGTATTCGACGACGCGTCCGCCGACCGATTGTCGCAGGCTGTCGACGAAGTGCTCGAAGAACACGCGCCCGGGTTCAGCGAGCACGTCGTCGGCAAAGTCACTCAGCGGCCTTCCGACCTCGAGGCCAGCGACGCCAACTTGCACGGCGGAGCGGTCAACGGTGGAACGTCTCAGCTGTACCAGCAGTTGATTTTTCGGCCTGCCCCTGGATTCGGCCGAGCCGAGACACCGGTCGAAAACGTCTTTCTCGGCAGTGCGGGCGCCACCCCGGGCGGGGGAGTGCACGGTGTGTGCGGTCGCAATGCCGCTCGTGCGGCGCTGATGTCCGACGGTGCGCGCGGTTGGCCGCGACGACGGCTGAGCCGGGCGCTGCTGCGCCGAGTGTCGGGTTGAGCCACGCCTCATCATGAAAAGGGTGGAACAACCTCACACTCGGCGCAGGGGCAAATCTCAATACCGGTCGATTCGCGGCGGCGGCGGCGCCTTGTAGCCGGACGGCCCCAGGTTCTTGTCGAACGCCGCCTGCCATGCGCCGCTGTCGATCATCTTCTGCAGCGCACCATTGATCTTCACCCGAAGATCATTGTTGTCCTTCGCCAGTCCGATTCCGTACAGTTCCAGCGAAAACGGCTGCCCCACAAGCTTCATCGTGCCGGGATCCTGTGCGGCGTAGCCGGCCAGGATCACCGCGTCCGTGGTCACCGCCTCTACCATGCCGTCCTTCAACGCCTGCACGCACGCCGAGTACGTGTCATACAACCGCAACTGCACATCCGGATACTTCTGCTTGATCCGCTGCGCCGATGTGGAATCCGGCACCGAGCACACGATCCGGTTGCCAGTCAACGACTCTGGGCCGACGATGTAGTTGTTGTCCGCACGCACCAACAGGCTTTGCCCCGACTGGAAATAGGGTCCGGCGAAGCCGATCTTCTGCTTACGCTCTGGCGTGATCGAATACGTGCCCACGACGTAGTCGACCTCGCCCTGCTCGATCAGCTGTTCGCGGTCTGCCGGCCGCGCCTCCTTCCACTCGATCCGGTCATCCTGGTATCCGAGCTGCCCGGCCACATATCTCGCCACATCCACGTCGAAACCGCTCATCGAGCCGTCCGGCTTTCTCAGCGACAAACCCGGTTGGTCGTACTTCACGCCGATGGTGATCTTGTCTGCACTCGGCTGCCTCACCACGAGGATCACCACGGTGGCGATGACCGCGAGCACGAGGGCGCCAAGTATCAGCAGGCGGCGGCGGCTGAGCAGCTTGTCTCCCAAGAACTTTCCCCCTGCAGCTCTACGCTCCAGCCGTGTCCATTTCGGCCGTTCGTGTGACTGGCGCCGTCGCCGCAGCGGTACGGCTACGACGACGCAGCCTAGCCTCCAGCCGGCCGGCAAGCCATGACAACGTCACGTTCGCCATGATCATCAGGACAGCGATCACCACCAGAGCGGGCACATAGTTGCTGTACTGCGCACCGATCAAGGTGCCCTGGCGGACCATCTCCAGAAATGTGATCTGGTAGCCGATGGCCGTGTCCTTGAGCACCACCACCAATTGCGAAACCAGCGCGGGCAGCATCGCCGTGATCGCCTGCGGCAGCAGGATCAACCGCATCGTCTGGCTGGGACGTAGACCGAGCGCCAACGCGGCCTCGGACTGGCCCCGGGGCAGCGCATTGACCCCGGCGCGCACGATCTCGGCGATCACCGCGCCGTTGTACAACGTCAACCCTGTCACCACACCGGCCAACGCCAACTGCTTGGACGGGAATACGTCGTACAGCGCATACAGGAAATACGCGAAGATCATCATGATCAGTACCGGCACCGCGCGGAAGAACTCGACGACCGTGCCGGACATCCACCGGATCACCCGCGATGTCGACAACCGGCCCACTCCCAGCACCACGCCCAACGCAAACGCGAGCACGATGGATATCGCCGCCGCTGTCAACGTGCCTTGGACGCCGGGCAGGATGTAGGTCTGCCACAGATTCGCCGTCGTGAAAGGTCGCCACTTCTGGGCGCTCAGTTGATCTTTCGCGTCGAGCCGGGCTATCACCACCCACATCGCTGCGGCCAGCGCCACCACGATGACGACGGAGACGATCCGGTTGCGTGCCACCGCGCGAGGCCCTGGCACGTCGTAGAGCACTGTCGATTCGCTCACCTCGCTACCGCCAACCGTCGTCCGAGATACGTGAAGAGCACACCCAGCGGCAATGTCAACACCACGAAGCCGGCTGCGAAGATCGCGCCGACGGCAAGCAGTGCGGCGGTGTTCTCGATCATGTCTTTCATCAGCAGCGCCGCCTCGGCTACACCGATCGCCGAGGCGATCGTGGTGTTCTTGATGAGCGCGATGAGGACCGACCCCAGCGGCGCGATCACCGCCCGAAAGGCCTGCGGCAGCAGGACTATACGCAAGTTCTGACTGAACGTCAGCCCCAGCGAACGCGCCGCCTCGGCCTGTCCGAGCGGTACGGTGTTCACCCCGGCGCGGACCGACTCGCACACGAAGGCGGCGGTGTAGATCGCCAACCCCAGCACGGCCAGCCGAAAGTTACTGTCTTCGATAAAGGTTGGCGACTTCCCCGAGGCGAGTGTGATTCCGAGGGTTTGTGCCAAACCGAACGAGCAGAACAACAGAATCAACGTCAGCGGCGTGTTGCGCAGGATGGTGACGTACGCCGCGCCCAGCCACCGCAGTATCGGCACCGGCGAAAGGCGCATCGCGGCAAGCATTGTGCCGAGCACCAGCGCACCAATCGCCGAGTAGAGAGCGAGTTTGATCGTGGTCCAGAAGGCGTCGATGATCTGGCTGCGATACTGCGACAAGACCTGCGAGCCGGCCTCGGCCGCCGGGCGCGCCACATATCGGTCGATCTTCGGCGGCGGAGGAGGCGTATAGCCCGACGCGCCGAGATTCTCCTCGAAGAACTTCTGCCACTGCCCGGTGTCGATCATCTTCTGCAGCGCATCATTGATCTGCGTACGCAGTTCGTCGTTGTCCTTGGCCACCCCGATGCCGTAGAGCTCCGTCGAGAACGGTTTCCCGGTCAGCTTGAGCACGCCGGGATTCTGCTGCACGTAGCCGGCGAGGATGACCCCGTCGGTGGTGACGGCGTCGACGGCCCGGTTCTTGAGCGCCTCCACGCACAGCGAGTAGGTGTCATAGCGCTGCAGCTGCACGCCCGGATACTTGTCCTTGATCCGTTGCGCCGGTGTCGAACCGGCTACCGAACACAGCCTCTTGTTGTTCTGGAGCGACTCCGGGCCGACGATGTTCGTCTCGTCCGACCGCACCAGCAGGCTTTGACCGGTCTGGAAGTACGGCCCCGCGAACGCGACCTTCTTCTTGCGCGCATCGGTGATCGAATAGGTGCCGACGATGTAGTCGACTTGGCCGTTCTGGATCAAGGTCTCCCGCTGGCCCGACGGCGCTTCTTTCCATTCGATCTCATTCGGCTTGTAGCCCAAGTGTTCTGCGACGTACGTGGCTACGTCGATGTCGAATCCGCTCAGCGAACCGTCGGGTTTGCGCAGACTCAGACCCGGCTGGTCGAACTTCACACCGACGGTCACCTTGTGGCCACCGGTGCCGCAACCGGACATCATGAGGGTCGACATCAGCATCGCAACAAGCGCGGCCAGCTGAAGCGGTCGTAGACGCATGCGGCGTTCCAATGTCAGTGCTCGAGGATCTTGCCGAGGAAGTCCTTGGCACGGTCGCTCTCGGGGGATTCGAAGAACTGCGCCGGTTCTGCCGCTTCCACGATCGCACCGTCGGCCATGAACACGACCCGGTTGGCAGCACGCCTCGCGAATCCCATCTCGTGGGTCACCACCACCATCGTCATGCCGTCAGAGGCCAGATCGGTCATGACGCCCAGCACTTCGGCGATCATCTCGGGGTCGAGCGCGCTCGTCGGTTCGTCGAACAGCATCACCTTCGGATGCATGGCCAATGATCGGGCGATCGCCGCCCGCTGCTGCTGGCCGCCGGACAGCTGCGCCGGGTACTTGTCGGCCTGGTTGGCTATGCCGACACGATCCAGCAGCTCCAACGCCTCCTTGCGGGCCTGGTCGCGTTTGACCTTGCGGACCTTGACCGGGGCGAGCATGACGTTGTCGATGATCGTCTTGTGGGCGAACAAGTTGAAGGACTGGAACACCATGCCGACATCGGACCGCAGCCGCGCCAGCGCCCGGCCCTCAGCAGGCACCGGGACGCCGTCCACGGTGATCGTGCCGGAGTCGATGGGTTCCAGCCGGTTGATGGTGCGGCACAGCGTCGACTTGCCCGATCCCGACGGGCCCAGGATCACCACCACCTCGCCCCGCTGCACGTCGAGGTCGATGTCTTTGAGCACGTGCAGGTCGCCGAAATGCTTGTTGACGCCGCGCAGCGAAACCATCGGTGTCGCGCCCTCAGCCATGGGGCTGACCATACCCAGCGGATGCTCAGCTTGACCCGGTGACCAGAATTGCGATTTGAGGCCCTCCGTACCATTGGGCACGTGACTCAGACGGTGGCGACGTCATCGCAGGCGGCCCGGACCTACCAGGTCCGCACCTATGGCTGCCAGATGAACGTACACGACTCCGAGCGCCTGGCCGGGCTGCTGGAGTCGGCCGGATATGTCAAAGCCGACGACGGCGCCGACGCCGACGTGGTGGTGTTCAACACGTGCGCGGTGCGCGAGAACGCCGACAACAAGCTGTACGGAAACCTCAGCCACCTGGCCCCGCGCAAGCACCGCGACCCCGGAATGCAGATCGCGGTGGGCGGCTGCCTGGCGCAGAAGGATCGCGACGCGGTGCTGAGCCGGGCCCCGTGGGTGGACGTGGTCTTCGGCACCCACAACATCGGTTCACTGCCAGTGCTGCTGGAACGCGCCCGGCACAACAGCACCGCGCAGGTGGAGATCGCCGAGGCGCTCCAGGAATTTCCGTCGAACCTGCCTGCGGCGCGCGAATCCGCCTATGCCGCTTGGGTTTCCATCTCGGTAGGCTGCAACAACACCTGCACGTTCTGCATCGTGCCGGCGCTGCGCGGCAAGGAAGTCGACCGCAGTCCCGACGACATCCTCGCCGAGGTTCGCTCGCTGGTGGACCAAGGCGTGCTCGAAATCACGCTGCTGGGCCAGAATGTCAACGCCTACGGCGTGTCGTTCGCGAACCCACGGCTGGCGCGCGACCGCGGCGCGTTCGCGTCGCTGCTGCGCGCCTGCGGCGACGTCGACGGGCTCGAGCGGGTCCGCTTCACGTCACCGCATCCGGCCGAATTCACCGACGACGTGATCGAGGCGATGGCCGAGACGCCGAACGTCTGCCCCGCCCTGCACATGCCGCTGCAGTCCGGCTCCGACCGCGTACTGAAGGCGATGCGCAGGTCCTACCGCGCCGAGCGTTACCTCGGGATCATCGACCGTGTGCGCGCCGCAATGCCGCACGCCGCGATCACCACGGACCTGATCGTCGGGTTTCCCGGTGAAACCGAAGATGACTTCGCAGCCACGCTCGAGGTGGTCGAGCGCGCCAGGTTCGCCAGCGCGTTCACCTTCCAGTACTCCAAGCGGCCGGGCACTCCGGCTGCGGAGATGCCCGGGCAAATGCCCAAAGATGTTGTGGCAGAACGGTATCAGCGGCTGATAGCGCTGCAGGAACGGATCTCGCTGGAGGAGAACCGCGCCCAGGTCGGCGCGACGGTGGAACTTCTGGTGGCTGCGGGGGAGGGCCGCAAAGACGACCGCACGTTGCGGATGAGTGGCCGGGCTCGCGACGGCCGGTTGGTGCACTTCGCGCCCGACGGGGACATCCGCCCAGGCGACGTCGTCACCACCGTCGTCACCGGTGCGGCGCCGCACCACCTCATCGCCGACGGGCCCGTCCTCACCCACCGCCGCACCCGCGCCGGCGACGCGCACGAGGCCGGGCGGCGCCCGCGCACCGTCGGGTTGGGGCTGCCGCGCATCGGGGTGTCGCGGTGAGCAACAACGACTTCGAGGCGTTCAAGAAGGACATCGACGCCGCAGAGCGACGGGTGGCCGGCGAAATCGAGCCCGGCGCACGGGCTTTGGTGGTCGCGATCCTGGTCTTCGTCTTGCTGTTGTCGTTCGTGCTGCCGCATACCGGCCACGCTCGCGGCTTCGACGCGCTGCTCGGTGGTCCCCGCGCGGCGGAGGCCGCAATCGCGCTGCCGCAGCGGGTGTTCAGCTGGCTGGCGTTGGTGTTCTCTGTCGGGTTCTCGATGCTCGCGCTGCTGACCCGCCGCTGGGCGCTGGCCTGGCTTGCGCTCGCCGGCTCAGCGGTGGCCAGCGCGGCCGGCATGCTGGCGGTGTGGTCGCGGCAGACGGCCGGCGCGGGCCATCCAGGTCCGGGCGTGGGGCTGATCATCGCCTGGATCGCGGTGATCCTGCTGACGTTCCACTGGGCACGGGTGGTGTGGACCCGCACCGCGGTACACATCGCGGCCGAGGAGGCACGCCGCCGGGCGGCCGCCGAACGCCAGTCCAAGGACCTTCTGCAAACCCTCGACGACGACGAGGACGACTCCGAGAAGTAGCGGCGCCTAGCGGCTGCGTCTGCCCAGCGCCCCCTCGGCGGTCTCCGCCCACTCACGCCACTGCCGCGCGTTCGCGCGTGCCTCCTCGGCCTCGGCGGTGCGGCCGGCCGCCTCCGCCTTCTGCGCTTGCTGTTCGAATTGCTCTGCGCGAGCACGGAATTGCTCCGCGCGAGCCTGCGCCTGCGGATCGATGGAGTCCGGCGCCGAGGCCTCGCGAACCCGCTTCTCCACCGCGCGCAGCCGGCGTTCGAGTTCGGCCGCGCGATCGCGGGGCACCTTGCCGATCGCGTCCCATTTCTCGGCGATCGAGCGCAACTCGGCCCGGGCGGCAGCGATATCGGTGGTGTCGAGTTTCTCGGCCCGCGCCAACAGTTGCTCCTTCGCGGCGGCATTCGCCCGCAACTCGGCGTCACGTTCGGCGCTCACGGCGTTGCGGGCGGTGAAGAACTTGTCCTGCGCCGCTTTGAACCGCTTCCACAGCGCGTCGTCGACCTCTTTGGCCGCCCGGCCCGCGGCCTTCCACTCGGCGAGCAGCTGACGGAACGCCGCGGCCGTCGCATTCCAGTCGGTGGAATCGGCCAGTTCCTCGGCGCGCTCACACAGCCGCTCCTTGGCTTGCCGCGCACTGGCGCGCTCCCGGTCCAGCTCGGCGAAATGCGAGCCGCGCCTGCGGTTGAACGTCTCCCGCGCCGCCGAATAGCGCTTCCACAGCGCGTCGTCGGTCTTGCGGTCGACGCCGGTGATGGTCCGCCACTCCTCGAGGATGGCCCGCAGCCGATCACCGGCCGCCTTCCACTGCACCGAATTCGCCGCCAGTTCTTCCGCCTCCGCGACCAGCGCCTCTTTGCGGGCGATCTGCTCGGCGCGGTGCTCGTCGCGCCGCGCTTTCTCGGCCTGCGCAGCTTCGTCGGCGCGCTCGCGGATCGTCCGCAGCCGCGCGGCCAGCGCGTCGACGTCACCCAACACCGCCGCCGTCGCCAGCCCTTCTTCGAGGCTGGCCGCCGACGACCGGATCTTGCGGGCGTCGCTGGTGCCTGAGGCCAGCCGCCGCTCCAGTAGTTGGATCTCCGTCTTGAGGTCGTCGTAGCGGCGCCCGAAATGGGCGTAGGCCGCCTCCGGATCACCGGCCTGCCAAGCCCCGATCACCCGCTCACCCGCGGAGGTGATCAGCCAGACGGTGCCGTCGGGATCCACCCGCCCGAACCGATGCGGATCGCTGCCGGCCGACGCACCCGGCCGAGCGGCCGGACGGACCGGCCCCGGTCGTGGAACCGGCCTCGGTACAGCGGAAGGCCGGGAGTCCTGCGCCTCCGGGTGGGCGGCATCGCTTTCCGTCATC
Organism: Mycobacterium sp. NGS35; assembly: GCF_059812855.1. Lineage (NCBI taxonomy): Bacteria > Bacillati > Actinomycetota > Actinomycetes > Mycobacteriales > Mycobacteriaceae > Mycobacterium > Mycobacterium sp. NGS35. Next base: position 225,666 of record NZ_JCALDL010000002.1, read on the forward strand.
TCGTACACCTCTCGCGGGTCGCAGCCCGCACACCTGCCGCGCAGCGCGGCGCCTGGTAGCTATCGTCGAAACCGCGAACGCCTCGACCTCCGCTATTCAAGCAGGTCGATGTGGTGTGCGCCCCCACGTTCCGCTACCTGCAAAGGAGCGCTGATGGCCAAGGCCGACATCGCCGCCCTGCTCGCGCTGGGCGCGGCCCTGTTCATCGCGATCGGCGACGTCATCCACCAGCGCTCGGCTCACCAAATCACCGACGAGCCGGTCGGCCACGTCGAGCTGTTCGCCCGCCTGCTGCGCGACCGGCAGTGGTGGGCCGGCAGTCTGGTGGCCGCCGCAGGCTTCGGGTTTCAAGCCGCCGCACTGGCTTTCGGCTCGGTGCTGCTGGTGCAGGCGCTGATCGTGAGCTCGCTGCTGTTCGCTCTGCCGATGAGCGCCAAACTCGCCAGTCACCAGGTCACCCGCTGGGAATGGCTCTGGGCGGTGGTCCTCGCGGGCAGCGTCGCAGTGATCGTCACCGTCGGCAATCCGCAGGCCGGGCAGTCGCGGGCATCGCTGGAAACCTGGTCGGTGGTCGCGGCGGTCCTCGGGCCTGCGCTGCTGCTGTGTGTGATCGGCGCACGGATCTGGTCCGGTTCAGTGGCCGCGGTGCTGCTGGCGCTGGTGTCCGGATCGCTGTGGGGTGTGTTCGCCGTGCTGACCAAGGGCGTCGTCGACCAACTCGACGACGGCATTCTGCCGCTGCTGCGCAGTCCCGAGCTCTACGCATGGGTGGTGGTCGCCCTCGCCGGAACAGCGTGGCAGCAGTCGGCCTTCCGGGCGGGAACCATGACCGCGTCGCTGCCCGCGATGACCGTGGCAGAGCCCGTCGTCGCCTCCGTGCTCGGCATCGTCGTGCTCGGCGAAACGCTCGAGACCAACGACATCGGGTGGTTCGCTCTGGCGGTGGCCGTCGTGGCGATGGTCGCTGCGATCGTCGCGCTCGCTCGCGGCGAAGCGCTGGCCTCTGATTCGGCGGACCACGCCGCCGTCGCGCACCGCATACCGTGAAGCCGTGCTGAGCGCCGTCGCGATCGTCCCGTCGGCACCTGTGCTGGTGCCGCAGCTAGCCGGTGCGGCGGCCGCCGAGCTCGTCGACCTGCGCCGTGCGGTGTTCGCAGCGGCCGGCGCGCTGCCACCGCGCTGGCTGGCCGTCGGCGTGGGTCCGGCCGATCAAGTGATCGGACCGCATGAAGCCGGCACCTTCGCCGGGTACGGCGTCGACGTGCGTGTCCGGCTGTCGCCCACTGCCGCCGACGTCGGGCAGCTGCCGTTGGCCGCGTTGATGACGGCCTGGGCGCGCGGCGAGTCGAGCCCCGACGCGCACGCCGAGGTGCGGGTGTTCAACGCGGGCCACACCGCCGACGACGCCCTGCGCCGCGGGCGGGAACTGCGCGACGTCGTCGACCGGGGCGCCGAGCCGGTGGGCGTGCTCGTCGTCGCCGACGGCGCCAACACCCTGACCGAACGAGCCCCCGGCGGCTACGACCCCGCCTCTGTCGAGGTGCAAAGGGCGCTCGACGACGCCCTCGCGGCTGGCGACGTCGGGGCGCTGGCCCAGGTGCCGCCGTCGATTCCCGGCCGGGTGGCCTGGCAGGTGCTGGCCGGTTTGGCCGGCGACCGCCCGCGATCGGCCAAGGAGCTGTACCGGGGCGCGCCGTTCGGAGTGGGCTACTTCGTAGGCGTGTGGGTGCCATGAGCCGGCCGATCGCGATCATCGGCCCGACTGGCACCGGCAAGTCGCAGCTGGCGCTCGACGTCGCAGAGGCTGTGGGTGGCGAGATCGTCAATGCCGACGCGATGCAGCTCTACCGCGGCATGGACATCGGCACCGCGAAGCTGGCGCCTCAGCAGCGCCGCGGCATCCCGCACCACCAGCTCGACGTCCTCGACGTCACCCAAACCGCGACCGTCGCCAACTACCAGCGCGGCGCAGCCGCCGACGTCGAGGCGATCCTGGCCCGCGGCGGGGTGCCCGTGATCGTCGGCGGATCGATGCTCTACGTGCAGTCGCTGCTGGACGACTGGGCCTTCCCCGCCACCGACCCTGTGGTCCGCGGTCGCTGGGAGCAGCGGCTGGCGGAGATTGGCGTCGAGCGGCTGCATCGCGAACTGGCGCAGGTCGACCCGGCCGCAGCGGCGTCGATCCTGCCGTCCGACGGGCGGCGGATCGTGCGGGCGCTGGAAGTGGTGGAACTGACCGGGCGGCCGTTCGCGGCGTCGGCGCCGACCATCGGAACTCCGCGCTGGAACACCGTGATCATCGGGTTGGATTGGGACACAGCCGAACTCGATGAGCGTCTAGCCAAGCGCACCGAGCAGATGTTCGCCGACGGGCTGGTCGACGAGGTCGTCACGCTGCTGGGCAGGGGTCTGCGGGACGGCGTGACGGCGTCACGGGCGCTCGGCTATGCGCAGGTGATCGCCGAGCTCGGCCGCGGGGGCGACGGCAGCGCCGCGCGTGAACCGACGTTCGTCGCCACCCGTCGCTATGTGCGCCGCCAGCGCTCGTGGTTCCGCCGCGACCACCGCATCCAGTGGCTCGACGGCGCCGATCCGGGCAATGCAGAGGCCGTGGTGCGGGCATGGCGGCACGTATCCTGAGCAGGTGATGCGTCCCGACGACTGTGATGCCGGCGCAGCCGGGATCGTGGGGCTACCACCCGCGTACGGGGGAGAGCGGCGCACATGATCTTCGCCAAGGGCCACGGCACCCAGAACGACTTCGTGCTTCTGCCCGACATCGAGGCAAAGCTGCCACTGACTCCTGATCTGGTGGTCGCCTTATGCGACCGTCGCCGCGGGCTCGGTGCCGACGGGGTGCTGCGGGTGACCACCGCCGGCGCCGCGGCGGCTTGCGGAGCAATTCCGCGGGTGCCCGAAGGCGTGCAGCCGCAGGACTGGTTCATGGACTACCGCAATGCGGACGGGTCGGTTGCCGAAATGTGCGGCAACGGCGTGCGCGTGTTCGCCCATTACCTGCGCGCCAGCGGGCTGGAGGCGCGCGACGAGTTCGTCGTCGGCTCGCTGGCCGGTCCGCGGCCAGTGCAGGTACACCGCGTCGACCACACCTTCGCCGACGTCACCGTCGAAATGGGCAAAGCCAACCAGCTTGGCACCGGCGAGGCGGTCATCGGCGGCCGTCGCCTCAGCGGGCTGGCCGTCGACGTCGGCAATCCGCATCTGGCGTGCGTCGATGCGGAGCTGACCGACGACGAGCTACGCGCCTTGGACGTTGCGGCGCCGGTGGCGTTCGACCGCAATCAATTTCCCGACGGCGTGAACGTCGAGGTGCTGACGGCGCCGGTCGGCGGTGCGGTGTCGATGCGGGTGCATGAACGGGGAGTCGGCGAGACCCGTTCGTGCGGAACCGGAACCGTCGCCGCCGCGGTGGCGGCACTGGCGCACGACGGCGCGTCCACGGGCTCACTGACGGTTCGTGTCCCGGGCGGCGAGGTGCTCGTCACCGTGACCGCGGCGACCAGCTACCTGCGCGGTCCGTCGGTACTGGTCGCCGGCGGGGAAATCTCGGAGGAATGGTGGCAGGCGCAGCGGTGTTAAATCAGGTGCGCGCCGCAGATCCGGCGGGCACCATGTCTTATTGCTTATGACTGATCCAGAATTTCCTGTAGACGACACACCCAGCATCGGCGAACTGGCCCTCGAAGACCGGTCCGCCCTGCGCCGCGTGTCCGGGCTGTCGACCGAACTTGCCGACGTCTCCGAGGTCGAGTACCGCCAGCTGCGGCTTGAACGCGTGGTGCTGGTCGGCGTGTGGACCGAAGGCAGTGCGGCCGACGCCCAGGCCAGCCTGGCCGAGTTGGCGGCGCTGGCGGAAACGGCGGGCTCGCAGGTGCTCGAGGGCGTGATCCAGCGCCGCGACAAGCCCGACGCGTCGACCTACATCGGCTCCGGCAAGGCCAACGAGCTGCGCGAGATCGTGCTCGCCACCGGCGCCGACACCGTGATTTGCGATGGCGAGCTGAGTCCGGCACAGCTGACGGCGCTGGAGAAAGCCGTGAAGGTGAAGGTGATCGACCGCACCGCGCTGATCCTCGACATCTTCGCGCAGCACGCCACCAGCCGGGAGGGTAAGGCGCAGGTGTCGCTGGCGCAGATGGAATACATGCTGCCGCGTCTGCGCGGCTGGGGCGAGTCGATGTCACGTCAGGCCGGCGGCCGCGCTGGCGGCAGTACCGGCGGTGTGGGTCTGCGTGGCCCCGGTGAAACGAAGATCGAAACAGACCGCCGCCGGATCCGTGAGCGAATGGCCAAGCTGCGCCGCGAGATCAAAGGCATGAAGCAGGCCCGTGACACCCAGCGCGGCCGACGGTTGCGCAGCGACGTGCCGTCGATCGCGATCGTCGGGTACACCAACGCGGGCAAGTCGAGTGTGCTCAACGCACTCACCGGCGCCGGCGTGCTGGTCCAGGACGCCTTGTTCGCCACCCTCGAACCGACCACGCGCCGAGGAGAATTCGACGACGGGCGGCCGTTCGTCATGACAGACACCGTCGGGTTCGTCAGGCATCTGCCCACGCAGCTGGTCGAGGCGTTCCGCTCGACTCTGGAAGAGGTCGTCGACGCGGACCTGTTGGTGCATGTGGTCGACGGGTCGGACGCCAATCCGCTGGCACAGATCAACGCGGTGCGCGCGGTGATCCGCGAGGTGATGATCGAACACGACGCCCATGCCGCACCGGAACTGTTGGTAGTGAACAAGATTGATGCCGCCGGTGATCTCATGCTCGCCAAGTTGCGACGCGCGCTGCCCGGAGCGGTGTTCGTCTCCGCTCGAACCGGCGAGGGGCTGGACCACCTGCGGGCCCGGATGGCCGAGCTCGCCGTACCCACCGACACCGCGATCGACGTCGTGATTCCTTATCACCGCGGCGATTTGGTGGCCCGCGTCCATGCCGACGGCCGGGTGCAGGAATCCGAACACAACGCCGACGGCACCCGGATCAAAGCGCGGGTTCCGGTGGCCTTGGCGGCGAGCCTGCGCGAATTCGTGTCGAGCTAGCGTCGGCGCCTATGCGATTTCGTACACGTCGGCTGCGCCTGCGGCCATAATGCGTTGCGCCAGTTCGGCTTTCAACACGTCCAGCCGTGCCTCCTGCGCCTCTGTGCGAGCGTCGTTCTGGGCCAGATCGATGAATTCTTCAGTGACGAAGCCGTCGCGCAGCACCAGCGTCACTGAACGGTCGCCGATGCGGACTTCGAAGACGAAACTCTCCCGCAGCCGTCCGAGGTCGCGACGTGACAACGCGGGATCCACGACGTAGCGACCGTCGCTGACTGCCCGCGTCACCGCCTCGATCCCATCGCGTGCCCCCGGCCCGCGGAACGCGGTGCGCACCACCACCTGGCGGCGCGGCGGCGGCGCGTCGGGCGAGAGCACCTCGAACGCGCGCTGCAGAACTTTGAATGCGTTGGCCACACCGCCGGGGGAGCCGGGGCCGTGGTAGCGCATCAGGTCGTCGAACGCGAACTCGAGGATCCGCCCACGCTCCTGGACGCGGATGATCTCGGCCACGGCCTCACTGTAGGCCGCGTGGCCGGGGCCAAACCAACCATCCGGTTGGTATATCTTTGGGCGCAGGTTCCCGATACCGGAGGTCACCCCGTGGGCAATGTCGTCAGATACCAGCGCACCCTTTTCGAGCCCGAGCACGAGCTGTTCCGCGAGTCCTATCGCTCCTTCTTGGAACGCCACGTCGCGCCGTACCACGAGCAGTGGGAGAAGGACAAGATCGTCGACCGCGGCGTCTGGCTGGAGGCCGGCAAGCAGGGCTTTCTGGGAATGGCGGTGCCCGAGGAATACGGCGGCGGCGGCAACGCCGACTTCCGGTACAACACGGTCATCACCGAGGAGACGACCAAGGGCCGCTACAGCGGAATCGGCTTCGGGCTGCACAACGACGTGGTGGCCCCGTATCTGCTGAGGCTGGCCAACGAAGAACAGAAGCAACGCTGGCTGCCGAAGTTCTGTACCGGCGAGCTGATCACCGCGATCGCGATGACCGAGCCGGGCACCGGCAGCGACCTGCAGGGCATCAAGACCCGCGCGGTCAAAGAAGGTGACCACTACATCCTCAACGGGGCAAAGACCTTCATCACCAACGGCATCAACTCCGACCTGGTGATCGTCGTCGCGCAGACCGATCCGGAGAAGGGTGCGCAGGGTTTCTCGCTGCTGGTCGTCGAGCGCGGGATGGAAGGCTTCGAGCGCGGCCGTCATCTGGACAAGATCGGGTTGGATGCCCAGGACACCGCCGAGTTGTCGTTCACCGACGTCAAGGTGCCCGCCGAGAACCTGCTCGGTGAGGAAGGCAAGGGCTTCATCTACTTGATGCAGAACCTGCCCCAGGAGCGGATCTCGATCGCGATCATGGCGGCCGCGGCGATGGAAGCCGTGCTCGAGTCGACTCTGCAATACACCAAGGAGCGCAAGGCTTTCGGCAAGCCGATCGGCAGTTTCCAGAACAGCCGCTTTCTGCTCGCCGAGCTGGCCACCGAAGCAACCGTCGTGCGGATCATGGTCGACGAGTTCATCCGGCTGCACCTCGACGAGAAGCTGACCGCCGACCAGGCCGCGATGGCCAAGTGGTACTCCACCGAGAAGCAGGTCCATCTGATCGACCGGTGCCTGCAGCTGCACGGCGGCTATGGCTACATGCGCGAGTACCCGATTGCGCGCGCGTATCTGGATGCCCGGGTGCAAACGATCTACGGCGGTACGACCGAGATCATGAAGGAGATCATCGGACGCTCGCTGGGCGTCTGAGCCGGCGAAACGTCAACTGGCGCAGTCCGTTCGGCGGTGAGCCCCGCGGGCTGCTCCGTGGTGCGGATCAGGGAACCGGGTACGGCCACACGCAGATGTAGATGTTGCCGTCGCAGCGGGTGAGCACTTCCTGACTCGGGGCGCCGACGAACGCGCCGCCCGGTCCCAGCTGCGGAATGCAGCCGTAGCCGTTGGGATTGGGCACCATGCCCCGCGGGCACATCGCGACATGGCTTTCGGCGCTGGGCGAGCCGACCGCGGGGACGACGAGCGCCGCTGCTCCCATCACCGCTGCTCCTATCGCCTGCACCGCCCGGGACGCTCGCATGAGTCCACCATGCACCCGAGGCGCGGTGTGCGGGTCAGATTTTGCGGATCACCGTGACCACACGGCCGAGAATCGCGGCATCGTTGCCGGGAATCGGATCGAACGCCGGGTTGTGCGGCATCAGCCAGACCTGGTTGCCGGTCCGCTTGAACGTCTTCACGGTGGCTTCCCCGTCGATCATCGCCGCGACGATGTCGCCGTTGTCGGCGGTGTTCTGCTGTCGCACCACCACCCAGTCACCGTCACAGATCGCGGCGTCGACCATCGACTCGCCCACGACCTTGAGCAGGAACAACGATCCCTCGCCCACCAATTCTCGCGGCAGCGGGAACACGTCTTCGACCGCTTCCTCGGCGAGGATGGGGCCGCCTGCGGCAATGCGTCCGAGCACGGGCACGAACGTCGGCTCCGGCAGCGCGTCCGAACCGGCGACGTCGGTCGTGACGGCCGTCGCCGCGTCGTCGGCCCCGCGGACATCGACGGCGCGGGGACGATTCGGGTCGCGGCGCAGATAGCCCTTGCGTTCCAGCGTGCGCAGCTGATGTGCCACCGACGACGTGGAGGTGAGGCCGACGGCGTCGCCGATCTCCCGGATGCTCGGCGGATATCCCCTGGTGGTGACCGACGCGCGGATCACCTCCAGGATGGTCCGCTGACGTTGGGTGAGACCGCTGCTGTCACTCATAAGTGCAAATCTAACGGTCGTCACCGACATCTTCAAACATGTGTTCGAGGCGTGTCGCGTTCGTGATGCGTGGTCACGAGCGCCATGTCGTGGCGAGCGGGCTGTCGTATGCCTCTGGTACACATCGATCAAACGTTCGGATTCGAACGCATGATCGACTATATTCGAACAAAGGAGCGAACGGTGGCGACAGAAGGGGCGCTCATGACCGTGATCGACTGGGACGTACCGGCGCCGACGCTTAGGGCTCGCCGTCCCGCACCGAAGCGGCCGGGCGGTGCCGCCCTCACATATCGGCGCACAGGCGTGGCGATGTCGTATGCACCGCACCGGCCGCGACGCGTCAGCGCGACCGTGACCGTCATGCTGGCGGCGGTCGCGGCGTTGATCACGGTGTGGCTCATCGCGATCGCCCAAGCCCGCAGCGCCGACACGACGGGCACCGCCGCGCCGCAGCAGTTGGCGGTCGTACAGGTGCAGCCCGGCGAGAATCTGCAGCGGCTTGCGGCCAGAGTGGCGCCGGACGCGCCGGTGGCCGGGGTGATCGAGCGGATCCGGGAGCTCAATCACCTTGACTCTGCAGCGCTGGATGCCGGGCAGACGCTGATCGCCCCGCTCGGATGATGTCCCCGGCGACGTTGGCCCGCGTCCGCCGCCCGCGGGTAGTCTCGGAGGCGTTCGACTCGACCGAATGTCTTCGCGGCGAAGGAGCAGTCATGCACTGTCCGTTCTGCCGCCATCCCGATTCCCGGGTGGTCGACTCACGGGAAACCGATGAGGGCCAAGCGATCCGACGCAGACGCTCATGCCCAGAATGCGGGCGAAGGTTCACCACCGTCGAGACGGCCGTGCTGGCGGTGGTCAAGCGCAGTGGGGTCACCGAACCGTTCAGCCGCGAAAAGGTGATCCGCGGTGTGCGACGGGCATGTCAGGGCCGCCAGGTCGACGACGACGCGCTCAACCTGCTGGCGCAGCAAGTGGAAGACACCGTGCGGGCCACCGGTTCACCCGAGGTGCCCAGCCACGAGGTCGGCCTGGCCATCCTGGGTCCCCTGCGCGATCTGGACGAGGTGGCCTACTTGCGGTTCGCCTCGGTGTACCGGTCGTTCACCTCCGCCGACGACTTCGAGCGGGAGATCGAGGCGCTGCGGGCGCATCGCAAGGTCAGCGCGTCGAAGTAACCCCTTCAGCCGACGCGCACGGTGCCGTCGTCGACGACGCGGCCGCCCACTGTCACCCACCCCTCAGGGCTCCACCGGGTGTAGATGACGGACCCCTTGCCCTGGGTGATCGTGAGATCTCGGCTGAGAATGTCGGTGATGCGTACGGCCGCGGCGCCGGTCGCCTCGTCTTCGGCGACGCCGAGATCGGCCGCGAACATCCGCGACCGCAGGTGTCCGCGCGACTTGTCGAGCCAGGCCCAGATGTAGTGCGGGTCGTCGTCGGGGTAGTCGTCGGGATCCGCGTTGACGACGTCATCCGGCGAGGGCAGTTCGTGGAAGACAAACTCGGGCGCCCAGTCGGCGCGTGCGCGTACCGTCGTCAACTCGTCCTCGTAGCCGACGGCGACCACACCCGCCGGCACTTGCAACGTGCGGATCGCAAGCCCCTGTTGTTTGAGCCACCACGACAACCCCACCGTCGGGTGCCCGGCGAACGGCAACTCCGTCGCAGGAGTGAAGATGCGAGCGTGGGCGGTGGTTGCGCCCGGATCGGGCATGTCGACGAAAATTGTTTCGCTGTAGCCCAATTGAGCCGCGAGCCCTTGCCGGTCGCGCGGCGCGACGGTGCTCGCGTCGACGATGCCGAGCGGATTGCCGAAGTTTCCTTCCGCGTCGGTGAATACCCGCACCACGAACACGTCGGTACCCATGCGCCCGACTCTACTCAGCGGGAGCGCCGGATCAGGTTGCGCTGCGCTCGTCGGAACTCATCGCGTCGAGCACCGCGACGCGGGTGTCCATCGGACCCGAAATCGTCTGATCGCTGACGCCGGCGCGTAACAGCGACCGCAGCCGATCCTGGTCGTATTCCGCGGGTTCCGTGGAATCGATGAACTGCTCGACGACCTCGACGAAGCGGTCCGGGTCGTCGTGGAACGGAAAATGGCCGGAGTTCTCGAAGACCTCCAGCCGTGAACCCGGCATCGCGGCGTGCGCCATCTGCGCATGAGCCACCGGGATCACCGAATCGTGCTCTCCCCAAATCAACTGCACCGGAACAGATTGCGTCAAATAACATCGGTCCAGCATGGTCACCACCTGGCCGCGCCAGTCCACCACCGCGCGCAGCGTCCGCGAAAACGCCGACGACGCCGTCGGCTCCGGCAATTCCGCGAGCACCCGCAGCACGTCGGGCAGGTCATGGCCGAACCGCGTCGGGGCCAGGCCCGGTGCCGCGGTGGCAGCGGCATTGAGCATGGCGCCCAACATGCGCCCGACGGTCTGCAACGCAGGCAACGCTCCCGGAAGCCGCAACAGCGCCAGCGCCTCGGTGCCCATCGGCAGCGACGCGAGGCGCAGCGCGAAGTGGACGTCCTTGGTCACCCCGCCCGTCCCGACGAGCACGATGCGTTCCACCAATTGCGGGTACTGGTAAGCGAATTGCATCGTGACGCCGCCGCCGAGCGAGTGCCCGATCACGGTCACCCGGTCGATGTCGAGCACGGCCAGCAGGTCGCGCATGCCGTTGGCGTACGCGGCAACCGAGTAGTCGGCCCGCGGTTTGTCCGACTTGCCGTGACCGAGCAGGTCCGGGGCGATCACCGTGAACCGTTGCGCGAGTTTTGTCTGCACGGCCTCCCAGGTCGACGAGTTGTCCCCGATGCCGTGGATCAGCAGGATCGCGGGCCCGTCACCGGCGACGCGAAACGCGCGGCGGTAGCCGTGAATCGTGCGGAACTCCAGCGTCGTTCGCACGTCGCGTACCGGCCGCAGATTCGTCGTCCGCGCAGTCATAGGGCCACCTCCGCTTCGGGCCGGCGGCCCGGGTCAGCTCACTTCTTGTCGTCGCCGTCTCGGAAACCGTCCGAGAAGTCACCTGTCTGCTGCGCCAGGAAGCGTTCGAACTCCCCGGCCAGTTCTTCGCCGCTGGGCAGCTCTTCGTCGCGCGCCAGCAGCGACCGGTTCTCCTGGGCCGCGACGAACGCGTCGTACTGACGCTCCAGCGCGGACACCACCTGCGCAACTTCGGGGCTGGAGTTCACCTGCTCGTCGACCTTCGCGCGGATCTCGGCAGCGGCCTCGGTGAGCGCCGCCAACGGGATCTGCAGCGATGCGACTTTGCTGACTTCGGCCAGCAGCGCCTCTGCCGCGGCGGGGTAATCGGTCTGCGCCAAGTAGTGCGGGACGTGCACGGTGAAGCCGACGACGTCGTGGCCGTGCTGGGCCATCCGGTATTCCAGCAGATTCGACGCGCTGCCCGGCACCTGCACCTCGCCGACCCAGGGCTGATGATGGGCGATTAGCTCCTTGTTGTTGGAGTGTGCCGTCATGGTCACCGGCCTGGTGTGCGGCACAGCCATCGGGATGGTGCCCAGACCGATCGTCTGCCGCACGCCCAGCCGCTCGGCCAGCAGTCGCACCGCGGTGACGAACCGCTCCCACTTCAGGTCGGGTTCCATGCCGGCCAGCAGCAGAAACGGTGTCCCGACGGTGTCGTGCAGCGCGTAGAGGCTCAGTTCCGGATCGTCGTATGCGGTGAAGTGGTCGGTCTTGAACGTCATCAGCGGTCGGCGCGAGCGGTAGTCCAGCAGCTCGTCGATCGCGAACGATGCCACCAGCTCGGTGTCGAGTGCCTGGCGCAGGTAGCGCGACGACAGCCGGATCGCATGGCCTGCGTCCGAGAAACCTTCCAGTGCGTGAATCAACACCGGACCGCGGCCGTCGGGCGACGACAATTGCGGAGCCGGAAACTCGAGCTCGTACATTCCACTCTGGTCCGGCCGGTATTCATCGCGGTGCTCAGCCATTCTTCTCGCCTCCTTCCGCGGACCCGGTGACGTCTAGTGTCGCTGCCGATCGGCTGAGCCGCCACCGCAGGCCGCAATATCGCGAACGCGGGTACCCCTGTTTGCTCAACGCGACACTGGCATCGTTGCGTTCCAGGATGATCGACATGATGCGTGTGCGGCTGGCTCCCCTGCTGCTTCTGGCCGTCTGCCTGCTGAGCTGTACGCCGCGACATCAGCCCGGCGTCGCGGATGCGCCGCCGCCACCGACGTCGGCGACCGCCGCGCCCGTCGCTCCCGATCCGCTGGTGGGGGCGTTGTTCCTTGGGGCCTCAGACATGCACACCTGTACCGGATCGGTGCTGCATTCGGCCACCGGCGACCTGATCCTCACCGCCGCACACTGCGTGGCCTCGGGCTATCCGACGACATTCGCGCCCGGATTCGGCGGCCGGGCCGGCGCCGCCGGCACCTGGACCGTCGGAGCGATCTACCTCGACCCGCGATGGCTGGCCAGCAGGGATCCCGTCGCCGACTTCGCCGTGGCACGGGTCAGCCGTGACGACGGTCGCTCCCTCGAATCGGTGGTCGGTGCAGGGCTGCGCCTGGGTGCAGCGCCGCCGCCCGCGGCCGTCGTCACCGTGACCGCCTACCCGATGGGCACCGGTGGTGCTCCCATCGGCTGCCGCGCCGCCACTGCGACGGCGCCCGGCGGGTTCCCGTCGCTGACATGCGCGGGCCTGATGGCCGGTACCAGCGGCGCGCCGTGGCGCATCGACGGCACGGTGGTCGGACTGGTGGGCGGCCCGCACGGCGGCGGTTGCGACGACAGCGTCTCGTACTCTTCTCCGTTCGACGGCCGCGTGGCCGATCTGCTGCATCGGGCAGAAGCCGGCGGGGCCGGTGACACCGCGCCCGAGGTGTTCGAGGACGACTGCTAGCTACGAGCGGTACTGGTTCAGCGCGCGCATCTTGTTCATCACGTCCAGCGCGGCGACCTTGTATGCCTCCGAGAACGTCGGATAGTTGAACACTGCGTCGACGAGGTACTCGATGGTGCCGCCACAGCCCATCACCGCCTGGCCGATGTGCACGAGCTCGGTGGCGCTGGTGCCGAAGATGTGCACGCCGAGCAGCTTCAGGTCGTCGGTGGACACCAGCAGCTTGAGCATGCCGTACGAGTCGCCGGCGATCTGGCCGCGCGCGAGTTCCCGGTACCGCGACACCCCGACCTCGTACGGGATCGAGTTCTTGGTCAGCTCCACCTCGGTGGCGCCGACGTAGGAAATCTCCGGGATCGAGTAGATGCCGATCGGCTGCAGGTCCGTCATGCCGGCGGTGGGTTCGCCGAATGCGTGGTAGGCCGCCAGCCGACCCTGCTCCATCGAGGTTGCGGCCAGCGCAGGAAATCCGATGACGTCGCCGACGGCGAAGATGTGGTCGACCTTGGTCTGGAACCTGTCGTCGACGAAGATGCGACCGCGACTGTCCGCCTCGAGCCCGGCGTTGGCCAGGTCGAGATGATCGGTTTGGCCCTGGCGGCCGGCGGAGTACATCACGGTCTCGGCAGGGATCTGCTTGCCGCTGGCCAAGGTCGTGACAGTGCCGGCTGAGCCGACGTCCACCGCTGTCACCTCCTCGCCGAACCGGAATGTGACCGCCAGATCGCGCAGGTGAAATCGCAGGGCCTCGACCACCTCGGGGTCGCAGAAGTCCAGCATCGTGTCGCGCTTCTCGACGACGGTCACCTTGGTGCCCAGCGCGGCGAACATCGACGCGTACTCGATGCCGATCACGCCTGCACCTACTACGACCATCGACGACGGCAGCGCCTTGAGGTCCAAGATGCCGTCCGAGTCCAGCACCCGGCATTCGTCGAACTCGACACCGGCCGGACGCGCCGGCTTGGTGCCCGTGGCGATCACGATGTAGCGACCCGTGATCGTGATCCGGTCGCCCCGGTTCGGGTTCTCGATGAGGACGGTGTGCTCGTCGACGAACCGGCCATGCCCGATGTAGACCTCGATGTTGTTGCGCATCAGCTGCGAGCGGACCACGTCCTGCTCTTTGTTGACGACGTGCGTGGTGCGAGCCAGCAGATCAGCCGGCGTGATCTTGTCCTTGACCCGGTAGCTCGCGCCGTACAGTTCGCGCTGGCTCATGCCGGTGAGGTAGAGCACGGCCTCGCGCAGTGTCTTCGACGGAATGGTTCCGGTGTTCACGCAGACGCCGCCGAGCATCCGGCCGCGCTCGACGATGGCGACGGACTTGCCGAGCTTCGCCGCGGCGATTGCGGCCTTCTGCCCCCCGGGGCCGGAACCGATGACGACGAGGTCGTACTCCATTGCCATGTGTAGACATCTACGCCGTTTGGCGTGATCTTGCACCCGGACCGAACCAAGAGCTGTGCCCCGGTGCCCTACGTCCGCGGCTGGGGCGGTTCATCCACAGTCTTGCGTTCGTCCACAGCGAGGCGCCATCGGTTCGTCAGCGCCCCGTTGTCGACGGTGCCGCCCGCAAGGGTCAGAACATGACCACTTCACAGCCTGACTTCATTCTCAACAGGCCCGGCGCGCTGATCGCGGCGCTGCCCGCGGTGCTTGGCTTTGTTCCCGAGAAATCATTGGTGCTCGTCACCGTCGACCGCGGCGAGATGGGGGCGGTGATGCGGGTGGATCTGTCGCCACAGCTGGCCGACACCGTCGAGCATGTCGCCGAGGTGGCCGCGGCGGCCGGGCCGGACGCGGCGATCGCGGTGATCGTCGACGCTGAAGGGGCGTTGTGTCCTGCGTGCGCCGACGACTTTCGCGACCTCGCGTCGACGTTGTCGGATGTGCTTGCACTACAAGACATTACGTTGTTGGCCACTCACGTGGTGAATCGTGTCGCCGCGGGTGGTCGGTGGCATTGTGCCGACATGTGCGGAGCGGGCGGCACCGTCGACGATCCGGCATCGTCGCCGCTGGCCATGGCCGCCGTGCTGGACGGTCGGCGGCTCTATGCGCGCCGCGAAGACCTGCAGAAGGTGGTCGAGGTGACCGATGCCGCGCGCGTCGAGCGGTTGGCGCGGCGGATTCGGCGGCGACTCAAGGCACGGGCAGAAAGCGACGAACACTCCCCGCGAGGTGACGTCAACTTTGCGGTCGCACTCGCGGCGAAGATGGCTGGCGGAACGGAGCCCTCGGATGCTCAGGTCGCCGAAATGGCTTGCGCCCTGGCCAATGTGGACGTGCGAGACACGCTGTTCGCGTTGGCGGTTGGCGACAAGGCGGCTGAGGCCGAGGAGCTGTGGGCGATGTTGTCACGTGTGCTCCCGACGCCGTGGAG
Organism: Mycobacterium sp. NGS35; assembly: GCF_059812855.1. Classification (NCBI taxonomy): domain Bacteria; kingdom Bacillati; phylum Actinomycetota; class Actinomycetes; order Mycobacteriales; family Mycobacteriaceae; genus Mycobacterium; species Mycobacterium sp. NGS35. The sequence goes on from NZ_JCALDL010000002.1 coordinate 240,778, forward strand.
AGTGGAAGCCCTTGTGTTGCTTGCCTTTTCGGCCTATGCCCGCGGCGACGGTCCGCTCGCCGGGGTGGCACTTGATGCGGCGCTGCGCTGTGACGACGAGCACCGGATGGCCTCGATGCTCGACACCGCGCTTCAATCGGGATTGCGTCCGGACGCGATTCGCGAACTGGCGATCAGCGGTTACCGCGTGGCGGATCGGCTCGGGGTCGGCCTGCCGCCGCGGCGAAGATTCGGTCGACGGGCGAGCTAGACCTTCTCGACCTTCACCGCGTGCGCCATGTGATGGGGCAGTTCGACGTCCTCGTGCCCGGGAATCACGATCGTGACGCTGCCGGACGGATTGGTCTGCACAGTCACCCTGGCGTTGGGCACCACGCCGGCGTCCTTGAGCCGGGTGATCAACTCGACGTCGCCCTGCACGTGTTCGGTGAGCTGCCGGACCACCACGGCCACGGGAGCACCGGCGGGCAGCTCGGTCAACCGGACCAAGCTGCCGCGCTCGGGCTGCGAGGTCGGGTCGACGCCCAGCTCGGCAAGGCCGGGGATGGGGTTGCCGAACGGAGAGATGGTCGGGTTGTCGAGCACCTGCACCAAGCGCCGCTCGACCTCCTCGCTCATCACGTGCTCCCAGCGACAGGCCTCGGCGTGTACGTCTTCCCACGGCAGCCCGATGATGTCGACCAGCAGGCGTTCGGCCAGGCGGTGCTTGCGCATCACGGCGACGGCCAGTGTGCGCCCCTTGGGGGTCAGCTCCAGGTGACGGTCGCCGGCGACATGCAGCAGGCCGTCGCGCTCCATCCTCGACACGGTTTGGCTGACGGTCGGACCGCTCTGCTCGAGCCGTTCGGCGATGCGGGCACGCAGCGGCACCACGCCCTCTTCCTCGAGGTCGTAGATGGTCCGCAGATACATCTCGGTCGTGTCGACAAGATCGTTCATTCACCCACCCTCCGTCGGCTGCAGTCTACCGGTCTAGCTGGCAAAAAGGCGGCCTCGCGCCGTCGGGGCATCCCGCGCCGCACCGGCAACAACACGCATCACCCGTCCCGTCACGCCAGTGTGCCCACCGGAAGTTCCGGTGGGCACACCGTGGGGGGAGTCAGCTTGCGTAGGAGCGAAGCCGATCGGCGCGTTCGCCGTGGCGCAGCTTCGCCATGACCTCGCGCTCGATCTGACGCACCCGTTCCCGGGAGAGCCCGAACAGCTTGCCGATCTGGTCGAGCGTGCGGGGCTGGCCGTCGTCGAGGCCGAACCGCAGGCGGATCACCTGCTGCTCGCGCTCGTCGAGTGTGGCCAGCACGTGCCGAATATCGGTGTGCAGCAACTCGGAGATGACGGCGTTCTCAGCCGACATCGCCTCGGCGTCTTCGATGAAGTCGCCGAGCGGGGCTTCCTCGTCACTGCCGACCGGCATGTCAAGGCTCACCGGATCACGGCTGTGCTCCAGCAGGTCGTTGATCTTCTCGACGGGAATTCCGGACTCGGCAGCCAGTTCCTCGTCGGTTGCTTCACGGCCGAGGTTCTGATGCATCTCGCGCTTGATCCGCGCCAGCTTGTTGACCTGCTCGACGAGGTGCACCGGCAGTCGGATCGTGCGGCTCTGGTCGGCCATGCCGCGCGTGATCGCCTGACGGATCCACCAGGTGGCGTACGTCGAAAACTTGAAGCCCTTGGTGTAGTCGAACTTCTCCATCGCGCGGATCAGGCCGAGGTTGCCTTCCTGGATCAGGTCCAGCAGCGGCATGCCCCGCCCGGTGTAGCGCTTGGCCAGCGACACCACGAGCCGCAGATTTGCTTCGAGCAGATGGCGCCGCGCTGCCTCGCCGTCGCGCACGACCATCTGCAGCTCGCGCTTGCGGTTCTCGCCGAGGCGCTTGCGCGTGTCGAGCAGGTGCTGGGCGTACAGGCCGGCCTCGATCCGCTTGGCCAGCTCGACCTCGTCGGCCGCGTTGAGCAGCGCCGTCTTGCCGATGCCGTTCAGATACACCCGCACGAGGTCGGCAGCTGGACTCTGGGCGTCCAGATCGTTGTCAACCCGGCTGGTGGTGGCATTTGCCATTGCGGCCTCCTGATCGCCTCGAACTGTCATGGAGTGCAACGCTCGAAGCGCGGTCGAAGTTCCCGTGCAATCAGTCGGGTAGCCCCTCTGAACTGCGGTTATTCAGTGGCGGCCTGAGAATAGGCTGAGAAATGAAGCCAGAGTGCCCTAATCCGGCTTGGGCTCGGTCGGATTCGGCCGGTCGAATTGCGGCGCGGCAGCGTGCCCTAGGTCAAGTTCTTGGCGATGCGCTGTCGGGAACAACGGCGTGCGGTGGGACTGCTTGTCGAACCGCCGAGGTTCCTCCGCGCGGCGCGGCGGGCGGTCGTTGGCGATCAGCACCGCCATCCACGGCAGCGGCACCGACGCCGCGACGATCAGCAGCGAGATCAATCCGTTGTGCCAAATGCCGTACGCGATCGCAGCCAGAATCAGCGCGGGGATGCGCCACGTCATCAACGTCAGGTACTTGCGCACCCGCCTGCGGTGTTCTTCTTCGTAGGGGAGCGCGGCGGCGGTGATCAGGACGGGCCGACCGTCGTCGTCGAAACTCAGCTCGTGGCCGTGTTTCATCCCTCCACTGTTTCACAACATGGCGCGGCCTGCGGAGGCGGTTTATTACGGTTCCCGGACCGGGCACAATGGCGAGCATGCAGACCGACACGATCGAGCGCACCAAGCCCGACGAACGCGTCGACGACGGGACCGACAGCGACACCCCGAAGTACTTCCATTACGTGAAGAAGGACAAGATCGCCGAGAGCGCCGTGATGGGCACCCACGTGGTGGCGCTGTGCGGCGAAGTGTTCCCGGTGACCCGCTCTCCCAAGCCGGGATCGCCCGTGTGCCCGGATTGCAAGCGGATCTACGAAACGCTCAAGAGGGGCTGATCCGCTCGGCCGTCGCCGGTTGCGGTTCGGGTTGCGGTTCGTCGGCGACGATCTCTTCGGCCCGTGCCTTGAGCCACCACCGCAACCGCCGGGCATGGGTGTCCGGTGCTGGCCACTGCTCCTGGATCGCGTTGTTGAGTTCGGCGCCGATCACAACCGCGAACCCGAGGAAGAACGCGAACAGCAAGAAGGCGATCGGGGTGGCCAGCGCGCCGTAGGTGTAGCCGGTGCTGGTGATCCACTGCAGATACAGCCGCAGCACGTAGCTGGCCAGCAGGAACACCAACGTGGCCAGCACCGCCCCGAGGACGAGGCGATGGGTGGGCAGCGGGTTCGGCAACGACACCCGGTAGAGCACAGTCACGATGAGCACCAGGCCCAGTCCGAGCACCGGGTAGTAGCAGTACTGCAATACCGTGTTCCAACTGTCGGGAATCCACTGCGCGATCTTTTGCGGGCCCAGCGCGATCAACGGCATCACCACGATCGCGACGACCAACATCGCCACGTAGATGCCCAGCGCGAAGAACCGCTGCCGCACCGGATGGCGCAGCGGTGTCTGGCCGTGCGCTTCCACGACCGAATCGACGAACGCCGAAATCGCCGACGATCCCGCCCATAGCGAGATCACGAAGCCAAGTGACACCACTTCACCGCGAGCCCCTTGCACGATGTCGGTGATCGTCGGCGCGATGATCTCGTTGACCACGCTGGGGGAGAAGAAACTGTTCGCGGCGCTGACGAGCCGGTGCTCGATCGTGGGCAGTGTGTCCGGACCGAAGAACGGCGCGATGTAGGCGAGGCTGCCGAGAAGCCCCAGCAACAGCGGGGGAAGCGACAGCACTTGCCAGAACGCAGCTTGCGCCGACTCGGAAAATATTGAGTCGTCCCAAGCCTTGCCTAGCGTCCGGATGACGACGTGGCGAACCTGGTGTTTGGACACTCGCGCCGGCGCTTGGTCAGTCATGACCCGTCCAGCATTGCTGAACGACGGTGCGCCTGCCCAGCACCCCGGCGGTTACGCCTCGACGGCGCTCACCTCGAGCACCGCCGCCAGCTCGACCAGCTTGGCCTCGTGCTTGTTGGCGTGGTGCTGGCAGAAGAGCAGTTCGCCTCCGGAGGGCAACTTGGCCCGAACGCGAGCCGCAGCACCGCAGCGATCGCAGCGGTCAGCCCTGGTGAGTTCCGGACTGGTAAGCGTTGCGGTCATCGGTGTTCCCTTCTCGCGTTGTGGCTGTGGGCCCCTCTCGCGTCTCTAACTGTGACAGACACTTTCCCGTTCGGCTTTGTTCCGAAGCCCGCTGCGGGTGTGTCGTGTCTCACGTTTCACATCGCCCGTAGTAGGCGCATGGTTACCCAGATGTCTGTCCTGTTACATCTCTGTTCAGCAACAGATTGGGCGGACGCGCGACGAGTCGGCGAATACCGCCCGCCGTCGCTACGGGAGGCCGGCTTCGTGCATCTGTCCACACCCGAACAAGTGCACCTTCCGGCCAACCGGCTCTACGCCGGGCGAACCGACCTCGTGCTCCTGCACATCGATCCCTCACGGCTTGAAGGGCCGGTGCGCTGGGAGCCCGGAGTAGCAACGGATCCCGCCTCGATGATGTTCCCGCACCTGTACGGTCCGCTGCCGGTGCGGGCGGTTTTCGCGGTGAGCGAATATCGGCCCGGGCCGGACGGCCGGTTTCCGCCGCTTCAGTCGGCGACGTAGGCGTCGGCCTCGATCTCGACTAGCAGCGCCGGGTCGATGAGCGCGGAGACCTCGACCATGGTGGCCGCGGGCCGGATGTCGCCGAACACCTCGGCGTGCGCCGCGCCGACGCGACGCCACTGGCTGATGTCGGTGACATAGATGCGAGTGCGGATCACGTCGGCCAGTGAGCCGCCCACTTCACGCAGTGCGGCATCGATCCGGTGCAGCGCGTCGCGGGTCTGAGCGGCGACATCGGTGCCGCTGCCGGTGGTGCCGGAGACCGCGATGTGTGGCCCGACCCGGACCGCGCGCGCATAACCCACTGCCGATTCAAAAGGCGAGCCGGAAGACACGTTGCGCCGCACCCTGCGGAGCGTATCCAAGTGCCTCCCTACACTGACCGTCCGTGGGAATTCTCTTGGGTTTCGCGCCGTGGGTCGTCTACTGGGTGCTGGTCGGCAATGTCCCCTTCACCGCTGCGGTGCTGGTGGCGCTCGGCATTGCCGTGCTGTCGTTCGTCATTGCACGCGTTAAGAGTGCGCCCGCGCGGACGCTCGAAATCGGTGCTGTCGCAACATTTGTGGTGCTCGGGGTGCTGACGTTCACGGTGAGCCAGTCGTTCCTGGAACGCTGGATGCAGCCGTTGAGCAACGCCGGCATCTTCCTCGTTGCGCTCATCGGTGTACTGATCGGAAGGCCGTTCGTGCGTGAATTCGCCGAAGTGGGTCAGCCGCCCGAGGTGATCGAAAGTGAGCTTTTCGGCCACATCACCACGCTGCTGACGTGGATATGGGTCGCCGCATTCGCCGGGATGACAGTGTCGTCGGCGATTCCGCCGATCATTCAAGGCGATGCGACGATTCTCGACACGACGACCCCGCTGTCGTTCGTCTGTTACTGGGTGATTCCGTTCGCGCTGCTGGGGCTGGCGGCGTTGGCGTCGCGGTTGCTGCCGGAGCGGATGGCGCCCGCGCCCGAGGATGTGGTCCGTCAGACCACGTTCGTGGCGTACTCCGAAGCCACGATCGACGAGCTGTACTACCTGGCGCAGGAGCACGCCAAACGCGAAGTGGGACCGGGCAAGGAGCCCTACGACGTCAAGGTCGGGGGCAAGGGCACTCCGCTGGTGGGCGACGAGTCGCGACAGTCGTGGCCGTCGACGTACAAGGTGCGCGCGCGCAGCTGAGGTTGCCGAGCCGGCCAGGCCGCAATGGCGGCTCTGGGGAGGCCCATCGACTTCGTCATAAAGATTCCGGAAAAAGTGTCCCCGCCGGGGCGAGTGGTCGCTCCTAGCAGGTGAACGCAGCCCACCGGAGGTTGCGCCACCCGAAGGAGACACCATGTCCACCATCCAAACCAAGTCCCAGAACCGGCGGACGAAGGCGGCTGCCGCCGCGATGCTGTTGGCCGCCGGTGCAGTGGTCGCCGGGGCTGTGAGCACCGCCGCACCGGCCAATGCACAAGACAAGTACGTCGCGATCTCGTTCTCACCGGAGACCGGTGTCTACGGCTGGGGCAACAACTACAACGACCTGGACGGCGCGCGGATCCGCTCGCTCGTCGAGTGCCAGAACCACGGCGGCTCACACTGCGTGTTCATCGCATGGGCTCAGAACTGGTGCGCGGCGCTGGCGGTCGGCGACCGCGGCGTGTACGGGCAGTACGACAACTACTACGGCTGGTACGGCCCGACCCTCGCCGATGCCGAGCAGCAAGCGCTGGCCAAGAACGGCGGAGGCCGCATCCTGGTGTCGCGTTGCGCGACCGGAAACCAGGGCGTGGGCTAACAGCAGCACCTGCGGTCGGCCCGCCATCCGTCCTGGATGGCGGGCCGGCGTTTGGCAGCGCCAGATGTGGGGATATCGAACGCATGAAATTGCATCCTCTGCCGGCGTTGTGCGCCGCGGCGTTGACAACCTGCGCGCTGGTGACTGGATCGCCGCCGGCCGGCGCAGCGCCGTGTCCCGACGTGGAGGTGGTCTTCGCTCGGGCGACGACGGAGCCGCCCGGCATCGGGGGAGTTGGTCAGGCGTTCGTCGATGCTCTCCGTTCCCGAGCCGGCGGGAGGTCGGTCGGGGTGTATGCGGTGAACTATCCGGCCAGTGAGGACTTCGCCCCGTCGGCGTCGACCGGTGCTGCGGATGCCAGCGCTCATGTGCAGGCGACGGCGGCGAGCTGTCCCAACACCAAGTTGGTGCTCGGCGGATACTCGCAGGGCGCGATCGTGATCGATTTGATCACCGCGGTACCGGTTCCGATCGGGGGTTTCGAGCCGGCGCCGATGCCGCCGGACGTCGCGGATCATGTTGCCGCCGTTGCTGTTTTGGGAAACCCGGCGGACAGGTATGTGGGTGCGCCACTGAACGTGATCAGCCCGCTGTATGGAGCGAAGGCCATCGACTTGTGCGCGCCGGGAGACCCGATCTGCTCGCCGGGGATCGTGTCGGTACCGAGTCGCGACGAGATGTTTTCCGCCGCGCACCTGTCGTATGTGACGTCTGGGCTGGCGGCGCAGGCGGGGTCGTTTGCGGCTGGTCGGTTGTAGCGGAGCCGGGCATTCCGAAGGGTTCGCGGAAAGCGTTGTGGGACAACGTTTTCCGCTCGTCAGCAGTGCATCAGGCGGCACGGGCAATGCCGATAGTTTGCTGTCGTGTAACAGCAATGCTGATAGCCGACGCAGAAGCCGCCACACAATTGTCGGGACGGTTTGCTGATTGCTGAGACAATGCTGTCGATCGCTTGTGATACTGCTTCGCATCCCCTGACAAAGACGTCTCGGGCGAAGGAGGCGGCGAAATGACGACGATTACTCGAGGACTAGCGATCGGGGCCTTGCTTGCCGGTGCTGCGGTTGGCCTGGCGAGCCCGGCATGGGCTGATCTGACCCCCGGCAATTACACCGCGACCATGCTCGACCCAGGAGCGTCGGGGAAAAAGGTTGGTGGCACAGTCAACTGGCCCGTAACCGAATGCGGACCCGATTGCCTACATATCAACGCGTGGGACCTGCGCCGGCAGGGCAATACGTGGACGGGCAACGACTCGAACGGCGCGCAGGTGTCAGTCGACAACAGCTCGTTGATTCTGACCATTCACTACGCGAATCCGCAGCAACCCGATGTCGTGATCGGCCTGACCAGAAACGGCTGAGCAGCGCGCTCAGTCCAGGTAGTCGCGCAATACCTGAGAACGGCTGGGGTGGCGCAACTTTGACATCGTCTTGCTCTCGATCTGGCGGATGCGTTCGCGCGTGACGCCGTACACCTGACCGATCTCGTCGAGCGTGCGCGGCTGTCCGTCGGTGAGCCCGAACCGCAGCCGCACCACGCCGGCCTCGCGCTCCGACAGCGTCTCCAGCACCGACTGGAGCTGATCCTGCAACAGCGTGAAGCTCACCGCGTCGACGGCCACCACGGCCTCGGAGTCTTCGATGAAATCGCCCAGCTGCGAGTCGCCTTCGTCGCCGATGGTCTGGTCCAGGCTGATCGGTTCACGCGCGTACTGCTGAATCTCCAGCACCTTCTCGGGCGTGATGTCCATTTCCTTGGCCAGCTCTTCGGGCGTCGGCTCGCGGCCCAAGTCCTGCAACAGTTCCCGCTGAATGCGGCCGAGCTTGTTGATCACCTCGACCATGTGCACCGGAATACGGATGGTGCGCGCCTGATCTGCCATCGCGCGGGTGATTGCCTGCCTGATCCACCAGGTGGCGTAGGTCGAGAACTTGTAACCCTTTGTGTAGTCGAACTTTTCGACCGCGCGGATCAAACCGAGGTTGCCCTCTTGGATGAGGTCCAAGAACGCCATGCCGCGGCCGGTGTAACGCTTGGCCAGCGACACCACGAGTCGCAGGTTCGCTTCGAGGAGATGGTTTTTCGCACGATCGCCGTCACGGCAGATCCACATCATGTCGCGACGCTGAGCGGGGGGCAGCTTCTCGCCGCGCTCGGCCATCTCGGCCATCAGCTGCGTGGCGTACAGGCCGGCTTCGATCCGCTTGGCCAGCTCCACTTCCTCCTCGGCGTTGAGCAGCGCCACCTTGCCGATCTGCTTGAGGTAGGCGCGCACCGAGTCGGCTGATGCGGTCAGTTCGGCATCCTTGCGGGCCTGGCGCAGCGCTTCGGATTCCTCTTCGTCCCAGACGAAGTCGCCCGACGCCTTGTCCTTCTCGCTCGGTTCGGCGATCTCGTCGTCCTCGGCGGCCGGCAACTCCTCGCTCGCTTCGGCGGTCTCGCTCTCGCCTTCGGCCTCCTCGGCCTCCTCGGCGGCGTCCTCGTCCACTTCCTCTTCGAGGTCCTCGAGTTCCAGATCCGCATCGTCGACGACGATGTCGTCGACCGGCTCCTCGAGTTCGAGATCGGTGTCGAGTTCTTCGGCGGCGTCTTCGACGCCGGCGCCCTTGGTGTCGACGGACTCTGGCGACGTCGCCTTCTTCGACCGGCTGCGCGAGGGCGCCTTGGCCGGTTCGGCCTCAACCGCCTCGTCGCGGGCAGTCCGGGGCTTGGTGGTTGCCTTCGCGGCTGCCTTATCGGGCGCCTTAGCCGCCGTCGACTTCGAATGAGCTGTCTTCGTCGCCTTCGTCGCGCGCTTGGCCGGCGCGGACGCCTTGGCCGCTGTCCGCTTGGCGGGGGTCTTGGTAGCGGTGCGCTTCGCCGGCTCTTCGGTCGCCTGGCTTGCCTTCGTCGCTGCCACGTACACCCTTTCGCGTCTGCCGACATCGCCAGCGTTGCGCAGGGGCCTCACCTGGAGCGGCCCAGTTGCGGCTGCCTTGCGCTGTGTCGAATGTCGGCGTGTTGTTTCAGTCTTTGATTCTCGCCGCTGTCTTCGATTTGCGGCCGCCGACGACCATTGTAACGACAGTGCCCGCTCAAACCCCGCTGAGCGGGCTGATCGTGCTGGTCACATCGACCTCTGCGGCCATTGCCGCGCCGACGATTCCGGCTGTGTTCTGCAGCGCTGCTGCAACCACCGGGGTGCGGCACTTGAGCAGTGGGATCCATTTGTCGGCTTTGCGGCTGATGCCGCCGCCGGCGATGAACAAATCCGGCCAGATCGCGTTCTCGATCGCCACCAGCACTTTGGTCACTTCGGGCGCCCAGCGCTTGTAGCTCCAGCCGTGCTTTTCCTTCACCGACGACGCAGCCCGGTGCTCGGCCTCCATTCCGCCCACTTCGATGTGGCCGAATTCGGTGTTGGGCAGCAGCACGCCGTTGTGGATCACCGCCGAGCCGATACCGGTGCCGAACGTCAGCAGCACGATGACGCCGGTCTGGTCTTTGCCCGCCCCGAACCTTTCTTCGGCCAGGCCCGCCGCGTCGGCGTCGTTGAGCACGGTCACCGGCTGCCCGTCGAGTGCCGCGCCGATCACTTTGGTGGCCTCGAGGCCGATCCACGCCTTGTCGACATTGGCAGCCGTGCGGATCACGCCGTTGGTGACCACGCCGGGATACGTCACGCCCAGCGGCTCGGTCCAGCCGAACTCCCTGACCACGGCCGTGATCGTCTTGGCCACGGCCTCGGGAGTGGCCGGCTGCGGCGTCGGCAGCTTGAACCGGTCGCCGATCAACTGGCCGGTCTGCAGGTCCACGATTCCGCCTTTGACGCCGCTTCCGCCGACGTCCACGCCGAACCCGCGACGACGCGCGCCGGCGGGCCTTGCGCTGTCGGTGATCGGGGTGTCGGTGGCGGTCATGGGCACTCCTGGGCGAGGCGGCGGCAGTCGACGCGACCCCAACCCTACTGGCTGCCGCTGGCGCGAGTCGGGATTCGCGTGCTGCGATGTTGCGGTGACCGTACGCGACGACGACGCGGCCGAACTGCGCTCGGTGGCTGAGAAACTGGCGGCGGAGGCGGCCGAGTTCGTGCGCGCTCGTCGCGCCGACGTCTTCGGCGGCGGCCGGCAAGATTCCGACGACGTGGTGCAGTCGAAGAGCACGCGCACCGATCCGGTGACCGTGGTGGACACCGAGACTGAGCGGCGGCTGCGCGACCGGTTGGCCCGGCTGCGTCCCGGCGAACCGGTGCTGGGGGAAGAGGGCGGCGGATCGGGCGTCGACGCCGACGCTGACGCGGTCACCTGGGTGCTCGACCCGATCGACGGCACGGTCAACTTCGTGTACGGAATACCCGCCTATGCGGTGTCTGTGGCCGCCCAGCGCGGCGGCGTGTCGGTGGCAGGCGCGGTTGCTGACGTGACGCGCTACCAGGTGTATTCCGCGGCCAGGGGGCTGGGGGCGCGCATGGTCGACGGACACGGACTGTCAAAAACCTTGCAGTGCAATGAGCTTCACGAATTGTCGATGGCACTGGTCGGCACCGGCTTCGGGTATTCACCGCAGCGGCGCGCCGCTCAGGCCCAGGTGCTGACCGGCGTGCTGCCCCGCGTACGCGACATTCGCCGGGCAGGCTCGGCCGCGCTGGATCTCTGCATGGTGGCCAGCGGCCTGCTGGACGCCCACTACGAGCATGGGCTCAACCGCTGGGACTGGGCGGCCGCTGCGCTGATCGCCGCCGAAGCCGGCGCCCATGTTCAGCTACCGCAAGCCGACGGGCCCGACCTGACGTTGGTGGCGGCACCGGGTATCGCTGCCGAACTTCACGAACTGCTCGAGCGCCTAGGGGCCCACGATCGGCTGCCCGACGGCTAGCACGAGTTGTCGTGGATCTTCGGCAGCAGCGAAAGATCCGGCGGTGCGGCCGCCTCAGGTCGCAGGCTGGCCAGCATCGCGTCGATGTCGTCGCTGTGGCTCAGCGCCTTGAACTCCGTGCCCAGCGCCAAGTCAACCGTGTCGTCGGGACGTTGGTCCTGATACAGCTCGACGCACGGCGCGACCAGCCAGACCGCCGCCGCGGCCGCCTGACCGGCCTTACCGAATCTGATCTGCCCTTGACACACCAGCCTGGTGTTGGCGTAGACGGCGTCGTTGTCGGCACTGGGCTGACCGAAGCCCAAATCGCGAAGGCCGTCGGCCACCGTGGCGGCCTGTCCGCCCTGCCCGCTGGCGTTGAGCACCCTGACCTTCACGTCGGCCAGCTTGGCCGGCGCCACGTCGGTCATATTGGCGCGCGAGACTTCTTCGCCCAGCGTCGGCTGCGACGGGTCGCTCGGCCCGGGTGGTGGATTGCAGGCGGTGGCTTGATGCACATCGGAAGGACGGGTCAGGGCGATTACCCAGATGACGGTGGTGGCGAGCAGCAGCACCACCCCGACGATGATGGCCGGCGTGTAGTTTCGTCGCCGAAACGGCCGTCCGTGCCGGTCATAGGCGGTGCCTTCGGTGATGAGCGCGACCACCCCTGCACTGTAGAGGCAGGCGCCGACGTGATCCGCAACACTCCCGTGAGGAGTGTGATGTAAATCACAGTTGAACAGTTCGGAATCCGGGCACGAATCGTTTGGCGGATGCGTTCGAGGCTGGTACAAAGCTCTGCTGCAATAAGTAGATAAGGGGGCAAGGGGATGGCTACGGACTACGACGCCCCGCGGCGTACCGAGACCGACGACGTGTCCGAGGACTCACTCGAGGAGCTCAAGGCGCGCCGCAACGAGGCGCAGTCGGCGGTGGTTGACGTCGACGAGTCGGAGTCGGCCGAGTCCTTCGAGCTGCCCGGTGCGGATCTGTCGGGGGAAGAGCTGTCGGTGCGCGTCATTCCGAAGCAAGCCGACGAGTTCACGTGTTCCAGTTGTTTTTTGGTTCACCATCGCAGCCGGCTGGCCAGTGAAAAGGACGGCCGGATGATCTGTACCGACTGCGCGGCCTAAGGGCGCTCAGGGCGCAGGCGACTGCTGTAGCGCCGTTAGCACGCGCTCCGGGCGGCGACTGCTCACCAGCCAATAAGGCGTCGGGTCATCGGGGTCGTCGAGAACGAGCAACACCATGGGTCCGACCCACGGTCGATGCAGAACGTAGGCCGCAGGATCGAGTTGGCGACCCAGCGCCGCCGATTTCGCCGATGTCGGAATCTCTGCGAAGCGGCTGACCACCGCGGCCGGCAGGTGTGCCGGACCGGCCCACAGCTCGGGGCCCTCCGCGCCGTCGACCACGCGAATTTCCACGCGGCCGAACCAGATCAAAACGCCCGCGGCGACGGCGCCAAGCAATGCGAACGACACCCAGCCGGGAAGCTGGCGCGCCGCCTGGTTGACCTCCAGCGCCACCAGCGCGGCCAGCCCGAACGCCGGCGGCCACCACCACCACGGCACCGTCAACCGCTCGCGATAGCGCACCGATTGCGACGTTGCGGGGCTTGCCGACACCCGGCCAAGGGTAGTCTTTGGGGTCGTGTCCACCCGTCTGGCGGTCGTGCGCTTGGACCGCGACTTGCCGATGCCCAGCCGAGCCCACGACGGCGACGCCGGTGTCGACCTCTATAGCGCACAAGACGTCGAGCTCGGTCCCGGCGAGCGGGCGCTGGTATCCACCGGCATCGCGGTGGCCATCCCGTACGGGATGGTGGGACTGGTGCATCCGCGCTCGGGATTGGCTGCGCGCGTTGGACTTTCGATTGTCAACAGTCCCGGCACCATCGACGCCGGCTATCGCGGCGAGATCAAGGTGGCGCTGATCAACCTCGATCCCCGCACGCCGATCGTCGTGCACCGCGGTGACCGAATCGCCCAGCTGCTGGTGCAGCGGGTCGAATTGCCGGAACTGATCGAGGTGTCGTCGTTCGACGAAGCCGGCCTGGCGCAGACGACGCGCGGTGAGGGCGGGCACGGCTCCTCCGGAGGACATGCGAGTTTGTGATGGCAGAAGGCAATCAATCCATCGACCCGGACGTCGACGGGCCGTTCGACATCGAAGACTTCGACGACCCGGCGCAGGCCGAAGTCGCCCGACTCGACCTGGGCTCGGTTCTGATACCGGTGCCTGAAACCGGCCAGCTTCAAGTCGACGTCACCGAAATGGGCGTGCCGAGCGCGGTCTGGGTTGTCACGCCCAACGGGCGGTTCACGATCGCGGCCTACGCCGCGCCGAAGAGCACCGGGTTGTGGCGCGAGGTCGCCACGGAGCTGGCCGAGGCGCTGCGCAAAGACGGCGCGAAAGTGTCGATCGAGTCCGGCCCGTGGGGCCGCGAAGTGGTGGGCGTCGGAAACGGCACCGTGCGGTTCATCGGAGTGGACGGCTACCGGTGGATGGTCCGCTGCGTGGTCAACGGACCGGACCAGACCATCGACGCGCTTGCGGCCGAGGCCCGCAATGCGTTGGCCGACACGGTGGTTCGCCGAGGCGACACGCCGCTGCCGGTGCGCACGCCGCTGCCGGTGCAGCTGCCCGAGGTGATGGCCGCCCAATTGCGGGCCGCGGCCGAGCAGCAGGCCGCCGCCCAGCAAGCTCAGCAGCAACCTCAGCAGCAGGACGAACCGCCGCAGCCCACGGCGCGCCGCACCGCGCCCGGCTCGGCGATGCAGCAGCTGCGTACCTCGATGGGCGGCGCTTAGCGCGCTCAGGCTTCGTTGAGTGCGGCCAGGCACGCCGCTCCGAGCGCTGAGGGGTCGGCACCGAATTGGTCCAGGGTCACCGTGCGCAAGGCTGCCCTCGGCGCCGCGGAAGCCCACTCGACAGCCACGTCCACCGGATGCACCGGGTCATCCACGGCACCCACGACACCCAACGGGACAGTCAGCCGTTCGAGCTGCGCGCAGGTGGGTGCGACGTAGCCGGCCGCCTCTTCCATGGCGTCGGGCAGTGCCGGCCATTGCGCCGCCCAGGAGCGGGCGAGTTCGTCGGCAAGCCATGGCGGGCTCGACGCACGCATCTGAGCCGTCGCTGCGGCCAGGCCGTCACGTCGCAGCACGAGCGCCGACTGACGGGCGGCCAGGGCGGCGGGCGCGGTCGCCGGCGAGCCGGTCCACGCCGGCAACGCCGCCATCACCGCCACCGCGCGGCGCGGGTGAGCAAGCGCCCACGCCACCGCGACCGCTGCGCCGATCGACACGCCGCCGACGGCTATCGGACCGTCGGCCGCCGCGTCGTCCAGCGCGGCGAGGAAGCCGGCGACCAGGCCGCCCGGCCGCGGTGCCACCGGGACGACCCGTGCGCCGGCCCGGTGCAACGACGGGGAAAAGGCCCGGTAGACGTAGTCGTCGTCGGAACCGGTGCCGGGCAGCAGCACCGTCCACACTCCGCGCAGGTCGACCGCCACTGTTCGATCCTGCCTGCCTCGCTGCGCGACACGCACAGCAACTCCTAGGTCACATGGCAGATCGACTTCAAGAGGTCTACCGTTGCGGGGGCAGGATGCAAACACACAGACGTGTCAGGAGCGGGTCATGGCTGTGGCCGATGGCAGGGCCGACGGAATACTGAAACGGCTCACTCGTCGGCTGACCGAAGACCCCGAGCAACTCGACGCCGAAGAGCTCACCGACGAAGCGGCGAGTACCGGCGCCCAGCGGGCGATCGACTGTCAGCGCGGTCAGGAAGTCACCATGGTCGGCACGCTGCGCAGTGTGGAAACCAATGCGAAGGGCTGCGCCGGCGGGGTCAAAGCCGAGCTGTTCGACGGCACCGACGTGGTGACGCTGGTGTGGCTGGGCCAGCGGCGGATCGCGGGCATCGAACCCGGACGCACCCTGCGAGTGCACGGTCGGCTGGGCAAGCTCGAAAACGGATCCAAGGCCATTTACAACCCCCACTACGAAATCCAGCGTTGAGCGACCTCGACCGCGAAAGCCGTGTGAAAGAAAAGCGCGACGTTCCGCGGCAGCTGCTGGCCCAGATGGGCGGGGTCAGCGGGCTGGTCTACTCCTCACTGCCGGTGGTGGTTTTCGTCCCGGTGTCAACGGCGTTCGGCCTGATGCCGGCGATCATTTCCGCGCTTGCGGTCGCAGCGTTGATCCTTGTCTGGAGGCTGTTCCGGCGGGAAAGCGTGCAGCCTGCGGTGCAAGGGTTCCTCGGCGTAGCCATCTGCGCGGTGATCGCATATGTGATGGGGGAGAGCAAAAGCTATTTCCTGTTGGGCATTTGGAGCTCGTTGTTCTGGGCCGCGGTGTTCGCGATTTCGGTCGTGGTGCGCCGGCCGATCGTGGGTTACATCTGGAGCGTCATCAAGGAGCACGACTCCAGCTGGCGCAAGGTGCGAAAAGCGGTGTGGGCCTACGACATTGCGACACTGATCTGGGTGGGCGTGTTCTTGTCGCGATTCCTCGTGCAGCATTACCTGTACGACTTGGGCCAGACCAACTGGCTCGGCGTGGCGCGGATCGCGATGGGATGGCCGCTGACGATCCTCGCCGCGCTGTCGATGTATTTCCCGATCCGGATCGCCCAGCGCGCGGTGCACGACGCCGAACAGCGCGAAAGTGACGTTCTGCAGGAAAAGGTCGAGTAGCAACCGACACAACGTCGCTCTCGACGACTACACCTCTGGCAGCAGCAGCTTGCGCAGTTCGTCTTCGACCTCTGTGGTCGCCACGAACAGCAGCTCGTCACCGCCTTCCAGCGGCTCGTCGGCCTCGGGCACGATCACCCGCGGACCGCGCAGGATGGTCACCAGCGCAGCGTCGCGGGGCAGCTCCAGCTTGCGTACCGGCCTGCCGCCCCACGGGGTGTTGTCGGGCAGGGTGATCTCCACCAGGTTGGCTTGGCCCTGCCGAAATTCCATGAGCCGCACCAGATCTCCGACCGCAACCGCTTCCTCGACGAGTGAGGCCAGCATTCGCGGCGTGGACACGGCGACGTCGACGCCCCACGCGTCGTCGAACAGCCACTCATTGCGGGGGTCGTTGACCCGCGCGACTACTCGCGGCACCGCGAACTCGGTCTTGGCCAGCAGGCTCACCACCACGTTGGCCTTGTCGTCACCGGTCGCAGCGACGACGACGTCGTACTCCTCCAAGTGCACCGATTCCAGCAGCGACAATTCGCAGGCGTCGCCGAGATGCCAGCGGGCCGCCGGGATTGCGTCGACGTCGATGTGCTCGGGATTGCGCTCCAGCAGCATGATCTCGTGGTCGTTCTCGATGAGCTCGCGAGCGATCGAGCGCCCGACGGCGCCGGCCCCGGCGATGGCGACTTTCATGGACCCAAGTCCTCACTGGGGGGAAGTGCCGCAATGGCCATCGCCTCCGCGATGCGTCCTGCGATCGCCGCGATGTACACCTGATCGCCGGCCTGGATCACGGTTTTCGGCTCGGGCAGCAGACCGCCGCCGAACCGGATCATGAACGCCACCCGCGCGCCCGTCGCCGCTTCCAGGTCGGTGACGCGGTGGCCCACCCAGTCCTCGTGCAGCGCAACCTCGGCCACGCCGACGTTGCCCGACGGGTCGCGCCACTTGGTGGTTTCGGTCTCGCGGGTCAGCACGTTCAGCAGCCGGTCGGTGGTCCACGGCACGGTGGCCACCGTGGGAATGCCCAGCCGCTCGTACACCGCGGCGCGCTTGGCGTCGTAGATGCGGGCGACCACCCGCTGCACGCCGAATGTTTCGCGCGCCACCCGCGCCGAGATGATGTTCGAGTTGTCGCCGGAGGACACCGCCGCAAACGCGCCGGCCTCTTCGATGCCGGACCGCAGCAACACATCGCGGTCGAACCCCATGCCCAGTACCCGCTCGCCGGGGAACTCCGGCGACAGCCGGTGGAACGCCGTGCTGTCGCGGTCGATGATCGCGACGTCGTGGCCGATCCGGGCCAGTCCGTCGGCCAGCGAGGCGCCGACGCGGCCGCATCCCATCACCACGACGCGCAACTTCCGTCCTTTCCGGTGGCTGGGAGCCCCTCCCGCGGCGCGCACAACTGTGGGCACAACGCTACAGCCACCTGCCCGGTGCGAATAGTGTTGGTCCTCGTGTCCAAGCTTTCGACCGCGGCCCGGCGGCTGTTTCTGGGACGGCCGTTCCGCAGTGACAAACTGGCGCACACGCTGCTGCCCAAGCGGATCGCGCTGCCGGTGTTCGCTTCCGATGCGTTGTCGTCGGTGGCGTACGCGCCGGAGGAGATCTTTCTGGTGCTGTCGGTGGCCGGGCTGGCCGCCTACTCGATGGCTCCGTGGATCGGTGTGGCCGTCGCCGCAGTAATGCTCGTGGTGATCGCCAGCTACCGCCAGAACGTGCACGCCTACCCGTCCGGCGGCGGTGACTACGAGGTGGTGACCACCAACCTCGGGCGCACCGCGGGCTTGACCGTCGCCAGTGCACTGCTGGTCGACTATGTGCTGACCGTCGCGGTGTCGATGTCGTCGGCGATGAGCAACATCGGCTCGGCGCTGCCGTTCGTCGCGCAGCACAAAACCGGGTTCGCCGTGGCCGCGATCCTGATCCTGGCGTCGGCGAACCTTCGCGGGATACGGGAATCCGGCACAGCGTTCGCGATCCCCACCTACGCGTTCATGATCGGCATGTACCTGATGCTCGGCTGGGGCTTCTTCCAGCTGTACGTCTTGCAGACGCCGCTGCGCGCCGAGTCGGCCGGCTTCGAGCTGCACGCCGAACACACCGACATCATGGGCTTTGCATTGACGTTCCTTGTAGCACGGGCGTTTTCGTCCGGCTGCGCCGCGCTGACCGGTGTGGAGGCGATCAGCAACGGCGTGCCGGCGTTCCGAAAACCGAAGTCGCGCAATGCCGCAACCACGCTACTGATGCTCGGCCTCATCGCCGTCACGTTGTTCTTGGGGATCATCCTGCTGGCCAAGGCCACCGGCGCCAAAATCGCCGAGCGGCCGCACGAACAGCTGATCGGCGCACCGGCCGACTACCACCAAAAGACGCTGATCGCCCAGCTCGCGGAATCGGTGTTCCACGACTTCCCGCCGGGGCTGTTCTTGATCGCCGGCGTCACCGCGCTGATCTTGGTCCTGGCCGCCAACACCGCGTTCAACGGTTTCCCGGTGCTGGGTTCGATTCTCGCGCAGGACCGCTACCTTCCGCGCCAGCTGCACACCCGCGGCGACCGCCTGGCGTTCTCCAACGGCATCCTGTTCCTGGCGTTCGCCGCGATCGCGTTCGTCGTCGCGTTCCGCGCCGAGGTGACTGCCTTGATCCAGCTCTACATCGTCGGGGTGTTCGTTTCGTTCACGCTGAGCCAGATCGGGATGGTGCTGCATTGGACCCGTTTGTTGCGCGCTGAGGAGGACGCCGCGGAGCGCCGGCGGATGCAGCGCTCCCGGGTGATCAACACCGTCGGGTTTCTGTGCACTGGCACGGTTCTGATCATCGTGGTGCTGACGAAGTTCGTGGCGGGCGCGTGGATCGCGATCCTTGCGATGTCGGGACTCTTCGTACTGATGAAGATGATTCACCGCCATTACGACACGGTGAGTCGCGAACTGGCCGATCAGTTGGAGCAGCAGGGCGACGTGGTGCTGCCCAGCCGCAACCATGCGGTGGTGCTGGTGTCGAATCTGCACTTGCCGACGCTGCGTGCGCTGGCCTACGCGCGGGCCACCCGGCCCGACACGCTGGAGGCGATCACGGTCAACGTCGACGACGACGAGACCCGCGACCTGGTGCACAAGTGGGAAGAAAGCGATATCACGGTGCCGCTCAAGGTGATTGCGTCGCCGTACCGCGAGATCACCCGGCCGGTGATCGACTACGTCAAGCGGCTCAGGCAGGAGTCGCCGCGCACCGTGGTCACCGTGTTCATTCCCGAGTACGTCGTGGGCCACTGGTGGGAACACGTGCTGCACAACCAGAGCGCGCTGCGGCTGAAAGGCCGGTTGCTGTTCGAACCGGGCGTCATGGTGACATCGGTGCCGTGGCAGCTCAGCTCCTCCGAGCGCCTCAAGACGCTGCAGCCGCACAGCGCGCCCGGTGACGCCCGCCGCGGAATCCTCGATTGACCGTAGAGGCACCCGCCGCTCACCGAGAACTCACGCTCACTGTCGGCGCGCCCGCCAACGGCGGCAGCTGCGTGGCGCGCCACGAGGGCCGCGTGGTGTTCGTCCGCTACGCGCTGCCGGGCGAAACCGTGCGGGTGCGGATCACCGCCGACAAGCACGCGTACTGGCACGCCGAGGCCGTCGAGGTCGTCGACCCGTCGCCGCACCGGATCGAGTCGCTGTGCCCGGTCGCCGGGCCGCAGGGTGCCGGGTGCTGCGACCTGGCGTTCGCCGATCCCGACGCTGCCCGCGTCCTCAAGGGTCAGGTGGTGGCGAACCAGCTCGAGCATCTCGCCGGCTTGAACCCTGGGCAGCTCGTCGCCGAGCGCGTGGGGATCGGCGAGGCGACGGGCTGGCGCACCCGAGCTCGGCTGGCCGTCGACATGCACGGCCGGGTCGGCTATCACCGCTATCACTCCAACGATCTGGTGACCGCGCCCGACTGCGGACAGTTGCCGCCGCGCATGCTCGACGGCGTCGTCGACCGCACGTTCGAGTCGCGCGCCGAGGTGCATGTGGTGCTCGACGACGACGGGCAGCGGCACGTGGTCAGCGCAGGTCCGTGGGTAGGCCGGGGGCCGCGCGGCCGGGGGTTTCCGCGACCCAACTTCCGCGTGGTGCAGGGCAGCCGCGAATCGGTGCAGCGGGTGGGCGAGCGGACCTGGCTTGTTCCGGTGACCGGTTTTTGGCAGGCCCACCGCGACGCGGCCCGGGTGTACAGCGAACTGCTCGCCGACTGGGCCGACCTGGCTCGGGGGATGACGGCCTGGGATCTGTACGGCGGCGTCGGGCTGTTCGCGGCGGTGCTGGCCGACGGTGTCGGCGAGATCGGCCAGGTGCTGTCCGTCGACATGTCGCGCTCGGCGTCGTCGGCGGCTGCCCGGGCGCTGGCCGACCTGCCGCAGGTGCAGGTGGTCAACGGATCGGTGCGCAAAGTGCTGACCGGCCTGCGTGAGCGGCCCGACGTCGCAGTGCTCGACCCGCCGCGCGCCGGCGCCGCCAAGGAGGTGATCAAGCTGCTGGCCGACAGCGGGGTGGCGCGGGTGATCCACTTCGGCTGTGAAGTTGCCTCGTTCGCCCGCGACGTCGCGCTTTACCGTCAGCATGGGTTTGCTGTGGAGCAGCTGCGGGTGTTCGACGCGTTCCCGCTGACCCACCATGTGGAATGCGTCGCAATCCTTACGGCCGCCTCGTCATAGCAGACTTGCGGCCGGCGTCCGTGCGTACACTGGCGGAATGCTGGAACAGATCCGCGGTCCTGCAGATCTGCAACGTCTCTCGCAAAAGCAGCTCACCGACCTTGCCGACGAGATCCGGCAGTTTCTGATCCACAAGGTCGCTGCCACCGGCGGGCATCTGGGGCCGAACCTCGGGGTGGTGGAGCTGACGCTGGCCCTGCACCGCGTCTTCGATTCGCCGCACGACCCGCTTATCTTCGACACCGGCCATCAGGCG
The DNA here is from genome assembly GCF_059812855.1 of Mycobacterium sp. NGS35. NCBI lineage: Bacteria > Bacillati > Actinomycetota > Actinomycetes > Mycobacteriales > Mycobacteriaceae > Mycobacterium > Mycobacterium sp. NGS35. The sequence continues at coordinate 261,679 of NZ_JCALDL010000002.1, forward strand.
TACGTGCACAAGATGCTGACCGGTCGCGCGCACCGGTTCGACACCCTGCGCAAGAAGGACGGCCTGTCGGGCTATCCGAGTCGGGCCGAAAGCGACCACGACTGGGTGGAGTCCAGCCACGCGTCGTCGGCGCTGTCGTACGCCGACGGGCTGGCGAAGGCCTTTGAGCTGACTGGCCACCGCAACCGCCATGTGGTCGCCGTGGTCGGGGACGGCGCCCTGACCGGCGGGATGTGTTGGGAGGCGTTGAACAACATTGCGGCGGGCGGGCGCCCGATCGTGATCGTGGTCAACGACAACGGGCGCAGCTACGCCCCGACGATCGGCGGGTTCGCCGAGCACCTGGCTCGGCTGCGGCTGCAACCCGGCTACGAGCGGATGCTCGAAGGCGGCCGGCGCGCTGTGCGCGGCATGCCGGTGATCGGCGAGTTGTGCTACCAGGCGCTGCACAGCATGAAGGTGGGCATCAAGGACGCGCTGGCTCCGCAAGTGATGTTCACCGACCTCGGGCTGAAGTACGTCGGGCCGGTCGACGGACACGACGAACACGCCGTCGAGACCGCGTTGCGCAGCGCCCGCGGCTATGGCGGGCCGGTGATCGTGCACGTGGTCACCCGCAAGGGCATGGGATACGCGCCGGCCGAGAACGACGAAGCCGAGCAGATGCACTCCTGCGGGGTCATCGACGTGCACACCGGACTGTCCACCGCGGTGGCCGCGCCGGGCTGGACGTCGACGTTCGCCGACGCACTGGTGGCCTACGGCGCCCAGCGCCGCGACATCGTGGCGATCACCGCTGCGATGCCCGGACCCACCGGATTGTCCAAGTTCGGCGAGCGCTTCCCGGACCGGCTGTTCGACGTCGGGATCGCCGAGCAACACGCGCTGACCTCCGCCGCGGGGCTGGCGATGGGCGGCCTGCATCCCGTGGTGGCCGTTTACTCCACATTCCTGAACCGGGCGTTCGACCAGATCATGATGGACGTCGCGCTGCACAAGCTGCCGGTGACCATGGTGCTCGACCGGGCCGGCATCACCGGCAACGACGGCGCCAGCCACAACGGCACCTGGGATCTGTCGATTCTGGGCATTGTCCCCGGCATGCGGGTGGCCGCGCCCCGTGACGCCGCCCGGCTGCGCGAGGAGCTCGGCGAGGCGTTGGACGTCGACGACGGTCCCACCGCGCTGCGCTTCCCCAAAGGCGATGTGGGAGAGGACATTTCAGCGCTCCGTCGAGTCGGCGGTGTCGATGTGCTCGCCGAGCCCGCGGCTGGGTTGTCCGCGGACGTGCTGCTGGTGGCGGTCGGCGCGTTCGCCCCGACGGCGCTGTCGGTGGCCGAGCGGCTGCGCAACCAGGGCATCGGCGTCACGGTGGTGGACCCGCGATGGGTGCTGCCGGTACCCGACGCGATCCGCGAGCTGGCGGTCGGTCACAAGCTCGTCGTCACGATCGAAGACCACGGCGTGTCCGGTGGTGTCGGCTCCGCGGTGTCGGCGGCGCTGCGGCGCGCCGAGGTCGACGTGCCGTGCCGCGATGTCGGTGTGCCGCAACAGTTCCTGGCGCACGCATCGCGCAAGGAGGTGCTCGCTGAGGTGGGGCTCACCGATCAGGACATCGCCCGGCAGATCACCGGCTGGGTGGCCGCGCTGGGGGCGACCGACGTCGAGCGCGCCGAAAACCCAAGCGGCGCAGACAAGTTCGAGTAGGGACCTCGCCACGGTCAGGTGATGTCCGCGGTCAGTGGGGCAACAGGGCCTGCCTCACTGATCGGATCGGTGTTCTACCCCTACGCATACGTCGGCAACATGGAAGGCGATGTGGTTGAACAACTTTGGGGCTTCTGCCTGACCGCGCTGGGTGATGACCAGCTACCGCGGTTGGCACAAGGTAGGTATTTGTTTGGCTGAGTTCAGGTCAACGCCGCCGCGAGCGCCGGGCCGACGAGCTCTCGCTGCCATGGCCGCGCACCGCCGTCGCGCAGAAACGTGTCGATGTCGGCCGCGGTCCCGCCGGGCCAGTCCCAGCACAGCCGCTTCAACAGATCCGGCGACAGCAGGTTCTCGGTCGGCACACCGACCCGCTCGGACAGGGCGCCCAAGCCTTCGCGCGCCGCCTGCAATCGGGCCGCCGCTTCCGGCTTGCGCCGATGCCAGCGAGACACCGGGGGAGGTCCGTTCGGCGGTTCGGAATTCGTCAGCTGCTCAGGGTTTTCCCGGGCCCGGGCGAGCGCCGCCAGCCACACCGATGCGTTGCGCCGCTGACGCGGGCCGCGGAAGACCGGCAGGGCGGTCAGCTCCGCGACGGTCTTCGGGTCGGCGACCGCGGCCTCGATGATCGCCGAGTCGGGCAGGATCCGGCCGGGGGCGATGTCTCGGCGACGGGCAATCTCGTCGCGCACGGTCCACAGCTCTCGAACCGCGGTCAGCGCCCTCGCATCCCGCACCTTGTGGATGCCCGATGTCCGGCGCCACCGGTCCCGCCGCGGCGGGGCAGGCTCCATCGTCAGCAGGTAGTCGAATTCCTGCTGCGCCCACTGCGTCTTGCCTTGCTCCGCCAGCACCTGCTCGACGGCGTTCTTCAGGTCCAGCAACACCTCGACGTCCAGGGCCGCGTAGTTCAGCAGCGCCGGCGGGAGCGGCCGTTTCGACCAATCGGCGGCGCCGTGACCTTTCGCCAGCCCGAGCCCCAGCAGTCGGCTCACCATGGCGGCAAGGTTCACCCTGTCGTATCCGGCGAGCCGGCCCGCCAGCTCGGTGTCGTAGAGGGCGGGTGGCCGCATGCCCAGCTCGGCCAGACAGGGCAGGTCCTGATCTGCGGCGTGCAGGACCCAGGTGTCGGTGCTCAGCACCTCCGCGACCGGGCGCAGATTTTCGGTGGGGTCACCGTCGCCTGCGACCGGATCCACCAACACCGTGCCTGCACCAGCGCGCCGAATCTGGATCAGATAGGCCCGGTTGCTGTAGCGGAATCCCGACGCACGTTCTGCGTCGACGGCGAATGGGCCGTGCCCGGACGCCAAAAGCTCAGCGGCAGATGCGATTTCGTCGGCAGACGCGGACAGCTTCGGCACGCCGTCCGATGGGTGAAGCAATGGCATCGGTTCGGGCTCTTCGATGTCCGAGCCCACCCGCTCGGGTTCCGCGACACTCACGCCCGCGAACGTGACCCCAGGTCGGTGACCCCCACCGGCGGCAGCCCCGCCGCATGCTCGAGCACCTCGCAGAACGCCTGCACATGCACGTTGAGCTCCGGCGTGATGGCCGTCCACGAGGCTCGCAGCTCCAGCTGGTGTGCCCGCGGCGGACCCGAGATGTCGCCGTATCGCACCGACGTCGTGGCGGTGACCGTGCCGCCCAGCGCGGTGGCGGCTCCAGCCCGCGCCTCCAGCGCATCCACCAGCCAGCTCCAGGCGACCTCTGGCAACAGGGGGTCGACGGCTTCGCTGGAGTCCAGGTCGGCCTGAATGTAGGCCACCAGGCGCATGGTGCCGTCCCACGCCTCCGCGCCCTCGGGGTCGTAGAGCAGGATCAGCCGTCCGAACGCGTCACCTTCGGACCGCTCCGGCACGATGTCGGTGTCCGGATGCCGCACCTCCGCGCCCAGGGCGTAGCTGAACGGTGCGAGCCGCTGCGGCGGCCGGATGGGGCCGAGCTCGATCTCCCGGCGCACCTCGGCGGCATTCATCGCCGCGACCGCCGCCTGGAACGGAGCCGGTTCGGCAGAGCTCATGACCCTCGACGCTAGTCCATCGCAGGCCGCGGGGTGGCAGGCGCGCCGGATTGCCCATGGCAGCATGGGTGGTGATGAGTACCCGCCGTGACCTGCCCAAGGCGCCGTACCTGGCGGCCGCGACCGGCCGCAAGCCGAGCCGTATCCCGGTGTGGTTCATGCGCCAGGCGGGCCGGTCGCTACCGGAGTACCGCGCAGTGCGGGCCCAGCGCAGCATGCTGGAGGCCTGCTTCGACGCCGAACTGGTCTGCGAGATCACCCTGCAGCCGGTGCGCCGGCACGGGGTGGATGCCGCGATCCTGTTCTCCGACATCGTGGTGCCACTGCGTGCGGCGGGTATCGCATTGGACATCGTGCCCGACGTCGGGCCGGTGATCGAACACCCCGTCCGGACCCTTGCTGATATCAAGGCACTGAAACCGCTTGAGCCGGAACGTGTTTCATCTGTCTCGCGGGCGGTGGGGCTGTTGGTCGATGCGCTGGGTGACGTCCCGCTGATCGGCTTCGCCGGCGCCCCGTTCACGCTGGCGTCCTACCTCGTGGAGGGCGGCCCGAGCCGGCACCACGAGCGCACCAAGGCGATGATGCTCGGTGATCCGCAGAGCTGGCATGCGCTGATGGCGTCCTTGACCGACCTGACCATCGCGTTCCTGGGCGTCCAGGTCGACGCGGGCGTCGACGCGATTCAGGTGTTCGACTCCTGGGCCGGCGCGCTGTCGCTGGTCGACTACACCGAGTACGTATTGCCGCACAGCACAAGGGTTTTCGACGCACTGGCCGCGGCGATGATTCCGATGACGCACTTCGGCGTGGGCACCGCCGAGTTGCTCGGCGCGATGTCGGCGGCGGGCGCCTCGGTGGTCGGGGTGGACTGGCGCACGTCGCTCACCGACGCCGCGTCCCGTGTGCGTCCCGGGACCGCGTTGCAGGGCAACCTCGACCCGGTGGTGCTGCTGGCCGGCTGGCCGGTGGTCGAGGCGCAGGCTCGCCGCGTGGTCGACGACGGGCGCCGCGCGGTGGACGCCGGGGCGGCGGGGCACATCTTCAACCTCGGCCACGGGGTGCTACCAGATACCGACCCGGGTGTCGTCACCGAACTGGTCACGCTGGTGCACTCTCTGTGACCGTCCTGTATTGCGTTGTGGGAGGCGGTATTTCGGGCCTGTCCGCGGCGTGGACGCTGCGGCGGCTGCTGGGTGAGGACGCCGAGATCACGCTTTTCGAGCCCGCCGACACGCTGGGCGGAACGCTGCGCACCATTCCGTTCGCGGGACACGCGGTCGACGTGGGAGCCGAGGCGTTCGTCGCGCGGCGTCCGGAAGTGCCTGCGCTGCTGGCCGAGCTCGGGATGGCCGACGCACAGGTCGACACCACCGGGGTTCGCCCGCTGATCTACGCCGGCGGCGGCCTGCACCCGCTACCGGAACGCACCGTCAACGGCATCCCCACCTCGGCGGAGTCCATGGCCGGCCTCGTCGATGACGCCACCGTCGCGCAGATCGCCGCCGAGGCGTCGCGACCATGGCGGTGGACAACCGGCGCCGACGTCTCCGTCGCCGACGTGGTGGCCGATCGGTTCGGCTCGCAGGTGGTGGCCAGGTCCGTCGACCCGCTGCTCGCCGGCGTCTATGCCGGCTCGGCGGCCAGCATCGGTCTGCGGTCGGCCGCGCCCGGAGTGGCGTCGGCGCTGGACAACGGCGCAGCCAGCCTCACTTCAGCGGCACGCGCGGCGCTGCCGCCGCCGTCGGGCGGCCCGGTCTTCCGCGCCGTCGAGGGGGGATACCGGCGGCTCGTCGACGAGCTTCGCCGCCGAAGCGGCGCGCGGATAGTGCAGAGCGCCGTGACGTCGCTGCGCTGGGACGCCGACGGCTGGCAGGTCGGTGACGAGCATGCGGACGCGGTGGTACTGGCGGTGCCCGCGCAGCAGGCGGCGGCTCTGCTCGCCGACGTCGCCCCCGACTCCGCGTCGGCCGCTGCCTGCATCCCGGTCGCGTCGTCGGTCGTGCTCGCGTTGGCCCTGCCCGCCGGCACTGAGCTGCCGCAGCGCTCCGGGGTGCTGGTGGCCAGCGGAGAACCGTTGCGCGCTAAGGCGATAACGCTGTCGAGCCGGAAGTGGGGGAGACCCGGCGACGTCGAGCTGCTGCGGCTGAGCTTCGGGCGCTTCGGCGACGACGTCGCCCACACGGCCAGCGACGATCAACTGGTGTCGTGGGCGCTCGACGACCTGGCGGCGTTGTTCGGGATCGCGGTCGACCCCGTCGACGTGCACGTGGCGCGGTGGCTGGACGCGATGCCGCAGTATGGGCCCGGCCACCGCGGTCTGGTCGAGCGGATCCGGGCCGGCTTGCCCGACACGTTGGCGGTGGCGGGCAACTACCTCGACGGCATCGGGGTGCCCGCGTGCATCGCCTCGGGCGCTGCGGCGGCCAACCGGCTCGTCAGGGCGTCCGTGGCACGATAGAGGCATGGCCCGGCTCGACTACGACGAACTCAACAGCACGATCCGCTACCTGATGTTCTCCGTGTTCGCGGTACGTCCGGGCGCCTTGGGCGACGACCGCACGTCCGTCGTCGACGAAACCGCCACGTTCCTCAAGCAGCAGGAGGACAACGGCGTCGTGGTGCGCGGCGTCTACGACGTCGCGGGCATGCGGGCCGATGCGGACTTCATGTTTTGGACGCACGCCGACCGGGTCGAGGCGTTGCAGGCCACCTATTCCGATTTCCGGCGCACCACGGCCCTGGGCCGGGCCAGCGCACCGGTATGGAGCAGCGTGGCGCTGCACCGGCCCGCCGAGTTCAACAAGAGCCACATCCCGGCTTTTCTGGCCGGTGAGGAACCCGGGGCGTACGTGTGCGTGTACCCGTTCGTGCGCTCGCTCGAGTGGTATCTGCTGCCCGACGAGGAACGCCGCCGCATGCTCGCTGAGCACGGCATGGCGGCGCGGGCCTACAAAGACGTGCGCGCCAACACCGTGCCGGCGTTCGCGCTGGGCGACTACGAGTGGATTCTTGCGTTCGAGGCGCCGGAGCTGCACCGCATCGTCGACCTGATGCGCGAACTGCGGGCTACCGATGCGCGTCGGCATACGCGTCTGGAGACGCCGTTCTTCACCGGCCCGCGGGTCTCGGTGGAACAGCTCGTCGAGCGCCTGCCTTAAGCGATTTCGGTGCGCTAACCGGCGCTGACCGCCGGTTAGCGCACCGAAATCACGAAGCGGGCTTGAGGCGCAACGCGATCGAGTTGATGCAGTAGCGCTGATCGGTCGGGGTGGGGTAGCCCTCACCGGCGAACACGTGACCCAGATGGCTGTGGCAGTTGGCGCACAGCACCTCGGTGCGCGTCATGCCCAGTGAGGTGTCCGGCCGCAGGATCACGGCGTCGGATCGGGCTGGGTCGAAGAACGACGGCCAGCCGCAATGGGATTCGAACTTCTCGGTGCTGCGGAACAACTCGGCACCGCAGGCCCGGCATTCGTAGACACCTTCGGTTTTGGTGTCGGTGTACTCGCCGGTGAACGGCCGCTCGGTGCCTGCTCGCCGCAGCACCTCGAACTCCTCGGGCGTGAGCCGCTCACGCCATTCCGCGTCTGACAGTTCGAGTTTCGGGCGAGACGTCATGCGTTCACGCTAGCGCGCCGCTCGTCGGCCGTCATCCAAGGCGGGTCGATTCCGAACTGCAGCCGGTTTTCGGCCTTGGCGTCTAGATAGCGGAAGTAGAGCACGCTGAACACCACCACCAGCATCAGCGACCAGCCCCAGGTGACACGCAGATATTCCAGCGCCCTGCCGGTGCTGGGCCAGTACTGAAGCAACCACCTGTCGGCGGACAAGAAGCCGTAGACAGCAAGCCATGCCGGCCAATTGCGGATCACCGAGTTGCGCAATACCACCGTCATCAAGAACGGAAACAGCGTCATCGAGTAGTAGGCCTGACCGAGCGAACCGAGCAGCCATGACGCGATCAGCAGCACACCCGACGAAGTGCAGTACCAGAACAACGGATCGCGGGTGCGGTAGTACTTGTACAGCAGCCACAGCGAGTCAACCACCAAGACGCCGAAGATCAACCGCAGCAACAGAATCAGCCATGACGGCAAGCCGTAGTAGATGCCGTTGCCCGCGATCGAGCTGTTGAAGTAGTCCCGAGTGGTGAACAGGATGTACGGCAAGGTCCGCCGGTAGAAGTTCATCGGGTCGGCGACCAACGGGAAGGCCGCGATGTTGAACACCAGCGGCACGGCGATCGCGGTCACCAACGCGCGCCATTGGCGGTTGAGCAGTGGCAACAGCAGCAGCGGCGCCAGCAGCGGTTTGACCACCAGCGACAGCCCGACCGCCACACCGGCCCACCACTGGTGGCTCTCTTTTCCGTCCAGCAGCCAGCGGAAGAACAGCACCTCGAGCAGCAGGATGATTCCGTTGATGTTCGCGAAAACCAGTGTGTTGATGACGGCTTCGCTGCAGAACATCGCGGCCAGCAACGCGGGGAACGCGACCGAGGTGACGGAAAACTTGAACAGCCGTACCAGGAGGTATGCCGCCAGCACCATCGCGACGGTGTTGAAGAAGATGAACCAGTAGCGCGAGGCGTCCACCGGCAGATAACCGAACGGCGCCATCAGCAGTGTGCCGCCGGGCGGATACAGGTAGTGCGGGTCGACGTAGTCGAAGTGCTCGTTGTAGATGTCGAGTCCGCGGCGGAAGTTCGACACGGCGCGATAAACCGGCCCGTAGTCGTCGGTGATGTAGCCGTTGGTGGCCAGCACGTAGCTGCGGTGGATCACGAACAGAATTGCCAGCGGCCACAAGATCGTTCGCAACACCGCAGAGGCAGTAGGCGGGGTGGTGCGGGGCCGGAAGACAGCTAGTACCGAGTCTGTAAGCGCCACGAGCGCACCGTACCCGACGCCGATGTCGAGATCAGGCGGGGCAATACGTGTCGGTCGCGGGAAGGTTTCCGCTGTCGAGGTAGCCGACCAGCGGGGGCACCGCGCACGGCGAATAGATGCTGACGCCGTGGCCGATGCCCTGCCACATCACCCGCTTGCTGGCCACCCCGGCGTTGAGCACGGTCGCCGACACCGACGCCACTCCGTCACTGCCCGCGACCGCGTCGTTGAGCCCGCCCATCAGCAGGACGTTCACCTTGAGGTTCTTCGGATCCGGCGGCGCCGTGCCGCTGGGCCAGTTGAGGCACTTGACCAGATCGAGCGCCCCGACGGCGCCGAACTGCGGGTACTCCTTACCCCACTCGACGACAAGTTCGCGGACCCGGTCGGGCGTGGGCCGGTTCAGGGAGTCGCTGCACTGGTTGACGAACTGCCCGTCGGTCTGCCGCGTCGACTGCGCCTGATTGATGAGGTTGTTGAGCTGGTTGACGTCGCCGGAGCGTGCCGACGCCAGCGCGGTCGCCAGCGCGTTCGTCGACGACGCCCGGTCTGCGCGCGGGAACGCCAACGCGGTGCTGATCGCCGACGTGACCGCTGCCGTCGAGGCGCCTCCCGGCCCACGGCCGGCGCGGGCCGCCGCGATCAGCGCGTCGACCGCGCCCTTGGGATCCGGCCCGAGCGGGCAGTTCGCGGCCGCACACTGGGCGGCGAACGCGTCAAGCGCGGCCTGCTCGCCTTTGATCTGCTGCTCCTCGGCGCCTTCGGCGTTGATCGCGGGGGGAATCGGCGAGTCCAGGACCAGCCGGGCCACCTTGTCGGGATGCCGGCCGGCGTAGGCCAGCGCCACCTGCGCGCCGTTCCCGATGCCCAGCAGTGCCAGCGTCGGCACGTCCCACGTTGTCCGCAGTCGCTCGATGTCTTCGGCGGCGTGGGAGTTGTCGTAGGCGTTGTCGCCGGGGGAGATGGTGTCGGTGCAGTTGGTGGTGGCGGTCACGACGATCTCGCCGAGCTTGGCGACGGGATCGTCGCCGGATTCGAACTGAGCTTGGTCGTGCATCTCCTGCCGGTCGAACGAGTCGCGGCAGTCCAGCGCACCGGATAGGCCGATCCCGCGACGGTCGATCGCGACGACCGGCCGGCTCTTGAGCATGTCTGTTCCGGCGCGCGTCAGCCACGTCGGCAACTGGACCGACGACGGCAGATCCGATCCGGTGGTGATCACCAGCGGCCCGGCGTCGGGCGGAGTCTGCGCCGAGCGGGCGCGGACCACGCCGATGGTCACGGTTCCGCTGGCGTTGTTGATGGGGTCGAGGTCGGCGTCGAATGTGGCGCAGTCCAACGTCACCCCGACCGGCGGGGCCACGGCCAGCTCGGAGAACAGCCGCGAGCTGCAGTCTTTCCACGCGAGGTCGTTCTTCGGTGCCTCGACCTGCGGCGGGCCGTGCGGGGCGGGCGCGGATGTCGGGCCGGCGTGCGACCCGTGACCCGAGTCGGTGGCGTACCGCGGGTTGGCAGCCAAGCCAGGGGCGCATCCGGCGAGCACGCCGACGGTCGCGACGATTGCCATAGCGCGCCCCGGCCCGGAAAACGGCATGCCGACCAGACTAGCGAGCAGACCTAAAGGGCCCGGCTGTAGCGCAAGTACAGGTAGCCGTCGGCGTCGCTGAGGATCTGCGCGGTGCGCAGCCGGATGTCGACGGAACCCGGTGCGGTCAGCACGCGTGGTGCGCCGCCGCCCACCAGCATTGGCGCGATGGTCAGCGCCAGCTCGTCGAGCAGGCCCAGCGCCACGATGTCGCCCAGCAGCATCGGGCCGCCCTCACACAGCACGCGACGAAGCCCCCGCTCGGCGAGCATGCTCAGAACCGCGGCCGGGTCGACGGTGATCGGGTCCCCGGTCGACGCGTCGAGCACCTCGGCGTTTCCCTGCAGGCGGTTGCGTGTGGCCTCGAGAGATGCGGCGGTGGTGAAGATCAGCGGCGGGGTCTCGGTGAGTGTGAACAGGCGGCTGGCCGGATCGAGGGCGCCCGACGCGGTGACCACGGCGATCGGTGGGATCTCGGACTGGCCGCGCGCTTGGCGGGCCTGACGGGAGGCCACGCTCAACTGGGCGCCCGAGTAGTTCTCGGCGCGGACGGTGCCGGCTCCCACGAGGATCACGTCGGCGAGCTCGCGCATGATCTTGAACAGCACCCGGTCACCCGCAGCGGCAAGCCCACCGGCGCGCCCGTCGACGGTGGCGCCGCCGTCCACGCTGGCGATCATGTTGGCCCGCACCCAACACGAGCTCAGCTCGTCGGGGTAGGCATAGAGGGCGGGCAGCTCGGCTGCGTCGACGGATGTCAGTGAGTCCAGCCGGGTGAACTGTGCGGCGGCGTCGTCGTCGGTCATTGGACCGATTGCAGCACATCTGGCGCGGGGTGGACCCGTCGCACCATCACGTAGTCGTGTTCGACAGCACTGCCCAGCTGGAATGTCTTGGTGCCGTTCACTTCAAAGCCGTGTTTTGCGTAAAAGCGTTGTGCCCGTTGGTTTTCCTGGTTGACGCCCAGCCAGACGCTTTCGGCGCCCATCGCCGTGGCTGTCTTAAGGGCTGCGGTCATCAATGCGGCCGAGACGCCGACGCCGTGGCTGTCAGGCAGCACATACATCTTCGACAGCTCGACCGCGGGCCGCGCGGTCACCGAGCGCTGCACCTCCGGGTCGTCCGGCACGCCGCGAATCAACATGCAGTAGCCCAGAATTCGGCTGCCGGCGCGGGCGACGAGAACGGCCCGATCGGGGTCGGTGAGGTACTCCGTGAATCGCTCGGCGGACAACTGGTTCTCGATGAAAGCCGCGATGTTCTGAGCCGTCGCGCCGGGCGGGCACGCCAACGGGAATGTGCGGGAGGCGACGGCGGCCAGTTCGTCGATGTCAGCGCGGCAGGCGGTGGTGATCTCTAGATGTTCCACTGCGCCAGGTGAACACCGGTCTTCGGGTCGATCAGCACCACATTGGTCACCAGGTCGCGGTAACAGTCCCAGTACACACCGCCGCTGACGGTCGAGCCTTGCGGTGCGTTGAGCAGTGCGTATTGCAGCGCGTCGGGCGCGTCGGTGCTGCGGGGGAGGTAGGCGTCGCCGGTGGGGGTGACGCCCTGAAACGAAAACTTTGGCGCCATCGCGGACTTCGAGGGCACCTCGACCGCGGTGACCGCGACCTGCGCGCGCCAGACCTCCGAGCGGGGCCACCGCGGCGGATAGCCCCATCCGGGCGGAATGTCGGACGGCAGCACACTGCTCACCGTGACGTCGGCGGTGACGGTGCCGTCCGTGACGCGCAGGGTATCGCCGAGGCGACCGATCGGGCCCACGCCCGCAGAGGCGTCAGGTGCGACGGACACGCCGGCGATCAGCATCCCAGCGAACAGTCCGAGCAACCAGCGGCGCATCATGTCCTCCTTAGCTGCCTCGCATGATGTCACACGAAAGCGCCGGAAAACATGGGTTACTCAGCCCAGGGGCCGACGCCACCGGTCTTGGCGATCGTGATGTGGGTGACGAAGCCGGGCGGCGGGTCGTCCATCGGAGGGAACTTCGCGTCCGGGCCGATCATGGTCTTGGCGAGCTCTCGCAACAGTTCGGGCGCCCCACCCTCCTCCACGCGTGCCGTGCCCGTGATCGAAAGGTAGGGCGTCATGGGCCCACTGCGGTCCTCGGAGAGGACGGTAAGCGCAACCCGGTTGTCGCGCTTGATGTTTCGCACCTTGCGGTGCTCGCCCAGATGGGCGGTCACCAACTCGTCGTCGTCCTCGGGTGTGGTGCGCAACGCAACCCAGACCACGCTGACGTGCGGGCTGCCGTCGGGGTTGAGGGTGACCAGGGTGGCGTCGGCGCCGTATCCGATCAGCGCCCGCGCGTGCTCGTCGAGCTTCATGACCCGGACATTACGCGGGATCGTCAGACGCTGCGGCTCCCTCGGCGCCGACGAACGCCTGCAATGCGGCGACCACGTCGGCCTCCACGTCGGCTTTGGCTACGCCGAGGCGGTGCAATGGCCCGTCGCCATCCTCTGTCTCCAGCAGTGCCAGCAGGATGTGTTCGGTGCCGATGTAGTTGTGGCCGAGCCGCAGCGCCTCCCGGAATGTGAGCTCGAGAGCCTTGCGTGATGCGCTGCTGAAGGGCACGAGGGCCGGGATGTCGTCTTGTCGCGGCGGCAGCGGTGCCGCGCTATGAAGCGCTGCGGCGTCGACACCACGCTGAGCGAGGACGCGCATCGCCAGCGAGTTCTCGTCGGCGGCCAGTGCATGGATGAGGTGCGCCGGAGTGATCTCGGCGTTGCTTGCTTCGCGCGCCTGGTTTTGCGCCGCCACGACCACCGCCCGGGCGCGCGGGGTGAACCGACTGAAGCCCTGCGCCGGGTCCAGCGTCGTCTCGAGTTTGGGCACAAACCTTTTCTGCGCGGCCTGCTTGGACACGCCCATGCTCTTGCCGATCTCGGTCCATGACGCGCCGGACCTGCGCGCTTGGTCGACGAAGTGGCCGATCAGATGGTCGGCGAGCTCGCCGAGATGCTCGGCGACCAGCACCGCGTCGGTCAGCTGGTCGAGGGCGTCGGCGTGAACTTTCCTGATGGCGTCGATGAGATCGTCGAGACGGACTTTGACGAGCGGCGTAGCAGGCATGGCGTCAACCTTAGGTTGACCATGCCACAGCGTCAACTTTTAGTTGACCGTCGGCGCCGCGCAAAAAAGGAATGGTGATTGAGGTCACGCCGGGCGGGTAGTAAGTTCCGGCGAGAGTGGCACTCGGCATTGGAGGTTTGGTATGGGTGAAGGCGAGCTGCGGCCGGTTCGCCGGGCGCGTCGACTGTTGATCGCTGCGGTGGTCGCAGTCTTACTGCCCGGCTTGGCAAGCGTGTTGAGCGCACCGGACGCCAAAGCATTCTCCCGGCCAGGCCTTCCAGTCGAATATCTTCAGGTCCCGTCGCCGTCGATGGGCCGTGACATCAAGGTCGAGTTTCAGCCCGGTGGCTCACACGCGATCTATCTGCTCGACGGCTTGCGAGCCCGCGACGATTGGAACGGCTGGGACATCGAGCTTCCCTCGTTCGAGTGGACGCTGAATTCGGGCTTGGCCACCGTGATGCCGGTCGGCGGCATGTCGAGCTTCTACACCGACTGGTACCAGCCGGCGGTGGGCAACGGCGGGACGTGGACTTACAAGTGGGAGACGTTCCTGACGTCCGAGCTGCCGTCGTGGCTGGCCGCCAACAAGAACATCAGCCCCACCGGCAATGCGGTGGTGGGTATTTCGATGTCCGGTTCGTCGGCACTGATCCTCGCGGCGTACCACCCGGACAGGTTCATCTATGCCGGATCGCTGTCGGCTCTGCTGGACCCGTCGCAGGCCATGGGGCCGTTTTTGATCGGCATCTCGATGCGCGACTCCGGTGGCTTCAGTGCGGACGCGATGTGGGGTCCGTCCAGCGATCCGGCCTGGGCCCGCAACGACCCGACGCTTCAGATCCCGCGGCTGGTCGACAACAACACGCGGCTGTGGGTGTACGCCGGGAACGGCACGCCGAACGAACTCGGCGGCGCAGACGTACCGGCCAAGGTGCTCGAGAGCATCATCCGGGACAGCAATATCAAGTTCCAGGACAAGTACACCGCCGCCGGTGGGCACAATGCGACGTTCAACTTCCCGCCGAACGGGACGCACAACTGGGCTTACTGGGGAGCGCAGTTGCAGGCGATGATCCCCGATATCAAGGCCACGCTGGGGTAGCCGGAGCGGCGACGGAGGAGCGGTGCTGGCTTCTTAACATCCGCGGTTGCATCCAGGTCGCCTGACGAGGGACCAGACGCAACCAACCTTGTCCGACGTCACATCGACCCTACGGCGCGAAGCTCGCGCTGCACCAAGTGCGATTGGTCACCGGGCGAAGGGACTAATGTCTCTAAGCCCACAGCAGAATTTCGCGATCGCAAAATGCGAGAAAGCGTAAATTTGAGTGACCGAGGTCGGGGATGTCGAGGAGGCTTCGGATGAATACAAAGTTGCGCCGCATCGCGGTGTGGATAGTATCGCTGGCCGCGTTGACGTTGGGACCTCTCGCCGCCACGACGGTCATCAGTCCGGCAGTCAGCTGGGCCTGCGACGGCGGGACGGTTTGGGATCCCGGAGCCAACGCATGCGTGGCACCGGCGCCGCCGCCACCTGCGCCGCCGCCGGTTCCGGTGACCATGTGCATCGGTGCGCCCGTGCCGTTCGTTCCGATGAGTTGGTGCTTCCCCGTCGGAGGCTGAGCCCGCCGTTGTAATGAGGTTCACGCGTCGGCTGCGCGTGGGCCGGGTACCAGTCGGCCGGAAGTCAGCGTCTGCGACGGAAGGATTCGTGCATGACCGTCACGCGTGACATCGAAGCGCCGCGCCACCGGGTTTGGGACGTGCTGGCCGACGGGTGGACTTACTCGCAGTGGGTGGTCGGCAACAGTCGCATGCGCGCCGTCGACAAGAACTGGCCGGCGCCGGGTTCCACGATCCAGCACTCGATCGGTGTGTGGCCTCTGGTGATCGACGACGAGACCATCGCCGAAAAGTGCGAGCCCGAACGCGAACTCGTGTTGCTGGCCAAGATGGGACCGCTCGGTGCGGCGAAGGTGACGCTGCGGCTTTCGGACATCCCGAACGGGTGTCGGGTGGAGATGTCAGAAACCCCCGCGCGAGGCGCTTTGAATGTGGTGCCAGATCAACTGGCGCAGATTGCGATGGACGTCCGGAACCGGGAGTGCCTGTTGCGGCTCGAGAACTTGGCCAAGCACCGCGACCCAAGCGAACTGACGTAGGCCCGTTGAGTGCGCGGCGCGTCGAGTCAAACCGAAGGGCCGTAATAGATTTTGTTGAAGTCCTGCACCCAGCCGTGGCCGTTGCAGCTCAGCGGTAGGCCGTCGGGGCTTTGGGCTGTGCCCTTCTCGCCTTGGCAGGGCGCACCCAGTGGACGTACGCCGATGAGAGGCTCTGTCGACACCCAGCGGTTGGTGGCGGAGCAGATCAGGGTGCCGGTAGGCGACGAGCCGAGGCCGAAGGCGTAGCGGTCAGAGGCGATGCAGTGCTGGCCCTCGACGGCGTTGTGGGCCACGCCTGGAACGCAATCCACGCCGTCGCAATACGACGGCCAGGCGGACGCGGCGCCCGCACTCACCAACGGCGCCGCGACGAAGCCCACAGCAAGCGCAAGTACCGTCGTGAATCTCATGCCCGCCCCTTCGCGTGAATCTGATTGCTCGCTTTGCGCTCAGCCTAGATTCCGCGGCGTGTCCGCGTACAGGCGTTAGCGGTCTTGACGGTTGCGAGGCGGTCAGAGCCGCCCCACGGCGAACGCTGCGCCTTCGTTCACCATCCCGTTCACCGCGTAAAGGGCATGCGCGACGGAGGGTTGACCACCCGGAGTGCCGTTGCAGATCGTGTCGTCGGGATTGCAGAGTTCGAGGGTCTTGGGCTTGTACAAGGGGCCGATCACGATCGGCGGCGCGCCGTACTGCTGCAACCATGCGTCCGACGGCTTGCCGAAGAGCACGACAGCGGCGACGTGGTCAGCGACCTGCGGCGGCATCGGCTGGGGGATGTACGACAAGAACTCCGGGGGGATGCTCGCCGGGACGGAGGCTGAAGTGACGAAGCCCGCGACCGCTGCACCTTGCGAGTAGCCACCGAGCACGATCCTGGTGTTGGGGCAGTTGGCGGCCGTGGCTTCGATGTGCGAGCCGGCGTCGCGGATGCCGTCGACGACGGTTCTGGCGAACTGGATGCCCGCGCCGAAGTCGCCGCTGGCTTCGTAGTTGACCGGATACACGGCCACGGACCGACCGCCGGCTTGCTCGGTCACAGCGTTGACGAACGCTTGGCCGACGCCGCCGACGCCGGGAGGCTCGCCGGTGCCGCGGGCGAACACGACCTCGACGTCGGGACAGGGCTGGGCGGAGGCGAGGGGGAGGGGCGCCGTGACGAGAGCTGCGAAGGACAGCACCATCACCGCGAGAAGACGCGGCCAGCTCTTGATTGTTGTGTGCCTGCGCCCGTTCACCTGCGCCATTGTTGATCCCCTCTCACCGTGGCGAGCAACCGCGCGGCTTCACCGCTTCGTCGCTCGTTCGAAGTGAGTGAGCAGTTCCCGTTGGTCTGCGATTCCAAAACCTGCCGGTTTTCAGCGCCTCAGCGCCGCCGCTACTGCCGGGAACGGCATCTATGCGCGGTCGGCGCGCTCGACTCGGATCATCCACCTGCGGCCGGGACCGACTAGATTCCAACTTCACGGTCGGGCGCGCTGCTCACCCGAGGTCGTAGTTGTCGCGGGAGATCCGGAAAAAGCGCCCTGTACTGGTGTCGGTGCATCTCATGGCCGACGGCTCGCTGGCACAGGTGATGGCGCCGAGTGACATGGTTTCGCCGTAGTTCAGTGGCGGCAACGGCGGGTCGACGAGCACACCGCCGACACAGTCGAGGTGCGGCGGCCTGCCCTCATACATCGAGATCTGACTGCCCCAGCCGCCTAGGAAGCAGGTGCTCGGCCGTCCGTCAGGCCCGACATATTGGCGCGGCGGCATGGCGTAGGTGGGATCTTGAACCTGGCACGTGGCTTCTCCCTTGCCGTAGTCGGCCGGATCGAAGTTGCTGTGGTTGCGTTGCATGACGCACCAGACGTCGCCCGACGGCGACTGGAACTTGAGGTCGTTCGAGAAGTCGTCGTCGGCGCCGGCGGTTGCAGACAAGGTGGTGGCAGCGAGCGTCCCGGAGGCGAGCAAGGCCAGGGCGAGCTTGTTTCTTTGCTTCAGGGAGATCCGCTGGTGCGCGAGCCGCTTCTTCATGTCGGCGTCCTTTCGATGGACCATGCTGCCGCAGATCTACCGAAGTTGTACCGCGTCAATCGGCCGTGCGTCCTGGTTCTGAGCAGCAATGGGTGAGGCAGAGGCCCAGACGACTGGGCCGACCGTCAGCGAACGCGCGTATGCCGAGTCGTCAGGTGCTATTGAGGCTCTGATGAAGCGCGGAGAATTGCGTATTCGGGCCTGCAACAATCCTGGTGCGCGGTACTGGGATTGAACCAGCGACCTCTTCCGTGTCAGGGAAGCGCTCTCCCGCTGAGCTAACCGCGCCGGGGTAGAGGTGGAGACGGGAATCGAACCCGTGTGCACGGCTTTGCAGGCCGTTGCCTCACCACTCGGCCACTCCACCGCTGGGTTTGATGCGACTGCACCTTCGAGCGGATGACGGGATTCGAACCCGCGACCCTCACCTTGGCAAGGTGATGCGCTACCAACTGCGCTACATCCGCGCGCCACGGACGAGAACGTCGCCACGTGCGAACCGAAACGATAGTCCACCCCAGTATGGCCGCACAAATTCCTCGGCCGCACCTCAGACCAGCCCTCTGCTCGGCGTATTCTGGCCGAAACTGTCGCCCGTGCTAGTGTTCGACGTCGTTCGCCGGGTCATGGTCCGGGTGCGCGGTCTCGTAGCTCAGCGGGAGAGCGTCCGCCTCACACGCGGAAGGTCACTGGTTCGATCCCAGTCGGGACCACCAGTCAGAGTTTGTTTTTGCCCGGCCCGGGCTATAATCGGGCCACAACGGGCCCTGTATGCCGGTATATCAAAGGCACTTCGTCGCTTTCACGCTTGTGCCGGTCGCGAGCAAGCCCGGTCTTGTCGGCCGCCATTCCTAGACTCCGGCTCATGGGCAAATACCGAGGCGGACCGAAGCCGTGGGAGAAAAACGACCCGAAAGGGCGGCGGCTGGACCCCGCCCAATACCCGGAACTGAACGCCGTGTTCTATACGGCCAACCCGGCGGAGTTCGTCAAGATGCGCATTGAGCTGCTTTCGCTGATGGCGTGCAGCGACGACCTGCTTACACCGCCGTACGCGTCTAGCCGGACGATCGGGGCGGCGCGGTTCGATCCGACGACGCCGCCGACGACAGATGCCAGGCAGCGCTATGTCCGCATGGAGGCGGTGATGATTGCAAACCACGCCTCCGAAGCGCTGCTGCGTTTGTTCTTCGCCCACGTGGAGCATCCTGAATGTCCTTGGTTGGGAATGTCGGCCTCAAATGACTTCACTGAGTACAAGGCCAAGGTGGCCGCCGCGCTGGATCAGGGATTCGACCGTAAGCAGATCGCTACCGTGTTTCTGGGCGGCGTCAACCGCGTTGATGCCTGTATCAAGCTCACCGACGCCGAGTTCGACGACGCCATTGACGCCTTGGCGATGCTGTTGGCTGACTGCGCGAACAGGGTCCTCGACGACGCTTTCGTGTACAACGCGGTCAAGCACGGGCTGAGCGCGGTCGCCATCCACGACGACGAGGCAAAGCTCGCCTGGCAGCCGATGGACGGCGAGCCGGTCATCTTGCACGAAGGGCCTGTCCACGTCTATCTGCACAAGAAGGCGTCCCCCGACGCGGCTAAGACAGAAGCGCACTGGTGGCTGACGATAGAGGATTCCAACCCGGGGCGGGAGCTGTCCGTGTCGGTGCTCATCACTAAGGCGCTCGACTCGCTGTGGGACGTCGCGCGTCGTCGGTATCTAGGCGAGAGCGGAACCATCAACTACATCAGCAAGGCGGCGGTCGAGATGGCGGTCTACGCCACCACGATGGAGGCGATGAACTTGCTTAAGCGCGCCACCCATGAACTGATCAAACTCAAACCGGACGGCACCGTTGACGGCACCGACCACCACGTCTCTGGCTACCAAATTCCCCCGTCGTGGTCGATGGAGGGAGCAGCTACCGCCGTGACGATTCGTCAGGTCAGTCTCCCTGTCCGCCAACGGGATCGGCAGTTGTACTCGACCAGCCAGCGGGCCTACTTGCCAATCACGCCACGCGGATCTCAACGGGGGTAACTACCGGCCCGGACGCTTCGGTTAGTCCGCCGCACCACCTTCCTCGTTGAAGAGTTCCGCCTCCACCGCCGCCGGGTCGGCGGGGTTCTTTTCGTGGCAATAGGTCAGATACCGGCGGTAAAGGGCGCTAGGCCAATCGGCGTTGCCAGCCCGAGGGCCGAACACTCCGCGATTGCGTAGCGCCGTGGCAACCCGCCTGTCGAGAATGAGCGGACGAAGCTCCGCACTCGGGGCGTGGTAGCCGGTGAAGAAGAGGTACTTGGTGAAGTACGCCGGACCCATGTACTTCGTTTGATTGGGGCCACCCGCCAGCATCGACTCATAGGCCGCGACCGGACCGTCGTGGGCGAGGATCAACGCTGCGCGGCGCAGGTTGTCCTCCACGGTGTCGGCGTTCGCCGTGAAGGCGCGGACCAGTCGTCCGATGGACATGCGAGCTGTGAAGCCGACGCCCCACACGTAGGCGGCGACGGCGGTGTGCAGCTCGCGGTGCTCGGATTCGGTGGCCGCGATGTCGAACACGCCGCTGCGCGATATCCAGCGGTAACCGCCAGCGTCGGGTTCGGCTTGGTCAAGCTGCGACGGCCAGAAGTGCGCCAGGTCGCCCGTGAAATAGCGTGTCCACCACGCCGACCGATACTTCGCCCAATTGTCGTATGGCTGACCGTCCCCCGCGTTCGTCATGGACGGCAGTATGCATCACCACGCCGACACCACGCCGACGTCGGCGCGCCCTCCAGCGGAGACGACACGGCCGCAAGCGCCGACAGCCGCTCAGCCAGGGCATCAGCCCTGCCCGCTGCCACATGCTGGTAGCGCATCGCGGTCGCGCTGGTGGTGTGGCCCAGCCGGTCCATCACCTCGCGGGTCGTGGCACCGGCCAGCGCCGCCATCACGCCGCCGAAGTGCCGCAGATCGTGGAAGTGCAAGTCGTCGCGCCCGATGGCCTCCCGGGCGGCGAAGAACGGCGTGCGGAACCGGCCCCCGTGTAGAGGCCCCCAGTCACCGGATCAGGGAACAGCAACGCCGACTTCGGCGGCCCGACATTGGCGCTGAGATGCCCGAGCAGTAACGGACGCAGGTGGGTCGCCACGGTCCACCGTGCGGCCGCTCTCGCGCGTCTTGAGCGGGCCTGAGGCGAACGCGCGCCCGGTACGAACCACGCCCTTGTTCACGGTCACCGTGGAGCCGACGGCGGCAACGTTGCCCCGGGGCAGCGCGAAACCTCACCGCGCCGCAGCCCGCACCACCCGGCCAGCAACACCACCAGGCCCAGCGGGTCGGGCATGGCGTCGGCCAGCGCCGTCAGCTCGCCCGGCTCCAGCAGCACCACCGCCCGCTTCGTCTGCTTCACTGTGGAAGCCCCTTGATGCGGGCGGGGGAGCGGTCGATCAGGCCGTCATCGACGGCGGTGTTCAGCATGGCCGTCACCACGCCATAGGCGCGCGCGTTGGAGGTCTCGCGCTCGGTGCCCAGGTCCGCGAACCACCGCCTGATGTCTTCCGGCGTGATCTCGGTCAGGCCAGATCGCCCAGGCCCGGCAAGATGTGGTGATCGCAGCACTAGCCAACCTGAGCAGACCCGAATCTCGTTGAGAGTCAACCAGTTCGGCCAGTTCCACCGGCCCTATCCAGCGCCTGAGGCAACATAGGCACGATGACTGCATCGCCGCGGCAAGCCCCAGCGGGATATGTCCAGCCGATCGGCACGTCCCGTCCCGTCATCGCGGTGCCGCAACCCAAAGACGATCCGTTCTACTCCTACACCGGTGACGTACCGCTGCCCGACATCGCACCGGGAACCGTGCTGAAAACCCGCACCTTTCCGTATCACGTCCTGGGCTTACCGACCCTGCTGCAAACCACCCAGCTGCTCTACCGGTCGACCAGCCAGACCCGCACGCCGACGGTGAATGTCACCTCAGTGATCCGGCCGCTGATCGAGTTCGGCGAGACAAGAGTGGTCTCCTATCAATCCGCTTACGACTCGCTGAACCAGAACGACGAGCCGTCCTATGCGATCTCCGGTGGCTTCACCCTCGGCGGCCTGGTGCCCAGCGTCGAAGCCACTGTCTTCGGACCCCTGCTCGCGCAGGGCTACACCGTCGTCATCCCCGACACCGAGGGACAACGAGCCGACTTCGCGGCGGGCCCCGAGTACGGGATGAACACGCTGGACTCCATTCGTGCCACGTTCAAGTCGCCAGCCGTCGGATTGCCCACAAACGCGCGCGTCGGGATGCTCGGCTACTCGGGCGGGGCGATCGCCACCGAATGGGCCGCCGAGCTGGCACCCACCTACGCGCCTGACGCCAACGCCCGTCTGATCGGCGCTGCCATCGGCGGCGTGCTCGTCCACCCCGCGCACAACCTGCACTACGTGGAAGGCACCAGCTTCTGGGCCGGCGTCATGCCAATGGCGCTTGTCGGCATCGCCCGTGCCTTCGGTATCGACTTCGGTCCGTATCTAACACCGTTGGGCATCAAGGTCTTTCAGGAGATGACGTCCGCGTCGATCGTCAACGTGTTGCGTCATTACCCAGGCCTGAAGTGGGCGGACTTGGTCAGCCACGAGTACCCGACTCCAGAGAGCATGCCGCTGTACGTCGAACACGCGAACAAGCTGATCATGGGCACCGGTGGCACGCCGACGATCCCGCGGTTCATCGGCCAGGGCGCCAATGGAGCGCTGGAACACACCCCGGGTGACAAACCCGGCATCGGTGAGGGTGACGGCGTGATGATCGCCGGCGACGTGCGCACGCTAGCGCGCAATTACTGCGCGGCGCACACCAAGGTCTATTACGAGCAGTACGACGCTCTCAGCCACATCTGGAGCGTCCCGGTCTGGCTGCACAACGCGATCGCCTGGCTGAAGGACCGCTTCGCGGGGCTGCCGGCACCGGAGAACTGTTCGTCGATAGCGCCCGGAAACCCGCTCGACCCGATTCCGATGCCGTAGACGGATGAACGAAAGGAACGACGTCGTGGCCGACATTCGCGTGGTCGATCGTGTCCGCGGGATGCGCGAGCTGGTGCGGTCTGAGGCTGCCGAATCCGAGCGATTGCGCACACTGTCCCCGGCGATCGTCGACGCGATGTGGTCCAGTGGGCTGCTGACTGCCTTCAACCCCGCGCCGGCCGGCGGTGTCGAGCCTTCCTTCGCCGAGATGATCGAGACGTGGATCGAAATGGCTTGGCAGGACGGGTCTTTCGGCTGGATCGGCATAGCGAACCTGCCGTCTGCGTTCGCCGCCGCGACCTATCTCCCCGATGACGGCTTCGCGGAGGTGTTCACCGCCAACGGAAACCGCGTCGCCCTTGGCGGCCAGTTCTTTCCCAACGGACAGGGGATCGTCGTCGACGGCGGCTACCGCATCAGCGGCGCATGGAACTTCGGATCCGGCACCGGACATTCGGCATACATCGCCGCCGGTTTCATTCCGATGGATGACGGCCAGCCGCGATGGGCGAGCGAGGGTGTTCCCGAGCTTCTGGTGGCCTATGTGCCTCGCGACGAGATCACCTTCACCGACGGGTGGCACGTGCAAGGCCTCAAAGGCACCGGCTCCTACGACTACAACGCGCAGGACGTCTTCGTGCCGGAGCACAGGACGATGCCGTTGTTCACGCGCGAGCCGTGCCGAGGCTCAGCCCCGGCCAGCCGGATGGGGCTGATGTCGGTCACCGCCGCCGGTCACGCGTCGTGGGCGCTGGGCGTGGCCAAGAGCATGCTCGACGACGTCGAGGAACTCGCCGCCACCAAGGTGCGGATGAGCGACATGGCCACCTTGGCTAGTCGCCCGACGTTCCAGAAGGGGCTCGCGCACCACGTTGCGGCGTGGCGCGCCGCGCGTCTGCTGGTTCTCGACGCGTTCACTGCAGCCGAGGCGGCGGTTGCCGCCGGTAGCGAGCTGACGTCTCGGATGCGGGCCGACATGCGGGTCGCCGCCGTTTACGCGACGGACACCGCGCGGGCCTGTGTGGAATGGGCTCATCTGGCCGCGGGCACCACAGCGATCCGCGAGGGCAGCCGCCTCGAGCGCGCCTTCCGCGACATGTACACCGGCACTCAACATGCGTTCATCAGCGAAAAGGTCGCAATCGACGCCGCGCAGATCTGGCTAGGGATCAACGAAGACCAGTACGGGTTGTGACCGGAACTGTTGTCGCGCACGAAACGCGTTGTGCCTCAGGCACTTTCGACAGGTAGCACGTCGCCGGAGGCGCTGACGCTGACGGCCCGACGCTAGCCGGTTGCCGCGCGACCGACACGTGCGGTCACCGTTGCGCCTCTCCTTTGCATCGTTTCCATAAAACCAATTGTCGCTCCGGCTAATTGGGCAGCGCCGCGTTACGTTCGGCCGCGAGCAAAGACGGCGACAAGGGAATCTGGGGAGACATGTCACGGACCACAAATCGCATGGCGATGATCGCCTGTGCGACGACGGGAGCTTATTGGGCGATTCTGGCCCTGTGCCCTCAGTCGACGGCGAGCCCGATGACGTTTACGACTCCGGGCGTGCCGTGCGTCGCATTGCTGCAAGACCTTGCTGCCTCGCCGGCCAACCTGCCGCAGGCGGTCAAGAATGGGCCGCCGGCCATACCGGGGGTGTTCAGCCCTGCACCCGCGCCGGGAGCTGCGGGGCTCCCGGCCGCGCCTGCGACCGCGCCTCTCGCGGCGAGCGCCGCGGACGTCCTGCCGCCGGCCGCGGCACCCTTGCCGCCGGTGCCGGCGGCCGCGCCGCTGTCCCCGGCTGCGGCTGCCGTGCCCCCAGCGGGCCTCGTCGAAGGCTTGCCACCGGGCCAAGCCGCGGTGGCGACGCCACCAGCCGCCGCTGCCACGCCCCCCGCCGCAGCGGCGGTGCCCGGTGCGCCGGCCGAAGCCGCCGCCGCGACACCGCCGGCCGCGGTGGTCAACAACGTCCCACCGGCGGCCGCCACCGCTCCGGCACCGCCCGCGGCGGCCAGCGTCCCGGCGCCGCCGGCAGCTGCCGCGACTCCGCCGGCCGAGGCCGCAGTCAGCACCCCGCCCGCGGCCGTCGTCGACAGTGCACCCCCGGCTGCCGCTGCCGTGCCGGGTGCGCCCGCCGCAGCGGCGGCCCCACCCGCCGAAGTTGCGGTCACCGCACCGCCCGCGGCAGCGCTCGAGGCCGCACCACCGGCCGCTGCGGCCGTTCCGGGAGCGCCGGCAGCAGCCGCTGCTCCCGGCGTCCCGGCCGTCGGGGCCGTCCCGCCCGCAGGTGTCGTCGGTGCCATTCCGCCGATGGAAATTCCTATCCCGGGCGCTCCTGCGGCCGCCGCCGCGCCGGTAACTCCAGCCGCTGCGGCGGTTCCGCCCGCCGAGGCCGCCGCCGCCGTACCTCCGGCAGCGGCGGCCGTGCCGGCGCCGCCGGCTGCTGCTGCCGCGCCCGTCACGCCGGCCGCTGCGGCAGTTCCGCCCGGTGAGGCCGCTACTGCCACGCCACCAGCGGCCGGCGTCGAGAGCGCACCGCCGGCTGCTGCCGCGGTCCCGGCTCCTCCCGCCGCCGCTGCGGTTCCACCGGGAGGAGCCGTCGCGGCTACTCCGCCCGCCGCTGCAGCTGTGCCGGCACCACCGGCCGAGGCCGCTGTCCCGGCTCCACCAGCTGCGGCCGCGGTGCCCGCGCCGCCGGCCGCAGAAGCCGCGCCACTAGCACCCGCCGCGGCGGCGGCTCCGCCTGCCGAAGCCGCCGCAGCGACACCTCCTGCCGATGCCGCCGCGGTGTCACCGCAGTCTGACGTCGTTTCTGCGCCGACCGAAGGGCCGTCGGCAGGTGGCCCGGGTGTCGGCGCGGCGCCGGGTGCTGCTGGTCAAGGTGCGTCAGCAGCGGGCGAGGAGGCGTCACGAGCGGCAGCTGCCGCGACTCCGCCCGTGGAGGGGGCCGCTGCGGCCCCGCCCGCGGGAATCGTCGACGCCGGTCCGCCCGCGCCGGCCGCCGCTCCGCTGACCCCTGCCGCCGCGGCCCTTCCACCGGCTCCAGTGGGGTTGCCGGCGCCGCCAGGAGCTGCGGCATTGCCCGCGCCTCCGGGCGCTGCTGCATTGCCCGCCCCGCCGGGCGCTGCTGCAGTTCCGGCGCCGCCGGTCCCGGTGGCCGCTCCGCCCGCGGCGGCAGCGGTACCTGTTCCTCCCGCCGAGGCTGCGGTTCCCGCACCTCCGGCCGCCGCGGCTGTTCCAGCGCCACCGGCGACCGCTGCGGTCCCGGGCGCACCGGCCGCGGCCGCGACACCCCCTGTCCCGGCGGCCGCCGCCACTCCGCCAGCAGCCGTCGTCGCACCCGCTCCTCCTGCGGCCGCCGCCGCACCGGGCCTGCCCGCGTCGGTGACCACCCCGCCGATCCCGATCGTGGCCGGCGCTCCGCCCGTCCCGATCGTCGCCGGGACGCCGCCTGTGCCGGCCGCCGCACCAGGGGCTCCCGCGGCCGTCGCCGCCCCGATGGTCCCGGCCGCGGCGGCGGTGCCGCCAGCCAGCGCGGTCGCCGCCACGCCGCCTGGCGCAGCGGCTGTCCCGCCCGTGCCCGCGGCTGCCGGCACTCCGCCGGTTCCCGCCGCCGCAGCGGTCCCGCCCGCGCCGGCTGCGGTGAACGTTCCGCCAGCGGTCGCAGGAATTCCGGCGGCACCGATCCCGAGCGTCATGGAAGCGCTTCCGCCGCAGGTCAACGCGGTGCCGGTGGCGCCGCCGGCCAGCGTGGCGGAGACCCTTCTCCAGACGCTGCACGACTCGGGGCCTCAACTCGCCAGCATCCCGGGGACCGCCGTCAGCTCCGTCGCGACCGCCGCGCAGGAGCTCGGGCCCGGCGCCCCCGCGGCTGCGATCACCCCGGAAGCTGGTGTGGTGGAGGCGGCTCCGCCCGCGGCGGCCGCTGCCCCGTTGTTCCCGGCCGCTGCTCCGTTGTTCCCGGGCGCGGCGGCAGCGCCGCCGGCCAACGGCGTGGCAGGGCTGCTGCTGCCCACGGCAGCCACCACACCCTCCGCCATCCCGGGCACGACCGGTGCCATGCCGTCGCCACAGCTGAACTGGTCGACGTTGTCGAACCTGCCGACGTTCCCGCAGCTGTTGCCTCAGCAGTTGGCGATGCCGCACGACCTCGTCTGTGAAGGCACCGCCTGGCCGGCAACCGTCAACTCGGCGCTGCCCATCGGGGCGGGCCTGCCGCTGCTCACGCCAGGACGCCCGGCGCACTGAGCGGCTAACCCAGACTGTCCAGCCACGACGAATCGGAGGTGTCCAGGCGGGTCGTACCGTCGAAGACCTGCGGCGTACCCGGCTCTGACATCAGCCTCTGAAGCGTGTCGTAAGCATTGTCGGCCTTGGCTTTTGCCGCACCGAGGTTCTGGCCGGAGGTGATGCAATCGCTGACATCTCCGGACGCGCCCAGTGATTGGGCCAGCTGCGCGAGCTTCGAGTCGGACGGATCGGTGGATCCGTTCTCCTTCGGCTGGAAGTCGCTGGCGAACAACCGGGCGTAGAAGTCGGTGTAGAGCTTCGGGTCGTTCGCCGATGCGACGCACAGCGACGCTGCCAACGCCCGGGTGGAGTAGTCACGACTCGGCGACGCGTCGTCGAGGAAGTTCAGCAGGTGATAGTGGACGGTGACCTTCTTGTCGTCGATCGCGGTCCGCAGGTCGTCCGCATATGACCTGACGAACTCGCCGCACGCGGGACAGATCGGTTCGTTGAAGACGTCGAGCGTCTTCGGCGTGTTGGGCGCGCCGACGGACACACTGTCGTCGAGCACTTGCAGCTCGACGGCATTGGCGGGCAGGTTGGGCGATCGCGTCAGCCACAGCACCAGGCCCGCGACCAGTATCACGACACCGATCACTGCCGCCGCGGCCGCCAGCACCCACTTGGTGTGGCTGCGCCTCGGTGGCGGGGCCGCCGGCTGCCCCCAAAACTGTTGCGGCACAGCCGGTTGCGGCCCGGTCCACATCGTAGGCGGCTGGGCCGGCCACTGCGGCACGCCCGGATACGGCGGTGGCGGCGCGGCGAAGTGCGGGGGAGGTGTGGCGAAGTGCGGTGGCGGGGTGGCGACCTGTGGGGGAGGGGTGGCGACCTGTGGGGGAGGCGTGGACGCGCTCGACGGAGGTGTCAGCCTGTCGGTGGCTTGCGGGATCTGCGGCAGCGTCGTCACCTGGCTGCGCTGCAAGATGTCGGACGCGCGGTCTTGATCGGGTGCACTCAGAGCGTGATGCGCGGCCAACGCAAGGTCGCTCGCTGTGGAGTAGCGATCGGCAGGATTTTTTGCCATGCCGCGAGCGATCACGTCGTCCAGGCCCGACGGAATCCCGGGCCGTACCGCGCTGGGCCGGGGGATGGGCGCGGTGAGATGTGCGGACATCAGCGCAGGACCCGTGCCGGGATACGGCGGCGACCCGACCAGCGACTCGTACAGCAGGCAAGCCAGGGCGTAGATGTCGGCGCGCGGCGTCACGTCGGCCGCGGTGAACCTTTCGGGTGCCATGTACAGCCACGTCCCGATCGTGGCGCCCAGCTGGGTGAGCTTCTCGTCCGTGGTGGCACTGGCAATGCCGAAGTCGACCAGGTACGCGAAGTCGTCGCCGGTCAACAGGATGTTGGCGGGCTTGACGTCACGATGCATCACCCCGGCGGAGTGTGCTGCGTCCAGCGCTGAGGCGATCTGGCGGATGATCGCCACCGCACGCGGCGGCGCCAGCGGGCCGAACCGGCTCAGCAGCGAGCCCAGATCGGTGCCTTCGATCAGACGCATGTCCACGAACAGCTGCCCGTCGATTTCGCCGAAGTCGTGGATCGGCACCACATGCGGCTCCTGCAGCCGGCCCGCGATGCGGGCTTCGCGCTGCATCCGCTTGCGGAACACCGGATCAGCGGAGAACGCCCTCGACATCAGCTTCAACGCCACCCGGCGTTCGCGAACGGTGTCCTCGGCCTCGTACACCTCACCCATGCCGCCGCGGCCCAACAGCCTGATCAGCCGGTACGGGCCGAATTGCGTGCCTGCGCGCGACTCCTCGGTGCCGCTCACCTGCAAATCATGGCAGATTGTTACCGCGACGCGGGGCGCGACGACGAGCCCACCCGATGCGTCAGCTCGGCCTCCAGCTGCTCTTCATAAGCGCCTTCGTCGCGGCCCAGCGCGATCGTCGCCGCCGCCATCGCGCCGACCGCGATCGGCAGCGCCACGGTTTCATACCCCGAGACGCTCAGGTGCTCGTTGAGCACCAGCGCGCCCAGCAGCACGGCGACCACCGGCTCCAGCACCAGCATCGTCGGCACCGACAGCTGCAGCGCGCCGGCGTGAAACGCCGACTGCTGCAGCAGCATGGCCGTAACACCAAGGGTCACAAGCAAATACAACGGCGGCAACCTCAGCAGGGCCTGTGGGCCGTCTTCGGCCAGCTCGAACATCACCAGCTTGGTCAGCACCGCGATCACGCCGAACAGCGCACCTACCGCGACCCCTAGCAGCACGGCGCGTCGTCGCCCGGCCGAGCGCGCTCCCACCACCACACACAGCACGACGATCGGTGCGATCACCGCGGTGGCCACCGACCACGCCAATTCCTGGCCGCGGTAAAGACCCGGTCGCGGACGGGCCATCACCACGAACAGCGCCAGCGCCACCGTCAGTACCACGGCCCACGCCCATTCGGTGGGTGTGACGCGGCGGCTGGCCAGCCGTGCCGATAGCGGCAGCGCGAACAACAGCGACGACACCAGCAGCGGCTGAACCACCAGAAGCGAACCGTGAGCCAGTGCCGCCGCCTGGCACAGATAGCCGGCCACCGCCACCGCGGTGCCAATCCACCACAACCGCTTGCGCAGCAGCGTCTTGACCATGGTGGTGCTGATGCCCTGGTCGTCAGGCACCTCCAACGTGGCGCGCTGCCGGACCACGATTCCGATCGCCATGCAGATAGCGGCCAGGAGCGCGAACAGCACCACCAGCCCCTGAGCCATCAAAGCCTTTCCCCCGTGTGAAACCGCCCGAGGGTATCCACGCTAACTTGCCGTCGGGCGTGACTTCTCGACGAGTTCGACGGCGATGCGGGCCAACGGCACATTGGAGTCCTGCGACAGCTTGCGCAACATCTCGAACGCCTGGACCGGTCCGATCCCGTAGCGCTCCATGATCATGCCCTTGGCCTGCCCGATGACGTCCCGGCTGGCCAAGGCTTGGCGGAATTGCTCGTCGCGGCGGGCCGAGTTCCACGCCACGGCCGAGTGCGTGGCGAAGATCAGGCCCACCTCTTCACTTTCGTCGTTGAATGCGTGAGGTTCCTCCGCGTAGACGTTCAGGGCGCCCATCGACTGGTCGGCGATGAACAGCTGAAACGCCATGATCGACCGGATCGGAGTCTCGGCCAGCGCGTCCCTGCGGTAGCGCGGCCAGCGGAAGTCCTCCTGCAGATCGGCGATGTGGAACGTCTGCTTCTCCCAGGCCGAGGCCAGACACGGCCCCTCCTGGTGACGCTGCTGGATCTGGTCGAGCACAACGGCATAGCGGTGGGTGGCCGCCGGGGTGTCCACCCGCTTGCGGTTGGTGGTGACGGTGACGCCGGCGTACTTTGCGCCGGGAATCTCTGCCGCCGCGTGCTCGGCCAGCTCGGCGATCACGGTGTCGGAGTCGGCTTCGGGCCGGTCGTGGAGCGCGCGGACGATTTCCGCGATGCGGCGGTACGCGCTGTGGGCCTCGAGCGGCTCGCTCACGGCGTCAACCGTACGCGGCGGGATGCAACACCGGAGGCCATTGCGTCACACTGCCGCGAGGTAGCGCTTGGTGACGATGCGCTGCACAAGTGACGTGACCGGTCCGGCTGCCTTGCTCCACCACGTCGCGTGCCGGGAGAACGCCACCACCTCGGCGTACACGGCACCGTCGGTCGGATCGAATCGCACCGCGAACAGCTCCTCGCCTGACTCGGGGTGCCCGGCCAGCGTCCCGTACGCGAACCCGCGGCGGTTCTCGTCGTCAAGCACGTACACCACCCGGCACGGTGCTCGCACGGGTCCGAGCCGGACCGCCACCACCGAACCGACGTCAGCGATCTCGGTGCTGGGCGTCACGCGCGCCCCGGCGCCGCGCAGCATCCCCCACCGCATCACCTTGGCCGCCGCCTCCTCGAACCGCTGCCGGCCGGTGCCGATCCGCGCGGACTCGCTGACGTGCCGATAGCCCTCGGGCAGTCGGCCGCGGGTGGCGCCTACATCGGGGTAGGTGAAGGGCAGCGCGCGCAGCCGGGCCAGGTCCATTCACGGAACTTTAGGCTTGATCTCCTCGATCACCCATTGCGCGTAGTCGAGGTAGGCGTCGACGTCGCGCACTGGTGGGATAGGCACGCTCGTCATCGTGACGCCCAGACTCGCGAACCAGCCGAGCCGGTCGATGATCTCCGGTGCGGTCATGCCGGGTTGCTGGGTCGGGTCGTCGACGACGACGTGGCCCTCGCCGACCAGAGACGTCCCCAGCCCGTACACCACCTCGAACGGTCCGCCGGAAAAGGTCGGCTGCGACTTGAGGTAGTGCAGCTTCGCGGGGATCTGCGCCGGTGGGGTCAGAAAGGGAAACCAGCCGGTGGCGAAACGGGCTGCCCGGCGCAGTGCGGCCGGTGCGTCACCGCCGATCCAGACCGGAATATGCGGCTGCTGCAACGGCTTTGGTGCGAACGCGACCTCTTTGAATGAGACGTACTCGCCCTCGAAGCTCGGCGAATCGCTGGTCCACAACTCGATGATCGCGGCGAGGTACTCGTCTGCCATGCGTCCGCGTTCGTGGAACGTCACCCCGAGCATCCGGAACTCCTCGGCGTCCCAGCCCACACCGAACGCGACGCTGATCCGGCCGCCGCTGAGCCAGTCGGCAGTCGCCAGCGCTTTGGCCATGACGATCGGATGTTGCAGTGGCAGCAGCGTGACGGCCGAACCGATCTGGATGCGGCGCGTGACACCGGCGAAGAATGCCTGAGCGACCGTCGAGTGGAAGTAGTGCGGCCCCGACAGTTCGACGTGGGCCTGCGGTACCACGAAATGCTCTGGGACCACGATCATCTCGTAGCCGAGTTCTTCGGCTCGCCGGGCCACGGCGGCCTGATCCGCGCCCGTGACGCTGTACTCCCACGGCTGTGTCAGCGCTTTGAGCTCGATCGTGTGGGGCAGCGGCAGCGCGAATTTCATGGTTACCATCATCGGTTTCGCTGGCGTTTCGCGAGGGGCGTACGGTCGAGAAAGTGACCACAGACACTGTCGCTCAAGCATCTGGAACGTTCACTCTCGGCGGCGACCTGACCGTCAACCGCCTCGGCTTCGGCGCCATGCGCCTGACGGGCAAAGGCGTATGGGGGCCGCCCGATGACCGCGACGAATGCATCAGGGTACTGCGCCGGGCGGTCGACCTGGGCGTCAACTTCATCGATACGGCCGACTCGTACGGTCCGCACGTCTCCGAGGAGCTGATCCGCGAGGCCTTGCACCCGTATCCCGACGGTCTGGTCATCGCCACCAAAGCGGGTCTGGTACGCCCCGGGCCTGACGACTGGCGTCCGCTCGGCTTCCCCGCATATCTGCGCCAGGAGTGCGAGACGAGTCTGCGCCGGCTGGCCGTGGAGACCATCGACCTGTTCCAGCTGCATCGCATCGACCCGAAGTTCCCGCTCGAAGAGCAACTCGGCGAACTGGCCGCCCTGCAGCAGGAAGGGAAAGTCCGCCACATCGGCCTTTCCGAGGTCGATGTCGAGCAGCTCAACGCGGCGCGGCGAGTGGCGACGGTGGTGTCGGTGCAGAACATGTACAACCTGACCGCCCGTACCGCCGAACCCGTGCTGGAGGTCTGCGAGGCCGAGGGCATGGGCTTCATCCCGTGGTTTCCGCTGGCCGCTGGTCCGCTGGCCGCCACCGACGGGCCGCTGCAGCGCATCGCCGCCGACCATCACGCCACCCCCTCACAGCTGGCGCTGGCATGGCTTTTGAAACGATCGCCGGTGATGCTGCCCATCCCCGGCACGTCGAAGGTCGCGCATCTCGAGGAGAACGTCGCCGCCGCCCGAATCACGTTGAGCGACGAGGAATTCGACGCGCTCAGCAGCATCGCTGACTGACGGGTGTGACGCGGTGACCGAATCGCGAGTACCACGCCTGTCGGTCGAGGAGGCCAAGGCCGCCGCCGATGAGGCCGGCGTGCCGGACTACATGGCCGAGCTGTCGATCTTCCAGGTGCTGCTGAACCATCCCCGGCTGGCCCGCACCCTCAACGACCTGCTGGCCACCATGCTCTGGCACGGCTGCCTCGACACGCGGCTGCGCGAACTGGCGATCATGCGTATCGGCTGGCTCACCGCGTCCGACTACGAGTGGACGCAGCACTGGCGCGTCGCCTCGCGGCTCGGCGTCTCGGCCGACGACCTCGTCGGTGTACGAAACTGGGCGTCGCACAAGGGGTTTGGGCCTGTGGAGCGGGCGGTGCTCGCAGCCGTCGACGACGTGGTACGCGACGGTGCGGTCAGCGCGGACAGCTGGTCGGGCTGCGAACGCGAGCTCGGCGGTGATCCCGCGGTGCTCGTCGAACTGGTCACGGCCATCGCGGCATGGCGCATGGTCGCCTCGATCCTGCAGAGCCTCGCTGTTCCGCTGGAAGACGACGTGGGCAGCTGGCCCCCGGACGGACAGGGCCCTGCAACGCTCGGATAGTAGCGTGACCGCGTGGCCACTGGAGTCGACGAGCACCCCGGCGGCGGGTTCAACCCGCCGGTTCCCACCACCAAAGGCGGCCCGGACTACGGCCGGTTCATCGACGCCGTCCGCGATCTCCAGGACCACGCGAAGGCGGCCGACGCGCCCGACGACGTCATCACCCGCGCGGCCGAACTGATCGAAAACGTCAACGCACTGCTGGCCCCGTACTGGGCCGACGAATGGTCGTCGCCGTCGGGCCGTCGGCTCGACCTGCCGAGCCGCGGCAACGTCCTGCAGATACCGGCAGAACTCGAGAAGACCGACGACGGACGCGTGCGCGGCACCGCACGGTTCCGCCGGTTCCATCTGGGCCGCAACGGCGCCGCCCACGGTGGGGCGATCGCGATGCTGTTCGACTCGCTGCTGGGCTACACCGCCGCCAAGCTCACCCGCAGCCCGTACCAGCGCACCGCGTTCTTGCACGTCAACTACCGCCAAATCGTCCCCGTGGAGAAGCAACTGCACGTCGACGCCGGAATCGAACGGGTCGACGGACGGAAGATTTTCGTCGAAGGGCAGCTGACCGACGGTGACACGGTGCTCGCCGACGGCGAGGCGCTGTTCGTTCGGCTGCGACCGGGGCAGCCATGAAGCACAAGCTCGCGCGCGGCCGCGAGAGACTGCGGCAACGCCCGGCCGCGGACTTCCTCTACCGGAGCGGCGTCGCCGTCGTCGGCGTGGCAGTGCTCGCGGTCGGGGTGCTTGCGATTCCCTATCCCGGCCCGGGCTGGGCGATCGTGTTCCTGGGTCTCGGTGTGTTGGCCACCGAATTCGTGTGGGCGCGGCGGGTCCTGACGTTCGCGCGGGACCGCTACAACACCGTGATGGAGTGGTTCCGCCGGCAAGGACTGTGGGTGCGGGCCGTCGGCGTGGCCGTCACCACCGCGGTGGTGCTGGCGACGCTGTGGCTTGTCGGCGCAATCGGCTGGGCGGCGGCGCTGCTGGGCATCGAATCGGAGCTGTTGCGCAGCCCGATCGGCGTGGGGGCGTAACTGCGCCCACGGATAGCATGGTGCGCGATCGAACACTGTCGAGACTGGAGATTTCGCGATGACTGCCGCCGCACGTGTCAGCCCTGCAGCCCCGGTTCGGGTGCCTGCCGGGACCAGCGCGGGGGCGGCGGTGCGCGACGCGGGGCTGCCCGGCCGGGGCGAGCCGAACGCGATCGTGGTGGTGCGCGACGCCGAGGGCCGGTTGCGCGATCTGAGCTGGACACCCGACACCGACGTCGAGGTGGTGCCCGTCGCCGCCGACACCGAAGAGGGTCGCAGCGTCATCCGCCACTCCGCGGCGCACGTGCTGGCCCAAGCGGTGCAGGACATGTTCCCTGATGCCAAGCTCGGAATCGGGCCGCCGATCACCGACGGCTTCTACTACGACTTCGACGTCGCCGAGCCGTTCACCCCCGAGGATCTGGAAGCGCTGGAAAAGCGCATGCGCCAGATCGTCAAAGAGGGGCAGCTGTTTTCCCGCCGCGTGTACGAGTCGAAAGAGCAGGCGCGCCAAGAACTCGCCGACGAGCCGTACAAGCTCGAGCTCGTCGACGACAAGTCCGGCGACCCCGAGGTGATGGAAGTCGGAGGCGACGAATTGACCGCCTACGACAACCTCAATCCCCGTACGCGCGAAGCGGTTTGGAGCGATCTCTGCCGCGGCCCGCACATCCCGACCACGCGCTACATCCCGGCGTTCAAGCTCACCCGCAGCTCCGCGGCGTACTGGCGCGGCGACCAGAACAACGCCAGCCTGCAACGCATCTACGGCACGGCGTGGGAATCGCAGGAAGCGCTCGAGCGGCACCTGCAGCTGATCGAAGAGGCACAGCGGCGTGACCACCGCAAGCTCGGCACCGAGTTGGACCTGTTCAGTTTTCCCGACGAAATCGGTTCGGGCTTGGTGGTTTTCCACCCCAAGGGCGGCATCGTGCGCCGCGAACTCGAGGAGTACTCGCGGCGCAAACACATCGAGGCGGGCTACGACTTCGTCAACACCCCGCACATCACCAAAGCGCAGCTGTTTCATACGTCCGGCCACCTCGACTGGTACGCCGACGGCATGTTCCCTCCGATGCACCTCGACGCCGAACTCAACGACGACGGCACTGTGCGCAAACCGGGCCAGGACTACTACCTCAAGCCCATGAACTGCCCCATGCACTGCCTGATTTATCGGGCGCGCGGACGCTCATATCGGGAACTTCCGTTGCGGCTCTT
Source organism: Mycobacterium sp. NGS35 (assembly GCF_059812855.1). NCBI lineage: Bacteria > Bacillati > Actinomycetota > Actinomycetes > Mycobacteriales > Mycobacteriaceae > Mycobacterium > Mycobacterium sp. NGS35. Next base: position 297,130 of record NZ_JCALDL010000002.1, read on the forward strand.
CGAGTTCGGCACGGTCTACCGCTACGAAAAATCCGGCGTAGTGCACGGCCTGACCCGGGCGCGCGGGTTCACGATGGACGACGCGCACATCTTCACCACGCGTGAGCAGATGCGCGACGAGCTGGCCTCACTGCTGCGGTTCGTGCTGGAACTGCTCGGCGACTACGGGCTCACCGACTTCTACCTGGAGCTCTCCACCAAGGATCCGGACAAGTTCGTCGGCTCCGACGAGGCATGGGAGGAAGCGACGTCGACGCTGGCCGACGTCGCGACCGCGTCCGGCCTGGAGCTTGTGCCCGACCCGGGCGGCGCGGCGTTCTACGGGCCCAAGATTTCGGTGCAGGCCCGCGACGCATTGGGCCGGTCCTGGCAGATGTCGACGATCCAGCTGGACTTCAACTTTCCCGAGCGCTTCGAGCTGGAATACACCGCCGCCGACGGCACGCGCCAGCGGCCGGTGATGATTCACCGTGCGCTGTTCGGCTCGATCGAGCGGTTCTTCGCCATCCTCACCGAGCATTACGCCGGGGCGTTCCCCGCGTGGCTGTCACCGGTGCAAGTGGTCGGTATCCCGATTGCCGACGAACATGCGAAATACCTGGAAGATGTTGTGGCGCAGCTGAAATCGCGCGGCATTCGGGCCGAGGTGGATACCAGCGACGACCGGATGGCCAAGAAGATCGTGCACCACACCAACCAGAAGGTGCCGTTCATGTTGCTGGCCGGCGATCGCGACGTGGAGGCCGGCGCAGTGAGTTTCCGGTTCGGCGATCGCAGCCAGCTCAACGGCGTGCCGGCAGCCGAAGCGGTCGACGCGATCGCCGACTGGGTGAAGCGGCGCGAAAATGCCTCTCCCACAGCAGATCTGGTGAAGCCGTGAGCGAAGCGGCCGAAGGCGACAAGACTATCGTCGACCGCGGTGCCGGAGAGCCGGACCACCTGCAGCGGCTGTGGACCCCGTACCGGATGAACTACATTGCCGAGGCGCCGGTCAAGCGGGACAACGCGGCCGAGCGACCGTTCACCGACATCCCGACGCTGTCCGACGAAGAGGGCCTGGTGGTGGCCCGCGGCGAGCATGTGTACGCGGTGCTCAACCTCTACCCGTACAACCCGGGCCATCTGATGGTGGTGCCATACCGGATGGTCTCCGAGCTCGAAGACCTCACGGAGGCCGAGAGCGCGGAGCTGATGGCGTTCACGCAGAAGGCTATTCGGGTGATCAAGGCGGTGTCTCGGCCAATGGGTTTCAACGTCGGGCTGAACCTGGGCAAGGTGTCGGGCGGCTCGCTGGCCGAGCATCTGCACATGCACGTGGTACCGCGCTGGGTGGGTGACGCGAACTTCATCACGATCATCGGCGGCACCAAGACCATTCCGCAGCTGCTGCGCGACACCCGCAAGCTGCTGGCCACCGAATGGGCGAAACAGTCCGAGAAGGCGTAGCGACGGGGGGTGGACCGGTGAGCAATTTCTACCTGATGACACGCGCGGCGTACGTCAAGCTCTCGACGCCGGTGGCCAAGGCCGCGCTGCGGATTGGGCTGACCCCCGACAGTGTGACGATCATCGGCACCGCCGCCTCGGTGATCGGCGCATTGACCCTCTTCCCGATCGGCGAGCTGTGGTGGGGGGCCGTCGCCGTCTGGCTGTTCGTGCTCGCTGACATGCTCGACGGCGCAATGGCGCGGGTACGCGGCGGCGGAACCCGATTCGGGGCGGTCCTCGACGCGACCTGCGACCGGATCGCCGACGGCGCGGTGTTCTGCGGCCTGCTCTGGTGGGCGGCGTTCGGCCTGGAGAGCCCGTCGCTGGTAGTCGCCACGCTGATCTGCCTGGTCACCTCGCAGGTGATCTCCTACATCAAGGCCCGCGCCGAAGCCACCGGACTGCGCGGCGACGGCGGGCTCATCGAACGGCCGGAGCGGCTGATCATCGTGCTGACGGGTGCCGGGCTGTCGGACTTGCCGTTCTTCCCGCTGCCGTGGGCGCTGCCGATCGCGATGTGGGTGCTGGCGGCGGCGAGCCTGATCACCGTGGCCCAGCGGCTGCACACCGTGCGGTCGTCTGCGGGGGCGACCGACACCATCGAGAACCGGGAGAAAAGCGAGCCGTGATTCCGACGCCGGCCAGACCTCGGCTCATCCCCAACCGGCGCTTCAAGCTGAGCCAGCAGGTCACCGACTGGGGCTTCGCCGCCGGCTGGCGGGTGGTCCGCGCGATGCCGGATGCCTTGGCCCGCAGCACATTTGACGCCGGTGCGTTCTACGCCTCCCTGGGCGGCGGTCCCGAACAGCTGCGCAAGAACCTGGCCAGGGTGATCGGTGTGCCGCCGCCCGAGGTGCCTGACGCGCTGATGCGGGCCTCGCTCGCGTCGTATGCACGTTACTGGCGTGAGGTGTTCCGGCTGCCGTCGATGGACCACGCCAAAATCGGCCGGGAATTGTCCGTGCCGGGGATCGAAAACCTGTTCTCGGCGCTGGACGCCGGTCGCGGCGCGGTGGCAGCGCTGCCACACAGCGGCAATTGGGACATGGCCGGCGTGTGGCTGGTCCAGAACCGCGGCACCTTCACCACGGTCGCCGAACGCCTCCAACCCGAATCGCTGTATCGCCGGTTCATCGCCTACCGGGAAACGCTGGGCTTCGAAGTCCTTCCGCTGTCGGGTGGTCAGCGGCCGCCCTACGAAGTGCTGGTCGACCGACTGCGCGCCAACGGCGTGGTATGCCTGATGGCCGACCGGGACCTCACCCGCAGCGGCGTGCCGGTGGAGTTCTTCGGTGAGCCCACTCGCATGCCCGCCGGGCCCGCGCGGCTGGCCATCGAAACGGGCGCCGCACTGTTTCCCGCGCACTGCTGGTTCGAGGGCGACGGCTGGGGAATCCGCGTGAACCCGGAACTCGACGTGAGCTCTGGTGACGTCCGCGCAATCACGCAGGCGCTGGCCGACCAGTTCGCCGTCGACATCGCTGCGCACCCCGAGGACTGGCACATGCTGCAGCCGCTGTGGCTCGCGGATCTGTCCGACGAGCGACGGGCGCGGCTTGCTGCCCCGGGAGACACTTCCTGATGCGCATCGGGATGGTGTGCCCGTACTCGTTCGACGTTCCGGGCGGCGTGCAATCGCACGTCCTGCAGCTGGCCGAGGTGATGCGCGCGCGCGGCCACGAGGTGAGCGTGCTGGCGCCGTCGTCGTCACACGTCAAGTTGCCCGACTACGTCGTCTCCGGTGGCCGCGCCGTGCCGATCCCGTACAACGGCTCCGTCGCGCGGCTACGGTTCGGCCCGGCCACCCACCGCAAGGTCAAGCGCTGGCTGGCCGAGGGCAACTTCGACGTGCTTCATCTGCACGAGCCCAACGCGCCCAGCCTGTCGATGCTCGCGCTGCAGGCCGCCGAAGGCCCGATCGTCGCCACCTTCCACACGTCCACCACTAAGTCGCTGACGTTGTCGGTGTTCCAAGGGATTCTGCGGCCGTATCACGAGAAGATCGTGGGCCGCATCGCGGTGTCGGACCTGGCGCGGCGGTGGCAGATGGAGGCGCTGGGCTCCGATGCGGTGGAGATCCCCAATGGCGTCGACGTCGCGTCGTTCGCGAATGCCCCTCTGCTACAAGGCTATCCACGCCCGGGCAAGACTGTGCTGTTCCTCGGCCGGTTCGACGAGCGCCGCAAAGGCATGGACGTGCTGCTGCGTGCACTGCCAGCGCTGGTGGACAAGTTCCCGGACGTGCAGGTGTTGGTCGTCGGCCGCGGCGACGCCGACGAACTCTGCGAGGAGGCCGGTCCGCTGGCCGGCCATCTGCGGTTCCTCGGCCAGGTCGACGATGCGGAGAAGGCCTCCGCGCTGCGCAGCGCCGACGTGTACTGCGCCCCCAACACCGGCGGCGAGAGCTTCGGGATCGTGCTGGTCGAGGCGATGGCCGCGGGCACCGCGGTGGTGGCCAGCGACCTCGACGCGTTCCGCCGGGTGCTGCGCGACGGCGAGGCAGGTCGGCTGGTGGCGGTGGATGACGCCGACGCGCTGGCCGCCGGCTTGATCGAGGTGCTCAGCGACGACGCACTGCGGGAGCGCTACGTCGCGGCTGGCCGGGTCGCGGTGCGCCGCTACGACTGGTCTGTGGTGGCCCAACAGATCATGCGCGTGTACGAGACCGTCGCCGCGACGGGCGCCAAAGTCGAGGTGGCCAGTTGACCGTCTGGCTCGTCGCGGCCGCGGCGCTTTTGCTGGCGGTGGTCGTCGTCGTCGCGGTGTGGGCGTACCAGACCGCCAACCGGCTGGACCGCCTGCACGTGCGCTACGACCTGTCCTGGCAGGCGCTGGACGCCGCACTGGCGCGCCGTGCGGTGGTCGCCCGGGCGGTGGCCGCGGACGCATACGGCAACAGCGAGCGGGGGCGGCGGCTGACCGCACTGGCCGCCGCCGCCGAACGCGCGCCACGGGCTGCGCGGGAGACCGCCGAGAACGAGCTGTCCGCCGAGCTCGCGATGGTCGACACCGCGGTACTGCGGCCGGCCTTGATCGCGGAGCTCGCCGATGCTGAGGCGCGTGTGCTGCTGGCCCGCCGATTCCACAACGACGCAGTCCGCGACACCTTGGCGCTACGCGAGCGGCGTGCGGTGCGGTGGCTGCGGCTTGGCGGAAGGGCGCCGCTGCCAACGTATTTCGAGATCGCGGAGCGCGCGCAGGTTGCCGACGGCGACGACGGTGCGGTGACCGTGCGCACGTCCGCGCGAGTGGTGCTGCTCGACGAGGACGGACGCGTGCTGCTGTTCTGCGGGTCGGATCCGGCGCGCGGCGACGGCGACGCACCCACCTGGTGGTTCACGGTCGGAGGTCAGATTCGCCCCGGGGAGGACTTGCGCGCTGCGGCGGCACGCGAGGTGTTCGAGGAGACCGGGCTGCGGGCCGACCCCGCGGACATGATCGGCCCGGTGTGGCGGCGCGACGCGATCCTGGATTTCAACAATGCCGTCGTGCGCAGCCACGAGTTGTTCTTTGTGTACCGCACCAAGCGGTTCGACCCGTCGACCACCGGCCGCACTGCGCTCGAGCGCCGCTACATCCACGGGTATCGGTGGTGTGACGCTTCTGACATCGCCGCTTTGGTGGCCGCGGGACAGGCGGTCTACCCGGAGCAGCTCGCCGAACTGCTGGCCGAGGCCAACGCCGTCGCCGACACAGGTACGCAAGCGCGGGAGCCGCAGCCGATCCGCTGAGTCCTTCCGCGAGCAGGCGCTCAATCGCATCCCGTGGCCCTTGATGATGCGATTGCGTGTCTGCTCGGCGAGAAAAGCGCTGGTGCCCACCCACTAGACTGATGCGGTACCACGGGTTACCGACGGGAGAGCAGCAGTGGAGCACGGGCAGACCGGGACCGCGCGGGTCAAGCGCGGCATGGCTGAGATGCTCAAGGGCGGCGTGATCATGGACGTCGTCACGCCTGAGCAGGCCCGCATCGCCGAGGGCGCCGGCGCCGTCGCGGTGATGGCGCTGGAACGCGTGCCCGCCGACATCCGCGCGCAGGGCGGTGTGTCCCGGATGAGCGATCCGGACATGATCGAAGGCATCATGGCCGCGGTCACCATCCCGGTGATGGCCAAGGTCCGCATCGGCCACTTCGTCGAGGCGCAGATCCTGCAGAGCCTCGGCGTCGACTACATCGACGAGTCAGAGGTGCTCACCCCCGCCGACTACACCCACCACATCGACAAGTGGAAGTTCACGGTGCCGTTCGTCTGCGGCGCGACCAACCTCGGCGAGGCGCTGCGCCGGATCAACGAGGGCGCCGCGATGATCCGGTCCAAAGGTGAAGCCGGCACCGGTGACGTCTCGAACGCCACCACCCACATGCGGGCGATCAGCGGTGAAATCCGCCGTCTCGCATCGCTTTCCGACGACGAACTGTACGTCGCCGCCAAAGAGCTGCAGGCCCCCTACGAGCTGGTGGTCGAGGTGGCCCGCGCGGGCAAGCTACCGGTCACGCTGTTTACCGCCGGCGGCATCGCCACCCCGGCCGACGCGGCGATGATGATGCAGCTCGGCGCCGAGGGCGTGTTCGTCGGCTCCGGCATCTTCAAGTCTGGGGACCCCGCCCAGCGGGCGGCCGCGATCGTGAAAGCGACCACGTTCTACGACGACCCGGACGTATTGGCCCGGGTGTCGCGCGGGCTCGGAGAGCCGATGGTCGGCATCAACGTCGAGGAGATCGCGCAGCCGCACCGACTCGCCCAGCGGGGCTGGTAACCCAGCGGTATGGCAATCGAAGAGATCCTCGATCTGGAGCAGCTCGAGGTCAACATCTATCGCGGCCGCATGGCCGGTGTCGGCCCCGGTGTGCCCACGCGCACGTTCGGCGGCCATGTCGCCGGGCAATCGCTGGTGTCGGCGGTGCGCACCGTCGACCCGCATTTCCTGGTGCACTCCCTGCACGGCTACTTTCTTCGGCCCGGAGACCCCAAGGCGCCCACCGTGTTTCTGGTCGAGCGGCTGCGCGATGGCGGCTCGTTCTGCACCCGGCGGGTCAACGCGATCCAGCACGGCGAGACCATCTTTTCGATGTCGGCCTCGTTCCAGACCGACCAGAGCGGCATCGAGCACCAGGACGCCATGCCCGTGGCGCCGGCACCCGACGAGCTCGACGAGGTGCACGAAACCGACTACATCGACGCGGACGGCTGGACTCAGTTCCGTGAATGGGATCTGCGGATCGTGCCGCGCGCCAAGCTAAAGACGTTGCCGGGCAAGGCATCTCAGCAGCAGGTGTGGTTCCGGCACCGTGATCCGCTTCCGGACGACCCGGTGCTGCACATCTGTGCTCTGGCCTACATGAGCGACCTCACGCTGCTCGGGTCGGCACAGGTCAACCACCGCGCCGAGCGCAAGCATCTGCAGGTTGCGTCGCTGGATCACGCGATGTGGTTCATGCGTACCTTCCGCGCCGACGAATGGCTGCTCTACGACCAGTCGTCGCCGTCGGCGTGCGGCGGGCGGTCGCTGACTCAGGGCAAGATCTTCAACCAGTACGGCGAGATGGTGGCGGCCGTGATGCAGGAAGGGCTGACCCGCTACCCGCGCAACTACCAACCGTGAGCGATCCACGCGTCGGAGTGCTTGCGCTGCAAGGTGATACGCGTGAGCACCTGGCGGCATTGCGGGAAGCGGGGGCGGAGGCGACGACGGTGCGCCGCCGGGCTGAACTGGACGCGGTCGACGCGCTGGTGATCCCGGGCGGGGAGTCCACCACGATGAGTCACCTACTGGCGGAGTTCGAGCTGCTGGAGCCGCTGCGTCAGCGAGTGTCTGATGGCCTGCCGGTGTACGGGTCATGCGCCGGAATGATCCTGCTTGCCAACGACATCGTGGACGCGGGCGCCGACGGCCGCCGTGCTCTGCCACTGTCGGGCATCGATATGACAGTGCGGCGCAATGCTTTCGGGCGTCAGGTCGACTCCTTCGAGGAGGACATTCCGTTCGACGGGCTCGACGGGCCGGTGCACGCGGTGTTCATCCGGGCGCCGTGGGTGGAACGCGTCGGGCCGGACGTGCAGGTGCTGGCTTCGGCTGCGGGGCATCCAGTCGCTGTACGGCAGGGCCGGACGCTGGCCACCGCGTTCCATCCGGAGATCACCGGGGACCGGCGGGTGCACCGGCTGTTCGTCGACATCGTCACCGGCCGGGCATAGCGCCGCGCCGAGCGTGCGGTTTCGCATGCGACACACCGGTCAGGCCCTACGACAACGCACAGTCGCTGCGGGCACCGGCAGCGGGGCGGCGCCGGAATCGCGCCCACGTAAACTCGCAATCCGAGCTTCCGCAGTTGGAGAGGTAGTACATGAGCGGCCATTCGAAGTGGGCCACGACCAAGCACAAGAAGGCAGTCGTCGACGCACGCCGCGGCAAGATGTTCGCCCGGCTGATCAAGAACATCGAGGTGGCCGCGCGCGTCGGCGGCGGTGACCCGGCCGGCAACCCGACGCTCTACGACGCGATCCAGAAGGCCAAGAAGAGCTCGGTGCCCAACGAGAACATCGAGCGGGCCCGCAAACGCGGCGCCGGCGAGGAAGCCGGCGGCGCCGACTGGCAGACCATCACCTACGAGGGCTACGGACCCAACGGCGTCGCCGTGCTGATCGAATGCCTGACGGACAACCGCAACCGCGCCGCCAGCGAGGTGCGGGTCGCGATGACCCGCAACGGCGGCAACATGGCCGACCCCGGATCGGTGGCCTACCTGTTCTCCCGCAAGGGCGTGGTGACGCTGCCCAAGGACGGATTGACCGAAGACGACGTGCTGGCCGCCGTCCTGGACGCCGGCGCAGAGGACGTCAACGACCTCGGCGACAGCTTCGAGATCATCACCGAGCCGTCCGATTTGGTCGCCGTGCGCACTGCGCTGCAGGAGGCCGGCATCGACTACGAGTCCGCCGAAGCCGGATTCCAGCCGTCGGTCACGGTGCCGCTGGACACCGAAGGCGCGCGCAAGCTGCTCAAGCTGGTCGACGCGCTCGAAGACAGCGACGACGTCCAAGACGTCTACACCAACGCTGACATCCCGGACGAGGTGATGGCCGAACTCGACGAGGCGTAGCGGCCCGGCCGCAAACCTGCGATGGCGTCGAAGGCCTGCTGTGTGAATTCGAGGTGAGTTAAGGTAAGCGTGATCGACGACGCGCCTGAGAGGTGGGGTCGTGACGAGCAAGCGGACTTCGTCAGACTCTGATCGGCCGCGCGATCGCCTCTTCGACCGTATCCGCCAGCAGCTCGACGAGCTTCAGAACGCCCGTGACCAGATGGACATGCTGCTCGAGGCTGTCGTCGAAATCGGGTCGGACCTGAACCTGCATTCCACTTTGCGCCGGGTGATGACCGCAGCGCAGCGACTGACGGGCGCGCGCTACGCCGGTCTGGGGATCCGAAGCGCCGACGGCAAGATAGCGGAGTTCCTGCATGCCGGAATCGACGACGAGCTGGTGAAGCGAATCGGCCACGCCCCTGTGGGCAAAGGGTTGCTGGGGCTGCCGATGTACCGCAACGACACCGTGCGTATCGACGAGGTGGCGCACCACGGTGCCGCGGTCGGCTTCCCTGAGCATCATCCGCACATGCGGGCATTCATGGGAGTACCAATCACCATCCGCGGCAAGATCTTTGGCAGCATTTACCTGGCTGACGACCGGCCGGACCATGTGTTCAAAGAATCGGACGAGATCGCTGCCCGCGCGCTCGCGTCGGCAGCCGGGGTGGCGATCGACAACTCACGGCTGTTCGAACGCTTACGGGCGGCGGCGAAGTGGACGCGGGCCAGCCGCGAGATCACGACAGCGCTGTTGTCGGGAGCCGACCCTCATGTCCGCGCACTCCGGCTCGTCGCCGAGCACGCCCGGGAACTGACCGACTCCGAGCAGGCGATTGTGCTGGTTCCCGAAACGCCCGATCAGCCTGCCGCCGAAGTGGACACTCTCGTGGTCTCGACGGCCGTCGGCGTGCACTCGTCTGAGGTGATCGGCCAGCGCGTCCCGGTGAGCGAATCGACCACGGGCGCGGTATATCGCTCGGGTGCTCCAGTGATCACCGACTCGCTGCGCCACCCCATTCCGGGGTTCACCGACGTGGGCCAGCGACCGGCGATCGTGATGCCGCTGCGTGTGCAGAACACCGTGACCGGCGTCATCGCAGTGGCCCGCAACGCTCATCAGCCGGCCTTCGACGCCGTTCACATGGGTCTCATGGCCGACTTCGCAGACCACGCTGCGATGGCGTTGACGTTGGCCGAGGCCCATGAGCGCAGCCGCGAGCTCACGATCTTGGCGGATCGCGAACGCATCGCACACGACCTACACGATCACGTCATCCAGCGACTCTTCGCTGCCGGTATGGATTTGCAAGGAACACTTGCGATTTCGCGATCACCGGAGATCGCAGCCCGGCTCAACCGCACGGTGGACACCCTGCAGTCGGTGATCGACGAGATTCGCACCGCGATCTTCAACCTCCAGGTGTCTGCAGACATCAGCGGCGATCTGCGCCAGCGCATCCAGTCGGCGCTCACCAAGATGACGGAGAACACCGACCTGGCGACCACGCTGCGGGTGGTGGGTCCGTTGATTGCGATCGGTCCGCAGCTGGCCGCCCACGCCGAAGCGGTGGTCACCGAGGCGGTCAGCAACACCGTCAGGCACGCAGGGGCAGCCAGCGTCACGGTCGAAATCACGGTGGCCGACGAACTCGTCCTGGAAATCACCGACGACGGGCACGGCATACCCGCCCAAATCGACCGGCGCAGTGGGCTGAACAACATGCAGCGGCGCGCCGAACAAGTCTCCGGCAGCTGCCACATCAGCGCATGCCCGAACGGCGGAACCAAGGTTCGCTGGAGCGCGCCGCTGATCTGAACCGCGCGAACGGACACGTGTCGTTGCCCGGTCTTGTCGGGTCAACCCGCTAAGGTTTCGTCGAACAGTTGTTCGGCATCGACGGAGGGCGGCGCGTGCGCGTCATGGGAGTGGATCCGGGGCTGACGCGCTGCGGGCTGTCACTGATCGAAAGCGCGGGTGGCAAGCAGGTGATCGCGCTCGATGTCGACGTGGTGCGCACGCCCACCGACATGCCCCTGCCGCAGCGGCTGCTGGCGATCAGCGACGCCGCGGAATATTGGATGGACACTCACCACCCCGACGTGCTGGCGGTCGAGCGGGTGTTCTCCCAGCAGAACGTGGCGACGGTCATGGGCACCGCGCAGGCCGGAGGAGTGATCGCCCTGGCCGCCGCCCGCCGCGGTATCGACGTGCACTTCCACACGCCTAGTGAGGTCAAGGCGGCGGTCACCGGCAGCGGCGGTGCGGGCAAGGCGCAGGTTACCGCGATGGTCACCAAAATCCTTGCGCTGCAAGCCAAGCCGACACCCGCTGACGCCGCCGACGCGCTCGCACTGGCGATCTGTCACTGCTGGCGCGCACCGATGCTGGCCCGGATGGCCGAGGTGCAGGCACGGGCAGCCGAGCAGCGCAAGAAGTTCGAAGCCAAGCTGAAGGCGGCCAGATGATCGCATCGATCCGCGGGGAAGTCCTCGAGGTGGCCCTCGACCACGCGGTGATCGAGGCGTGCGGGGTGGGCTACCGGGTGAACGCCACACCGTCGACCTTGGCCACGTTGCGGCGCGGCACCGAGGCCCGGCTCGCCACGGCGATGATCGTGCGCGAGGACTCGATGACGCTCTACGGGTTCGCCGACACCGATTCACGCGACCTGTTCCAGACCCTGCTCTCGGTGTCGGGCGTCGGGCCCCGGCTGGCCATGGCGACGCTGGCGGTGCACGAGGCACCCGCGCTGCGGCAGGCGCTCGCCGACGGCGACGTCACCGCGCTCACCCGCGTGCCCGGCATCGGCAAGCGCAGCGCCGAACGCATGGTGCTCGAACTGCGTGACAAGGTCGGTGCCGTCGCGACGGCAGGGGCCCCCGCCACCAACGGTCATGCGGTGCGCGCACCAGTGGTGGAAGCCCTTGTGGGCCTTGGCTTTGCAGCAAAACAGGCGGAGGAGGCCACCGATGCGGTGCTGGCCGGTGGCGATGGCGCCACCACGTCCAGCGCATTGCGGGCGGCACTGTCTTTGTTAGGAAGAAGTAAGTGAGCCGCTTCGAGCCGGGCGACGACGAGGAGCGTGAGGTCTCGGCGGCGCTGACCGTCGGTGAAGGCGACATCGACGCCAGCCTGCGCCCCCGCTCACTCGACGAGTTCATCGGCCAGCCGCGGGTGCGCGAGCAGCTTCAGCTGGTCATCCAAGGCGCCAAGAACCGCGGCGGCACACCGGATCACATTCTGCTGTCCGGACCGCCCGGGCTCGGCAAGACGTCACTGGCCATGATCATCGCCGCCGAGCTGGGCTCTTCGCTGCGGGTGACGTCCGGGCCCGCGCTGGAACGGGCCGGCGATCTTGCCGCGATGCTGTCGAACCTGCTCGAGCACGACGTGTTGTTCATCGACGAGATCCATCGCATCGCGCGGCCGGCCGAGGAGATGCTGTACCTCGCGATGGAGGACTTCCGTGTCGACGTCGTCGTCGGCAAGGGTCCCGGCGCCACGTCGATCCCTCTCGAAGTCGCGCCGTTCACGCTCGTCGGTGCCACTACCCGCTCGGGCGCGCTCACCGGCCCGCTGCGCGACCGGTTCGGGTTCACCGCGCACATGGACTTCTACGAGCCGCCCGAGCTGGAGGCGGTGCTGGCGCGGTCGGCGGGCATTCTCGCGATCAGCCTCGACGTGGACGCGGGCGCGGAGATCGCCCGGCGATCTCGGGGCACGCCTCGCATCGCCAACCGGCTGCTGCGCCGGGTCCGTGACTACGCCGAGGTGCGTGCCGACGGGGTGGTGACCCGCGACGTCGCCAAGGCGGCGCTAGAGGTCTACGACGTCGACGAACTCGGGCTGGACCGGCTCGACCGCGCGGTGCTCACGGCGCTCATCCGCAGCTTCGGCGGCGGCCCGGTCGGGGTGTCCACGTTGGCCGTGGCGGTCGGTGAGGAAGCGGCGACGGTCGAGGAGGTGTGCGAGCCGTTTCTGGTGCGGGCCGGGATGATCGCGCGCACGCCGCGGGGACGCGTCGCGACGGCGTTGGCGTGGACGCATCTGGGTATGACCCCGCCCAGCGGTGTGCACGGCTTGGGCCAGGCCGGGCTGTTCGACACGCTCTAGCCGGCCTGACGGGAGGAGGCGACGGTGGACGGCACGACAGTGAGGATCGGTGGAGCGTTCGGCGTCATCTGCGCGCTGGCGATGGTCCCGGCGTACATCGTCGGATCGCCCGACGGTCCGCGCACCCCGCAGGCGGCACGCGACTATTACGACAGCGGTTCGACCTTTGTCGCCGCCAACGGCGTGGTGCCGCTGCTGCACATCTTGTTCGGGCTGGCGTTCCTGGGTGTGCTCGTGGCGATGCTGCGCCAGGCATCAGGGCCCAGCGCCGCGTCGTACACCGCGCTGGCCGGCGGCGCGTTCTTCTTCGCGCTCACCGCGGGCGGGTTCGCGGCTGAGGTGGCTTACCCGGCGGCGGTGGTGCGGTTCGGGGATGCCACGATCACGGAATTCAACGAGCCGCTTCTGACGTTGTCGACGTGGCTTTACCACTACTGCCAAATCGGTGCTGTCGCAATGATTGTGGCGACTTCGGTGGTGATCTGGCAGACGGCTGTGCTGCCGAAGTGGGCGGCCTGGCTGGGGGTGTTGGGCATTCTGCCGCTGGTGCATCTGTGGATCCCGGTGCTGGCGGCGTTGTCCAGTCTCGTGTGGATTTTCGCGATCGGCCTCGTGATGCTCTTCGCGCCGGCGCCCGAGCGGCCCTCACCTGTCGCCTGACCTGCGAAGTTACGGTTACACCCCGCCCGGATCGGGGTACTCATGGCGGATCACGACAAAGGAGACGTCATGAACGAATCGGACACCGGCGCTCCGGTGCGAGGAGCGAGGATGCGAATCCCGCGCAGCCGCGGCGCGGCAAGCGGATTTCTGCTGATTCTGTTGGGCGCGTGGGGCGCGCTGATTCCGTTCATCGGGCCGTATTTCGACTTCGCGTGGGGCACGAACCAGGAGTGGACGTGGACGTCGCCTCGCGGCTGGCTCGAAGTGCTGCCCGGCGCCGCGACGGTGCTCGGTGGCCTACTGCTGCTGAGTTCGCGCAACCGCGCCACCGCAATGCTGGGCGGCTGGATCACCGTGCTGGCCGGTGCCTGGTTCGTCGTCGGGCGTCCGCTGTCCGACGTGTTCAGGATCGGCGATGTGGGCCGCCCTTTGGCGACGACCAACGCGAAGTACGCGGCGCTGGACCTCACGTACTTCACCGGGCTGGGGGCGCTGATCGTGTTCCTCGGCGCGCTCGCGCTGGGCCGCTTGTCTATTCGCTCGGTGCGCGACGTCCAGTACGCGCAGCGGCCGATCACTCAGCCGACGCCCGTCGTGGCCGAGGGGCCCGCAGACCAGACGACAGCGACAACCGCGCCAGAGGGCGAGCGTGTCACCGCGCCGGTTCCCGCAGACCAGCCCCGGCGTCGTCGCTTCGGCGGGCTGTTCAACCGACGCCGGGAAACCACCACTACCGCCGGCTGACCGCCCCGAGCGCGAAACCACGGCTGTAAACCGCGACGGACCGACGGGCCGACGGGCGCGACCGTCGCAGATGGCACACTGGTCTGTTGCGAGGCCCTGTCCACTGCCTGTCCGGGCCTAACGACCTGCACTCAACGAAAGAACGTGCCCTCATGGAACAGCTGATCGTCTTCTTACCGCTGCTCATCATCTTGGGCGCATTCATGGTCATGGCCTCACGCCGCCAGAGGAAGGCCTTGCAGGCCACGATCGACCTGCATGACTCGCTGCGCGTCGGCGACCGCGTGCACACCACGTCTGGCCTGCAGGCCACCATCGCCGGCATCACCGACGACACCGTCGACCTGGAGATCGCCCCGGGCGTGGTCACCACCTGGATGAAGCTGGCGATCCGCGACCGCATCGAGCCCGACGAGGACGACGACAGCGTCGACATCACCGACACCGACGTCGCTGACGAGCCGGACCGACTCACCAAAGACTGACCAGAGACCGAAAGCGCGTCGGCGGCACGTACGCTTTGGCCTGCAGACGAACCGAACCTGAGGAGACCAACGGACCGTGGCATCGCCGTCGTCGCCGGTGCGTCCTTTCCGGTACTTGTCGCTGTTCTTCATCCTTCTGGTCGGCGTGTACCTGCTGGTGTTCCTGACCGGCGACAAGCAGGCCAAGCCGAAACTCGGCATCGACCTGCAGGGCGGCACCCGGGTGACGCTGACGGCGCGCACCCCGGACGGGTCGCGGCCCACCCGCGAGGCGCTCGACCAGGCCCAGCAGATCATCAGTGCCCGCGTCAACGGACTGGGCGTGTCCGGTTCCGAGGTCGTCGTCGACGGCGAACAACTGGTGATCACGGTGCCGGGCAGCGACGGCAACCAGGCCCGCAACCTCGGCCAGACCGCGCGGCTGTTCATCCGACCGGTGATCGACTCGATCCAAATTCCGCCGGAGAACCAGCAGCCTGGCGCGACACCGGGTTCCCCGGGAACACAGCCGCCTCCGGGCGCAGTGCCCGGCCCGCTTCCTGCCGAGGCGCCGGGGCCGGGAGCCGAACCGGCGCCTGGGCCAGAGCCGGCGCCGCCGGCGGAGCCGACCTCCGGGCAGCCCGCTCCTCAGCCCCGGCCATACCCGCAGGATCCGCCCCCACCCAGCCCGCCGCCCACGCCCGCCCCCGCGCCGGCAGCGCCCAATCCTGTTCCGCCGCAACCGGATCCGCGCAAAGACCTGGCCGACAGCATTAATTTCGAGAAGCAGCTGCGCCAGAACCCGGCGCTGTCACAGGTGGCGCTCGGCGTGCTGTTGCAGCGCCGCTGCCAGGGCCCCGATCCGCTCGCCGGTAACGACGATCCCAACCAGATCCTGGTCACCTGCTCGCAGGACCGCACGCAGATCTACTTGCTGGACAAGTCGATCATCAGCGGCGACCAGATCGACAACGCGTCGGCGTCGTTCAATCAGCAGCCGCCTCAATGGGTGGTCAACCTGAAGTTCAAGTCCGCGGCCGCCAACACCTGGGCTGACTACACCGCCGCGCACGTCGGCACGCAGACCGCGTTCGTGCTCGACTCGCAGGTGGTCAGCGCGCCGGCGATCCGCGAGGCGATTCCCGGCGGCAACACGCAGATCACCGGCGACTTCACTGCGGGCAAAGCGCGTGACCTGGCCGCCGTGCTCAAGTACGGATCGCTGCCGCTGTCCTTCGAGTCCTCTGAAGCCGAAACAGTCTCTGCCACATTGGGTTTGACGTCTCTGAAGGCAGGCTTGATCGCTGGTGCGATCGGCTTCGCGCTGGTGCTGCTGTACTCGCTGCTGTACTACCGGGTGCTGGGCCTGCTCACCGCCCTGTCGCTGGTGGCCTCCGGCGCGATGGTGTACGCGATCCTGATCCTGCTGGGCCGTTACATCAACTACACGCTCGACCTCGCCGGCATCGCGGGTCTGATCATCGGCATCGGAACCACGGCCGACTCGTTCGTCGTGTTCTTCGAACGCATCAAAGACGAGATACGAGAAGGCCGTTCGTTCCGCTCCGCGGTGCCTCGCGGTTGGGTGCGGGCCCGCAAGACCATCGTGTCGGGTAACGCGGTCACCTTCCTGGCCGCGGCGGTGCTGTACTTCCTGGCCATCGGGCAGGTCAAGGGCTTCGCGTTCACGCTCGGATTGACGACGATCCTCGACGTCGTGGTGGTGTTCCTGGTGACCTGGCCGCTGGTGTACCTGGCGTCCAAGTCGACGATGATGGCCAAGCCGTCGTTCAACGGGCTGGGCGCCGTGCAGCAGATCGCCCGTGAACGCCGCGCGGCAGCGCATGCGGGGCAGAGGTAGGTATGGCTGAAGTTCCTGGGAGAGGTTCGGACGAGACGACCTCGGCCGTCGAGCTCGACGACGCGACCGCCGAAACCCTCGAGTCGGGCGCGATCGAAGACAAGGTCGACACCTCGACGGCACAGCGGCATGGGTTCTTTGTCCGGCTCTACACCGGCACCGGCGCGTTCGAGGTCGTCGGCCGCCGCAAGCTGTGGTTCGCGGTCAGCGGGCTGATCGTCGCGATCGCGGTCGCCAGCATCGCTATCCGCTGGTTCAACTTCGGTATCGACTTCGAGGGCGGCACGAAGGTGTCGTTCCCGCGTGGCGACGCCACCGTCGAACAGGTCGAAGATGTGTTCCGGACCACGCTGGGCACCGACCCGGAGCAGGTGGTCGTCGTCGGCAACGGCGCGTCGGCCACGGTGCAGATCCGCTCTGAGACGCTGTCCAACGAGCAGGCCGGCAAGCTCAAAGACGCGCTGTTCGACAAGTTCCACCCGGTAGGCGTCGACGGCAAGCCGTCCAAGGACGCGATCAGCGACTCAGCGGTGTCGTCGACGTGGGGCGGGCAGATCACCAAGAAGGCGCTGATCGCACTCGGTGTGTTCCTGGTGCTGGTCAGCCTCTACATCACGATCCGCTACGAGCGCTACATGGCCGTCTCGGCGCTGGCCACCATGTTCTTCGACATCATCACCACCGCGGGCGTGTACTCGCTCGTCGGGTTCGAGGTCACTCCCGCCACGGTCATCGGGCTGCTGACCATTCTGGGCTTTTCGATCTACGACACCGTGATCGTGTTCGACAAGGTCGAGGAGAACACCCACGGCTTCCAGCACACCACCCGTCGCACGTTCGCCGAGCAGGCCAACCTCGCGGTCAACCAGACCTTCATGCGGTCGATCAACACCAGCCTGATCTCGGTGCTTCCCATCGCGTCGCTGATGGTGGTGGCGGTGTGGCTCCTGGGCGTGGGCACGCTGAAGGACCTGGCGCTGGTGCAGCTGGTCGGCGTCATCGTCGGGACCTACTCGTCGATCTTCTTCGCCACCCCGCTTCTGGTGACATTGCGCGAGCGCACGGAACTCGTGCGCGCCCACACTCGCCGGGTGCTGCGTCGGCGCAAGGCAGCGGAGGGTGCCGAGCCGTCGGCAACCACTGCGGAGGCCGACACGCGAGAAGTGCCCGCGGAGCAGGAGAGGGAACCCGTCGCGCTCGCCGCGAAGCCCGCTCCAGGTGCCCGGCCGATCCGACCGACCGCCCGCAGCGGTCGGCCGTCGGGCAAACGGCGGCGCTAGTGCGGCACTGGACGGCTGTGCTGGCCGCGGCCGCGCTGCTGGTCGCGCCCATGGCGTTGACGTCGTGCTCGAACACCCCCGCCGAGCAGCTCGACTACTCCGTCGACGGGCCGCTGCCCACCTACAACCCGAACACCGTCGCCGGAGCCGCATCGGCCGCGCCTCAGGCATTCGCCCGCGTGCTGACCGGGTTCGGCTACCACGGCCCGGACGGCCAGATCATCGCCGACCACGACTTCGGGACCGTGTCGGTCGTCGGCCGCGAGCCGCTGGTGCTGGACTACCAGATCGCCGACTCCGCGGTGTACTCCGACGGCAAGCCGGTGACGTGCGACGACATGGTGCTGGCCTGGGCCGCCCAGTCGGGGCGGCTCGCAGGTTTCGACGCCGCCAGCCACGCCGGCTACGCCGACGTCGAGTCCATCGATTGCACGCCGGGACAGAAGAAGGCCCGGGTCACGTTCGTCGGCGGCCGGTCGTTCACCGACTACGCGCAGCTGTTCACGGCGACGTCGATGATGCCGTCGCACGTCCTGGCCGATCTGCTCGGCGTGGACGTCACCGCCGCGCTGAAGAACAACGACGCGCCGGTGGTGGCCCGGATTGCCGACGCGTGGAACACGATCTGGGACCTCAAACCGGGCGTCAACGTGCGGTGGTTCCCGTCGTCGGGACCCTACAAGCTCGACTCGGTGAAATCAGACGGCTCGGTGGTGCTCGTCGCCAACGACAAGTGGTGGGCCAACAAACCTGTCACGCAGCGGGTGACGGTGTGGCCTCGTGGCGCCGACGTGCAGGCGCGCCTGAAGAACAACTCCGTCGACGTCGTCGACGTGGCGACCGGGTCGATCGGCGGCTTGACCGTGCCCGACGGCTATCAGCGCACCGACAGCGCGTCGGCCGGTATCGAACAGCTGATCTTCTCCAGCCAGGGTCCGCTGGCCGCGCCGGCTGCGCGCCGAGCACTGGCACTGTGCACGCCCCGCGACACGATCGCCGGCGAGGCGAAGGTGCCGATCGCCAACGCGCGGCTGAACCCGGCCAGCGACGACGCGTTCAGCGCCGCGGAAAGCGCCGCGGCCAACAATCGCTACGTGGCGGCGAACGCCGACGCTGCCAAGGCCGCCGTCAACGCCACCCCGCTGACTGTGCGGATTGGCTATCAGGCACCCAACGCCCGGCTCAACGCGGCGGTCGGCGCGATCACCAAGGCATGCGCGCCGGCTGGCATCACCGTGCAAGACGTGTCGTCGGAGAACACCGGCCCGCAGACCATGAAGGCGAACCAGCTCGACGTGCTGGTGGTCTGCACCGGCGCAGCGACGGGCAGCGGCTCGAGCGGATCGTCGGCGATCGACGCGTACCAGTTGCACACCGGCAACGGCAATAATCTGTCGGGCTACTCGAACCCCCAGGTGGACGGCATCATCGACAAGCTCGCCGCCACCACCGATCCGAAAGAGGTGGCCGGTCTGCTGTCCGACGGGGCCGGGGTGCTGTGGAACGACATGCCGACGCTGCCGCTGTATCGCCAGCAGCGCACGCTGATCTGGTCGAAGAAGATGTCGTCGGTGGTGGCCAACCCGACCCGCTGGGGCGCCGGCTGGAACATGGACCGCTGGGTGCTGAAGGAATGAGTCGTGACGTTCGCGACGTCATCGTCTCGCTGATGCGCAATGTCCCGGACTTCCCGTCGCCCGGTATTCAGTTCAAGGACTTGACGCCGCTGCTGGCCGATCCGGACGGGCTTGCCGCAGTCACCGATGCGCTGGCTGAATCGGCCTCCGGTGCGGAGTTGATCGCCGGGATCGACGCCCGCGGCTTTCTGCTCGGCGCGGCAGTGGCGACCCGGCTGGGCACCGGGGTGCTGGCCGTCCGCAAGGGCGGCAAGCTGCCCCCGCCGGTGCACAGCGAGACCTACACCCTTGAGTACGGGACGGCCACGCTGGAGATACCAGCCGAGGGCGTCGAGCTGACCGGCCGCAGCGTGGCGATCGTCGACGACGTGCTGGCCACCGGCGGCACGCTGGCGGCCGCGGCCCGGTTGCTCGACGACGCCGGCGCGGCGGTCACCGGGGCGGTGGTGGTGTTGGAGCTCGCCGCGCTCGGCGGTCGTGAGGCGGTGGCGCCACTGCCTGTCACCAGCCTGTACCAGGTCTGAAGCGTTTATCCTCGGTACGGGAGGTGCACAGATGGCGGCTGACGACCCAGGTGTAGGCCAGGCCGTGCAGACACCGCCTGCGCCGGAAACGCCTGCTACCGCAGCGGCTCCCACGCCGGCTTCGGCGGCGCCGAAGTCCTCCAGTGCGTCGCGGCGGGTCCGGGCGCGGCTGGCGCGGCGGATGACCGCGCAGCGCAGTGCCGTCAATCCGGTGCTCGAACCGCTGGTCGCGGTGCACAAGGAGATCTATCCCAAGGCCGACCTGACCATGCTGCAGCGAGCCTACGAGGTGGCCGAGCAGCGGCATGCCGAGCAGTTCCGCCGCTCGGGCGACCCGTACATCACCCATCCGCTGGCTGTGGCCAACATATTGGCCGAGCTCGGCATGGACACCACGACCCTGGTTGCGGCGCTGCTGCACGACACCGTCGAAGACACCGGCTACACGATGGAGGCGCTCACCGCCGACTTCGGCGAAGAGGTGGCCCACTTGGTGGATGGCGTCACCAAGTTGGACCAGGTGGCGCTGGGTACCGCCGCGGAGGGCGAGACGATCCGCAAGATGGTGATCGCGATGGCCCGCGATCCGCGCGTGCTGGTGATCAAGGTCGCCGACCGGCTGCACAACATGCGCACCATGCGGTTCTTGCCGCCGGAGAAGCAGGCCCGCAAAGCCCGTGAAACGCTGGAAGTCATTGCGCCGCTTGCCCATCGGCTCGGGATGGCAACCGTCAAGTGGGAGCTCGAAGACCTGTCGTTTGCGATCCTGCACCCCAAGCGCTACGAGGAGATCGTGCGGTTGGTGGCTGACCGGGCGCCGTCGCGCGACACGTATCTGGCCAAGGTGCGCAGCGAGATCATCGCGGCGCTCGACTCGGCGAAGATCAACGCGGTGGTCGAGGGCCGGCCCAAGCATTACTGGTCGATCTACCAGAAGATGATCGTGAAGGGCCGCGACTTCGACGACATCCACGACCTCGTCGGTGTACGCATCCTGTGCGACGAGATCCGCGACTGCTATGCCGCTGTGGGCGTGGTGCATTCACTGTGGCAGCCGATGGCGGGGCGGTTCAAGGACTACATTGCCCAGCCACGATTCGGCGTGTACCAGTCGCTGCACACCACGGTGGTGGGGCCGGAGGGCAAGCCACTGGAGGTGCAGATCCGCACCCGCGACATGCACCGAACCGCCGAGTACGGGATCGCCGCGCACTGGCGCTACAAGGAGGCCAAGGGGCGCAACCTTCCGCATCCGCATGCGGCCGCAGAGATCGACGACATGGCGTGGATGCGTCAGCTGCTCGACTGGCAGCGGGAGGCAGCGGATCCCGGCGAGTTCCTGGAGTCGCTGCGTTACGACCTTGCCGCACAAGAGATTTTCGTGTTCACCCCAAAGGGCGATGTGATCACCCTGCCGGCGGGATCCACGCCGGTGGACTTCGCCTACGCGGTGCACACCGAGGTCGGCCACCGATGTATCGGCGCCCGGGTGAATGGCCGGCTGGTGGCGCTGGAGCGCAAGCTCGAAAACGGCGAAGTGGTGGAGATTTTCACTTCGAAGGCGCCCAATGCCGGGCCGTCACGCGACTGGCAGCAGTTCGTGGTGTCGCCGCGGGCGAAGGCCAAGATCCGGCAGTGGTTCGCCAAGGAGCGTCGCGAGGAGGCGCTGGAGGCCGGCAAGGACGCGATCGCGCGCGAGGTGCGGCGCGGCGGACTTCCGTTGCAGCGCTTGATGAATGCCGAGTCCATGAGTTCACTGGCTCGGGAGTTGCGTTACGCGGACGTGTCGGCGCTCTACACCGCGGTGGGCGAGGGGCACATCTCGGCGCGCCACGTGGTCCAGCGGCTACTGGCGCAGCTCGGCGGGGACGAGGCCGCTGAAGACGAGCTCGCGGAGCGGTCGACCCCAGCGACAATGCCTGTGCGCCAACGCAATCCGGAGGATACCGGGGTGGCCGTGCCGGGGGCGCCGGGAGTGTTGACGAAGCTGGCCAAGTGCTGCACGCCGGTGCCTGGGGACAACATCATGGGCTTCGTCACCCGTGGTGGAGGGGTGAGCGTGCACCGCACCGACTGCACCAACGCCGCGTCGCTGCAACAGCAGTCGGAGCGGATCATCGACGTCGAGTGGGCGCCGTCGCCGTCGTCGGTGTTTTTGGTGGCCATCCAAGTGGAGGCGCTCGACCGGCATCGGCTGCTGTCGGACGTGACACGCGTGCTGGCCGATGAAAAGGTCAACATTCTGTCCGCATCGGTGACGACGTCTGGTGATCGGGTGGCGATCAGCCGGTTCACCTTCGAGATGGGTGACCCCAAGCATCTAGGGCATGTGCTCAACGTGGTGCGCAATGTGGAGGGCGTGTACGACGTCTATCGCGTGACGTCAGCGGCCTGAGAGCCGGCGATTCGTCACCCCTCTGACTGACTACGGATTCGGCGATCAGCGGCGCCTCCCGTACAGCGTGGCGGCCGCCACCGTCGGCCTGTCGCTAAGAGGCGGGCACGGGCACGTGTTGGTCGCAGAGCTCCCGGCGTGACCGTCTGGCCACATGGGCCACGTCCGCCCCAGAAACCGCCCAGCCAGCCGACTACCGATGTGCCCGCCTCTTAGCGACAAGTCGACGCCCTCTGCCCGTCGTCAACAGGCGATGGTGAACAGATGTTTCGCTTGCGGTACCGCGGGTAACGGAACAGCGTGACGTTCGACCTCACGCCCACCGAGGCGCAACACGACCTGGCACAACGTGCGCACAAATTCGCCGAGGACTGCATCCGCCCGGTGGCCGCCGAATACGACAAGCGCCAGGAATTCCCGTGGCCGATTCTGGAAGAAGCCGCCGAACAAGGCTTCTACAGTCCCCTTTTCTACCGCGACCTCATCGGCGACCCGACCGGCCTGTCGCTGCCGATGTTCATGGAGGAGATCTTCTGGGGCTGCGCGGGCATCGGCCTGGCGATTGTGATGCCGGCCCTCGCATTGTCGGCCATCGGTCAGGCCGCCACGCCCGAGCAGATGCTTCAGTGGGCGCCTGAATGTTTCGGCACACCCGGAGACCTCAAGCTCGCCGCGCTCGCGATCTCCGAACCCGAGGGCGGCAGCGACGTACGCAACCTGCGCACCACCGCGACTCGTGACGGCGACGACTGGATCATCGACGGGCACAAGATGTGGATCGGCAACGGCGGCATCGCCAACGTGCACGTGGTCAACGCGGTGGTGGACCAGGAGCTCGGCCACCGCGGTCAGGGCCTGTTCGTGGTGCCCGGCGGCACACCGGGACTGGAGTTGGTGCGCAAGCTCGACAAGCTCGGCTGCCGGGCGTCACACACCGCGGAATTGAAGTTCAACAGCGTCCGCGTGCCGGGGGACCACCTGCTGGGCGGCCAGGACAAACTCGAGCACAAGCTCGCCAAGGCGCGCGAGGCGGTCGAGGGCGGTCGCCGCTCGGGTTCCGCGACGCTGGGCACCTTCGAGCAGACCCGCCCGATGGTCGCTGCCCAGGCTCTCGGAATCGCAAGAGCCGCACTGGAATACATGACGGCCTACGCGAAGGAGCGGGAGGCGTTCGGCGCCCCGATCATCGACAATCAAGGCATCGCCTTCCCGATCGCCGAGATCGCCACACAGATCGACGCGGCACGGTTACTAACCTGGCGCGCGTCGTGGATGGCCGCCAACGGCATAGCATTCGACCGCGGTGAGGGCTCGATGTCCAAGATGGCCGCCAGCGAGGTCGCGGTCCGGGCCACCGAACGTGCAATTCAGACGATGGGCGGCTGGGGCTACATCACCGACCACCCCGTCGAGAAGTGGTACCGCGACGCCAAGCTGTACACGATCTTCGAGGGCACCAGCGAGATCCAGCGGATCGTGATCTCCAACGCTCTGGGCGCCGCGGGCGACAAGCCCCCGCTGCACTTCGAGCTCGAACCCTCGGGCGGACCGCTGAACAAGGTGTTCGGCCGGGGCACTCGGCTACGCGGCCGTGCCGCGGATACCGCTCTCGCGATGAAAGACCGTGTGCCGCAACCCGTTATGAGGGCCGCGATGCGGTTCCTGCGCCCGCCGCGCTGACCGGACCAGACACCTAGTCCAGCCGCGCCGACGTGATCACCACGTCGGTCTTGGGCTTGCCGTCCGGCGAACCGTCGGCCGTGCCCGCCGCGGCGATCTTGTCCAAGACCGCCATGTCCTTCTCGTCGACCTTGCCGAACACCGTGTAGTTAGGCGGCAGGTGCGAATCCTTGTAGACGATGAAGAACTGGCTGCCGTTGGTGTTCGGTCCCGCGTTGGCCATCGCCAACGTGCCGCGTGGATAGACGATCGCCTGGTTTCGGGCGGGATCGTCGGGCAGATATTGGTTCGACGGATACTCGTCGGCGAACTGGTAGCCGGGACCGCCAGAGCCGTTCCCCTTGGGGTCGCCGCATTGCAGCACGAAAAGGACAGGGCCGGTGGTCAGCCGGTGACAATGCGTGTCGTTGAAATAGCCCTTCTGGGCCAGGCTGGCGAAGCTGTTGACCGTGCAGGGGGCCTTCGCGTTGTCCAGTTGCACGCCGATCGGCCCCTGGTTGGTCGCGATGCTCATGCTGATCTGGGCGGGATCGGTCGGCACCTTGCCCGATTTGGGCGGGTCCACCTTCTTGGCCGCCGGCTCCGGACTGGCCGGGTACTGGCAGTTCGCTCCCAGATCAGCCGGCGGCTTGAACGGCGGCAGCACCCCAGCCTGCGGCGCGGCGGTGTCCTGCGTCGGTGCCACCGACGTCGTCGTGCTCGACGCGGTCGGCGTCTCGTTCGATCCCATGCGGAAGAACACGCCCCATACCGCGAGGCCCGCTACCACGACGACCACCGCCGCAAGCCCGGCGATGGTCAGGATCCGTCGACGCCGCGCCTGCTGAGCGCGCCGCTCGAGCTGGCGCTCCAATTTGCGCTTGGCCGTCGCACGCCGCTGCTTTTCGGTCGGCACGCCGCAGTCCTCCTGTTACGGGGTCGTGGTTCTGGCCATCGAGTGTGCCATGCAACGCTGGGCGGCCGGCCTGGCAGTGCCAGACCAACGCTCGCTGCGTGGGAAACTAAACGGGTGTTGCTGACTGGATTCCCCGCCGGCATGCTGCAGTGCAACTGCTACGTGCTGGCCCCACGACCGGGGTCCGACGCCATCGTCGTCGACCCTGGGCAGCGGGCGATGGCGCCGCTGCGCCGGATCCTCGACGATCACCGGCTCACGCCTGCGGCGGTGCTCCTCACCCACGGCCACATCGACCACATCTGGTCAGCGCAAAAGGTGGCCGACACATACGGCTGCCCCGCCTACATCCACCCCGAAGACCGATTCATGCTGACCGATCCGATCAAGGATTTCGGGCCCCGAATCGCCCAGCTGCTGTTCGGCGCGCTGTTCCACGAGCCCAGGCAGGTGGTCGACCTCGACCGCGATGGCGACAAGATCGACCTCGGCGGCATCACTGTGACCGTCGACCACACCCCGGGACACACGAGAGGCTCGGTCTGCTTCCGGGTCGCAGACGGCCCGGATGAGATCGTGTTCTCCGGCGACACGCTGTTCAAGCAGTCCGTCGGCCGCACAGACCTGCCCGGCGGGAGCGGCCGGGATCTGTTGGGCTCGATCGTGACAAAACTGCTGGTGCTCGACGACGACACCGTGGTGCTGCCGGGACACGGTGAAGCCACCACGATCGGAGCCGAACGCCGCCACAATCCGTTCCTCAAAGGCCTGAGCTCGTGACCGAATTCCAGGCGCCCAAGGGCGTCCCCGACTATCTGCCGCCGGAGTCGGCGCAGTTCGTCGCCGTGCGCGACGGGTTGCTCGACGCCGCCCGCCGAGCCGGCTACGGCGACATCGAACTGCCGATCTTCGAGGACACCGCGTTGTTCGCCCGCGGCGTCGGCGAGTCGACTGACGTCGTCAGCAAGGAGATGTACACGTTCACCGACCGCGGGGACCGATCGGTCACACTGCGCCCGGAAGGCACCGCAGGGGTGATCCGCGCGGTGATCCAGCACGGGCTAGACCGCGGCCCGCTGCCGGTCAAGCTGTGCTACGCCGGGCCGTTCTTCCGGTACGAGCGCCCTCAAGCCGGCCGCTACCGTCAGCTGCAGCAGGTGGGCATCGAGGCGATCGGCGTCGACGATCCCGCACTGGACGCCGAAGTGATCGCGATCGCCGACGAAGGCTTCCGCTCGCTGGGGCTCGACGGGTTCCGCTTGGAGATCACCTCCCTGGGCGACGACAGCTGCCGGCCGCAGTACCGCGAGTTGCTTCAGCAGTTCCTCCTCGGCCTCGACCTCGACGAGGACACCCGCCGACGCGCCCAGCTCAACCCGCTGCGCGTCCTCGACGACAAACGGGACTATGTCCGTGCGCAACTGGCCGAGGCCCCGGTGATGCTGGACCACCTTTCCGACGGCGCCAAGCAGCACTTCGAAACCGTGCTGGCACACCTGGACCGGCTCGGCGTGCCCTACACGATCAATCCGAAGTTGGTGCGCGGGCTGGATTACTACACGAAGACCACCTTCGAGTTCGTGCACGACGGACTCGGCGCGCAGTCGGGAATCGGCGGAGGCGGCCGCTACGACGGACTGATGCACCAGCTCGGCGGAAAAGACTTGTCCGGCATCGGCTTTGGGCTAGGTGTCGACCGCACGGTCCTGGCGCTTCGTGCCGAGGGCAAGAGTGTCGGTGACGCGAAGCGCGCCGACGTGTTCTGCATTCCGATCGGCGAGGACGCCAAGCTCGACGTCGCCGTCACCGCTGCGGCGCTGCGCCGGGCCGGCCTGCGGGTGGACGTCTCCTACGGCGACCGCGGGCTCAAGGGCGCGATGCGTGCCGCCGACCGTTCCGGGGCGTCGTTGGCGGTGATCAAAGACCACGATCCCGACGTCAAGGTGAAGGACCTCGCCACGGGGGAGCAGGTCGCCGTCCCTGCCGATGCAGTCGTCGGCGAGGTTCTCGCCCGACTCGGTCGCACGTAACAATCCGGTAGCCTCCGGCGATGTGATGTACATGCAGAAAGCTGCCATCCGTTTCGCCGCAGCGACGCTCGCCGGCGCCGGTCTCCTGTCAATTCCTGCCAGCGCCACCGCCGATCCGGGCGGCCATCAGGTGGTCTATACGATCACCACGGACCAGGAGGCGACTGTCAGCCTCAACTACCTGGTGTCAGACCCCCCGAGCAAGGCGGCGTTGGACGCCAACTCCGGCGCCTATTTGCGCAACGAGCGCGTCACTGTTGCACCGGGGGCGCCCTGGACGTTTTCAACCACGTTGACCGACCAGAGTTGGGCCTACGTCATGGCTGGTGGCGCGGCGCGCTACAACGGAACACCGAATCCGCACTGCGAGATTTCGGTCGACGGCAACGTGGTGGCGCAGAACAGCGGTGAGACCGCCGCCACCTGCGCGCTCAAGGCCTGGTAGCTAGCCGGCGAATACGTACACCCACGCTTCGTCGCCGGAGCGCAGGGGCACTCGAATCCGCTTGTAGTCGTCGACCTCGTACTCGTCGGCGGCGGCCAGCTCCTCTTCGCTGATCGAGAACACCGTGCCCTGCACTTCCGCACCGGGATGCGACGACGGCCGCAAGATCGGGTGCCGGTCGCTGCCGCTGGTAGCGATGACGTGCGGGTCGGTGATGGTGACGTGGTCGAGCTCGAAACCGACGATTGCGTCGTCGCGGCCGGCGAGCTCGCGGCCGAACGTTGCCAGCTGCACCTCGCGCAGCCGCAGTGTGCCATAGGAGAACAGCAATTCGGTCACGCCGGAAGTCTTACATCAGCGAGCCCGCTTGACAGCGCATCGAACGAGCGTTCGAATACGGGGGTGCGATGGGATGGACAAGGCGTTCGGGTGGACGACGGGGCACTGCCCGGCCTTGCGCGTATCGGATTCGTGCGCAGCGTGCGGACGCCACAGTTCGAGGGCATCACGTTTCACGAGGTGCTGTGCAAGTCGGCGGTCAACAAGATCCCCGATTCGGCGATGCTGCCGTTCAGGTACACCGTCAACGGCTACCGCGGCTGCTCGCATGCCTGCCGCTACTGCTTCGCCCGGCCCACCCACGAGTATCTGGAGTTCGACCCCGGCCAGGACTTCGACACCCAGATCGTCGTCAAGACCAATATCGCCGAGGTGCTGCACCGCGAGCTACACCGGCCGTCGTGGCAGCGCGAGACGATCGCGCTGGGCACCAACACCGACCCGTACCAGCGTGCCGAGGGCCGCTATGCGTTGATGCCGGGAATCATTCGCGCACTGGCAGATTCGGCTACGCCGTTTTCGATATTGACCAAGGGCACGCTGTTGCGCCGCGATCTGGGGTTGCTCGCCGCGGCGGCCGAGCAGGTGCCCGTGAGTCTTGCGATCTCACTGGCGGTCGCGGATCCGGATGTGCACCGCGACGTCGAGCCTGGGACGCCGTCACCGCACGCGCGGCTCGGGCTGATCTCCGCGATCCGCGACGCCGGTTTCGACTGCCATGTGATGGTTGCGCCGGTACTGCCGTATCTCACCGACTCGGCCGAGCATCTCGACACGCTGCTCGGCCAGATCGCCGACGCGGGTGCCACGTCGGTCACCGTGTTCGGCCTGCACCTGCGAAGCTCGACGCGCGGCTGGTTCATGGCGTGGCTGGCCCGCTCGCATCCTGAGCTGGTCAGCCGATACCGCGAGCTGTACCGCCGCGGCGCATACTTGCCGGCCGACTACCGTGAGATGCTGCAGCGCAGGGCTGCGCCGCTAGTGGCCAAGCACGGATTGGCAAGAGACGCAAGAGAATTCCGTCAGCCGCCGCCCGCACCGGTGGCTGCGGTCATCCAGCCGACGCTGTTCTAGACTCTGGACCCGCGAGCAGACACCAAATCGCATCATTTCACCGGGATTCATGCGATCTGGTGTCTGCTCGCGGCGCTCAGATGGCCTGGCGCCCGAGGTTGTCCTGAATGTAGTCCTCGAGCAGCTGCGCGGCCAGCGTCTCGATCCGCGCCTCGATCGAGGACGCCAACGTGCCGGCGACCGACGCCACCGCCTGGGTGCGGAACCGGACCAGCATCGTGATCAGCTCGGCCACCTCGGTGTCTTCCGGCAGCGCCTCGCCGGGTTTGATCAACCCGACGACGTGTTCGGCCCCGGTCTGCACCAGGATGCCGCTGATCTCGTCGACAAGCGGCGCGATCCTCTCGTGCAGGTCGATCAGCTTGTCCACGCCGATTCCATAGCCGCGAATCTCGTTGAAAGCCTCAATTAGCTTGGGACGCAACACAGTTGCGTTGTCACCGTCGACCTTGATGAGGTTCAGCTCGACCAGCCGGGCGAATGCATCGTCGTCGCCGATCAGCCGCTTCACGTCGGCGAGCCGGCGGGTCTGCGGCTTCTCCGCCGCCCAGGTACCCACCAGCGCGGTCTCCAACCCCAGCACGTCGCCCAGGTCCTTGCCCTGCTCCCACGCGCTGAGCATCTCGTGAACGTGGGCCAGCGTGTACCCGCGATCCAGCATCGACGTGATCAGCCGAAGCCTCGTCAGGTGCGTGTCGTTGTACAACGCGATCCGCCCCACTCGCAGCGGCGGGGGCAGCAGTCCGCGGTCGCGATACACCCGGATGTTGCGGGTGGTGGTTCCCGCCATGCGGGCCAGATCCTCGATGCGGTATTCCCCGGACAGGCTGCTGCCGTAGGGCTGCCGCGTGGCGGCGTCGAAAAGCTGTGCCACCACGGTTTCCACGAGATCACGGGAGTGCCGCCGCACCCGCGCCGGCGCGCGGCGCAGGTTGGCCAGCACCGCGGTGATGCCACTGGGAGCCGGGCGGTCGGTGGCCATGTCAGGCCGGTGACCGGGCGTCGGCGCAGGCTGCGAGCTCGCGGCCCACGACGTGATAGTGGTCGAGCCGGAAAGTGCGCATCTGCCGAAGATACTGCGTCGCGAAGCCTGGATACATCGCGGCGTTGAACCCGTCCTCGGTGAGGTACCAGCTGCGGCAACCCGACATCCAGGTGGTGGCCTTCAGCCGTCGCTGAATGTCGGCGTTGTGGCGGCGCTGGACGTCCTCTCGCACGTCGAGGTAGCGCAGGTCCTTGCGCAAAATCGTGGTGATCGCGGCCACCGCGTAGTCCAGCTGACCCTCGACGTACGTCAGCAGCGAGTTGTGGCCCGGGCCGGAGTTCGGGCCTGTCATGAAGAACAGGTTGGGGTAGCCGTGAGCGTTGATGCTCTTGTACGCCTGCGCGCCGCCGGCCCATTCCGCGGCCAGCGAGCGGCCGCCGAGCCCGGTCACGGGGAACGGCGGCCCCGTCAGGTGGACGTCGTAACCAGTGGCGAACACGATGCAGTCCAAACGGTGCTCGACACCGTCGCTGGTGCGCACTCCGACGGGGCTCAGTGTGGCGATCGGCCAGTCGATCAGCTTGCAGTTGTCGCGCTGCAGCGCCGGATAGTAGTCGCTGGAGATCAGCATCCGCTTACAGCCGGGCGTGAAGCCGGGTGTGAGCTGACGGCGCAGCCACGGATCCTTCACCGCGGCCCTGAGGTGAAGCTTGCCCAACTGGGTCACCACGGACGTCAACGGCGAATTCCACACCAGCGCAAGTGCGCTCGCCTCGTGTCCCCAGTAAAGCGCTTCGCGCGCCAGTTGCTGTGCGGCAGGCAGCTTTTCGAACAGCGCCTGCACCGCCGGGGGGATTGGGGGATTCAGACGGGGGAGCACCCACCCGGGCGTGCGCTGGAACACCTTGACGAATTCGGCGCGTTTGACCAGTTCCGGCACGATCTGGATGGCACTCGCCCCGGTGCCGATGACGCCGACGCGCTTGCCGGTGAAGTCGTAGCCGTGATCCCAACGGGCGCTGTGGATCTTGTGGCCTCGGTAGCTGTCGATACCGCGAATGTCCGGCAGGCTCGCGTCGGCGAGCGGACCGGACGCCAGCACCACGGTGCGCGCGCGAAAGCGCTTGCGCTGCTTGGTGGTTACCACCCAGAGCCCGGCGTCTTCGTCGAACGACAAGCCGGTGACCTCGGTGTTGAACCGGATGCGCCGGCGCAAGTCGAAATCGTCGGTCAGCTCCTCGATGTGCTGGCAGATTTCAGCGCCGGACGGATACGCGCTGGACCAGTTCGGGTTCTTGGCGAACGAGAACGAGTACAGCAGTGACGGGATGTCGCAGGCAATGCCGGGATATGTGTTGTCGCGCCAAGTTCCGCCGACACGGTCGGCACGTTCGAGGATGACGACA
Source organism: Mycobacterium sp. NGS35 (assembly GCF_059812855.1). Lineage (NCBI taxonomy): Bacteria > Bacillati > Actinomycetota > Actinomycetes > Mycobacteriales > Mycobacteriaceae > Mycobacterium > Mycobacterium sp. NGS35. Next base: position 328,244 of record NZ_JCALDL010000002.1, read on the forward strand.
TCGTCGATGCCGGCTTCGGTGAGCTTGATCGCCGCGCCCAGGCCGCTGAAGCCGGCGCCGACGATCAGCGTGGAGCAGACGTGGTCTGTCATGGTCAGGCCGCCGGCTCGTAGGTGAGTTCTTTGAACCAGCTTGGAATCGGCCGCAACAGCGCCCTGGGGTAGCGGTCGGACAGCCACACCATCGAGTTGGCCAGCAGGTGATACGGATGACGGGGGTTGACGACCATCGCCGCGTGTCGCTTGAGGAGCTGATAGGTCGGCACGCGCCAGGTGTGCTCGCTGCGCTCGCCGAGCTGCTTGAACCGCAGCATCGCGTTGTACAGCCGCTCTGGATCCATTCCCATGCCGACGATTTCGTTGCGCACCCGGTTGAGCAGTGGGACGTACATCAGCAGGCCGATGATCAGGCCAGGAGTGGCGACGTTGCCGACGAGCTGGATCGCCAGCCGACGGGCGGTGGCGTGACCGATCATGTCGAGGACTTCGAAATCGACGACCAGATGCCGTGATTCGTCGTTGTTGATCTTCTCGAACACCTGGTGGCACACGGGATCGTGCACCTCTTCCAGCAAGAATTTCAGCAGTGCCCCGTCGAGCGCGACCTCGAGCATCGGAATCACGGTGCCCAGCACGGACAACGGCATGTCGTCGGCATAGCGGTCCAGCCAATCGATGGCCAGCCTGATGTTGACGTTCGGTTCAGGCATCTCGCCCTCGTCGAGCATGCCCCACCGTTTCATCAGCGCCAGTTCGGCATTGGCGTGGCGCTGCTCCTCGGCGTGGAAGTACCGGTAGATCTCGGCGATCGTCGGCGTCGGCGCCTTTTTGGCCAGTGCGGCGAATCCGCGCGCGCCGATGTTCTCGATCCAGCAGAGATCGGCCATGAATGCCTTGAGCTTCGGCCGGAACTCGTCGCTGATGGTCTCGGCTCCCGGCGCATCCCAGTCGATGTCGGCCAGCGCCCATTGCCGGTCCTTGATCTTGTCGAGCATCTTGTCCATGTCGATGGCCATGACTGCCTCCTAGGGTGTGACGGTTGGAAGACGAGCGATCAATCCGGCCGCTCGCGTGTAGGTGCCCGGTGCAAAGCGCTTGATGCCCCACCCGATTCGGGCGTCGGGTTGAGGCATGCAGTACAGGCCGCCGCGGTCGTGGGTGTCCAGGCACGTCTTCGCGACCCGGTCCGCCGAGAACCCCGTCCACCTCATCAGGTTGTTGGCCAGATTGCTGGATTGCGGTGTGATGCGGCCGGATTCGACGATGTTGGTCTTGACGAACGTGGGACATAACACCGTGACGGTCACGCCGGTGCCGGACAACTCGGCAGCCAGCGTCTCCGACAGTGACAGCACGCCGGCCTTGCTGACGTTGTAGGCGGCCATGTTCGGTGCGGCGCCGAACGCGGCGGCGGAGGCAACGTTGATGATGCCGCCGTAGCCGGCTTCCCGCAGGACCGGCGTGAACACATGGCAGCCGTGAATGGCGCCCCACAGGTTGATGCCGAGCACCCATGACCAGTCGTCGAGCGACATCTCGCCCACGCTCTGACCGCCGCAGCCCACCCCTGCGTTGTTCACCACGAGTGTCGGTGCGCTGCCGAACCAGTCCTGCGCGTCGGAGGCCAGCCGCGACACGTCGTCGCAGCGGGACACGTCGCAACCCAACGCGATCGCCGCTCCACCCTTCTCGGTTACGGCGACAGCGGTGCGCTGCGCGGCCAGCTCGTCGATGTCGCTGCACACCACCCGGCCACCGCGGCGGCCCAGCTCGACCGCGAACGCGGCACCGATGCCGCTGCCGGCGCCGGTGACCACAGCACGCGCATTGCGGCTGCGTTTGCGTGAACTTCCGAACATCGTCATCCCGTCCGCTCGATGGTGGCCTGAGCGCTGCTGCCCAACGCGTCGGCGACGAACGACGCGACGTGGCGCATCGCTTTGGCTGCTTCGGGCGTCAGCCGCGGCAAGGCCTGGAACACGTGCACTTGGTCCGGCCAGATCTGCAGTTGACAGCAGCCGCCCGCGGCGCGGATGTCGCGCGCGAGATGGCTGGCGTCCGCCGACAGCATTTCGGCGCCACCGGCCTGGATCAAGGTAGGCGGTAGGACGGGGCCGCGGGTGACGTCCAGAGCCAGCCGCGGATGGGCCGGATCGATGCCCTGGCAATACAACTGGACCAGCCGGGCCGCGTCGGCGGACCTGATCGCAGGATCGCGACGACGCGCCTCCTGCGCCGCTGCGAGGGCCAGTGTCAGATCGACCAACGGAGAGAACAGCACGAGCGCGGCCGCCTGCCGCGGCGTGGGATCGCCGTGCAGCATCAGATCGACAGCCAAGTGCCCGCCGGCCGAATCGCCCGCTACCACAACACGATTCGGTGGTAACCCCGTGGTCGACAGCAGCCAGTCCCAGCCGGCGTGGACGTCCTCGGCGGCACCGGGGAACCGGTGCCGCGGAGCCAGGCGGTAGTCCACCGAGAACACCGGCAGTCCGGTCAGCCGCGACAGCCACGCCACCAAGCGCCGGTGCGTGCGGGGCGAGCACAGCGCGAAGCCGCTGCCGTGGATGAAGTAGATCGCCGCGTCGGTGCGCCGCACACCGCGGCCCCGCACCCATTCACCGGCGACCGGACGCGAGTCAGCAGTGGCTGTGCGGACCTGCTCGACGGTGGTGCCCGCCAGTGACGGCCCGAACACTTTCATGATCGTCGCGACGATGCGCCTCGAAACCCACAGCGCCCACGCGCGCTCGGGCGGAAGGAAGAGACTGACCTGGCGCAACGTCAGCGCGCTGACGACCGCGGCGCCACGAGAACGCAGCGAACCTCGACTGGGCAGTACGTCGTCGTTGGCCACGGATGAATACAACGGCTAATGTCGCCATTTGTCAATGGCACATTTCGCGGGCTAGCCGAGGTCTGGCGCGTCGAACGTGTCACACTTCTTCGGATCGCCCAACTGGTAACCGACGGTGAACCAGTGTTGCCGCTGTTCTGAGGTGCCGTGGGTGAACGACTCCGGATTGACCCTGCCGGTGGACCGCTTCTGGATCCAGTCGTCGCCGACGGACCGCGCCGCGGACAGCGCGTCGCTGATGTCCTTGTCGGTCAACGGGTTCAAGTAGGGCGTGCCGTTCTTCTGCTTCACGGTCGACGCGTAGTGGGCCCAGACGCCGGCGTAGCAGTCGGCCTGCAACTCGGTGCGCACACCTTCACCTTCTGCGCCCTGGGTGGCGCCGGACTGCTGTGCGCGGCCCAGGTCGCCGAGCAGGTTCTGCACGTGGTGACCGTACTCGTGGGCGACCACATATTCCTGCGCGAAAGGTCCTCCGCTGGAACCGAATTGGTCCTCCAGCACCTTGAAGAAGTCAGTGTCGAAGTATGCGGTCCGGTCGACCGGGCAGTAGAACGGACCCACTTCGGTGGTGGCGCCGCCGCAGCCGGTCTGCACAGAGCCGGAGAACAGGTGCACCTTCGGCCGCGTGTATCCGCGCAGCTGCTCACTCCACACTGCGTCCACCGAATTGCCCGTTGCGATGATCCGGCAGCCCAGAATCCTGTTGGCGTCCGCGCCGGTCTTGCACTGGCTGACGTCGAAGCCGCCGACCTGTCGCTGTTGCTGGCCGGGCTGCGGCGACGATGTGACGGAGCCCGGGTCCACGCCGAGCAACAGCGCGATCACCACGATCACCAGTCCGCCGACCCCGCCGCCGATGGCCAATCCGCGTCCCGGACCGCCGCCGCTGCTCGACGCGGTGCTCGTGTCGATTTGCATGCCCTCGTTGAAGGTCATAGCTCAGCTTCCCACAACTACGATGCGGACGTGTCGATGCTCGTCCATGCGCCGTGCGGGGCTATACGAGGCACGACCGAGTCCGGCGTGCGCGTTTGGCGCGGGGTGCCCTACGCCGAGCAGCCGGTCGGTGAGCGCCGATTCCGGGCACCGCAGCCAGTGGTGCCGTGGGCAGGCGTGCGTGACGCCGTCGAGCACGGTCCAATACCGTTGCAGCCCAAGTCATCTGCTGGCCGTGGTGCGGTTCCGCTGATGCGTGACGAAGCCTGCCTCACGCTGACGGTGTGGTCGCCGGACAATGCCGAGGCGTTGCCGGTGATGGTGTGGCTGCCCGGGGGTGGGTTCATGACGGGCGCCGGGCAGTTCGACCTCTACAACGGCGCGCGGCTGGCCCGCAGCGGCAACGTCGTCGTCAACGTCACCTACCGCGTCGGGGTGTTCGGCGGGCTGGATCTGTCGAGTCTCGGGGAAGCGTTCGACGACAACCTCGCGCTGCGCGATCAGATTGCCGCGCTGCAGTGGATACGCGACAACGTCGCCGCGTTCGGCGGCGACTCGCATCGAGTCACGGTGTTCGGTGAATCCGCTGGCGCCACATCGGTATTGGCGTTGCTGGCTAGTCCGGCCGCGAGCGGGTTGTTCGGCCGGGCGATCGCGCAAAGTCCAGCGTTGCCACTGATCGCCGACAAACAACATCGCGCCCGTCTTGCCCGGGCGTTCGTCCGCGAACTGGGCGTGGACGTCGCTGAGATCAAGGGCCTGCCGCAGCGGCAGCTGCGCCGCGCGGCGAGTGTGCTGCAGCAGCGCAGCGCGGCGACCACGCCCACGCTCGCCCACGGACTCACCCACGGCGTCGAGCTGCTGCCGCGGCATCCGATCGAGGCGGCCCGTCGCGGCGAGATCGCCCGCGTGCCGCTGATCGTCGGCACCAACAGCCACGAGGCCACGATGTTCGCGTGGGACAAGCAGCCGATGCTGCCCACCACGCCGGCGCTGATCGACGACTACTTCCGGCGGCTCGGCCCGGACGCCAAAGAGCGCGTACTGGCCGCATACCCCGGCTATCCGCGCCGGCGGGCGGCGATCGCGGTCGCCTCCGACGTCATGTTCGGCGGACCGGTCTGGACGTTCGCCGACGCTTACAGCGCCATCGCCCCGACGTACCTGTACCGCTTCGACCACGTCAGTGCCGGCCTGCGGGCAGTGGGCTTGGGCGCCACCCACGGCAGCGAGATCGTGCACGTTCACCACACTTACGGCTCGCCCATGGGGCGGCTGATCCATCCGATCGGCCGGCGGGTCATGCCGTCGGTGGGCCGGCGGATGCAGCGCGCGTGGGCCGCCTTCGCTTCGGGCAATCCGCCGGACGACGACTGGCCGTGCTACGAAGTGCCAAGGCGTTCGACCTGGCTGATCAAGACCACACGGGATGTCGTGGTCGACGATCCGGATCGGCAGCGCCGCGAAGCCTGGGCGACGGTGTACTGACTTGCGAGGCGGACACGGCCATCAGCCCGGCCCGTCACTGGCCGCCGCCAACAGCGGCACAACCACCTCGCTGATCGGGGCCGGCAGGCCATGCGCCCGGGCCCGGCGCAACACCACGCCGTTTCGCACGTTCCACTCCAGTGGCCGGCGTGCCTCGCGGTCGAACAGCATCGACGTGCCGAGGTCCTCCGGCGCCTCGCTGAACAACGCAATCATGTCGTCGACCACGTCGTCAGCCAGTCGCGCTCCCTCGGCGCGGGCAACCGCCAGGCACTCACCCAGATAGGCACGAGCCAGCACCGCGACATCGTCGCGCCGGAACATTCCCGACCGCCGGCCGGTGAGCACCATCAATCCGGCGAGCGCGTTGACCAGCAGCTTGCGCCACGCCTCGGTGGCGAAGTCGGCGGCCGCGGTCACCACGCAACCGCCAGCACGCAGCACGTCGATCACCGGCGTGGCGGACGCTGGAAGGGTCAGCCGCGGTTCGCCACGCAGCCGCACCCATCCCTCGGGTTGCACTTCGGCGCCGAACCACACAATCGCCGGCACGACCGTGGACTGTGGGCACAGCGGCTGCACCGACTCGACCTGCTCGACGCCGTTCTGCATCACGCAAACTGTGGTCTGCGAGTCGCACAGCGCCGCAAGCCAGTTCGCGGCCGCCTCCAACTGAGTGGCCTTGACGGCCAGCAGAACGAGGTCGACCGGCCCTGTCAGCGAACCTGGGTCGGTATGCACCGGGCCCGGCACCACCAGGGCCGGCTCGCCGTCGGGACGGACCTCGAGGCTGTCGCGCGGCGTCCTCCCGCACAGCGTGACGGCGAATCCGGCGTTGTGCAGATGCGCCGCCACTGTCGCCCCGATCGCCCCGGGCCCTACCACCGCGATGCGCGCGAGCACCTGCGCCACGCTACCGGCGCAGCGCCCGCCTTTAGACTGGGCTGTCATCCCGAGATCACGTCAGGAGTCTTTTGTGCTGCGCACTCACGCCGCGGGTTCCCTGCGGGCCAACGACGCCGGGCAGAAGGTGACCTTGGCGGGTTGGGTGGCGCGCCGGCGCGACCACGGCGGCGTGATCTTCATCGACCTTCGCGACGCGTCGGGCGTGACGCAGGTGGTGTTCCGTGAGGGACCGGTGCTCGGCCAGGCGCACCGGCTGCGCGCGGAATTCTGCGTCGCCGTGCAGGGCATCGTCGAAATCCGCCCGGAAGGCAACGCGAACCCCGACATTCCCACTGGCGACGTCGAACTCAACGCCACGATGCTGACCGTGCTGGGCGAAAGTGCGCCCCTGCCGTTTCAGCTCGACGAGCCCGCGGGGGAGGAGGCGCGGCTGAAATACCGCTACCTCGACCTGCGCAGGGACGGCCCCGGTGGCGCAATTCGATTGCGCTCCAAGGTGAATGCCGCTGCCCGTGACGTGCTGGCCCGCCATGACTTCGTCGAGATCGAGACCCCGACGCTGACCCGGTCCACGCCTGAGGGTGCCCGTGACTTCGTGGTGCCGGCGCGTTTGCAGCCCGGCACCTTCTACGCGCTGCCGCAGAGCCCCCAGCTGTTCAAGCAGCTGCTCATGGTCGCCGGCATGGAACGCTACTACCAGATCGCCCGCTGCTACCGCGACGAGGACTTCCGCGCCGACCGCCAACCGGAATTCACGCAGCTCGACATGGAGATGAGCTTCGTCGACGCCGAGGACGTCATCGCGATCTCCGAAGAAATTCTGGCGGCGCTGTGGGCGCTGGTCGGCTACCAACTGCCCCGGCCGCTGCCGCGCATCACCTACGCCGAGGCGATGCGGCGATTCGGCTCCGACAAACCCGACATGCGGTTCGGGCTGGAGCTGGTGGAGTGCACAGAGTTTTTCCGCGATACGCCTTTTCGTGTCTTTCAGGCGCCGTACGTCGGTGCAGTCGTGATGCCGGGCGGTGCGTCGCAGCCGCGCCGCACGCTCGACGGCTGGCAGGAGTGGGCCAAGCAACGTGGCCACCGCGGGCTGGCTTATGTGCTCGTCGGCGACGACGGGACGCTGAGCGGGCCGGTGGCCAAGAACCTTTCCGACGCCGAACGGGAGGGCCTCGCCTCACACGTCGGCGCGAATCCCGGTGACTGCGTGTTCTTTTCGGCCGGACCGCCCAAGTCGTCGCGCGCGCTGTTGGGCGCGGCGCGCATCGAGATCGCCCGCCGGCTGAACCTGATCGACCCCGATGCGTGGGCATTCGTCTGGGTGGTGGACCCGCCGTTGTTCGAGCCGGCCGACGAAGCCGCAGCCCACGGCGACGTCGCCGTCGGCTCGGGCGCGTGGACCGCCGTGCACCACGCTTTCACCGCACCCAAGCCGGAGTGTGTGGATGCCCTCGACGACGACCCGGGCGGTGTGCTGGCCGACGCATACGACATCGTCTGCAACGGCCACGAGATCGGCGGCGGCTCAATCCGTATCCACCGTCGCGATATTCAGGAACGGGTCTTCGCGGTGATGGGCATCGATAAGGCCGAAGCCGACGAGAAGTTCGGATTCTTGCTGAACGCGTTCACCTTCGGTGCCCCGCCGCATGGCGGCATCGCATTCGGCTGGGATCGCATCACGGCGCTGCTGGCCGGCATGGATTCGATCCGCGAGGTGATCGCGTTCCCGAAGACCGGCGGCGGCATTGACCCGTTGACCGACGCACCTGCGCCCATCACCGCGCAGCAACTGAAAGAGGCTCATATCGCGGTGGTTTCGAGGAAGGACGACACGTGAGCCAGACGCCGGACACCTCAGAGCTGAAAGGCTTCAACGCCAGGATCATCGAGGAGTTTCGCGCCAACGGTGGAAAGGTGGGCGGCCCGTTCGAGAATGCCGACCTGCTGTTGCTGACCACGACGGGCGCCAAGTCGGGCCAGCCGCGCACCAATCCGCTGGCATATCTGATCATCGACGGCAAGATGCTGATCATCGGCTCGTACCGCGGCGCCGACGTCGACCCCGCCTGGGTGCACAACCTGCGCGCCCACCCGCAAGCGCACATCGAGGTGGGCACCGACTGCTATGACGTCGTCGCCCGCGAGCTACCACGCGACGAGCGCGACGCCGCATGGGAGAAGATCGTCGCTGTCGCACCGGGATTCGGTGACTATCAGGCCAACACCGAGCGGGTGATTCCGCTCTTCGAGCTCACTCGCTGCTGACCGTAGCCGGAACGTCGAATCGGGGCTCGCGGCAGTCTTACGGCAGTACAGTTGCTCAATGGCATCACTTCGTTCCACAGCACGCCGCGCTGCCGTCACGCTCGGCGTGGCCGCCGCCGTCGGCGTTGCACCGCTGGCGGCTGCATCTCAGGTCCTCGCCGAGCCCGACGAGTGCACCGCCAGTACCGAGCCGGGCAACGCGTCGTTGAATTGCGCCCCCGCCGTCATCCCGAACATGGGTGCGCCCAGCGAGATGGAAGTCAACGACGCCAACCCCGGCATCGCGTCTGCCGAATCACCGGAGCACAGCGGCCACCACTGACGGTCCGCCCGCTAGTGTGCGGTGAGTGTTGCACTTGCGGGTGATTGCGCCGACGGAGCTGCGCGATTCAGTGATCGACATCCTGCACCGGGAAAAGGGTGTGACGCACCTTGTCGTCCACTCGAACGCCGCACTCGACCCGCCCGGTGACGAAATCACCGCCGACATCGCCCGCGAGGTCGCCAACGACGTCATCGACGACCTGAAGGGCCTCGGCCTGAAACGGCGCGGTGCGATCACGCTCGATCTGGTGGACACTGTGGTCTCCACGGCCGCCTACCGTGCCGAAAAGGAGGCCGAAGGAGATCCCGCCGACGCCGTCATCTGGGACGAGTTGGCCGCGCGAACCCGGGAAGAGTCGACACTCAACGTCACCTACCTGACGTTCTTGTCGCTGGCCTGCCTGATCGCCGCGGTCGGCGTGGTGACCGATTCGCCGGTCACCGTCGTCGGCGCGATGGTCGTCGGCCCCGAGTTCGGCCCGCTCGCCGCGCTGGCGGTAGCTGTAGTGCGTCGACGGAGCTATCTCGCGCGGCGTGCGGCACTTGCACTGCTGGTCGGCTTCCCGCTGGCAATGGTGGTGACGGCGATCGGTGTGCTGGTGTGGGAGGCCACGGGGTGGGTCAAGCTCGCGACGACTGCCCAGCTCAGTGAGGTCGACTTCATCTTCCAGGTCGGGCCAATGTCATTCGTCGTCGCGCTGTTCGCCGGCGCTGCAGGAATGCTGTCGCTTGTGTCGGCGAAGTCGTCGGCGCTGGTGGGCGTGTTCATCTCGGTGACCACCGTGCCAGCCGCTGGGTTCGCGGTAGTAGCGGCCACGGTCGGCGACTGGGCAATAGCCGCCAAGTCTGCGGCGCAACTCGGGGTCAACCTCGCGGGCATCGTGGTGGCGGCCGTGCTGGTGCTCTGGGTGTATCTGCGGGTCAGCTCGAATCACCGGTCGGCGCGGCGGCGATGACGCTCACCGGCGGCGCCTCGACGGCGCCGGCGCGCGACTCAGATCGGCTGCTCGCCGGCTATCGCAGCGCGCGCACGCAGCAGGCGTTGTTCGAACTGCGCGGCGGACCTGACGCTGGTTACGACGAATTCGTCGACGCAGCAGGCAACGTCCGGCCGGCGTGGAAGGAGCTGGCCGATGCGGTCAGCGAGCGCGGTCGAGCGGGACTCGATCGGCTGCGGTCCGTCGTCGGCGAACTTGTCGACCATGACGGCATCACCTATGGGACGGCGCCCGTGCCGTGGCAGCTCGACGGTCTGCCGCTGCTGGTCTCGACCGCCGACTGGGAGACGCTGGAGGCCGGTCTGCTGCAGCGATCACGCCTGCTGGACTTAGTCCTCACCGATCTCTATGGACCCCAGCGCTTGATCACCGGCGGTCTGGTGCCGCCTCAGCTGGTGTTCGCCCATCGCGGCTACATCCGCGCGGTGCGCGGCATCGACATCCCCGGCCGCCATCAGCTGTTCCTGCACGGCTGCGACGTAAGCCGTGCCGCCGATGCAACGTTTCGGGTCAATGCCGACTGGACGCAGGCGCCGTCGGGTGCCGGCTACGCGCTGGCCGACCGTCGGGTGGTCGCGCACGCTGTGCCCGACCTGTACGAGCAGATCGGGCCGCGGCCCACGTCGCCGTTCGCCCAAGCGCTACGGCTGGCGCTGATCGACGCCGCCCCCGACGCGGCGGACGACCCGGTGGTGGTGGTGCTGAGCCCCGGCAGCCACTCCGAGACCGCCTTCGACCAGGCTTACCTGGCGACCGTGCGCGGCTTTCCGCTCGTCGAGAGCGCCGACCTCGTAGTACGCGACGGCAAGTTGTGGATGCGGTCACTGGGCACGCTCAAACGCGTCGACGTGGTGCTGCGCCGCGTGGACGCCGACTACGCGGATCCGCTTGACCTGCGCTCGGATTCGCGCCTCGGCGTCGTCGGTCTCGCGGAGGTGCAGCGGCGCGGCAACGTCACCGTGGTCAACACGCTGGGCAGCGGAGTGCTGGAAAACCCTGGGCTGCATCGATTTCTGCCCGATCTTGCCCGCCGATTGCTCGGCGAGGAGCTACTGCTCGCCAGCGCGCCGGTGTTCTGGGGAGGTATCGACGCGGAATGCAGCCACCTCGTCGCGCGCCTGCCGTCGCTCGTGATCAGATCCACGGTCGGCGGCGACACGATCGTCGGGCCGGTGTTGTCGGCGCGGGAACGCGACCGGCTGGCCGACCGGATCAGAGCGGCGCCGTGGCAGTGGGTGGGCCAGGAACTGCCTCAATTCTCGTCCGCGCCTATCGCACTGCGCGGAAGTGGGCTGAGCTCCGGCAGTGTCGGCATACGGTTGTTCTCGGTGTCGCAACGTGGCGGATACGCCCCGATGATCGGCGGACTGGGATACGTGATGGCACCCGGGATTGCGGCCTACCGGATGGATACCGTTGCCGCCAAAGATGTTTGGGTCCGGCCCACCGAGCGGGGCCGAGCCCATACCGTGACGATCCCGTCGATGGACCTGCCGACGATCACCGGCGCCGGAGCCCAGGGCGTCAGCTCGCCGCGCGTGCTGTCCGATCTGTTCTGGATGGGACGCTACGCGGAGCGCGCGGAAACCTTGGCCCGGCTGCTCGTCGTCACCCGTGAGCGTTATCACGAATTCCGCCGCCGCCAAGGCGCTGATGAAAGCCAATGCGTTCCAATACTTTTCGCGGCACTAGAGCAGATCACCGGAGCCGAAAGCGGCGCTGACGCCGACGACCACGAAATCATCGCGGTCGCGCCGTCCACGTTGTGGTCGCTGACCGTGGATCGTGCGCGCCACGGATCCCTGGCTCATTCGGTGGAGGGCCTTGGGCTGGCCGCACGTGCGGTGCGCGACCAGTTGTCCGCCGACACCTGGGGTGTGCTGGCCGGGGTCGAGCGCGCGGTAGCGCGGCGATCGAACTCACCGCCTGAGTCCCTGGCCGAAGGCGACGCGCTGCTGGCCGCGGCACAGCAACAGACGCTCGCCGGAATGCTCGCTCTGTCAGGCGTGGCCGCGGAGTCGATGGTGCACGACGTCGGTTGGACGATGGCCGACATCGGCAAGCGGATCGAGCGTGGGCTCGGGCTGACCGCACTGCTGAGTGCCACGATCACGCAGACCCGCAGCCCCGGCGCCGAACAGACGGTCATCGAGTCGACGCTGGTGGCGTGCGAGTCGTCGGTGATCTATCGGCGCCGCAACCCAGGCAAGGTCAGCGTGGCTGCCGTGGCGCAGCTGCTTCTCTTCGATGCCGCCAACCCGCGTTCTCTGGTGTTCCAGCTGGAGCGCATCCGCACCAACCTCAGGACGCTACCGGGCGCATCGGGGTCGTCGCGGCCGGAGCGGTTGGTCGACGAGATGAGCACCAGACTGCGCCGGCTGGACCCCGACGACCTCGAGATCGTCGACGACAACGGCAAGCGCGTCGAATTGTCCGAGCTGCTCGCCGGCATCCACGCTTCGCTTCGGGAGCTGTCCGACGTGATCACCCGCACCCAACTCGCCTTGCCCGGCGGCATGCAGCCGCTGTGGGGACCAGACCAGCGGCGGACGATGCCATGACCCGCCGCTACCGAATCCTGCACCGCACCAAGTACCGCTATTCCGACGTGGTCACCAGTTCCTACGGCCGCGGGTTTCTCACTCCGCGAGACTTGGCGCACCAGCGCTGCCTGCACCACGAGTTGCGCGTCGATCCCGAACCGGCAGACCGCTCCACCAGCCGCGACGGCTACGGCAACATCAGCACGTACTTTCACGTCACGACGCCGCACCGCGAGCTGTCGGTCACCAGCGCGTCCGTCGTCGAGGTTAATGCCGTTGCCTCGCAGCGCTATTCGGTCTCACCGGCCACCGCCGCGTGGGAGCACGCTCGGCCGGCCGGCGCGGAAGGTGCGTTGGCCGTCGAATTCGCCCTCGATCTGAGCCCGCCGGAGATCACCGACGCCGTCCGCGAGTACGCGGCGCCCAGCTTCCCCCCGGGTCGTCCGCTGGTCGATGCGGTGCGCGATCTCTCCTCGAGGATGCATGCGGACTTCACGTACCGCTCCGGGTTCACCACAGTGTCGACGTCAGTCGCCGACGTGGTGGCGGCAAGAGCAGGAGTGTGTCAGGACTTCGCGCGCCTGGCCGTCGCCTGCCTGCGCGCCAACGGCCTTGCCGCAAGCTATGTCTCGGGATATCTGGCCACCGATCCGCCGCCGGGCAAGGATCGCATGATCGGCATCGACGCCACCCACGCGTGGGCGGCGGTGTGGACACCCGGCGGCCAGTGGCTGGGTTTCGACCCGACCAACGACCAGATGATCGACGAGCGATACATTCTGGTCGGGTGGGGCCGCGACTACGCGGACATCCCGCCGCTGCGCGGAATCATCTACACCTATTCCGAACACAGCGAGATCGACGTGTCCGTGGACGTGGCGCCTTTCGAAGGGGATGTGGTTCGTGCGTGATTTCGTTTGCCCCAACTGCGGACAACATCTGACGTTCGAGAATTCGGTGTGCCTGTCCTGCGAGAGCCACCTCGGGTTCTCGCTCGACGACATGGCACTGCTGGTGATCGCACCGAGTCCCGACAGTGCCAAGCCGGGTTTCGTCGACTCCGACGAATACGAGTTGTGTGCGAATCTTCACCTGGCCCAATGCAATTGGCTGGTGCGCAAGGACCCGGTGCGGCGGCTGTGCGTGTCGTGCCGGCTTACCCGGACGCGGCCCAACGACGCGGACACCTCCGCGCTTGCGGCGTTCGCCGACGCCGAGAAGGCCAAACGGCGGCTGATCGCCGAACTCCACGAGCTCAACCTGCCGATCGTCGGCCGTGACGAAGACCCCGACTTCGGGCTGGCGTTCGATCTACTGTCCAGCGCGCAGGAGAAGGTGTTCACGGGCCACCACAATGGTGTGATCACCCTGGATCTGGCCGAAGGCGACGACGTCCACCGAGAGCAGTTGCGCATCGAGATGGACGAGCCGTACCGCACGCTGCTGGGCCACTTCCGCCACGAGATCGGTCACTACTACTTCTACCGCCTCGTCGCGCCATCGGCGGAGTACTCCAAGCGGTTCCGCGAACTGTTCGGCGACCCGGACGCCGATTATCAAGAGGCGCTGGATCGGCACTACAGCGACGGGCCGCCTGCCGGCTGGGAAGAGGACTACGTTTCGTCCTACGCGACCATGCACGCCGCCGAAGACTGGGCGGAGACGTTCGCCCACTATCTTCACATCCGCGACACGCTGGACACCGCAGCCGCATTCGGCTTCGCCCCGGCTAACGCCACTTATGGGCGAAGAGTCTTGGGGCCCAGCGGCTTTGACACGATCATCGACATGTGGCTGCCGTTGTCGTGGGGGCTGAACATGGTGAACCGGTCCATGGGCCGCGACGACCTGTATCCGTTCGTGCTGCCGGTGCCCGTGCTCGACAAGATGCGGTTCATCCACACGGTCGTCGACGAGGTGACCAGCTCGCCATGACGCTTGACGGGCTGGCCATTTCCGAGCACCATCGCGCGGCATGACCCAACGTTGTGCCACTGTCGTCGGCGCGACGCTCCTCACCGGGGCGCTTATGCTGCAGCTGACCGCCTGCGGCAAAACCATCAAACCCGAAGGCGCTGCGAAACAGGTGGCTGATCTGGTGTCCCAGAAGGCCCACTTCAAACCGACCGACGTCAGCTGCCCGGACGGAGTGCCCGCCAAGGCGGGCGAGCAGTTCCAGTGCCACTTCACCGGCCCGGAGGGCAAGCCCTATACCGCCGAGATGACGGTCACGAAGGTCGACGGCTCCGACGTCGTCTTCAACATCAAGACCCACCCGAGTTAGCGGACCATGGCTTCAGACGGCCTCTTCGATCTCGCGGGCGCCGGCGACTCCGCCGACTGGCAGGGCCGCGGCGAGGCCGTGCCCGCGCCGCTGGCAGTGCGGATGCGCCCGGTCACCCTCGACGAGGTCGTCGGGCAGTCGCACCTGCTCTCTGCGCGCTCGCCGCTGCGCCGGCTGATCGAAGGCTCCGGCGCGGCGTCGGTGATCCTGTACGGGCCGCCCGGCACGGGCAAGACCACGCTGGCGTCGCTGATCTCGCACGCCACGGGCCGCCGGTTCGAGGCGCTGTCGGCCGTGTCGGCCGGCGTGAAGGAGGTGCGCGCCGTCATCGACACTGCGCGCCGCGCCGCCGCGCACGGCGAGCAGACCGTGCTGTTCATCGACGAGGTGCACCGGTTCTCCAAGACGCAGCAGGACGCACTGCTGGCCGCGGTCGAGAACCGGGTCGTGCTGCTGGTGGCCGCCACCACCGAGAACCCGTCATTCTCCGTGGTGGCGCCTCTGCTGTCGCGATCGCTGATTCTGCAGCTGAAGCCGCTGAGCGCCGACGACATCCGCACGCTGATCCAACGGGCGATCGACGATCCCCGCGGGCTCGGTGGGCGACTGGCCGTCGAACCCGATGCCGTCGAGCTGCTGGTTCGGTTGTCCGCCGGCGACGCGCGCCGGGCGCTGACAGCCTTGGAGGTCGCCGCCGAAACGGTCGCCGACCAGGGCGGCCCGGTGACGGTAGCGGCCATCGAGGAGTCACTGGACAAAGCGGCCGTGCGCTACGACCGCGACGGCGATCAGCACTACGACGTGATCAGCGCGTTCATCAAGTCGGTGCGCGGCTCGGATGTCGACGCGGCGCTGCACTATCTGGCCCGCATGCTGGTGGCGGGGGAGGATCCGCGGTTCGTGGCGCGCCGGCTGATGATCTTGGCCAGCGAGGACATCGGCATGGCCGATCCCACTGCGCTGCCGATTGCGGTCGCGGCCGCCCAGACCGTCCAGCTGATCGGCATGCCGGAAGCTCAGCTGACGCTCGCGCACGCCACCATCCACCTGGCCACCGCACCGAAGTCCAACGCGGTGGTGGCCGCCATCGGAGCGGCGACCAGCGACATCAAAGCCGGCAAAGCCGGCCTGGTGCCTGCGCATCTACGCGACGGCCACTACTCCGGGGCGGCCGCACTCGGCAATGCGATCGGCTACAAGTATTCGCATGACGACCCGGACGGCGTTGTGCCGCAACAGTATCCGCCCGACGAGCTGGTTGGCGTGGACTACTATCGCCCCACCGACCACGGCCATGAGCGGGAGATCGCCAAGCGGCTCGACCGGCTGCGGGCGATCATCCGTCGCAGGAGCTGACCGCTACCACCGCCGCGTCAGGCCGGAGCGCGGACGCCCGAACCTGCTGCGCCCGAACGACGAGCGGCCCAAGCCTGCGGACACCAGGGCGACGCCGAGCACCGCCACGATCACCTGGACCAGCAACTCACCCCAGTCGATCCCGGGTGTGTCGATCGGAATGCCCATCGCCCGGGCCAGCGCGGTGCCGATGAACGCCGACACGATGCCTACGAGGATGGTCAGCCAGATCGGAATCGCCTGCTTGCCCGGGAGCACGAATCGCGCCAATGCGCCGATCACCAGACCGATGACGATTGCGCCCAGCACACTGTGAATTGTCATGTGGCCTCCAACGATGAAGATGCAGGCGGCATACCCGCGCCAGAGGCCGATAAACGCGGGGGAAAGGGGTCGGCGACCGATCGGAGCTGTTTCAGCCACAAGCGAGCGGGTACCAGTCTCGCGGAAGATCACGTCACGCGGAACTGTGCGCCGATCTATGTAAATCCGTACATGCCACCGTAATTGGTGGGTGCAGCACGTGTCATGCGGCCACAAGGTCAACGGGCTGCTCCGTGACATAAGCGTTGACAACCACAGTGGGCTGCCGAGGGTGCCCGCCGAAAGGCAGGTGAAGACAGCGATGACAACCGACTACCTCGCGGCGTCGATCACCGACTGGCGCGGGATGTGGCACGACGTCGCCGAATGGCTTGTCACCAAAGGGGTGCACATCGTCCTGCTGCTGATCGCCTCAGTGGTCGCCGCCCGGCTGATCCGCTGGACGGCGCACCGGATCACCCGCCGCCTCGACCGCCGGGAAGGCGACGCGCTGGTCCGGTCGGAAGCCACCAAGCACCGCAAGGCCGTCGCGGGAGTGATCTCCTGGGTGGCGATCGTGATCCTCTACGTGGTGGTCGCGTTCGAGGTCGTCAGCATTCTCGACCTGCCGGTCGGCTCGCTGGTGGCCCCCGCCGCGGTGCTCGGCGCCGCACTGGGCTTCGGGGCGCAGCGACTGGTCCAGGACCTGCTCAGCGGGTTCTTCATCATCACCGAAAAGCAGTACGGCTTCGGCGATCTGGTGCAACTCACCGCATCGGGCTCTAGTAAGGACGCGGCCGGCACCGTCGAAGACGTGACGTTGCGCGTCACCAAGCTGCGCAACAGCGACGGCGAAATGGTCACCATCCCGAACGGTCAAATCGTCAAGGCGGTCAACCTGTCCAAGGACTGGGCACGGGCCGTGCTCGACATCCCGGTGCCCGCCAGCGCCGACCTGAACCGCGTCAACGATGTGCTGCACCGGGTATCCGGGGAGGCCATGCGCGACGACACGCTCAAGGAGCTGCTGCTCGACGAGCCGTCGATGATGGGCGTGGAAAGCATCGAGGTCGACACGGTCAATGTGCGCATGGTGGCGCGGACGCTGCCGGGCAAGCAGTTCGAGGTCGGCCGGCGGTTGAGGCTCCTGGTTGCCGAGGCGCTGAGCCACGCCGGGATCGCGACCCCTGGCGACAGCGCGCCCACCTATGAAGCGATCGGGCAGTCTGCCGAGCAGGTCGACGGGCGCGAGCCGAGCCGAACCGGCTGACGGTCAGCGTCTTTCGAAGTGCAACATCCCGTCGGCGCACGGGCCGATCGGGGCCGGCCGAACTGCTAAGCCAGCTCGGGGACGCGGAGATGGGCGACAGCGAGATCGAACTCGCCGACGTCGAGTTGGTCTGCACCCAGGTCGCGCAGCCGCTCGGTGCGCAACGACCTGGCCTGCTCCCGGTTGTGGTCCATAGCGTCGCGGCTGTCGAAGCTGACCGACGACACGGCCCGGCCCGACGCTCGATCCACCAACAGGCTCGCGCTGCAGAACCCTTCGAGGGCTTCCAGGGCCGGCAGCACCGAATCCCGGTAGAACTCGATCGCCGCGTCGAGCCTGCCTCGCGCCACCTTGAACCACGTGGCCCGCACGCAGGCGCCCGCCCCGGAGCGGTGATCGCGGTGCAGTGCGGCGATCTCCCACTCCTGCACCGCAGGGGTGCCGCCGAGCGTCGCCGCAACCCGCTCGCGAAGCGGCGCGGTCCTTCCCGCGCTTGCGCGCATCGCCTCGTCGGACTCCCACGCGCTGGTCGCGATGCACCGGCCGGTTTCCCGGTCGACCAGCAGCGACACGCCGACGCAGCCGTCCATGGCTTCCAGTGCCGGCATGACCTCGTCGCGGACGAGCGCGATTCCGGCGTCGATGGCGTCTGGACGCGCGTCGATGGTGGTAGATCGTGCGACTGGGTGACTGGTCAGCATGGGCGCACCCCCTCTTGGGGTCGGGGCGGCGCCCCGGCGGCGCCACCGGTCCGCTGATTACCTTGCTCCTTCGACCGCGGCCTGGCAATGGGCGGCAGCGGTTTCGTCCGTACCCTGAAGATGTGGATAGCGCCGTTCTCGACGTCGACACCGCGCGCCGGCGCATCGTCGATCTCACTGACGAGGTCCGTGCGTTCTGTGCGTCACACGGCGACGGTCTGTGCAACGTGTTCGTGCCGCACGCGACCGCCGGAGTGGCGGTGATCGAGACCGGTGCGGGCAGCGACGACGACCTCGTCGACACGCTGGAACGCCTGCTGCCGCGCGACGACCGCTACCGCCACGCCCACGGTTCGCCCGGGCACGGCGCCGACCACGTGTTGCCGGCGCTCGTGGCGCCGTCGGTGACGTTGCCGGTCGAGAACGGCAAGCCGCTGTTGGGCACCTGGCAGAGCGTCGTGCTGGTAGATCTCAACCGCGACAACCCTCGGCGGTCGGTGCGATTGAGCTTCGTCGACGGCTGATCGGCGCCGGGCACCAGCGCGTCGCCCGAATCGTTGACGAAGGGCAGACCGGTAAGGTAATCGGGTCCGAGCGCCGAGACCGTCGGCTCACAGAGAAGACAGACAGCAAAGTGCGAACTCACGACATCAGGAAGCGGTTCACCGACCACTTCGTGAAAGCGGGTCACACCGAGGTGCCTAGCGCGTCGGTGATCCTCGACGACCCCAATTTGCTGTTCGTCAACGCCGGCATGGTGCAGTTCGTGCCGTACTTCCTCGGTCAGCGCACCCCGCCGTACCGCACGGCCACCAGCATCCAGAAGTGCATCCGCACCCCTGACATCGATGAGGTGGGTGTCACCACCCGCCACAACACGTTCTTCCAAATGGCCGGCAACTTCAGCTTCGGCGACTACTTCAAGCGCCGCGCGATCGAGCTGGCGTGGACCTTGCTGACCAACCCGGTCGAGGACGGCGGTTACGGGCTGGATCCTGAAAGGCTCTGGGCGACAGTCTATTTGGACGACGACGAGGCTGCGCAGCTGTGGCAGCAAGTGGCGGGTCTGCCGCCAGAACGGATTCAGCGCCGCGGCATGGCCGACAACTACTGGTCCATGGGAATTCCCGGGCCGTGCGGCCCGTCGTCGGAGATCTATTACGACCGCGGCCCCCACTACGGCCCCGAGGGCGGTCCGGTCGCCAGCGAGGACCGCTACATCGAGATCTGGAACCTCGTGTTCATGGAGAACCTGCGCGGCGAGGGTACCTCGAAAACCGACTTCGAGATCCTGGGGCCGTTGCCGCGCAAGAACATTGACACCGGCATGGGCGTCGAGCGAATCGCGTGTGTGCTGCAGGGTGTCGACAACGTCTACGAGACCGACCTGCTGCGGCCGGTGATCGACAAGGTCGCCGAGATCGCACCGCGCGGCTACGGCGCAGGCAATCATGACGACGACGTGCGTTACCGGATCATTGCCGACCACAGCCGCACCGCCGCGATTCTCATCGGCGACGGGGTCAGCCCCGGCAACGACGGCCGCGGATATGTGTTGCGCCGCTTGCTGCGCCGCATCGTGCGGGCGGCGAAGCTGCTGGACATCGACAGGCCCATCGTCGGTGAACTCATGGCCACGGTGCGCGACGCGATGGGCCCGTCGTATCCCGAACTGGTCACCGACTTCGCGCGGATCAGCCGCATCGCCGAAGCCGAGGAGGCGGCATTCAACCGGACGCTGGCCTCGGGGTCGCGGCTGTTCGAGCAGGCCGCCGGCGCTACCAAGGCGGCGGGCAGGACAGTGCTGTCCGGCGACGATGCGTTCACGCTGCACGACACGTACGGATTTCCCATCGATCTGACCCTGGAGATGGCTGCCGAGGCTGGGCTCACGGTCGACGAAGCCGGATTCCGGCGGCTGATGGCCGAGCAGCGCGACCGTGCCAAGGCCGACGCCGCCGCGCGCAAGCATGCCCACGCCGACCTGTCGGCGTACCGGGAACTTCTGGACGCCGGGCCGACCGAGTTCACCGGCTTCGACGAATTGACCTCAGAGGCAAAGATTCTCGGCATTTTCGTCGACGGCAAGCGGGTACCGGTGGTCGCGCACACCCCCGAAACGCAGGCCGCGCAGCGCGTCGAGCTGATCCTCGACCGCACCCCCCTCTACGCCGAGTCGGGCGGCCAGATCGCCGACGAAGGCACCATCACCGGCACCGGCGCCGGCGCCACCGCCAAGGCCGCCGTCACCGACGTGCAGAAGATCGCGAAAACGCTGTGGACGCACCGGGTCAACGTGGAGTCCGGCGAGTTCGTCGAGGGTGACACCGTGGTGGCCGCTGTGGATCCGCGCTGGCGCCACGGCGCCACCCAAGGGCACTCGGGCACCCACTTGGTGCATGCTGCACTGCGACAAGTGTTGGGCCCCAACGCAGTTCAGGCGGGTTCGTTGAACCGTCCCGGTTACCTGCGATTCGACTTCAATTGGCAGGGACCGCTTTCCGAACACCAGCGCACGCAGATCGAAGAAGTCACCAACGAGGCCGTCGAGGCCGACTTCGAGGTGCACACGTTCACCACCGAACTCGACAAAGCCAAGGCGATGGGCGCGATCGCGCTGTTCGGCGAAACCTACCCGGAGCAGGTCCGGGTGGTGGAGATCGGCGGCCCGTTCTCGCTGGAGCTGTGCGGCGGCACGCATGTGCACAACTCCGCGCAAGTCGGCCCGGTGACCATCCTGGGTGAATCGTCGATCGCCTCGGGTGTGCGTCGGGTCGAGGCTTACGTGGGACTCGACGCGTTCCGGCACCTGGCCAAGGAACGCGCGCTGCTCGCCGGGCTGGCGTCGTCGCTGAAGGTGCCGTCTGAGGAAGTGCCCGCCCGGGTGGCCACCCTGGTCGACCGGCTCAAAGCGGCGGAGAAGGAACTCGAGCGGATGCGCCAGGCCTCTGCCCGCGCGGCCGCCGCGAATGCGGCCGCTGGAGCCGAGCAGATCGGTAGGGTCCGGGTGGTGGCTCAGCGAATGGCGGCGGAGACGGCGGGGGATCTGCGGAACCTCGTTGGCGACATCCGTGGCCGGCTGGGTAGCGACCCGGCGGTGGTGGCACTGATCGCCGAGGGCGAGGGCGGTGCGGTGCCATACGTGGTGGCGGCCAATCCCGCGGCCGTGGACCTCGGCCTGCGGGCCAATGAGCTGGTGAAGCGGTTCAACGAGGCGGTCGACGGCCGCGGCGGAGGAAAGCCGGAGCTGGCTCAGGGCTCGGGGAAGAACGCGGCCGG
The DNA here is from genome assembly GCF_059812855.1 of Mycobacterium sp. NGS35. Lineage (NCBI taxonomy): Bacteria > Bacillati > Actinomycetota > Actinomycetes > Mycobacteriales > Mycobacteriaceae > Mycobacterium > Mycobacterium sp. NGS35. The sequence continues at coordinate 349,759 of NZ_JCALDL010000002.1, forward strand.
GATCGACGCGGCGCTCGCCGCGCTACGAGCCGAGATCGCCCGGAGCTAGTGACCTTGGCTGTCGGTATGGACCGTGTGCCGGACCGGCCCGGCCTCGACGACCCCGGACGTGGCCGACGGCTCGGTGTCGACGTGGGAAGCGTCCGTATCGGCGTGGCCGTCAGCGACCCCGACGGCATCCTGGCCACACCGGTGGAAACCGTGCGGCGCAACAGGTCGGGCAGCCACCTCAAGCGACTGGCGGCACTGGTCACCGAGCTCGACGTGGTCGAGGTGGTGGTCGGCTTGCCGCGTACTCTCGCCGACCGCGCCGGCTCCGCTGCGGAGGACGCGATCAGCGTGGCCGACGCGCTGGCCCAGCGGATCTCAGGTGTCCCGGTGCGGCTGGCCGACGAGCGGCTGACCACGGTCAGCGCTCAGCGGTCGCTGCGCGAGGCCGGAATCTCGGCGAAAGACCAGCGGTCCAAGATCGATCAGGCCGCCGCGGTCGCCATCCTCCAGGGATGGCTGGATCAGCGCCGCGCGCACGCCGGAAAGGGCGGCGGTGGCTGACGGGCGTGCGTCGGGCCGGGCGGAGCCCGTGGCGGTCAACTCGCCGCGGCGCAGTTCACGTGCCGAGCGGATTCGGCGGGAGCGAATCCGTCGGCGCCGCAACAACATCCGGATGGCGATTGTGGCCCTGCTGGTCGTGGTGGTGATCGCGGCGGTTTTCCTGGGATCCCGGCTGTGGCACTCCTGGTTCAGCGACTACTCCGGCGGCGGCAAGAACGACGTCGTGATTCAGGTGCACAACGGCGACTCCACCACGGCCATCGCACAGACGCTCGTCGACAACAAAGTGGTCGCCTCGGTGCGCGGCTTCGTCGACGCGGCGCACGGCAACTCGCAGATGTCGTCGATCCAGCCGGGCTACTACCAGATGCGCACCGAGATCTCGTCCGCCGACGCGGTGCGCCGGTTGACCGACCCGCACAACCGGGTCGGCAAGCTGGTGATCCCGGAGGGCCGACAGCTCGACGACGTGGCTGACGTCAAGACCAACGCGGTCACCGAGGGCATTCTGACGCTGATCTCCCGCGCGTCGTGCGTTCAGCTCGACGGTAATCGGCGCTGCGTACCGGTCACCGAGCTGCGTGAGGTGGCCGGCAGCGACGCGCCGGCGGCGTTGAACGTGCCGTCCTGGGCGGTTCAGCAGGTGGCTGCGATGGGCGGCGACCACCGGCGGCTGGAGGGGCTGATCGCTCCCGGCACGTGGGACATCAACCCGGCATGGACGGCGCACGAGATCCTGGCGAAGCTGATCGGTGACAGCGCAGGCCTGTACTCGCAGCGCGGGCTGGGCACCTCGCCCGACGGGCAGTCGCTGTCCACCTATCAGACGCTGATCGTGGCGTCGCTGGTGCAGCGGGAATCCAAGCCGGCGGACTTCGCGAAGGTCGCCCGCGTCATCTACAACCGGCTGCAGGTGCACCAGCGACTGGAGTTCGACTCCACCGTCAACTACCCGCTGGACCGCCAGGAGGTGGCCACCACCGACGCCGACCGCGGCCGCGAAACCCCGTGGAACACCTATGTGAGCGAGGGGCTGCCCAAGACGCCGATCTGCTCGCCGGGGGATCAAGCGCTGGCCGCCGCGGAACGACCCGAACCGGGGGATTGGCTGTACTTCGTCACGGTGGACATGCAGGGCACCACGCTGTTCACCCGCGACTATCAGCAGCATCTGGCCAACATCGAGCTGGCCAAGCGCAACGGTGTCCTCGACAGCGCACGATGAGAGCGGGCGTGCTGGGTTCGCCGGTCGCCCATTCGAAGTCGCCGCAGCTGCATCTCGCCGCCTACCGGGCGCTGGGACTGGCCGACTGGACCTATGAGCGCATCGAGTGCACGGCCGAGCAATTGCCCAGGCTGGTCAGCGGATTGGGCCCGGACTGGGTGGGGCTGTCGGTGACGATGCCGAACAAGTTCGCCGCGCTGGCCTTCGCCGACGAGCGCACCGAACGCGCGCAGCAGGTGGGATCCGCGAACACCCTCGTGCGCACCGGACGCGGCTGGCGCGCCGACAACACCGACGTCGACGGCGTGGTCGGCGCGCTCGGCAGCGTCGACGGTGTGCTGGTCGTGCTCGGCGCGGGGGGCACTGCCCGCGCCGTGGTGGTCGCGGCCGCCGACCTTGATGCCCGCCGGGTGATCGTGGTCGCCCGCGATGCTGCCAAGGCGCAGCCTCTGCTAGCGCTGGCCGGTGACTGCGGTCTTGCGGCGTCGTGGCGCGCATTCAGCGACCCTGCTCTGGCCGACGACGTCGCGAGCGCCGGTGCCGTCGTCAACACGATCCCGGCCGACGCCGCCGCGGCGCATCTGGCGGTGCTGCGGCGCGCGCCCGTGCTGCTGGACGCCGTCTACGATCCATGGCCCACGCCGCTGGCGGCGGCGGTTTCCGAGGCGGGCGGCGCGGTGATCGACGGGCTGCAGATGCTGCTGCACCAGGCGTTCGCCCAGGTCGAGCAGTTCACCGGACGGCCGGCGCCAAAAGAAGTGATGAGAGCTGCGCTCCAGCGGGGTTAGCCTCCATCCGTGGGGCTGGGGGAGTTTTTGGCGGCGCTGCTGTGGCTGGCGTTGTTGAGCGGCTACGACCTGCGGCAGCGCCGATTGCCGAACTGGTTGACACTGCCGGGCGCCGTCGTGGTGCTGGTATTGGCGACGGCCTGCGGACGTGGTGTGCCCGCCTTGGCCGGCGCCGCCGGCCTGGGCCTGCTCTACCTCCTGGTGCACGCTGTCGCGCCGGCGGCGATGGGCGCGGGCGACGTGAAGCTGGCGCTCGGGGTCGGCGCGCTCAGCGGCTACTTCGGAGCGGACGTGTGGCTGCTCGCCGCGCTGGCCGCGCCGTTGCTGACCGCGATGTGGGCGGCGGTGGAGCTGGTGCGCCGCGGCGCGCGCACGGTGCCGCACGGTCCGGCGATGTGCTTCGCCACGGCCGCCGCCGCCACGCTGGCGCTCCTCTGACGCCCAATCGCGATTAAGCCCAGCGGGCGGTCGCATGGGAAGATGGGACGCGTGTTGCGATGGACGACAGCCGGCGAGTCGCACGGCCGAGCGCTGGTGAGCATGCTCGAAGGCATGGTCGCCGGCGTGCACGTCACGTCCGCCGACATCCGCACCCAGTTGGCCAGGCGACGCCTCGGCTACGGCCGCGGCGCGCGGATGAAGTTCGAAGCCGATGAAGTCACGGTGCTGGCAGGGGTGCGCCACGGGGTGACCCTCGGTGGCCCCATCGCGATCGAGATCGGCAACAGCGAGTGGCCGAAATGGGAGACCGTGATGGCCACCGACCCGGTCGACCCCGCGGAGCTCGCCGACATCGCGCGCAACGCGCCGCTCACCAGACCCCGGCCCGGTCACGCCGACTACGCGGGAATGCTCAAGTACGGCTTCGACGACGCCCGTCCTGTGCTGGAGCGGGCCAGCGCCCGGGAGACCGCGGCCCGCGTCGCCGCGGGAACCGTCGCGAAGCAGTTCCTCAAGCAGGCCATGGGCGTCGACGTGCTGAGCCACGTCATCTCGATCGGCGCGTCGGGGCCCTACGACGGGCCGCCCCCGCAGCCGGCCGACCTCGACGCGATCGACGCCAGCCCGGTGCGCGCTTTCGACAAGACCGCCGAGCAGTCGATGATCGACGAGATCGAGGCGGCCAAGAAAGACGGGGACACGCTCGGCGGTGTCGTCGAGGTCGTCGCGCTGAACCTGCCTGTCGGTTTGGGGTCGTTCACCAGCGGCGACAACCGCCTCGACAGCCAGCTGGCCGCCGCGATCATGGGCATCCAGGCCATCAAGGGTGTCGAGATCGGCGACGGCTTCCAGACGGCCCGCCGCCGCGGCAGTGTGGCCCACGACGAAATGTATCCCGCACCGGCTGGAGTGCTGCGGTCGACCAACCGCGCCGGTGGCCTGGAGGGCGGCATGACGAACGGTCAGCCGCTGCGGGTGCGCGCGGCCATGAAGCCGATCTCAACGGTGCCGCGCGCGCTGGCCACGGTCGACATGGCCACCGGCGCGGAGGCCGTGGCAATCCATCAGCGTTCCGACGTGTGCGCGGTGCCAGCCGCCGGGGTCGTGGCCGAGGCGATGGTCGCGCTGGTGTTGGCCCGCGCGGCGCTGGAGAAGTTCGGCGGCGACTCCATCAACGAGACCAAGAACAACATCGCCTCGTATCTCGAGGGCATCGCCGCCCGCAGCCGCGACCTTCGGGCGTCGGGGTGATCGTGATGGCGCCCAAGGCCGTTCTGATCGGTCTGCCCGGGTCCGGCAAGTCGACAATCGGGCGGCGCCTGGCCCGGGCGCTCGACGTGGCATTCCTGGACACCGACGCGGCGATCGAAGCCAAGACCGGCCGCACCATCGCCGACATCTTCGCCGCCGACGGCGAGCAGGAGTTCCGGCGCATCGAGGAAGAGGTGATCTGCGATGCGCTTGCCGAACACGACGGCGTCCTGGCGTTGGGCGGCGGCGCGATCACCACACCGGGGGTGCGCGATGCGTTGGCCGGCCACACCGTCGTCTACCTGGAAATCAACGCGGCCGAAGGCGTGCGCCGCACCAGCGGCAGCACCGCGCGCCCGCTGCTGGCCGGCCCCGACGCCGCCGCGAGGTACCGCGCGCTGATGGCTGACCGGGTGCCGCTGTACCGCCGCGCGGCAACCATGCGGGTCAACACCAATCGCCGCAACCCGGGGGCCGTCGTCCGCCATATCGTGACCCGGTTGGAGAACCCGCAGCCGTCCAGGCGTAAGCGCCGCCATGTATGGCGGCGCTCGCCGATCTCGCTGACCCCCAGCGAAGCCTCGCACGCGCCGCCCAGCCCCGCCGCGCTGGCCGCCCGCAAAGCCGAACGGACGGACCGTGACTGAGCCCGTGACCGTCGACGTCCATGTCGACCCGCCGTATCCGGTGATCATCGGCAGCGGTGTCCGCGCCGAGCTGCCGCGACTGCTCGAGGGCACGCACAAAGTGGCGATCCTGCACCAGCCGGTCATGGCCGAGACCGCTGAGCTGACTCGAACGTCGTTGTGCGACAACGGAATCGATGCACACCGCGTCGAGATCCCGGACGCGGAGGCCGGCAAGGAGCTGCGGGTCCTCGGCTTCATTTGGGAAGTGTTGGGGCGCATCGGTGTTGGGCGCAAAGATGCGATCGTCAGCCTCGGCGGCGGTGCCGCCACCGACGTCGCGGGATTCGCCGCTGCCACCTGGCTGCGCGGCGTGGCCGTCGTCCATGTGCCCACCACATTGCTCGGGATGGTGGACGCGGCGGTCGGCGGCAAGACCGGCATCAACACCGACGCCGGCAAGAACCTGGTCGGCGCGTTCCACCAGCCGCGCGCCGTGCTGGTCGACCTGGACACACTGAAGACACTGCCGCACGACGAGCTCGCGGCAGGAATGGCGGAGGTGGTGAAGGCCGGGTTCATCGCGGACCCCGCGATCCTGGAGCTGATCGAGAACGATGCCCAGGCCGCGCTGGACCCGGGGGCAGACGTGCTGCCCGAACTGATCCGCCGCGCAGTGGCGGTCAAGGCCGAGGTGGTGGCCGCCGACGAGAAGGAATCGCAGCTGCGCGAGATTCTCAACTACGGGCACACGTTGGGACACGCGATCGAGCGCCGGGAGAACTACCGGTGGCGGCACGGTGCCGCGGTGTCGGTGGGCCTGGTTTTCGCCGCGGAGCTCTCCCGGCTGGCGGGCCGGCTCGACGACGCGACGGCCCGGCGCCATCGGGACATCCTGACGTCACTCGGTCTGCCGGTCACCTACGACGCCGACGCGCTGCCGCAGCTGCTCGAGATCATGGCCGGTGACAAGAAAACGCGAGCCGGGGTGCTGCGGTTCGTGGTGCTGGATGGCCTGGCCAAACCCGGCCGGCTGGAAGGGCCCGATCCGGCGCTGCTGGCGGCGGCATACGCGGAGGTGGCGGCGTGACAACGGTCAACGTGCTCAACGGCCCGAATCTGGATCGGTTGGGGCTGCGCGAGCCACAGGTCTACGGCACCACCACATATCAGGAAGTGGTCGCACTGATCGAGAAGACCGCTGCTGAGCTCGGTTTGAAAGTCCTTGTGCGGCAGAGCAACAGCGAGGCCGAGCTGATCGATCTGATTCACCGGGCTGCCGATGCGGACGAGCCGGTCATCCTCAACGCCGGCGGGCTGACTCACACGTCGGTCGCATTGCGCGACGCCTGCGCGGAACTACGGTCACCGCTCGTGGAAGTGCACATCTCGAATGTGTACGCGCGCGAGGAGTTTCGGCACCACTCATACATCAGCCCGGTCGCCACCGGCGTGATCGCGGGCCTCGGTGTGCAGGGATATCTACTCGCCCTGCGTTATCTGGCGGAAACGCTCGCGCGCTGACCCTCGACTGAACGCGCGGCTGGACTAGCTGAGCTCGGTGCGCTCGGTGCGCTCGGTGCGCTCGCTGCCCTCCGGGTGCGTCGGCCCCTCCTGGGTGCGCTGCTCGTGCAGGCGCGCCTCTTGCGTCGGCGCCTCGTCACGCCCTTCGTCGCGCTGGCGGCCTCCGCCGACCGCGGCGAACACATCGGTGTCGGGCCCTTGGTCACCTTCCGCGCCGTCGCCGCGGCGGGACGACGGATAGCCCTCTTTGGCATAGCGGCGGTCCACCAGGAAGCGGCCCACCGCGACCCCGATCATCGCCATCACGAATGTCAGCAAAGCGGTGTAGGCCGCGAACACGGTGAGTTCGTTCAGCAGGCCCATCACATACATTTCCTTGTAGAACAGCGACACGATCCACGACACCAGACCGGACAGCACACCGGCGACAAGACCCGCCAGCAGCCATGTCATCGCGAGGTCGGCGCGGCGGTCGGGGTCCGGTTGCGCATTGGCGTCACGGCGGCCGTCGACGAAGCCCCAGGCCAGCGCGATCACGGCCAAGATCACCTGCAGCGACACGCTGATGATCGGGGCCTGCGTCTCCCACGTGTTGATCATCGCGGTCTGAATGATGCGAAGCACCGTCTGCAGGAACGCGAAGACCAGTCCGCGCAGCAACCATGACCTCATGGGCGCTGAGCCTAGCGGGTAGCGTCAAGACCTGTGACATATTCCCAGCGCCGCCGCAACTTGTGTCGCCGGCTATCCGCCGCCGGAGTAGACGCGATGTTGGTGTCGGACCTGGTGAATGTCCGTTATCTGGCCGGGTTCACCGGCTCGAACGCGGCCCTGCTGGTGTTTGCCGACGACGACGTTCCCGCGGTGCTGGCGACCGACGGCCGCTACCGTACGCAGGCCGCGCGCCAGTCGCCCGACGTGCGGCTGGAGATCGAGCGCTCCTGCGGGCCGCACCTGGCGCGGCTGGCCGCCGAACATGGCGTGGGGCGGCTCGGCTTCGAGAGCCACGTCGTCACGGTGGACGGCTACGACCAGTTGGCGCGGGCGGCCGGCGACATCGAGCTGGTGCGGGCGTCCGGCAACGTCGAGGCGTTGCGGGAGGTCAAAGACGACGGCGAGAAAGCGCTGCTGCGGTTGGCGTGCGAGGCGGCCGACGCTGCGTTGACCGACCTGATTCAGCGAGGAGGCCTGCGACCTGGGCGCACCGAGCGGCAGGTGGCCCGCGACCTCGAGGCTCTGATGCTCGACCACGGTGCCGACGGGGTGTCGTTCGAGACGATCGTCGCGACCGGTGCGCATTCTGCGATCCCGCATCACCGGCCGACCGACGCCGAGCTGACCTTCGGCGACTTCGTCAAGATCGACTTCGGCGCGCTCGTCGCGGGCTACCACTCCGACATGACCCGGACGTTCGTGCTGGGCCAAGCGGCCCATTGGCAGCACGAGATCTACCAGGTGGTGGCCACCGCGCAGAAAGCCGGTCGGGAGGCGCTGGCGCCCGGGAAGCCGTGCAGCGAGGTCGACGCGGCGGCGCGCCAGGTGATCGCCGACGCCGGTTACGCCGAGAACTTCAGCCACGGACTGGGCCACGGCGTCGGACTGCAGATCCACGAGGCACCCGGGATCAGCGGCGCCTCGGCCGCGACGCTGCATGCGGACGCGGCGGTGACCGTGGAGCCCGGCGTCTACCTGCCGGACCGAGGCGGGGTGCGCATCGAGGACACGCTGATCGTCGGCGACGAAGCGCCGGAACTGCTCACCCGATTCCCCAAAGAGCTCGCGGTCCTCTGACGACGCCGCGCAACGGCGTCTGCCCGATGCGGTGATCGTGTCACCGGCTGGGCGGCGGATGAGAGAATGGGGCCCGAACTTCGGCCCGGCCGCCGATCAGGCCGATCCGGCGAGCGCCGAACGGCCCCATGGACTGTGACTGACAACGAGGAGAACAACCGACCGTGGCAACGACTGCCGACTTCAAGAACGGGCTCGTCCTTCAGATCGACGGCCAGCTCTGGCAAATCATCGAGTTCCAGCACGTCAAGCCCGGCAAAGGGCCCGCTTTCGTGCGGACCAAGCTCAAGAACGTGCTGTCGGGCAAGGTCGTCGACAAGACTTATAACGCCGGTGTGAAGGTGGAGACCGCGACCGTCGACCGCCGCGACACCACTTATCTGTACCGCGACGGCACCGAGTACGTGTTCATGGACAGCGAGGACTACGAGCAGCACCACCTGCCCGAGTCGCTGGTTGGCGACGCGGCCCGGTTCCTGCTCGAGGGCATGCCAGTGCAGGTGGCGTTCCACAACGGCAACCCGCTCTACATCGAATTACCGGTGACCGTCGAGCTGGAAGTCACCCATACCGAGCCCGGCCTGCAGGGTGACCGCTCCAATGCCGGCACCAAGCCCGCAACACTGGAGACCGGCGCGCAGATCAACGTGCCGCTGTTCATCAACACCGGCGACAAGCTCAAAGTCGACAGCCGCGACGGCAGCTACCTAGGAAGGGTGAATGCCTGAGCGCAAAGCCGACCGGGGTCGCCATCAAGCACGAAAGCGCGCGGTGGACGTGCTATTCGAGGCCGAGGCACGTGGGCTGACCCCCGCGGAGGTGGCCGAGGCGCGTACGGCGCTGGCCCAGCAGCAGCCCGACGTGTCTGCGCTGAACCCGTACACGGTCACGATCGCCCGCGGAGTCACTGCGCACCGCGAGCACATCGACGACCTGATCTCGGCTCACCTACAAGGCTGGACGTTGGAGCGGCTGCCGGCCGTCGATCGCGCGGTGCTGCGGGTCGCGGTGTGGGAGTTGTTGCACGCCAGCGATGTTCCGGAGCCGGTCGCAGTCGACGAGGCGGTGGAGCTGGCGAAGAAGTTGTCGACGGACGATTCGCCAGGCTTCGTCAACGGCGTGCTGGGCCAGATCATGCTCGTCACTCCGCAGATCCGGGCAGCGGCAGCCGCCGTGCGGGGAACGCCGGACTGATGCCCTGGTGGCCCGGCCGGTCAGTCGCCTTGTTCGGTGAACCACCGCTGCGCCGCCGCCAAATAGCGGTAGGTGTACTCCTGAGCGAGCTTGCGGTTCTGGCAAAACACGATCGGCACCGTCGGAAAGCCGACTTGTAGTTCTGCGAGCGCATCGGCGACAGTGGCCGGCCTGATGAACGTCGACGCGAAGATCTCCGAGTACCGGTCTTCCACCACCACTGCCGCCCGCGGCAGCGCCGCCAAATCGATGAGCTGGTATTTGAGCTTGCCGTTGAGCAGGCCGGAGCTGAAGTCCGACAACGACTTCCGTTCGACGGCAGCGACGAGCCGGCCATCGATGTGCAGTCCGTAGTCCCCACAGGCGAGCGGCTGGCGGATGGTGACGACGGGCTTGTCGCTGAAGCTGTACGCGTAGCGCTCATGGGAGTCGACGGCAATGGACAACTCGGGTATGCCGGCGGCCCGCGCGGTTGGGGTGCGCACCCGAGGCCGTGATTGCTTACGGGTGAGCGGGCTCTGCCAGAACACGACGTCGCGGCCGCGTGCGATGGTCTGGACGAGCTGAGAGCGGTTCTCTCTGGACCGGGCGGCGACGACGTCGATGGCAGCGCCTCGACGGGTGCACGAGCGCAGTTCGACGGTTTCGACGAGCTCGGGCTCGGCGGGCCAGCTCTCGGCGGGCAACGGATGGCAGTACACCGCCTGTGCGCGCGGCCAGGTTCCCGACGTAGCGAATACCAGACCGTCGCCCACCGGAACCCGGATGAGGAAAGGCAGCCGCGACTGAGGGTCCGGGTTCACCGCGACCAGCAGCTCCACGACTCCTCAGAGTACGGTGTGACATCCTTGCCGGGTGGTCCAAGTCGCGGGTTTGCGCGTCGCGGTCACCGGCGGCGCGCAGGGGATCGGGCGATTTCTCGACGAGGACGCGAAGCTCACCCGTCGTACGGTCGAGCTGAACTTCATCGGCGCCGTCACCGGCCGCGGTGTCGAGATCTCGGCGTTCGGCCCAGGATTCGTGCGCACCGAACTGGTCGCCCGGATGTCATCGCCGAGAACACTCGAGCGGTTCTTGGTGGTCGACCCCGCCGGGCGGGATGCGGAGAAGCGGGCCGGCTATCAGGCGCGAATGGAAGGAAGTGAGTGACATGGGCGACGCCAACGTGCACACCGAATTGTCCGGTCTGCCGGGGGTTCCCGAAACTGCCCTCAGTGAAGAGCTGATCGCCAGTTTGCCGGCCAACGCGGCGCCCGCGCCGTGGGACTGCCGATGCTCGGCGCTGCTGTGGCTGGGCCGAGGTGGTCGTGCGGCGGCCGCTGCGCTCCCGCCGCGTCTGGCCGGCAGCCCGGCGCTGGCGACGGTCGGCGGCTTCGTCCACTACACCGACACGCCGGTCGGCCCGTACGACGAGGTGCTGGGCATGATCGCGTCCCGCACTGGCTTGCGCCCCTGGGCCAACGTGGCGTTCATGTCGGTGGATTCGCCGTCCAGTCTGCTTGGCGGACGGACGAATTGGGCCATGCCGAAGACCCTCGCCGAGTTCGACGGCGAACCGGGCGCCGGCCGGACCGTCACCGGCACCGGCCGCGACGGAGCCGCATGGTCGGTGAGCGCGACGCCGCGAGTCGTCGGCCCGGCGATCCCGCTGAAGTACCGGGGTACGGCGCGTCAGCAATTCAGCGACGGCCGGATCGGCGACTCGCTGCTGACGTTCACCGGTCAGGTGCGGCCGGCGATCGTGACCGTCGACGTCCGCTCCGCGGGCACGCTCGCCACCTGGTTACGACCGGGCCGTCACATCGGTGCGGTCATCGACGAGGCCACATTCACACTCGGCGAGCCCCGCTTCCGCTAGCGGCTCGACGCGGCGGTCCGGGTGCCGGTCACTGACGCGGTTGCAGCCGCGGCCCCGGCCAGGGGCCGGGCATTTCGATCAACGCGATTGCAATGTCGAATTGGCTTGTGAAGTGGCGCAATAACCCGTGACCGATCGCTTTGCGCTGGTCGCGACGTCCAATTACCGGCGCAATGGGGCTGGGCCACTTCCGGCCGTGCTCGGCGACACGGGCCGCCCAGCGCTGCCGTCTTAACGTTTTCAGCATGCCAGTTGTCGATCCGACTCCGCTTCGCCGGCCGCGTGCCGACCGCGCGAGGCAGGTCGCCGACGTGCTGCGCCACCAGATTTATGCCGGCGCCTACGAAGACGGGTTGCCGTCCGACGAGCAGCTGGCAGCGGAGTTCTTCGTGTCGCGCAACACGATTCGCGACGCTCTCGCCGCACTCAAGGCCGAGGGGCTGATCGACCGCAGCCCCAAAGTGGGCACCCGGGTCGCACACCGGAAATACGACCACGGCCTCGACGCGTTGCTGGGACTCAAGGAAACGTTCAAGGGCTACGGCGAGGTCCGCAACGAGGTGCGGGCCGCGTTGGAGATCGCCGCACCACCGTCGGTCGCGCGCCGGCTGGCGCTGGCACCCGGTGAGCGGGTGGTATTCGTCGAACGGTTGCGCTATCTCGGCGACCTGCCGCTGAGCCTGGACTTGACCTATCTTGTGCCGGACGTGGGCGCCGACGTCCTGCGCCATCCGCTGGAGACCAACGACATCTTCACGCTGATCGAGGAAGTGACAGGGCAGAAGCTCGGCTCTGCCGCGCTCGCCGTGGAAGCCGTTGCCGCAGACGCTCATTCGGCCGCCACGCTTCAACTTCCCGACGGGGCAGCCTTGTTGATGCTCGAGCGGCTCACCCACCTCGACGACGGCCGTCCCGTCGACCTCGAGTACATCCGCATGCGCGGCGACCGAATAACGCTACGCGGCAACCTGTCCCGTGGACGTCAGGAGTAAGACAAGACATGACGCTGGTGAATCAACGTGTCGACGTTCCCGTGACCATCGACGAGTCGCTGTGTGTCGACGGCTGCACATTGTGTGTCGAAGTGTGCCCACTCGATGCACTGGCCATCAACCCCGACACCGGTAAGGCGTTCATGCACGTCGACGAGTGTTGGTACTGCGGACCGTGCGCGGCCCGGTGCCCCACCGGAGCCGTCACCGTCAACATGCCCTACCTGATCCGCTAACGGACCGCAGTACCCGAAGGACCTTCGATGAAAGTCTCCGTGATCCGGCTCATCGCCGGCACCGCCGCGGTCGTCGTCACCGCTGCAGGATGCTCCCTTGACTCGCAACAGAGTTCGCCGGACGTCGTCAACGTCGTCGTCGGCTACCAGTCCAAGACCATCAACACCGCCACCGCCGGTGCGCTGCTGCGCGCGCAAGGCTATCTGGAACGGCGACTGTCCGACGTGACCGCGCGCACCGGCAAGAAGTACAACGTCCAGTGGCAGGACTATGACACCGGCGCGCCGATCACCGCGCAGATGGTCGCCGAAAAGATCGACATCGGCTCGATGGGCGATTACCCGTTACTCATCAACGGTTCCAAAACTCAGGCGAACGAGCGGGCTCGGACAGAGCTGGTCTCCATCACCGGCTACAACCTGAAGGGTGGCCTGAACGGCGTGGTCGTCAAATCCGATTCGTCAGCAGCCACGCTGAGTGACCTTGCCGGTCAGAAGGTTTCGGCCAGCGTCGGTTCGGCCGGACACGGCATGCTGGTGCAAGCCCTGCAGCGGGCCGGGGTGGATCCCACGACCGGCGTAGAGGTGCTCAACCAGCAGCCGCAAGTCGGCGGATCTGCGCTGGAATCAGGTCAGGTGCAGGGCCTTTCGCAGTTCGTCGCGTGGCCCGGCCTGCTGGTGTTCCAGAACAAGGCGCGGCTGCTCTACGACGGCGCCGAACTCGGCGTGCCGACGTTTCACGGCGTCGTGGTCCGGCGCGTGTACGCCCAGCAGCACCCGGAGGTCCTCGACGCGTTCCTGCAGGCGCAGCTCGATGCGACCGACTTCGTGCACCAACAGCCGCTGAAAGCCGCTGAGATCGTCGCGCAGGGCAGCGGGCTGCCGCAGGAGGTGGTCTACCTCTACAACGGTCCGGGTGGCACGTCGTCGTTCGATACCACGATCAAGCCACAGCTGGTCGATGCGTTCAAAGGCGATGTGTCGTACCTGAAGTCGATCGGCGACTTCGCCGATTTCAACATCGACGAGTTCGTCCAGGACGGCCCGCTGCGCGCGGCGTTCAAGGCACGCAACCTCGACTACGACAGCGCGCGCGCCGCCACCGCCAATCCGTCGGCGATCGGCGGCACCGACCCGGTGTGCAATCAGCCGGTCAACAATCCCTCGCAGGCCAGTGAGTTGTGGTTGACCGGTTCGGACACCACCCAGCCGGCGGCCAATCCGACGTGCCTGCTGCGTGCCGTCCGCGAGGCGACGAGCAAAGGCGCGACCGTGCGGGCGGCATATGTGCCCGACACCGAGCTGGGCACGCGGTGGTTCGCCGATCGCGTCACATGGGTCCGCGACGGACAGAACTATCTGCCGTTTTCGACGACGGCCGGGGCCAAGCGTTACGTCGCAACGCATCCCGGCACTGCGACCGTCGACTATCAGCAGGCACTGGCAGGTGCGGTATGACCGCCGTCGACGCAAGCATCGCCGGTCTGCTGCCGGCGCCGGTAGCCGAACCGGTTGCGGTCCGGGACCGGGCCGCCTCACCATGGCGGCGCCGACTGCTGCGGGTCGCCTCGGTTGCCGCCGCCATCGGGCTATGGCAAGTGCTGACGGCCAGCCACGCCCGGTTGTGGATTCGCTTCGACACACTGCCCACGGTCACCGAAATCGCCCGGGTGTTCGTCAAGCGGCTGGGCACTGACGCGTACTGGCTGGACCTGGGGCAGTCGCTGATCAGGATCCTCACCGGGTTCGTGCTGGCAGCGGTCGTCGGTCTTGTCACCGGCGTCATGCTCGGCCGCTCAACGCTTTTCGCCGACACGTTCGGACCGCTCACCGAGCTGGCTCGCCCGATCCCGGCAATCGCTCTCGTGCCGGTCGCCATCCTGCTGTTTCCCAGCGACGAAGCAGGCATCGTATTCATCACGTTCTTGGCCGCGTACTTCCCGATCATGGTGAGCACCCGCCACGCGGTGCGCGCGCTGCCGACGCTTTGGGAGGACTCTGTACGCACGCTCGGGGGCGGCCGGCTCGACGTCCTGCGCCACGTCGTATTGCCCGGAATCCTTCCCGGGCTGTTCGGCGGCCTGTCGGTGGGCATGGGTGTGGCGTGGATCTGCGTGGTGTCCGCGGAGATGATCTCCGGCCGGCTCGGCGTCGGTTACCGGACTTGGCAGTCCTACACGGTGCTGGCCTACCCCGAGGTGTTCGTCGGGATCATCACAATCGGCGTGCTCGGCTTCGCCACCGCGGCGGCCGTTGAGCTGATCGGGCGGCGCGCCACCCGGTGGCTCCCGCGCGCTCAGGAGAACGCCCGATGACCACGACGCTCACGCGCGGGATGCGTCTGCAGCTCGACCGGGTTCGGTTGAGCTACAACGGAATTCCGGTGGTCGACGGACTGGATCTCGTGGTGGAGCCGGGAGAAATCCTGGTGCTCACCGGGCCGTCCGGATGCGGCAAGTCGACGGTCCTGCGCGCGTTCGCGGGGCTGCTGCGGCCGAGCGCAGGGCGGGTGCTCGCCGACGATGTGGAGGTGGTCACGACGTCGCGCGACCGCGGAATGGTATTCCAGGACAGCGCCCTGTTGCCGTGGCGCAGCGTCCGGTCCAACATCGAGTTGGCGTTGAAACTGCGCGGCGAACCCCGGGCGGGCCGGCGGGAGCGCGCGGACCGCTGGATCGCCGAGGTCGGATTGGCCGGGTTCGGGGACTACCTGCCGAAGAGCCTCTCGGGTGGGATGCGCCAGCGGGTGCAGCTGGCACGCGGGCTCGCCGGCGCGCCCCGGGCGGTGCTGATGGACGAGCCGTTCGGGGCGTTGGACGCCCAGACCCGAACGGCGATGCAGCGGTTGCTCATCGACACGTGGCGGGCGCATCCGACGACGATCGTGTTCGTCACCCATGACGTGGACGAGGCGTTGGTGCTGGGCGATCGGATTGCAGTGATGGACAGAAGCGGTGGCCTTGCCGCGGTGATCGACGTGCCCCAGCCCAGAAGCGACCTGAGCACAGACCGTGAGGTCGTGAAGTCGGCAACCCTTGCAGCCCTTGGATACTCGTGATGCAGATACCTCACCTGTCCGACAGGACCACTCTCGACTGCGACGTCCTGGTGATCGGGGGCGGCACCGCAGGCACCATGGCGGCGCTGACGGCCGCTGAGCGTGGGGCGCAGGTGCTGCTGCTGGAGAAGGCCCACGTGCGCCACTCGGGTGCGCTGGCGATGGGTATGGACGGCGTCAACAATGCGGTGATCCCGGGCAAGGCCAAACCTGAGGACTACGTCGCGGAGATCACGCGAGCCAACGACGGGATCGTGAACCAGCGCACCGTCTATCAGACCGCGACGCGCGGGTTCGCGATGGTGCAGCGGCTAGAACGCTACGGCGTGAAATTCGAGAAGGACGAGCACGGCGAGTACGCGGTGCGACAGGTGCATCGATCCGGCTCCTACGTGCTGCCGATGCCCGAGGGCAAAGACGTCAAGAAGGCGCTCTACCGGGTGCTGCGGCGGCGCGCGATGCGCGAGAAAATCCGCATCGAGAACCGCGTGATGCCGGTGCGGGTGCTGACGGTGGGCGGCCGAGCGGTCGGTGCTGCCGGATTCAACACCCGCACAGGCGAATTCGTCGCCGTCTGGGCCAAAGCGGTGATCCTCGCTACCGGGGCGTGCGGTCGGCTCGGTCTCCCCGCCTCCGGCTACCTCTACGGTACCTACGAAAACCCGACGAACGCCGGCGACGGCTATGCGATGGCCTACCACGCCGGGGCGGAGTTGTCAGGTATCGAATGCTTCCAGGTGAACCCGCTCATCAAGGACTACAACGGCCCCGCGTGCGCGTACGTCGCCAACCCGTTCGGTGGCTACCAGGTCAACGCGCTGGGGGAGCGGTTCGTCGACTCCGACTACTGGTCGGGTCAGATGATGGCCGAAGTGAAGCGGGAGATCGAATCGGCGCGCGGGCCGATCTACTTGAAAGTTTCGCACCTGCCTGACGAGACGCTGACCGCGCTGGAGAATATCCTGCACACCACCGAGCGGCCCACCCGCGGCACGTTCCACGCCAACCGTGGGCACGACTACCGCACCCACGACATCGAAATGCAAATCTCCGAAATCGGTTTGTGCAGTGGGCATTCCGCGTCAGGAGTGTGGGTCGACGAGCATGCTCGCACCACCGTGCCCGGGCTGTATGCCGCGGGTGACATGGCCTGCGTGCCGCACAACTACATGATCGGTGCATTCGTCTACGGCGATCTCGCCGGCGAGCACGCGACCTCGACCCTTGGTCAGGTGACGCTGCCCGACGCGCTGCCCGAAGACCAGCTGGCGCAGGCGCACGAGTTGATCTACCGGCCGCTGCGCCACCCGGACGGGCCGCCGCAGCAACAGGTCGAGTACAAGCTGCGCAGATTCGTCAACGACTATGTGGCGCCGCCGAAGACGGCCACCAAGCTGTCGATCGCAGTGCGCACGTTCGAGCGGATGAAGGCCGAGGTGGCTGAAATCGGCGCCCGCACACCGCATGAATTGATGCGCGCGGCAGAGGTGAGCTTCATCCTCGACTGCGCCGAGATGGCGGCACGTGCGTCGCTGACCCGCACCGAATCACGCTGGGGCTTGTACCACGAACGCAGCGACCTTCCCAACCGTGACGACGAGCAGTGGCGGTATCACCTGAATCTGCGCAAGCGCAGTGACGGATCGATGGAATTCCTCAAGCGCCCTGTCGCGCCGTACCTCGTGCCGGTGCCCGGCCTCGAGCACGTGCCGTCAAGCGACCGGGTGGTGCTCGTCGAGCAACCGCCGCTCGCCGGAGGACGGGCGCCGCGCAGTGAAGAAGGCCGTCTGCCGGCGAAAGCCGCGGTCCAACCGCCGTCGCCGCGAATCGCCGCGGTGCTCGCGTTGGAGTCGCCCAGCCTCTCCGAGCTGGCAGGCTACCTCGCCGATGACGACAGCGGGGTGCGGCGCACGGCTGTCGCCACACTGGTCGAGAACCTGCCGGACGGATACGAGGATGCGCTGCTGCGCGCGCTGGCAGATCGTGACGCCGAAGTGCGTCGGTGCGCGTCTGACGGCTTCCGCGAGGTGGTCGAAGTGTTGTCCCGCCCCGCCGATATCGAACCGCTTTTAGTGTCCGGGGACGGAGTCGTGCGAGCGACCGCGCTGTACGTGTTGAGTGCGCGGCGGGTCGGCGACCGGCAGGGGTACCGAAACGCGCTGTCGGACAACGATTATCGGGTACGGATCGAAGCCGTTCGCGCGCTGGTGTCGATCGACGATGTTGACGGTGTCGCAGCTGCCGCCGGGGACGAGAACCGGGAGGTGCGGATCGCCGTGGCCAACGGCTTGGCGACGCTGCGTGCCGGCGCTGACACCGTGCGTCGCCTTATGCGCGACCACGATCCACTGGTGCAGGCGGCGGCGCTGACCGCGTTGGGCGTGATCGGCTGCGACGACGAGGACGTCCCGACGGTCGAGCGGGCGCTGGACTCGTCGGTGTGGCAGATCCGTGAGGCCGCGGCCAAGGCGTTGGCGGCCGGGCCTGCCGGTGTCTCGGTGGCTGCATTGTCTCGTGCCTTGAAGGACCCGCATCTCGACGTCCGTAAGGCTGCCGTGCTGAGTCTGACCCGTTGGGCTCCAACCGAACACGCCGCACGGGAGGCATTGGGTGCGGCACTCGACGACAGCGACGCCGACGTGCGTGCGTACGCTCGTCGCGCGTTGGCGGCTTAGCGCAGGGGACTGACAGTTACCGTTCGCCAATCCCAGTTATCCACAAGCATTTTGGGCTGTGGACGAATGAACTGCTTGTCGGCGGTAGGCGATAGTATTCGCTCATGTGTTCGGGCAGCGTGTGGACCACGCTGGAACGCCTGGAGGCGGGAGCCGAGGCGTTCGCAGCGCTGTCGTTCGATGCGTTGTCGGAGCTCGATTGCGTCGCGGTGGTGGAGCGGCTGACGACCATCGCCCGCAAGTGCGCGGCGTCCCAGTATGAGTTGGTGAATCAGCTCGTGGAGCGCGCCGTACCGTCCGACATCGGCGGCCCGCTTCCGCGTGTGCTGGCTGACCGGCTCAAGATCCGACCAACCGCTGCCCAGCAGATGATTGCCGAAGCCGGACAGGTGGGGCACCGCCGCTCGATCACCGGCGAGCGGCTGGACCCGCTCTTGCCCACTGTCGCAACCCAATTGCGTAGCGGGGAGATCGGTCACGAGCACGTGGCGGTCGTCCGGAAGTTCTTCCACCACTTGCCGGCCGGGTATCCGGCCGAGGCACGTGACCGTGATGAGGCGATGTTGGGCGCGATGGCCGCCGGCTTGCGACCGGATCAGTTGGAGAAGGCCGCCGAGCGGATGGCGGCGCTGATCAACCCCGACGGTCAGTTCTCGGATGCGGACCGGGCACGCAAGCGCGGATTCCGCTGGGGTCCACCCGACGGGATGAGCAAGGGCACGCTCATCGCGGATCCGCAGCTGCGCGCGACGATGGATGCGGTGTTCGCGAAGCTGGGCGCGCCCGGCATGTGCAATCCGGAGGACCCGACGCCCACCGTGGACGGTGAACCACCCGACGACGCGGTGCGCCGTGATACCCGCACCCGAGCGCAGCGTGCCCACGATGCGCTGACCGCGATGGGCCGCGCAGTGGTGGCGTCCGGCACGCTGGGTCAGCACCGCGGGCTGCCCGCAACGATCATCGTCCGTACCACGTTGGAGCAGCTGGAATCCGGCGTGGGCAGAGCCGACACCGGCGGAGGCAGCTGGCTGCCCATGCGCGACGTCATCAAGATGGCCAGTGCTGCCTACCACTATCTCGCCGTGTTCGACAAGCACTCGAACCGGCCCTTGTATCTAGGTCGCACCCGTATCGCCAGCGCGGACCAGCGCATTGTGCTGCACGCCCGCGACGGCGGATGCACGGCGCCCGGTTGCGACAAGCCCGGCTATGAGTGTGAAGTCATGCACTTGACAGCATGGGCGCGCGGCGGCCTGACCGAACCCGACAATCTAGGCTTCGGCTGCCACACCGATCACAAGCTTGACGACGAAGGCTGGAGCGCCCGTCTCAACGAGAACGGCGTTGTCGAATGGCTGGCGCCTCCGCATCTGAATCGAAAACCCGGCATCAACAACTTCTTTCACCCCGAGCGCTATTTGCCTGAGGACGAGGACGACCCGTAGCCAGGGGCCGTCCGGCCGAAACGCTTGCGCCGCGCCAGCTTCAGGTCAGCGCCTTGTACGTGCGCGACACGAACCGCGGCCGTGCGGCCATCAGCTTGACCTGTGACGCGTTGCCGCCCACCGCTGCTGCCGCATCCGCTGACAGCGTCGGATGGTTCTGCACCAGATAGATCAGGATCAACTCGAGCGTCGGGTCGGCCTGCCACCAGGTGCCGTACGCGCCCGGCCACCCGAACGTGCCGGCGCCGCCCGGCCCGAACAGCGGTCTCGCCTGCTGCGGGTCCGTCACCACCGACAGGCCCAGCCCGAACCCGCGGCCCACCCAGTACGGCGCACCCAGGAACGGCTGTCGGCGTTGCTCGTCGGTCAACCGGTTCGTGCGCATCAGCCGCACCGCCTCTACAGACATCACCCGTGTCCCGTCCAGCTCGCCGCCGCCGAGCAGCATCCGGGCGAACGCGAGATAGTCGTCGGCGGTCGACCAAAGTCCCACACCACCCATACAGAAGGCCGGCGGCTCGATCGCCGGCGGCCCCATCACGTCGTGGCGCAGCCGGTCGTGCTCGTCGAGCTTGTACATCGTCGCCGCCCTCGACCGGCTCTCGGAGGTGACGAAGAACCCGGTGTCACGCATGCCCAACGGCTCGAAAATCCGCTCAGCGCAGACCTGTTGCAACGTCTTGCCCTCGATGCGCGACACGATGATGCCCAGCACATCGGTCGCGTGGCTGTACGTCATCCGCTCGCCCGGCTGGTGCGCCAGCGGCAGCGCGGCCAATTCCGCCAGCCATGCGTCGGGATTGTGGATTCCCCGCAACCGCCGATAGGCGCGGGCCAGCGGCCCTGTCACCGAGAACTCGTAGGCCAGCCCGCTTCGGTGGGTCAGCAAGTCGTCCACGGTGATCGGCCGGCGCGCCGGGCCGGCGTTTTCCAGGGGGCCGGTGGGATCGTCGAGCACTCGCATCGAGGCGAACTCGGGCAGCCACCGGGTGATCGGGTCGTCGAGCGCCAGCTTGCCTTCGTCGACGAGGATCATCGCGGCCGCGCTGGTGATCGGCTTGGTCATCGACGCGATCCGGAAGATCGTGTCGCGCTGCATCGGCAGACCGGCTTCGACGTCGCGATAGCCCACTTCGTTGACTTGCAACACTTTTCCGCGTTGCCACACGAGTGTGACCGCGCCTGAGAGCAGTCCGGCGTCGACGACTTCGCGGAGCGGTTCTGCGTTGCGGTCCAGCACCCGCCCGAGCGTACCGGCGCGCTGTCAGCCGGCGGCGGGGGCCGACATGCAGCACGAACCGGTAGCCGGCGGGGCTCATTGCAAGGCGCTCGAGCAGCGCCTCGTCGAGCCGCAGCCGTCGGCCGCGCAGCGGGCTGTGCCGCCGAAGGACCACGCCGCGGACACTATGCGCGAGCTGATGTCGCTGGGGCGAAAAGCGCGGTGGTAGGCTCGCCGCAGTTTGACGTCCTTTAACGATCCGTCCAGCGAGGCGGAGAAGGAGGTCCAGGTCACACGTGGGCTCGGCTAGCGACAAAGCCACCGACCGGGAATTGATGTCCGCCGCGGACGTCGGCCGCACCATTTCGCGCATCGCCCATCAGATCATCGAAAAGACCGCATTGGACGGCCCGGACGCGCCGCGCGTCGTACTGCTCGGCATTCCTACGCGCGGGGTGATTCTCGCGTCGCGGCTGGCGGCGAAGATCAGTGAGTTCGCCGGCATCGCGGTTCCGCACGGGGCACTCGACATCACGCTCTATCGCGACGACTTGATGATGAAACCTCCACGGCCGCTTGAAGATACGTCGATTCCAGAAGGCGGTGTCGACGAGGCCCTGGTGATTCTCGTCGACGACGTGCTGTATTCCGGGCGGTCGGTGCGGTCGGCTCTCGACGCGCTGCGTGACCTCGGCCGCCCGCGGGCGGTGCAGCTGGCGGTGCTGGTCGACCGGGGGCACCGCGAGCTGCCGCTGCGCGCCGACTACGTCGGCAAGAACGTCCCCACCTCGCGCAGCGAGAGCGTGCACGTGCTGTTGACCGAGCACGACGGCCGCGACGGGGTGGTGATCAGCAAGTGACCAGACATCTGTTGTCCGCGGCCGACCTGACCCGTGACGAGGCGACCGCGATCCTCGACGACGCCGACCACTTCGCGCAGGCGCTGATCGGCCGGGATGTGAAGAAGCTGCCGACGCTGCGCGGGCGGACCATAATCACGATGTTCTACGAGAACTCGACCCGCACCCGGGTGTCGTTCGAGGTGGCCGGCAAGTGGATGAGCGCCGACGTGATCAACGTCAGCGCCAGCGGGTCGTCGGTGGGCAAGGGCGAGTCGCTACGAGACACCGCGCTGACGCTGCGGGCGGCCGGCGCCGACGCGCTGATCATCCGGCATTCGGCGTCGGGGGCGGCCCGGCAGCTCGCCGAGTGGACAGCCACCGAGCACCACGGGCCGTCGGTGATCAACGCGGGCGACGGGACCCATGAGCACCCCACTCAGGCACTGCTCGACGCGCTGACCATTCGGCAGCGGCTCGGTGGTATCGAGGGCAAGCGCGTGGTGATCGTCGGCGACATCCTCCACAGCAGGGTCGCGCGGTCGAATGTGCTTCTCCTGCACACGCTTGGCGCCGAAGTGGTGCTCGTCGCGCCGCCGACGCTGCTGCCGGTCGGCGTCCATGGCTGGCCGGTGACCGTCTCCCACGACCTCGACGCCGAGCTGCCGGCGGCCGACGCAGTGCTGATGCTGCGCGTGCAGGCCGAGCGGATGACCGGCGGCTTCTTCCCCTCGTCGCGGGAGTACTCGGTGCTCTACGG
This sequence comes from Mycobacterium sp. NGS35, assembly GCF_059812855.1. Classification (NCBI taxonomy): domain Bacteria; kingdom Bacillati; phylum Actinomycetota; class Actinomycetes; order Mycobacteriales; family Mycobacteriaceae; genus Mycobacterium; species Mycobacterium sp. NGS35. The sequence goes on from NZ_JCALDL010000002.1 coordinate 372,236, forward strand.
GCTGTCGGAGCGGCGCCAAGCGATGCTGCCGGGTCACGCTGTCGTGCTGCACCCCGGCCCGATGCTGCGCGGCATGGAGATCTCGTTCTCGGTTGCCGACTCGACGCAATCGGCCGTGCTGCAGCAAGTTTCGAACGGTGTGCACGTTCGGATGGCGGTGCTGTTCCACCTACTGGTCGGCGCTGAGCAGCAGCAGGCGGTGGGCGTATGAGCGTGCTGATTCGCGGCGTGCAGCCGTACGGGGAAGGCGATCCCGTGGACGTGCTCGTCGACGACGGTCAGATCATGGCGATCGGCCCGTCTCTGGACATCCCTACCGATGCCGACGTGATCGACGCGACCGGCCAGATTCTGCTGCCGGGCTTTGTCGACCTGCACACTCATCTGCGCGAGCCGGGCCGCGAGTACGCCGAGGACATCGAAACCGGCTCTGCGGCAGCGGCTTTGGGCGGTTACACGGCGGTGTTCGCGATGGCCAACACCAACCCGGTCGCCGACAGCCCCGTCGTCACCGACCACGTCTGGGCGCGCGGCCAGCAGGTGGGACTCGTCGACGTACATCCGGTCGGCGCGGTGACCGTCGGACTGGCCGGCGCGCAGCTCACGGAGATGGGCCTGATGGCCGCCGGAACGGCTCAGGTGCGGATGTTCTCCGACGACGGCGTCTGCGTGCACGACCCGCTGGTGATGCGCCGCGCCCTCGAGTATGCGACCGGCCTGGGCGTGCTGATCGCCCAGCATGCCGAAGAGCCGCGCCTGACGGCCGGCGCGGTGGCGCACGAAGGGCCGAATGCGGCGCTGCTCGGGCTGTCGGGATGGCCACGCGCCGCCGAGGAGTCGATCGTCGCGCGTGACGCGTTGCTGGCCCGTGACGCCGGCGCCCGCGTGCACATCTGCCACGCTTCCACCGCAGGCACTGTCGAGATCCTGAAATGGGCTAAGGCACAAGGCATTTCGATCACCGCGGAGGTGACCCCGCATCACCTGGCGTTGGACGACTCCCGGTTGGCGACGTACGACGGCCGCAACCGAGTCAACCCACCGCTGCGGGAGGCGTCCGACGCCCAAGCGCTGCGGCAGGCGCTGGCCGACGGAGTGATCGACTGCGTTGCCACCGACCACGCGCCGCACGCCGAGCACGAGAAGGTCTGCGAGTTCGCCCATGCGCGCCCCGGGATGCTCGGCCTGCAGACCGCGCTGTCGGTGCTCGTGCAGACGATGGTGCAGCCGGGGCTGCTGAGCTGGCGTGAGGTGGCTCGCGTGATGAGCGAGAACCCGGCGCGCATCGTCGGGTTGCCCGACCAGGGCCGCCCGATCGACGTCGGCGAGCCGGCCAACCTCACTGTCGTCGACCCGGACGCCACGTGGACGGTGCGCGGCGCCGACCTGGCCAGCCGGTCCGACAACACGCCGTACGAGTCGATGACCCTGCCCGCTGCCGTGACCGCAACGCTGTTGCGCGGCCGGGTGACTGCGCGCGACGGGAAGTGCCCCGCGTGAGCCACCAGTTGTCGACCATTCTGCTGCTGAGCGCCGCGGTCTTGGCAGTGGCCGCGTTCGTGGCGTTCTGGGTCAGGATGCGCAACTGGCTCCGACGGGCACAGGGCCAGCTGCCGGTCATGGGCGGCCTGCCGCCGTTGCCAGATACGGTCGGAGCGCCGCTCGGTCCTGAGTTGACCGGCGTGTACGTCGGAACCACGCTGATGCCGGGTCGCAGAGAGCGTGCGGGGGTCATGGGCGAGCATGCCAAGGCGGTGCTGACCCGCTATCCCGAGGGCATCATGCTCAAGCGCAGCGGTGAGCGGCCCATCTGGATCCCCGACGAGTCGGTCGACGAGATTCGCACCCAGCGGCTGCATGGCAACGCCGCCGCGGCGGACGACATCCTGGCGATCCGGTGGCGGCTACCGTCGGGAGCGCAACTCGACACCGCGTTTCGCGGTGACGACCACAGGAACTATGCGGACTGGTTACGAGAACCCGGGAGAACGACGTGAGTAAAGCGGTCTTGGTGCTGGAAGACGGCCGTGTGTTCACCGGCACGTCGTTCGGCGCCGTCGGCCAGACGCTCGGCGAGGCCGTCTTCTCGACGGGCATGTCCGGGTACCAGGAGACGCTCACCGACCCGAGCTACCACCGTCAGATCGTCGTCGCCACCGCGCCGCAGATCGGCAACACCGGCTGGAACGACGAGGACGCCGAAAGCCGCGGCGACAAGATCTGGGTCGCCGGGTACGCGGTGCGCGACCCGTCGCCGCGGGCGTCGAACTGGCGTGCCACCCGCACCCTCGAAGAGGAGTTGGTGCGCCAGGGCATCGTCGGGATCGCCGGCATCGACACTCGGGCAGTGGTGCGCCATCTGCGCACCCGAGGGTCGATGAAGGCGGGCATCTTCTCGGGTGACGCGCTGGCCGACATCGATACTCTGCTGCAGCGCGTGCGCGAGCAGCCGGCGATGCTCGGCGCCGACCTCGCCGGCGAAGTCACCACTCCCAGCGGTTATGTCGTGGAACCCGAAGGGCCGCAACGTTTTACCGTGGTGGCGCTTGACCTCGGCATCAAGACCAACACTCCGCGCAACTTCGCCCGCCGGGGCATCCGCAGCCATGTGTTGCCGTCGTCGGCGACGTTCGAGCAGATCGCCGACATCAAACCTGACGGGGTATTCCTGTCCAACGGGCCCGGAGATCCCGCCACGGCTGACCACGTCGTCGCCGTCACTCAGCAGGTGATCGGCGCGGGAATCCCGTTGTTCGGCATCTGTTTCGGCAACCAGATCCTCGGCCGGGCGCTGGGACGCTCCACGTACAAGATGACGTTCGGGCACCGCGGCATCAACGTCCCGGTGATCGACCACGCCACCGGACGCGTCGCGGTGACCGCGCAGAACCACGGCTTCGCGCTGGAGGGCGAGGCGGGGGAGCGGTTCGACACCCCGTTCGGCAAGGCCGAGATAAGCCACACCTGCGCCAACGACGGCGTCGTCGAAGGCATCAGACTCGTTGACCGGCGGGCATTCTCGGTTCAGTACCACCCGGAGGCCGCGGCCGGTCCGCACGACGCGAACTACCTGTTCGACCAATTCATCGACCTGATGGCAGGGGAGGCGCAGTGACCCTTCGTCGTCTCGCGAGCGTGCGTGTCTGTACGTCGACACGCCGGTCGTGGCGTACAACCGTGCACGCTCGCGGGGCGTGGGGGCGGGAGAGCTATGCCGCGGCGCACTGACCTCAACCACGTGCTGGTCATCGGCTCGGGGCCGATCGTCATCGGCCAAGCCGCCGAGTTCGACTACTCCGGCACACAGGCCTGCCGAGTGCTCAAGGCCGAGGGTCTGCAGGTGACCTTGATCAACTCGAACCCGGCGACGATCATGACCGACCCCGAGTTCGCCGATCACACGTACGTCGAACCCATCACCCCGACGTTCGTCGAGAAGGTGATCGCCCAACAGGCCAGGCGCGGCAACAAGATCGACGGACTGCTGGCCACGCTCGGCGGTCAGACCGCATTGAACACCGCGGTCGCGCTGTCGGAGAACGGCGTGCTGGAGAAGTACGGCGTCGAGCTGATCGGCGCGGACTTCGACGCCATCCAGCGCGGTGAAGACCGCCAACGGTTCAAGGACATCGTCGCCAAGGTCGGCGGCGAATCTGCCCGCAGCAGAGTCTGTTTCACGATGGACGAGGTCACTGAAACCGTCGAGGAACTGGGCCTGCCGGTGGTCGTGCGGCCGAGCTTCACCATGGGCGGCCTCGGATCCGGGCTGGCGCACAGCGTCGAGGAGGTGCGCCGGATGGCCGGCGACGGGCTCGCCGCGTCACCGAGCGCCAACGTGCTGATCGAAGAAAGCATCTACGGCTGGAAGGAATTCGAGCTGGAGCTGATGCGCGACGGCAACGACAACGTCGTCGTGGTCTGCTCGATCGAGAACGTCGACCCTATGGGCGTGCACACCGGCGACTCGGTGACCGTCGCCCCCGCGATGACCCTCACCGACCGCGAATACCAACGGATGCGCGACCTCGGCATCGCGATCCTGCGCGAAGTCGGCGTCGACACCGGCGGTTGCAACATCCAGTTCGCCGTCAATCCGCAGGACGGCCGGCTGATCGTGATCGAGATGAACCCCCGGGTCAGCCGGTCCAGCGCGTTGGCGTCCAAGGCCACTGGCTTCCCGATCGCCAAGATCGCCGCGAAGCTCGCCATCGGCTACACCCTCGACGAGATCCTCAACGACATCACCAGGGAAACCCCGGCCTGCTTCGAGCCCACGCTGGACTACGTGGTGGTCAAGGCGCCGCGGTTCGCGTTCGAGAAGTTCCCGGGTGCCGACCCGACGTTGACCACCACGATGAAGTCGGTGGGCGAAGCGATGTCGTTGGGGCGCAACTTCATCGAAGCGCTCGGCAAGGTGATGCGCTCGCTGGAGACGACGCGCGCAGGCTTCTGGACGGGACCAGATCCCGACGGCGGCGTCGACGGCGCACTCGAGCGGCTCAAGACGCCCAGCGAGGGCCGGCTCTACGACATCGAACTCGCGCTGCGGCTGGGCGCGCCGGTGGAGAAGGTGTCGGAGGTCTCCGGCGTCGACCCGTGGTTCGTCGAGCAGATCGCGGGCCTGGTCGAGCTGCGCGCCGAGCTGATCGACGCGCCGGTGCTCGACGCCGAGCTGCTGCGCCGGGCCAAGCACAGCGGTTTGTCGGACCGCCAAATCGCCGCGCTGCGACCGGAATTGGCCGGTGAAGTCGGTGTGCGCGCATTGCGCCAGCGCCTCGGCATTCACCCGGTGTTCAAGACCGTCGACACCTGCGCCGCGGAGTTCGAGGCCAAGACCCCGTACCACTACAGCAGCTATGAACTCGACCCGGCCGCCGAAACCGAAGTCGCGCCGCAGACCGACAAGCCCAAGGTGCTGATCTTGGGGTCCGGGCCGAATCGGATCGGGCAGGGCATCGAATTCGACTACAGCTGTGTGCACGCGGCCACCACGTTGAGCCAGGCGGGTTTCGAGACCGTGATGGTCAACTGCAACCCGGAAACCGTCTCCACCGACTACGACACCGCCGACCGGCTCTACTTCGAGCCGCTGACATTCGAAGACGTGCTCGAGGTGTTCTACGCCGAATCACTTTCCGGCGCAGGGGGTCCGGGCGTGACCGGCGTGATCGTCCAGCTGGGCGGCCAGACCCCGCTCGGCCTGGCTCAGCGCCTGGAGGACGCCGGCGTGCCGATCGTCGGCACCAGCCCGCGGGCGATCAATTCGGCCGAAGACCGCGGCGTGTTCGGCGAAGTGCTCAGCGACGCCGGGCTGCCCGCGCCGCGGTTCGGCACCGCGACGAGCTTCGAGCATGCCCGCAAGATCGCTGCGGAGATCGGCTATCCGGTGCTGGTGCGTCCCTCGTATGTGCTCGGTGGCCGCGGCATGGAGATCGTCTACGACGAAGAGACACTGCACGGCTACATCACGCGTGCCACCGAGCTCTCACCCGAGCACCCGGTGCTGGTGGACCGCTTCCTCGAGGACGCCATCGAGATCGACGTCGACGCGCTCTGCGACGGCACAGAGGTCTACATCGGCGGGATCATGGAACACATCGAGGAAGCCGGCATTCACTCCGGTGACTCGGCGTGCGCGCTGCCGCCGGTGACGTTGGGACGCAGCGACGTCGACAAGGTCCGCCACGCCACCGAGGCGATCGCGCACGGCATCGGCGTGGTCGGCCTGCTCAACGTCCAGTACGCGCTGAAAGACGACGTCCTCTACGTGCTGGAGGCCAATCCGCGCGCCAGCCGCACCGTGCCGTTCGTGTCCAAGGCCACCGCGGTTCCGCTGGCCAAGGCGTGCGCGCGAATCATGCTCGGCGCCAGTATCTCTGAGCTTCGCGACGAGGGGATGCTGCCGCGCACCGGCGATGGTGCGACCGTCGCCCCTTCCGCCCCGATCGCGGTCAAGGAAGCGGTGTTGCCTTTCCACCGGTTCCGCAAAGCCGACGGCGCCCAGATCGACTCGCTGTTGGGACCGGAGATGAAGTCGACCGGCGAGGTGATGGGCATCGACCGCGATTTCGGCAGCGCGTTCGCCAAGAGTCAGACCGCCGCGTACGGCTCGCTGCCGGCCGAGGGCACGGTCTTCGTGTCGGTGGCCAACCGCGACAAACGCTCGCTGGTGTTCCCTGTCAAGCGGCTCGCCGATCTGGGCTTCCGTGTGCTGGCGACCGAAGGAACCGCAGAGATGTTGCGCCGCAACGGAATTCCGTGCGACGAGGTGCGTAAGCATTTCGAGCCGCCCAGTGAAGGCCGGCCCGCGTTGTCGGCGGTGGACGCCATCAAGGCCGGGGAGGTCGACATGGTGATCAACACTCCCTACGGCAACTACGGTCCACGCATCGACGGCTACGAGATCCGCTCGGCCGCAGTGGGGAAGAACATCCCATGCGTCACCACGGTGCAGGGAGCGTCGGCAGCCGTGCAGGGCATCGAAGCCCGGATCCGCGGCGACATCGACGTGGTGTCGCTGCAGGAACTGCACCAGACGCTGAGCAACGGCGGATAGCGTGGCGGGGTTCGGCGCCAGGTTGGCCGACGCCACTCGGCAGCGCGGGCCGCTGTGCCTGGGTATCGATCCGCATCCGGAGTTGCTCGACGCGTGGGGCCTGCCACGCAACTCGCAGGGGCTGGCGCGCTTCAGCGACGCCTGCGTGGCCGCGTTCGGGGACTTCGCCGTGGTCAAGCCGCAGGTGGCGTTCTTCGAGGCGTACGGGTCGGCCGGCTACGCCGCGCTGGAGCGCACCATCGCTGCCTTGCGTGGAGCCGGGGTGCTGGTGCTGGCTGACGCCAAGCGCGGCGACATCGGCTCGACAATGGCCGCCTACGCCACGGCCTGGGTCGGTGATTCGCCACTGGCCGCCGATGCCGTCACCGCATCGCCGTACCTCGGTTTCGGATCACTGTGCCCGCTGCTGGAGGCCGCCCAAGAGCGTGGGCGCGGAGTGTTCGTGCTTGCGGCGACGTCGAACCCTGAGGGTGCCGACGTGCAGACCGCCCAGACGAACGGCCGCACGGTGGCGCAGTCGATTGTCGACGCCGCCGCGGCGGCCAACCGCGCGGCGCTGCCCGAACCCGGGTCCGTCGGGGTGGTGGCCGGCGCAACCGCTGCCTTTCTGCCGGATCTGAGCGGGCTGGGCGGCCCTGTGCTGGTGCCCGGCATCGGGGCCCAGGGTGGCCGCGCGGAGCAGCTGCTGAACTTGGGCGGCGCGCAGCGGGACCAGCTGCTGCCGGCCGTGTCGCGTGAGGTGCTGCGCGCCGGGCCGGACGTCGGGGCACTGCGGGCGGCCGCGGACCGCATACGCGACGCGGTGGCTTACCTGCGCTAGTCCGTCGCGACACGCCCAGCTGCGCCACAAACTGGCAATTTCCTGCACTTTTGTGGCTGCAACAAGTATCAACGCCGTCGATCGCGGGGGCAGCGGCCGACCGGCCGTCGCTGTAGTACGACGAAAGCTGTCGTGACCTGCCCGTCCGAGCATCCGCTTGGGTTGCGGGCATGGCCGCCGCCGGCCCCGGGCCCCCGGCATGCGGAGATCTCACAATCAGCGCCAGCGACGCGACACGCTGGCATTTTGCGTCGAAAACCGGGGGGTGGGGTTCGCAATCGTCGGATGTCGTGGGTACGGTCGTCGTCGCTGGCTGGATAACTCCGGCGGCGAGGAATATCGATGGTGATGAGACGGAGGAATCGTGGCCCTTCCCCAGTTGACTGACGAGCAGCGCGCGGCGGCGTTGGAGAAGGCTGCTGCCGCTCGCCGGGCACGGGCCGAGCTCAAAGATCGGCTCAAGCGAGGCGGCACCAACCTTAAGCAGGTGCTCAAAGACGCCGAGACCGATGAGGTCCTCGGCAAGATGAAGGTTTCGGCGCTGCTCGAGGCGCTGCCCAAGGTCGGCAAGGTCAAGGCGCAGGAGATCATGACCGAGCTGGAGATCGCACCCACCCGCCGGCTGCGCGGCCTGGGCGATCGCCAGCGCAAGGCCCTGCTGGAAAAGTTCAACTCGGCGTGACGTCCGGCGGGGGGCCGGGCACGCGCGACGACCCTCTCGGGCGAAAAGAACATCGCCCGGCGCGGGTCCTTGTGTTGTCCGGTCCCTCGGCCGTCGGCAAATCGACGGTCGTTCGCTGTCTCCGCGAGCAGGTGCCTGACCTGTACTTCAGCGTGTCGGCGACGACGCGGGCGCCGCGGCCGGGCGAGGTCGATGGCGTCGACTACCACTTCGTGAGCCCTGAGGAGTTCCAGCGCCTGATCGACGACGGGGCGCTGCTCGAGTGGGCTGAGATCCACGGCGGCCTGCACCGGTCGGGCACGCCGGCCCAGCCGGTCCGTGACGCCGCCCGCGCCGGCCGGCCGGTGCTGATCGAGGTGGACCTCGCCGGCGCCCGGGCGATCAAAAAGGCGATGCCCGACGCGTTCACGGTGTTCCTCGCACCGCCGAGCTGGGCGGCTCTAGAGGCCCGGCTCACTGGCCGGGGCACCGAAACCCCCGAGGTGATGGCTCGCCGGCTGGCCACGGCCCGGGAGGAATTGGCAGCTCAAAGCGACTTCGACGCGGTGGTAGTCAACAGCGAATTGGAGTCGGCGTGCGCAGAATTGGTAGCCTTACTTGGGATAACCGCGCCGGACACGGCGTGATCGACCTGCAGAACCTAGTTTTCTCACTTTCAGGAGACAGTCTTTCGTGACCATTTCGCACAACTCGACGCTGGCCGGGGTGCCTGACCGCGTGGTGGAGACCAGCGCCTACGACCCGCCGGAGGGCCTCACCAACCCGCCCATCGACGAGTTGCTGGAGCGAGTGTCGAGCAAGTACGCGCTGGTGATCTACGCCGCCAAGCGCGCCCGCCAGATCAACGACTACTACAACCAGCTCGGCGAAGGCATCCTCGAGTATGTCGGGCCGCTCGTCGAGCCCGGCCTACACGAAAAGCCGCTGTCGATCGCGCTGCGCGAGATCCACGCCGACTTGCTCGAGCACACCGAGGGCGAGTAGCGGAACAGCTAGTGGACCGCAAGCGGATCATCGTCGGCGTCTCCGGAGGGATCGCCGCCTACAAGGCCTGTTCGGTGGTCCGCCAACTCGCCGAAGCCGGTCACCGCGTACGCGTCATCCCCACCGAGTCCGCGTTGCGGTTCGTCGGAGCCGCCACGTTCGAGGCGCTCTCCGGTGAACCAGTGCACACCGACGTCTGGCACGCCGTCCCCGAGGTTCCGCACGTCCAGATCGGCAAGCAGGCCGACCTCGTGGTGGTCGCGCCGGCCACCGCCGACCTGCTCGCTCGCGCGGTGCACGGGCGTGCTGACGACCTGCTGACCGCGACGCTGCTGACAGCCCGGTGTCCGGTGCTGTTCGCGCCTGCGATGCACACCGAGATGTGGCAGCATCCGGCCACCGTCGAGAACGTCGCCACGCTTCGGCGGCGCGGGGCCGTCGTGCTCGAACCGGCGTCCGGCCGGCTCACTGGCGCCGACACCGGCGCAGGCCGGCTTCCCGAGCCGGAGGAGATCACCACGTTCGCCGAGCTACTGCTGGCCCGCGGCGATGCGATGCCCTACGACATGGCCGGCTGCAAGGTCCTGGTGACGGCCGGCGGCACCCGCGAGCCGATCGACCCCGTGCGGTTCATCGGCAACCGCAGTTCCGGCAAGCAGGGCTATGCGCTGGCCCGCGTCGCGGCCCAACGAGGCGCCGACGTCACGCTGATCGCCGCGCACACCGCAGGGCTGGCCGATCCGGCCGGGGTGCATGTCGTGCACGTCAGCTCCGCCCAGCAACTGGCCGACGCGGTGTCCAAACACGCCCCGGACGCACACGTGCTGGCGATGGCCGCGGCCGTCGCCGACTTCCGTCCCGCCAGCCCTGCAACCAGCAAGATCAAAAAGGGCCCGGACGCCAGCGCCGACGCCCCGACGATCGATCTGGTCCGCAATGACGACGTGCTCGCGGGAGCGGTCCGCGCCCGCGCCGACGGTCTTTTGCCGAACATGCGCGCGATCGTCGGCTTCGCCGCCGAAACCGGCGACGCCAACGGCACGGTCCTCGACCATGCGCGGGCCAAGCTGCGCCGCAAGGGCTGTGACCTGCTGGTGGTCAACGCCGTCGGCGAAGGCCGGGCGTTCGAGGTGGACAGCAACGACGGCTGGCTGCTGGCCGCCGACGGCACCGAATCCGCACTCGAGCACGGCAGCAAGACGTTGATGGCCAGCCGTATCGTGGACGCGATCGTGACGTTCCTGCACGGCCGCTCCTGTTAGGCGCGTCTCCGGACTTGCGCGGCCCCGCCGCTGCACGCTTAGGTGCACATGGCTCGGCAGCGTCGCCCAGATATATTGATGAACTAAGTTTCAAGCGTCGGAAAGGACATCACCGTGAGCCAATCAGGCCGGCTGTTCACCAGTGAGTCGGTGACCGAAGGTCATCCCGACAAGATCTGCGACGCGATCAGCGACTCGGTGCTCGACGCGCTGCTGGAGCAGGACCCGCGCTCGCGGGTGGCGGTGGAAACTCTGGTGACGACGGGCCAGGTGCACGTCGTCGGCGAGGTCACGACGGCGGCCAAGGAGGCGTTCGCAGACATCACCGACACGGTTCGCAACCGCATTCTGGAGATCGGCTACGACTCGTCGGACAAGGGCTTCGACGGCGCCTCATGCGGCGTCAACATCGGGATCGGCAAGCAGTCCCCGGACATCGCGCAGGGCGTGGACACCGCGCATGAGGCGCGCGTCGAGGGCGCGGGAGACCCGCTGGACGCGCAGGGCGCCGGCGACCAGGGCCTGATGTTCGGGTACGCGATCAACCACACGCCGGAGTTGATGCCGCTGCCGATCGCACTTGCCCACCGGCTGGCCCGCCGGCTCACCGAGGTGCGCAAGGGCGGCGTGCTGCCCTACCTGCGCCCGGACGGCAAGACCCAGGTCACCATCGAGTACGAGGGCAACCGGGCGGTGCGCCTGGACACCGTGGTGATCTCCACCCAGCACGCCCCGGACATCGACCTCGACAGCACGCTGGCCCCGGAGATCCGCGAGAAGGTGCTCAACACCGTGCTCGACGACCTCGGCCAAGAGACGCTGGACACCTCGTCGGTGCGGCTGCTGGTGAACCCGACCGGCAAGTTCGTGCTCGGCGGCCCGATGGGTGACGCGGGGCTGACCGGCCGCAAGATCATCGTCGACACCTACGGCGGATGGGCCCGCCACGGCGGCGGCGCGTTCTCGGGCAAGGATCCGTCCAAAGTGGACCGGTCAGCCGCGTACGCGATGCGCTGGGTAGCAAAGAACGTGGTCGCAGCCGGTCTGGCGGACAGGGTCGAGGTGCAGGTTGCCTACGCGATCGGCAAGGCCGCACCGGTCGGGCTGTTCGTCGAGACCTTCAACACCGAAACCGTCGACACCGCCAAAATCGAGAAGGCCATTCTCGAGGTGTTCGACCTGCGGCCGGGCGCCATCATCCGCGACCTGGATCTGCTGCGGCCGATCTACGCGCAGACCGCGGCCTACGGCCACTTCGGCCGGACCGACATCGAGCTGCCCTGGGAGCAGCTGAACAAGGTCGACGACCTCAAGAGCGCGGTCTAACTCTTCCGCCGAGCAGACGCCAAATCGCACAAAGCGGCATCTGGTAGTGCGATTACGCGTCTGCTCGCGCTAGGTGGTGACGTCGGGCACCCGGCTGAAACGCTAAGGGGTGAACGCGTAGTCCGACAGCGGGAAGCGGCGGCTACGCCAGATGGTGCCGAGCGTGGTGGCCCGGCGCAGCGGCACGTCACCGTGGCTGTCGAAGTAGTAGCTGTTGGCCAGCGTGCAGCTGTCCTGCCAGAAGATCTGCGTGTGGCGTTTGCGCATGCACTCCGCGAAGTACCGCGCATTGGCTTCTTCGGTCACTTCCACTCGCGAGGCACCCTGTCGCCCAGCGTGTTTCAGACACCGCACGATGTGATGGGTCTGCGTCTCGATGTAAGCGAAGAACGACGCTCCGTTGAAGCCGTACGGTCCGGCGACCGTGAAGAAATTGGGGAAGCCCGGCAGGCTGACGCCTTCATAGGCCTGGAGCCGGTTCTCCGTCCAGAACTGGCTCATCGACAACCCGTTGCGCCCGACGATGTCGTAGGTGAGGCTGTCGACGTCCATCACCTTGAACCCGGTCGCCAGGATCAGCACGTCGGCTTCCCGCAGGTCGCCTTCGACCGTGGCCACGCCCGTCGGCGTGATCTTGTCGATCGGATCGGTGACCAACTCCACGTTGTCGCGGTTGTACGTCGACAGGTAGGTGTTGTGGAAGCCGGGCCGCTTACAGCCGACCGCGTACCGCGGTGTCAGCTTGTCCCGCACCACGGGGTCACGAACTTCCTTGCGTAAGAAGGCTTTTCCAGCTGCCTCCGCTCGCTTGGCGAGCGGGAACACCGTGAAGTACTGCGCCGACAACGGAAAAGTCAACTCCACGTAGACCTGGCTCAGCAGTCGCTGCACGGCCATGCCGCCGGGCAGGTGCATCGCGGCGCGGGCTGCCTTGGGCAGCGGCACGTCGAGCTTCGGGAAACACCAGATCGGGGTGCGCTGGTACACGGTCAGATGCTCGACGACCGGCGCGATCTCCGGAATGACCTGCACTGCTGACGCGCCCGTGCCGATGATCGCGACGCGCTTACCGGTCAAGTCCTGGCTGTGGTCCCAGCGCGCGGTGTGGATCGTGATGCCGTCGAAGCTGTCCACTCCCGCGATGTCGGGGAGCTTCGGCGTGGTCAGCACGCCCGCGGCGTTGACCAGAAAACGTGCGGTGAGCTGTTCTCCTGAGCCCAGATCCAGCCGCCATAGGTTGCACGCGTCGTCGAACGCAGCGCGCACCACCTTGGTGTTGAACCGGATCTTGGGGCGGATGCCGTACTTGTCCGCGCAGCGTTCGGCGTAGGCCTGTAGCTCGTGCCCGTGCGCGTAGGTGCGGCTCCAATCCGGTGTCTGCTCGAACGAGAACTGGTAGGAGAACGACGGGATGTCAACGGCCACACCGGGATACGTGTTCCAATACCATGTCCCGCCCGGTGCGTCGCCGGCTTCGACGATCACATAGTCACCCAGCCCCGCCGCGTCGAGTTTGACGGCGGCGCCGATGCCGGAGAAACCTGCGCCGACGATCGCGGTGTGATAGTCCGGTGCCGCTGCAGTGGGCATGGCTCCACTTAAGCAGACTTGACTGAGCGGTCGAGTAGCTTCTGCAGGATGGCCGACGACGTCACACCGCCGCGCATGCTGGCCGGAGCATGGGTGGCCGCCGGCTGGGCCGGCGTGGCCTACGGGGTGTTCCTGACGCTGATCGCATTGCGCTCGGCGCCTGGCGAGCCGCTCACGGGCATTTTCGCCGGACAGCCCGTGGCCAAGGCTTTGATGGCGGTGCTGCTGGCGCTGGCCGCGGTCGCGCATCCGATCGTGCGGGAGCGGCGCTGGTTGATGCCGGCACTGGTGTTGTCGGCGGTCGGTGACTTCTTGCTCGCGATGCCCGAGTGGGCGCCGTCGTTCGTCGGCGGCCTCGCGGCGTTCCTGCTGGCGCATCTGTGCTACCTGGGCGCGCTGGCGCCGCTGGCAGTGATCACCCGCAGGCGGCTGCTCGCAGTCGTCGTCATGATCGGGTTGTGCACAGCGCTGCTGGTGTGGTTCTGGCCGATGCTGGGTCAGCAGCGGCTGACGTTGCCGGTGACCGTCTACATCGCGGTGCTCTGTGCAATGGTGTGCGCTGCGCTGCTGGCCCGGCTGCCGACGCCGTGGACGGCGCTGGGCGCGGTCTGTTTCGCGCTGTCCGACGCGATGATCGGCATCGACCGGTTCGTCTTGCAGTCCGACGTGCTGGCGGTGCCGATCTGGTGGGCGTACGCGATGTCGCAGCTGCTGATCACCGCGGGCTTGTTCTTCGGCCGATCTGTCGGTGCGTCCCCTTACCGTGAGGCTCAACCGGACGAATCCGACCAACACGTCGAGGAGACCTCATGACGAGCATGGACACGTCGCTGACCCACCGTTGCGATCACGCCGACCCGCGCCGGGCCAAGGGCTGCGCATAGCGAGCCGAAAAGTGGCCGGCGATCGCCGGGCCGCCGTTCACGAACCGATCGCGCGGGTGCTGCCGATGCTGTCGGTGCCGCATCTGGATCGCGAATTCGACTACCTGGTGGCCGCCGAGCAGTCCGACGACGCTCAGCCCGGGGTACGGGCCAGGGTGCGCTTCCACGGCAGGCTGGTCGACGCGTTCGTGCTGGAACGGCGGTCCGACACCGACCATGTCGGCGAGCTCGGCTGGCTGGACTCGGTCGTGTCGCCCGAGCCGGTGCTGACGCCGGAGGTGCGCCGGCTCGCCGACGCGGTCGCGGCCCGCTATGCCGGCACTCGCGCCGACGTGCTGCGGCTGGCGGTGCCGCCGCGGCATGCGCGCGTCGAGCGGGAAGCGCGGCAGCCGCGCATCCCGGTCCCGCGCGAGCCGGTCGACGTCGCGAGCTGGGCCGCCTACCAGCGCGGCGAGCGGTTTCTCGCAGCGTTGGAGGAGGGTCGCGCCGCCCGTGCGGTGTGGCAGGCGCTGCCCGGCGAACAGTGGGCCGCGCGGCTGGCGGAGGCCGCGGCCGTGGTGGCCGCCGTCGGGCGCGGCGTGCTGGTCGTGCTGCCCGACCAGCGCGACGTGGACGTCGTGTGGGCGCACACGGTCCGGCTGCTCGACGCCGGCTCGGTGGTCGCGTTGTCGGCGGGACTGGGCCCCGCCGAGCGGTACCGCCGCTGGCTGGCTGTTCTGCGCGGTGCCGCCCGCGTGGTGATCGGCACCCGAAGCGCCGTGTTCGCCCCGGTGACCGACCTCGGTTTGGTGGTCGTCTGGGACGACGGCGACGACACGCTGGCCGAACCGCGGGCACCGTATCCGCATGCCCGGGAAGTCGCGATGCTGCGCGCACATCAGCTGCGCTGCGCAGCGCTGATCGGCGGCTACGCCCGCACGGCCGAGGCCCAGGCCCTGGTCTGCAGCGGCTGGGCGCACGATCTGGTGGCCGCCCGGCCGGTCGTGCGCTCCCAGGCACCGAGGGTGGTCGCGCTCGACGACAGCGGTTACGCGGACGCCCGCGACCCGGCCGCGCGCACCGCGCGGCTGCCGTCGATCGCCCTGCGGGCTGCGCGCACGGCGCTGGAAGCCGGCGCGCCGGTGCTGGTTCAGGTGCCGCGGCGCGGGTACGTGCCTGCGCTGGCCTGCTCGCGGTGCCGGACCATCGCCCGCTGCCGGCACTGCACCGGCCCGCTGTCGCTTCCGGGCGCCGACGCCGCGGGCGCGGTGTGCCGCTGGTGCGGCCGGATCGACACGACGCTCAAATGCGTGCGCTGCGGCGCCGGCGCGGTGCGCGCGGTGGTCGTGGGCGCTCGGCGCACCGCCGAAGAGCTGGGGCGCGCGTTTCCGGGCACGCCGGTGGTCACTTCGGGCGGCGACAGCATGGTCCGGGAGGTCGACGGACGCCCCGCACTCGTCGTCGCGACTCCGGGTGCCGAGCCCCTGGCCCGCGGCGGATATGGCGCGGCGCTGTTGCTGGACAGCTGGGCGCTGCTGGGCCGGCAAGATCTGCGGGCCGCCGAGGACGCTTTGCGACGCTGGCTGGCGGCGGCGGCTCTGGTCCGCAGCCGCGGCGACGGCGGGGTGGTCGCGGTGGTGGCCGATTCGGCGATCCCGACCGTGCAGGCGCTCGTCAGGTGGGACCCGGTCGGCCACGCAGACGCCGAGTTGCGGGCCCGCTCCGAAGTGGGTTTGCCCCCGAGTGTGCACATCGCGGCACTCGACGGGTCGCCGCAGGGCGTCGCCGCGCTGCTCGACCAAGCCCAATTGCCGTCGGGCGCAGAGTTGCTCGGGCCGGTCGAGCTACCGGTGGGCGCACGCCGGCCCGCGAGCGTGACGGACGGCGACACCGTCACGCGGATGCTGGTCCGGGTGAGCCGTGACGACGGCTTGGCGCTGGCCGCGGCGCTTCGCCGCGCGGTCGCGGTGACCTCGGCCCGCCATGACCACGAGCCGGTTCGCGTCCAGATCGATCCGCTACACATAGGGTGAGGTCCGGACGCAGGCTGCAAGCGACGGAAGGGGCGCCGATGGGCTGGGGCCGCCGCGTCGCTGCGCTGGGAATTTCGTTGGTGCTCATTGCCATCGGATTGTTCTGGCCAGTGGTGTTCACGGGACTGTCGCAAGGCGCGAATACACTCGATCCGGTCTGGTTTTCCCATTACCAGGCCCGCTACGTCGTCACGGCCGACGGTCGTGTCGAGGTCGCCGAGACCATCAACGCCCAGTTCCCGGGCGGCAAGCACGGCTTCTTCGAGTTCTGGGACGTCGCCGCCCCGCATGATCCGCACGTGCGGATGATCCCGACCGTGACGGAGGTGACCGTCGACGGCCAGCCAGCGCCGTACGAGCTGCTGTGGGACAGCAGCCGCCGGTTCCTCACCGCGAAGATCGGCGACCCCAGCCGGTACCTGTCCACGGGCGCCCACGAGTTCGTCATCCGCTCCGTCGTCCCGAACGGTCTCGCGCCGTCCCGTGTCGGAGACCACCTCGAATTCGCGTCATCGACGCGTGCAACTAGCGAAACTTCCGATGCGCCTTCGGTTTTCTATTGGTTCCTGGTGAAGAGCTGGAACAATTCGATCCGCCGTGCCGATGTGTCGGTGACGCTGCCGTCCGCGGTGACAGGCGTCCAGTGCTCGGTGGGCTTCGGCAGGGGCGATCCTTGCCCCGCCCCGGTTCTCGGGGGGAACCGCATCGACATGACGATGTACAACATGGCGCCGCACACGCCGGTCACCGTGCGCGCCGGCGTCGACATCGCCACCCCGCCGCGTGACGAACTGCCGTGGTCGTGGCGCTTCGACCGGATGCTGGGGCGGTCGGTCACCAAGGTGCTGGTGATCCTCGGGCTCTCGGTTGCCGCCGGGGCGCTCGGGTATGCCTGGTGGCGCACCACGGTCGAGCGCAAGCCCGGCTTTCCACTGCAGTACGCACCCCCGCCCGGCCTCGGGCCGGTGCAGTGTGAATACATCCGCACCGAAGCGGTGCCGCGCAATGGGCTGACCGCCACGCTGTTCTATCTGGCCGAGCGTGGTCTGGTGTCACTGACCCAGCGCGGCGACAGGCACTGGACGGTCCGCGGCCTCGCCGCAAAAAGCGCATGGGCGTCGATCGATCCGGTCAGCCGCGCGGTCGGGCAAGCGCTGAAGATCGACGACGTGGGCGAGGAGTTCGAAGCCAAGAAGACCGTGACGTCCGGAAAGCGGTTGTCGGCGGCCAAGACTGACATGACCAAAGCCGTCAAGAAGTGGGCCAAGAGCGAAAATCTGATCGTCGCCAAGAAATCGGAGCAGTGGGTGCGCTTCGCCAACCTGCTCTCCGCAGTCTTCGCGGCGTGCGGGTTCATCACCTGGGGCTTCACCATCACGCTGTGGGGGCTGCCGTTCGCGGTGTTCTTTCTGGCCACCGCCCGGTCCTGGGCCGACGGCGTCGGCACTCGACGCACCGCCGCCGGCCGCGAATTGTGGTCTCGGGTCGGCGGATTCCACCGGGTGCTGACCACCGACTCTGCGGAGGCGCGCTTCGACTTCGGCGCGCGCCGAGACCTGTACAGCGCCTATGTCCCGTTCGCGGTGGCGGCCGGCGCGGCGGCGCTGTGGGCGAAGAAGTATGAAGCGGCCACGGGATCGCCTGCGCCGCAACCGGATTGGTATCACAGCAGCACGCCGTGGGTGTACGGCGCGGTCGGTAGCTCCAGCGGCCCGGATTTCGACAGCTTCGAGTCGACATTGTCGTCGTCGATCGGCGCGTACTCCGCGTCGCAGTCGTCGTCGTCTTCGTCGAGCAGCAGTGGCGGTTTCAGTGGCGGCGGCGGCTTCGGCGGTGGTGGAGGAGGAGGCGGTTCCTGGTGACCTGGTTGCTGATCCTGCTGGTGGTGCTCGCCGTCGCGGTGCTGATCGTGTTCGTGGTCGGCTACAACAAGGTTCGCGGCGCCGACGTCCGGGTCGAGGAGGCCCTCGGTGGCATCGACGTTCAATTGACCCGCCGGGCGTCGCTGATACCGAGCCTGGTGCACACCGTGCAATCGTTCGCGGCCCACGAGCGCGCGATCCTGGACAACGTGACCGCCGCACAGGCGGCGCTGACCAGCGCCACCACCGGCAAGTCGGTGGCACAGCGCAGCGCAGCCGAGCAGCAGCTGGATTCCGCGGTCGGCCAGGTGCTCGCGCTGGGTCAGCTGTACCCGAACCTCAGCTCGTCGGCGAACTTCCTTGAGTTGCAACGGAATCTGGCCGACACAGAAGACAAGCTGGCCTTCGCCCGTCAGTACTACAACGACGCGGTCGCCACCAACAACAGGCTGGTGACCACGATCCCGTGGATGTTCGTCGCGGGCGCGGCCGGGGTGCGCGAACGCGAGTACTACCAGGTGCCGCGATGAGCCGCTTGCGCGAAGAGAGGGGTTCACGGTAGTGCGACTGGTCTTCGCCGGCACCCCGGAAGCCGCCTTGCCCTCGCTGCGGCGGCTGATCGCGTCGCCGCGCCACGACGTGGTCGCGGTGCTGACCCGGCCCGACGCGGTCTCCGGCCGGCGCGGCAAGCCCACCCCATCGCCGGTGGCCCGGCTGGCCCGCGAACAGGGCATCCCGGTGCTCACGCCGCGGCGCCCGAACTCCGACGAATTCGTCGAAGAGCTGGCCGCATTGGCGCCCGACTGCTGCCCGGTGGTGGCGTACGGTGCGCTGCTCGGCGACGCGCTGCTGGCGATCCCCCCGCACGGCTGGGTGAATCTGCATTTCTCGCTGCTGCCGGCGTGGCGGGGCGCAGCGCCCGTGCAGGCCGCGATCGCCGCCGGCGACAGCGTGACCGGTGCGACGACGTTCCGCATCGTGCGCGAGCTGGACAGCGGGCCGGTGTACGGCGTGGTCACCGAAGCCATCAAGCCTCATGACACCGCAGGCGAACTGCTGCAACGCCTTTCGGTATCCGGAGCGGCGCTGCTGGAGTCGACGCTGGACGGCATCGCCGACGGCACGCTGGTCGCCGTGCCGCAACCTTCGGACGGGGTCAGCATCGCCCCCAAGGTGACCGTCGAGGACGCACGCATTCGTTGGGAGCTGCCCGCACCGGCCGTCGAGCGCAGAATCCGCGCGGTCACGCCGAATCCGGGCGCGTGGACCGTCGTCGCGGATATCCGGCTGAAGATCGGCCCGGTGACCGTGGACGAGCAGGCCGATCCGCTGCCACCGGGACAGCTGCAGGTGAGCCGCCATGGTGTGCGCGTCGGCACCGGCTCAGTGCCGGTCCTGCTCGGCCAGGTGCAGCCGCCCGGCAAGAAGCCGATGCCCGCGGCCGACTGGGCCCGCGGCGCACGTCTGCCCGACTCGGCGCGCGCATCGTGACCGGGCCGCGCCGTAAACCGCCGCCGCGCCGGGGCCGCACGTCGACGCCGCGCCGCAAACCGCTGGATCCGGCTCGCCGCGCCGCATTCGACGTGCTGCGAGCAGTGTCCGAGCGGGACGCGTACGCGAACCTCGCGCTGCCGGCGCTTCTGGACGAACGCGGCATCACCGGCCGCGACGCCGCTTTCGCCACCGAGCTGGCCTACGGCGCGTGCCGCATGCGGGGTCTGCTGGACGCGGTCATCGCCACGGCCGCCGACCGGCCGCCCGAGCGCATCGACCCCGTCCTGCTCGACCTGCTGCGGCTGGGCGTGTACCAACTACTGCACACGCGCGTCGACACCCACGCCGCGGTGTCCACCACCGTCGAGCAGGCCGGCATCGAGTTCGATTCTGCCAGAGCGGGTTTCGTCAACGCGGTGCTCCGCGCCATCGCCGCCAAGGACGAGCAGACATGGGTGGCCGAACTGGCCCCGGACGCCACCACCGACCCGGTCGGGCACATTGCGTTCGTGCACGCTCACCCGCGCTGGATCGCTCAGGCCTTCGCCGACGCGTTGGGCCGCGACGCCGCCGAACTCGGCGCACTGCTGGCCAGCGACAACGCCCGACCGGCGGTGCACCTGGCAGCCCGCCCCGGTGTCATCACTGCCGCCGGGCTCGCGGACGCGGTAGGCGGCACGGTCGGCCGCTACTCGCCGTACGCGGTGTACCTGAGCGGCGGGGATCCCGGTCGGCTGAGGCCGGTGCGCGACGGCCAGGCGCTGGTGCAGGACGAAGGCAGCCAGCTGGTGGCCCGGGCACTTGCGCTCGCGGAGCTCGACGGCGACGACGGCGGGCGCTGGCTGGATTTGTGCGCGGGACCCGGCGGCAAGACCGCGCTGCTGGCGGCTCTGGGCGCGTCATCCGGTGCCCGGGTCACTGCGGTGGAACCCGCGCCGCGCCGGGCCGATCTGGTCGAACAGAACACTCGCGGCCTCGACGTCGAAGTTCTACGTGTCGACGGCCGAAACCCTGGATTGGCAACGGGTTTCGACCGCGTGCTCGTCGACGCGCCGTGCACCGGGCTGGGAGCATTGCGCCGGCGGCCGGAAGCCCGGTGGCGACGAGGCCCCGGAGACGTGCCGCAGCTGGCCAAGCTGCAGCGCGAACTGTTGGCCTCGGCGATCGAGCTGACCCGCCCCGGCGGCGTGGTGGTCTACGCCACCTGCTCGCCGCACCTGGCCGAGACCGTCGGCGTCGTCGCCCACGCGCTCCGCCGCCACCCGGTGACGGCGCTGGACAGCCGACCGTTGTTCGCGCCGGCCGACCGGCTGGGCGACGGGCCACATGTACAGCTGTGGCCACACCGGCACGGCACCGACGCGATGTTCGCCGCTGCACTGCGCAAATTAGGCTGAGGCCATGGCCGCACCGCTGATCGCGCCGTCGATCCTCGCCGCCGACTTTGCCCGCCTCGCCGACGAGGCCGCGGCTGTCGCCGGCGCCGACTGGCTGCACGTGGACGTGATGGACAACCACTTCGTGCCCAACCTCACCATCGGTCTGCCCGTCGTCGAAAGCCTGCTGGCGGTCACCGACATCCCGATGGACTGCCACCTGATGATCGAGAACCCCGAACGCTGGGCTCCGCCGTACGCCGAGGCCGGCGCCTACAACGTCACCTTCCATGCGGAGGCCACCGACACTCCCGTCGCCGTGGCGCGCGACATCCGCGCCGGCGGGGCGAAGGCCGGACTGTCAGTCAAGCCCGGCACCCCGCTGGAGCCGTACCTGGAAATCCTTCGCGAGTTCGACACGCTGCTGATCATGTCCGTGGAGCCGGGATTCGGTGGCCAGCAGTTCATTCCCGAGGTGCTGGCCAAGGTGGGCACCGCACGCCGGCTCGTCGACTCCGGAGAGCTGACCATCCTGGTCGAAATCGACGGCGGCATCAACGAGGACACGATCGAGGAGGCGGCGCTGGCCGGAGTCGACTGCTTTGTCGCGGGCTCGGCGGTGTACGGCGCCGACGATCCCGCCGCCGCTGTGGAAGCGTTACGCCGCCAGGCTGCCAACGCGTCACAGCACCTGAAACTGTGACCGCTTACGACGACGCGATGCGGTTGGCGATCGAGCACGCCGCGTCGGTGAAGGGTGCGACGTACCCGAATCCGCCTGTCGGGGCGGTGGTCCTGGACGCCGGCGGCGAGGTCGTCGGCGTCGGCGGAACCGAGCCCACCGGCGGCCCGCACGCTGAGGTGGTGGCGCTGCGCAGGGCCGGCCAGCTCGCGAAGGGTGGCACCGCCGTGGTGACGCTCGAGCCGTGCAATCACCACGGTCGCACGCCGCCGTGTGTGGATGCGCTTGTGACCGCGGGCATTTCGACGGTGGTGTATGCGGTGGCCGACCCGAACCCGCAGGCGGCCGGGGGAGGGGCGCGGCTGCGCGACAGCGGTGTCGAAGTGGTCGGCGGGGTTCTCGCCGACGACGTCGCGCGCGGCACGCTGCGGGAGTGGCTGCACAAGCAGCGCTGTGGATCACCGCATGTCACATGGAAATTCGCGGGCAGTGTCGACGGGCGCAGTGCGGCCGCCGACGGAACCAGCCAGTGGATCACCAGTGAGGCGGCGCGAGCCGACGTGCATCGCCGTCGCGCGGTGGCCGACGCGATCGTGGTGGGGACCGGCACGGTGATCGCCGACGACCCGGCGCTCACGGCCAGGCTGCCCGATGGCAGCCTGGCATCCCGCCAGCCGCTGCGCGTCGTGGTAGGTGAACGCGAAATATCCCCCGAGGCAAGGGTTCTCAATGACGACTCGCGGACGATGCTGATCCGCACGCGTGACCCTGGTGAAGTGATCAAGGCGCTGGCGGACCGCACCGACGTGATCCTGGAAGGCGGTCCGACGCTGGCCGGGGCGTTCCTGCGGGCCGGACTGGTCGACCGAATCCTTGCCTACGTAGCGCCCATCCTGCTGGGCGGGCCGGTCACCGTGGTCGACGACGTGGGAGTGGCGACCATCGGCAAGGCGCTGCGGTGGAAGTACGACGGCGTCGAACGCATCGGCCCTGATCTGCTGCTGAGTCTGGTGCCCGGGTAACGCCAGCTAATCGCCGAGCTCCTTGTGCTCGATGATGTCGCGAAAACCGGTGGAGCCCAGGCGTTCCCGGAACTGCTGCACCGTGTAGCCGATGACCGCGGCGTCACTGCGGGCGCGGACCGTCGCCGAGCGGGGCAGCCCGAACAGCGGGCCCATCTCGCCGAAGTAGTCGCCCGGCCCGGCGACCTTCAGCACTTCCTCACCGCCGCTGGCCAATTCGCGGAGGATCTCGACCTCGCCCTCGGACACCACGTAGATGCAGTCGCCCATCGTGCCCTGCTCGAACAGCACGTCGCCCGGCTCCAGCCGCACCGTCTGCGGCGCATGGTCCGAATGGGGCATGTGCGGAACCAGCTCCACCACTTGGTCCGCCAGCGGCAGGATGCGGGTGTCATGGGTGGCCACCACGACGACGCGATCGCCGGACGCCAATTCCCGCAGTAGCCGCAGTACCTCCTCTACCTGGATGAAGTCCAGATGGGCGGTCGGCTCGTCGGCCAGCAGCAGCGGTGGGTCCAACGCGATGGCCCGCGCCACCGCGACCCGCTGCTGCTGGCCGCCGGACATGTCGCCGGGCCGGTGTCGCATCCGCTCGGAGAGCCCGACGCGGGTCAGCAGTTCCCCGGCCCGCTGGCGGGCGGCGTGCCGGGACATGCCGGCCGCGCGCATCGGGACCATCACGTTCTCCAGCGCGGTCAGGCTCGGCACCAGATTGAACGCCTGGAACACGATGCCCACGGTGTTACGCCGGTACTCGGCTAGCCTTCGCCGGTCGATCTTGGTCAAGTCGATGTCGCCGAACTCGATCCGGCCCGCGGCCGGTTTCAGGATGCCGCCGAGGCATGACAGCAGCGTCGTCTTCCCGCAGCCGCTGGGCCCCAGCAGAATCGCCAACGAGCCGGCGCTCACCTCGAGGTTCAGCCCGTCGATCGGGCGCACCGCATATTCGCCGCTGGCGTACTCGACAACCAGGTCCTTGATCCGCAGATCTGCCACGGCTCAGGGCCCCCCGAACGCCAGCGCAGGGTCGACGGTCACGGCGCGCCGCAGTCCCGCAACGCTCGCCAGCAGGCCGATCACCACCGCGATCGCCGGAAGTAGCACGAACGCCGCGATCGGGATGTCCACTCGCATCGGAAACAATGGCCCGAGCAGCACGGACAGCACCCCACCGAGCAGCGCCGCGAGCACCGCGACCACCACCGCCTGCAGTGCCAGCCCCGCGATGATCGACCGCGTGGCCACTCCGACGGCCTTGAACACCGCGAAGTCGCGGATCCGCTCGAGCACCGACACGTAGATCATCGAGCCGACGATCATGGCCGCCACCACCCACAGCAACCCGGCCATCAGCGTCATCGCCCGCCGCGCACCGCTTAGCGGCCGTACCAGATCGTCGATGGCTCCGGCACGGTCGACGAAGCGGTAGCCGTCCGGCGGCCGTATCCCGTTGCCGCAAATGCCGATCGACGAGATCAGCGGCTGTCCGGAGAACAGCAACTGTTGGGCGCCCTGCATTGTCAAGAACACGTTGGCCTGGCCCGCCAGCACCGTCGAGTCGTCGACCAGTCCCACGATTCTCATTGTGCGCGAGCCGATTTCGAGATCCTGGCCCACACCTCGACCCATGGTGGACGACACCGCGATCTCTTCGGCCGTCGTGGGCACCCGGCCGGCCGAGACCGCCGGCATCCCGGGGCCGCCCTGGGGCGCGCCGAACACGTTGACGTTGCGCGGGCTGCGCTCGTCCGCGACGGTCGTGCTGCCATACACCATCGGCACCGCCAGCGTGACGCCCGGAAGTCGTGCCGCACGCTGCAATTCCGCCGGCGGAAACGGCGACGAACCGATGAACGGCCCCGCCGCGCCCGACTTGATCAGGTAGCCGTCGAGCCCCAGGGAGTCGACGGTGCGGGATGCCTCGACCCGAAATCCGTTGGCAAGTCCGGTGAGAACGAGTGTCATCGCGAACACCAATCCGGTTCCCACGATCGCGATGACGAATCGTCGCTTGCGCCATTGCAGGTCGCGCAGCGCCGCCGTCAACACGGCGTCGCACCGCCCATCCCCGGCATGGTGGCGACGTTACCCACCGCCGGTGCTATTGGGAAAACGCCTCCACCAATTTCGAGCAGAACGCAGGCAGGTCATCGGGTTTGCGGCTGGAGATCAGTGTGTTGCCGCGGCGGTCGTCCACCACCACTTCCTCGTCCACCCAGTTGCCGCCGGCGTTGCGGATGTCGGTCTGCAGGCTCGGCCACGACGTGATGGTTCGGCCCCGCACGACGTCCGCCTCGACCAACGTCCACGGGCCGTGGCAGATGACGGCCACCGGCTTGCCCGCGTCGAAGAAGCCTTTGACGAACTCGACCGCGGCGGAATGCATACGCAGGAAGTCCGGATTGGCCACTCCGCCCGGTAGCACCAGGCCGGAGTAGTCGTCGACGCTGACGTCAGCGGCGGCCTTGTCGGCGTCGAACGTGTCGGCTTTGTCGAGGTGATTGAACGCCTGCACTTTGCCGACTTCGGTGGACACCAGCTCCGGGGTGCCGCCGGCTTCTTTGACTGCCTTCCACGGCTCCGTGAGCTCCACTTGCTCGACGCCTTCGGGCGCCACCAGAAACGCGACCTTCTTACCGTCAAGACTCATGATCTGCCTCCGTCGTCGAAAGATTTTTCCACCGTCGGATACCCATGACGGGTCGCGGCAATCAGCGGCAGATCGAAGCAATCACCCGTGCCGCAGGCCGGGAATGAGCATCGGCACGCGGGTGCGGTAGTCGGCGTACTGCTCGCCGAACGTGCGGACCAGGTCGCGCTCCTCGAACTGGATGGCCACCAGGATGTAGCCGGTGGTGGCGACCGCGAAGATCAGGTGGCCCAGCGTCATCGTCGGAGTCACCCAGAATGCGATCAGGAACCCAAGGTACAGCGGGTGGCGGATCACGCGGTAAAAGGCCGGTGTCACAAAGGAATACGGCTGCGGTTGCCGGTTCTTCAGCCGCATGAACACCTGCCGCAGACCGAACAGGTCGAAGTGGTTGATCAAGAAGGTGCTGGTGAAGGCGATCAGCCAGCCCGACAAACCCGCTGCGATCAAGATGCCCCGCCACGGCTGCGTGGTGACGTCCCACAGCGTCGGGGTCATCGGCCACCAGAACACGATCAGCGCCGCAAGGCACACGCTGGACATCCATACATATGTCGACCGCTCGAGTGAGGGCGGCACGAAGCGGGTGATCCACCGCTTGAAACCGGCGCGCGCCATCCCGCTGTGCTGAACCGCGAACAGCATCAGCAGTCCGGCGTCGACGAGCACCGCCGTCGCGGTGAGGCTGCCGTCGCCGAGTCCTCCACGGTTGATGGTCTTGGGCACAAATCCCGCGTCGGCGACGAACGCGATCGCGTAGACGAACACGACAACGAACAAAACGTATGCCGCGACGCCGTAGGCCAGAGCAACGATTCCCGCGGTCCGGGAGTGTGATTTTGTCGCAGAGTTGGTCACGTGAGCCTCCTGGGTCGCTTAGTACACGTCAGGAAGGTTCCTCCGGTTCACCGGCAAAAACATGAGGCAAATGCCTCAACTCGCGGCTCAGTGCCGGGAAGCGAGCGGTTCGGCATGCGCCGCGGGTGCTGTGCCGTCGTCGGGGCGGGCGGCCCGGCCCGCGATGAACAACCCGAGCACCGCGCCGACCACACAGACGATCGCGGTGACCGTGAAGATTTCGCCGTACTCCTGGGCGTAGGACTCCCTGTAGTTGGTGGCGATCTGGTTGGCGACGTCCAGCGCGTTCCTGCTGTGCGACCGCGGCTTGGTCTGCAGGATCTGCTGGAACCGGTACAGCCCCCACGCCGACAGCGCTGCGACACCCACCAGCATGCCGATCATCCGGGTCACCACCACCGCGGACGACGCGATGCCGTGCTGGGCCGGCGGCACCACGCGCAGCGCCGCCGAGGTGAGCGGTCCGATCACCAAGCCAAGGCCCAAACCAGCCAGCGCCAAGTCGGTGTCGAACGTCGGCAGGGTGAACAGTCCGAGGTCGTGGCGCTTGGTCAACACGTCGACGTTCCAGAACGAGATCAGCCAGTACGCCCCCGCAGCGATCATCAGGCCGGCGAACGCGATCACCCGGTCGCCTATGCGGGTGGCCAACCACCCGCCCAGCAGCGCGCCGATGGGCAGCGCGATCAAGAACCGCAGCAGCAGCATGGCGGCCTCGTTCTGGCTCATGAACAGCACGCCCTGGCCGAACAGCTCGACGTCCACCAGCGTCACCATCAACGCTGCCCCTGCGCATGCCGACGCGCCGAGCGCGAACAAGAACGGCCGGAACTGCACGCCGGCGGGCTCGATCAACCTGGTGCGGGCGAACCGCTCCCAAACCGCGAACGCCAGAGCCGCCAGCAGCGCCGCGCACAGCACGGGAAGACCCCAGTCGGGCAGCACCTGCTTGCCGTCGGGTCGCGGGTTGTACAGACCTAGAACAGCCAGACCCAGCGCGATGGCCAGCAGCACGCCGCCGACCACGTCGACACGTTCGGGCGGCCCTTCGGAACGTTCGTGCGCAGGCAAGTTGAAGTGGATCAGCACCATCGCGATCACGACGAGCGGCACATTGATCCAGAACACGTCGCGCCAGCTGTTCAGCAGCCAGACGATGAAGATGCCGTAGAGCGGCCCGAGCACGCTGCCCAGTTCCTGAGCGGCGCCGATCCCGCCCAGCACCGCCGCGCGGCTGCGCTGGGCCCACAGGTCGGCGGCGAGCGCGAAAGTGACCGGCAGCAGCGCACCACTGGCCGTGCCCTGGATGACCCGGCCGATCACCAACATCGTCAGGTCGCTGGACAAGGCGGTGACCACGGAGCCGGCCGCGAAGGCAACCAGGCTCAGCTGCAGCAGCAGCTTGCGCCCGAACCGGTCGGACGCCCGGCCGAGCAGCGGCATGGCTGCGATGTAGCCGAGCAGGTACCAGGTGATGATCGGGGTGACGCGCTGCACCTCGTTCACGCCGATGCCGACGTCGCCCATGATGTCGCGCATGATCGTGACGACGACGTAGGTGTCGAGCGCGCCGAGCAGCACCGCGAGGCTGCCAGCACTGATTGCGACCGCGCGGTGCGGCCCGGTCCGTGGCGCAGCGGCGGAGGTCTTCGTGGTCAGCTCTGGGACTTTTGCGTTCGGGGCTTCGGCGCTCATCACACCGGCGGCTTCTCGACCGTGACCGGCTCGTTCCACTTGGACAGTGTCATCTGGATGCTGTTGCCCGGGCTCGGCTCCAGCTTCGCCTGGACCAGGTCATGGTTGCCGTCTTCGCGGATCCACGCGGTGCCCGGCACCGGCTCCGACGAGACCTTCGGCGCGAGCTTGTCGACGGCGTCCGGGCTGACCTTGCCGGTCACCTTGACGGTCTGGAGCCCGTTGATCGTCTCCCGGCCCTCGGACTTCGCGTCGCTGAAGTTCGACAGGATGTTCGCCAGCCCGGTGTCCGGATTGAGGATCAGCGACACGTCGTAGGTGTTCGCGGCGGCGCCGAAATCGTTCCACTGGCCGGGGTCCAGGGCGGCGTAGAGCGTGCCGTCGAACACCACGAAGTCGGCCTCGGCCTCGCTGTCGGCCACCACGAGACGGGTCTTGCCCTTTGCTGCGACGGCCGGCGAGTTGGTCAGGTCACCACTGAGCGACTTGATGGGCAATCCCTTGATCTTGCCGCTGACCGCGATCTCCAGGTGGGCGCTCTTCAGATCGCGGGTGGTCTGCGCGGACTGCTTGAGCAGCGTGGTGGCGTCTGGCAACGGGGCGCCGGAGTTTTCGTCCTTGTCCTTCGAGCACCCCGCCACAAGTGAGGTTGTGACGGCGACGGTGGCGAGCAGGGCTGCGATACTTCGACGTCCGAACGGCATGACTTGCATCGTAGAGGGTCGCGCAGACAACTCGGGTTTGCGCACTAGCCTGTGCTGGTGTTCACCGGCATCGTCGAAGAGGTCGGGCGCGTCGTCGAGAAGTCGGACCTCTCGGACGCCGTCCGGCTCAGAATCCACGGTCCCGTCGTCACCAGCGACGCCTCGCCGGGCGACTCGATTGCGGTCAACGGGGTGTGCCTGACGGTCGTGCAGGTGTTGCCCGGCGGCGAGTTCACCACCGACGTGATGGCCGAGACTTTGAACCGATCGACTTTGCGGCACGTGGGCGAACGCCCCGAGGTGAACCTCGAGCGGGCGGTCACCGTGGACAAGCGGCTGGGCGGTCACATCGTCCAGGGCCACGTCGACGGCACCGGGCGTGTGATTTCGCGCACTCCTTCCCAGCACTGGGAGGTACTACGGATCGCGCTGCCCGCCGGGCTTGCCCGCTATGTCGTAGAGAAGGGGTCGATCGCCGTCGACGGCGTCAGCCTCACGGTCTCTGGGTTGGGTAACGATGCAGGTCAGGACTGGTTCGAAGTGTCGCTGATTCCGACGACGCTGTCGCAGACCACGCTCGGAGGCGTCGCGGTCGGCGGCGAGGTCAACCTGGAAGTCGACGTCATTGCGAAGTACGTCGAGAAACTGACCGGCGCCAATCACTAAACTCGACTGCAGCAGCGCCTGCGCGGGGCACTGCGCCGCCGCCCGAAGGAGTTACCGACCATGACCAGGTTGGACAGCATCGAGCGCGCGGTCGCGGACATTGCAGCGGGCAAGGCGGTGATCGTCGTCGACGACGAGGACCGCGAGAACGAAGGCGATCTGATCTTCGCGGCGGAGAAAGCCACCCCGGAGCTGGTCGCGTTCATGGTGCGCTACACGTCCGGTTACCTATGCGTGCCGCTGGCCGGTGAAATCTGCGACCGCCTCGGCTTGCTACCGATGTACGCAGTCAACCAAGACAAGCATGGCACCGCCTACACTGTGACAGTCGACGCCAAAAACGGTGTCGGAACGGGTATTTCGGCGTCCGACCGGGCCACCACGATGCGCCTGCTGGCCGATCCGTCAAGCGTGGCAAGCGATTTCACCCGCCCCGGGCATGTGGTGCCGTTGCGCGCCAAGGACGGTGGGGTGCTGCGGCGGCCCGGGCACACAGAGGCCGCAGTCGACCTGGCCAAGCTGGCCGGGCTGCAGCCCGCGGGCGCGATCTGCGAGATCGTCAGCCAGAAGGACGAAGGGGCGATGGCGCAGACCGAGGAGCTGCGGGTGTTCGCCGACGACCACGGTTTGGCGCTCATTTCGATCGCCGACCTGATCGAGTGGCGGCGTAAGCACGAGAAGCACGTCGAGCTGATCGCCGAGGCACGCATTCCCACCCGACACGGCGAATTCCGGGCGGTCGGCTACACGAGCATCTACGACGACGTCGAGCACGTCGCGCTGGTGCGCGGCGACATCGGTGACGGCGAGGACGTGCTGGTGCGGGTGCACTCCGAGTGCCTGACCGGCGACGTGTTCGGCTCGCGCCGCTGCGACTGCGGCCCGCAACTGGATGCGGCGATGGCGATGGTCGCACGAGAAGGCCGCGGCGTGGTGTTGTACATGCGTGGCCATGAGGGCCGCGGCATCGGGCTGATGCACAAGCTGCAGGCCTACCAGTTACAGGACGCCGGTGCCGACACCGTGGACGCGAACCTCGAGTTGGGCCTGCCCGCCGACGCCCGCGACTACGGCCTGGGTGCGCAGATCCTCTACGACCTCGGTGTGCGCTCGATGCGGCTGCTCACCAACAACCCCGCCAAGCGGGTGGGGCTCGACGGGTACGGGCTGCACATCATCGAGCGGGTGCCACTGCCGGTGCGGGCCAACGCGGAGAACATCCGGTACCTGATCACCAAGCGCGACCGGATGGGCCACGACCTGTCCGGGCTGGACGACTTCGACGCGCTGCCAGGCGAATTCGGCGGAGCCCTGTGAGCGCCGCGTGAGTCCAGCGCACGGCGTGCCGGACATGCCGGCGCTCGATGCGTCGGGTATGCGGCTGGCCATCGTCGCGAGCACCTGGCATCAGAAGATCTGTGATGCGTTGCTGGAGAGCGCACGCCGCATGGCGGCGGGCGCCGGCGTCCGCAAGCCGACGGTGGTCAGGGTGCTGGGCGCTATCGAAATCCCGGTTGTCGCACAGGAGTTGGCGCGCAACCACGACGCCGTCGTCGCGCTCGGGGTGGTGATCCGGGGGCAGACACCGCATTTCGACTACGTATGTGACGCGGTCACCCAGGGCTTGACGCGGGTTTCACTGGACGCGGGCACGCCGGTGGCCAACGGCGTGTTGACCTGTGACACCGAGGAGCAGGCGCTGGATCGGGCCGGGTTGCCGTCCTCGGCCGAAGACAAGGGAGCGCAGGCCACAGCGGCGGCGCTGTCGACGGCGCTGACGCTGCGGCAGCTGAGGTCGTGACGGCGCTGAGGCCATGACGGCGAAGTGGGACCTGCAGGTGCGACCGCACCTGACCCCGTTGTTCGCCTACGTCGGGGCGGTCGTGATCTTGGCGGCACACATCGCGGTGGGCGTGCTGTTGAAGATCGGCTCGACCGGGGTGGTGTTCCAGACCGCCGACCAGGTCGCGATCGCGGGGCTCGGCGTGGTGATCGCCGCGGTCGTGCTGTTGTTCGCGCGGCCGCGGCTGCGCGCGGGGGAGGCGGGACTGGCCGTGCGGAATCTGCTCGGCGAGAAGCTGATTGGCTGGGCCGACGTCGTCGACGTGTCGTTTCCCCCCGGGGCGCGCTGGGCGCGCGTCGACCTGCCCGACGACGAGTACATACCGCTGATGGCGATTCAGGCTGTCGACAAGGAGCGCGCGGTCGCGGCGATGGACGCGGTGCGCGAGATCGTTGCCAAGTATCGGTCCACGCAGTAGTCGCCGAAACGGTATTCCACGCGGTCCTCACCCGCATTTTCCCGCGCTCACGGAAGTCTCGGCGCCGGTACTAACCTGGTCAGGTGCCTGATCCCTCGACGTACCGGCCCGCTCCCGGGTCGATCCCCGTCGAACCCGGGGTCTATCGCTTTCGGGACACCCAGGGCCGGGTGATCTACGTCGGCAAGGCGAAAAGCCTGCGCAGCAGGCTGACCTCCTACTTCGCCGACATCACCAGCCTGCCGCCTCGGACCCGGCAGATGGTCACCACCGCGGCCAGCGTCGAGTGGACCGTCGTCACCACCGAGGTGGAGGCGCTTCAGCTCGAGTACAACTGGATCAAGGAGTTCGACCCTCGGTTCAACGTCCGCTACCGCGACGACAAGTCGTATCCGGTGCTCGCGGTCACGCTCAACGAGGAGTACCCCCGGCTGATGGTGTACCGCGGGCCTCGCCGCAAAGGCGTTCGTTACTTCGGCCCGTACTCGCACGCCTGGGCGATCCGCGAGACGCTCGATCTGCTCACTCGCGTGTTCCCGGCCCGTACCTGCTCGGCCGGAGTTTTCAAGCGGCACAGGCAGATTGACCGTCCGTGCCTGCTCGGATACATCGACAAGTGCTCGGCGCCGTGCGTGTATCGGGTCAGCGCCGAGGAGCACCGCAAGATCGTGCTGGACTTCTGCGACTTCTTGTCGGGCAAGACCGACCGGATGATCCGCGACATGGAGCAGCGGATGAACGAGGCTGCGGCCGCGCTCGACTTCGAAAGGGCCGCGCGGCTGCGTGACGACGTCTCCGCGCTCAAACGGGCGCTGGAGAAACAGGCGGTGGTGTTTGGTGACGGCACCGACGCCGACGTGGTCGCGTTCGCCGACGACGAACTCCAAGCAGCCGTTCAGGTGTTCCACGTTCGCGGTGGCCGGGTGCGCGGGCAGCGCGGCTGGATCGTCGAGAAGGCATCGGGTCCAGAGGAATCGGCACACAAGGTGCTGGTAGAGCAATTCCTCACGCAATTCTATGGAGAGCAGGCCGAATTAGACGGCGCCGCAGACGAATACACCAATCCCGTGCCGCGCCAGGTGCTGGTGCCGGTGCTGCCGGACAATGCCGACGAGCTGGCGGAGTGGTTGTCGGCGTTGCGCGGTTCGCGGGTGTCGCTGCGGGTGCCGCAGCGCGGTGACAAGCGCGCGCTGGCCGAAACCGTCGCGCGCAATGCGCAGGAGGCGCTGGCCCAGCACAAGCTGAAGCGGGCCGGCGACTTCAACGCGAGATCCGAAGCGCTGCAGAGCATCCAGGATGCGCTCGGGCTGGCCGAGGCGCCGTTGCGCATCGAGTGCGTAGACGTCAGCCATGTGCAGGGCACCGACGTGGTTGCCTCGCTGGTTGTGTTCGAGGACGGGCTGCCGAAGAAATCGGACTACCGCCACTTCGCGATCCGGGAGGCGGCCGGCGACGGGCGCTCCGACGACGTCGCGTCGATCGCCGAGGTGACCCGGCGCCGGTTCTGGCGCCATCTGTCAGAGGCACGCGTCCCGGACACATCGCGCCGGTTCGCCTATCCACCAAACCTTTTCGTCGTCGACGGGGGCGCTCCCCAGGTCAACGCTGCCCAGGCGGTGCTCGACGAACTGGGCATCACCGACGTTGCCGTGATCGGCCTGGCCAAGCGCCTCGAAGAGGTGTGGGTGCCGTCGGAACCCGATCCGGTGATCATGCCCCGTAACAGCGAGGGGCTTTTCCTGCTGCAGCGGGTCCGCGACGAGGCGCACCGGTTCGCAATCGCATACCACCGCAGCAAGCGGTCGAAGCGGATGACGGAGTCGGCGCTGGACTCGGTGCGGGGGCTGGGGGAGGCGCGGCGCAAGGCGCTGGTGGCGCACTTCGGTTCGGTGGCCCGGCTCAAACAGGCGTCGGTCGAGGAGATCACCGCGGTGCCCGGCATCGGGCTAGCGACGGCGCGTGCCGTCCGCGATGCGCTCGGAGCCGACGACGCGAGCAACGAGACGGCAATCGCAGATTCGCCGGGAATCGGCGCGGAACCCGCCGCAATGGGCGATGATCGAAGCAGGGCATCCGGATGACAGACCAGGGCACAGGCGAAGAGCTGCGAGACACATCCGGCGACGGGGCTGCGGCGAAGTCAGGGATCGACGTCGTCCTGGTGACCGGTCTGTCGGGTGCGGGACGTGGCACCGCCGCCAAGGTGCTCGAGGACCTCGGGTGGTACGTCGCCGACAATCTGCCGCCGGAGCTGATAGCGCAGATGGTTGATCTCGGGCTGGCAGCCGGGTCGCGGATCACCCAGCTGGCGGTGGTGCTCGACGTGCGCTCACGCGGATTCACCGGCGATTTGGAATGGGTGCGTAAGGATTTGGCGGCCCGAGGCATCTGGCCCCAGGTGTTGTTCTTGGAGGCGTCCGACGACATCCTGGTCCGCCGCTACGAGCAGGTGCGACGTAGCCACCCGCTGCAGGGCGACCAGACGCTGGCTGAAGGCATCGCCGCCGAACGCAGGATGCTGGCCCCGCTGCGGGAGGGAGCCGACCTGATCATCGACACCTCCACGCTGTCGGTGCGCGGGCTGCGTGAGAGCATCGAGCGGGCGTTCGGTGGGGAGGCCGTCGCGCACACCAGCGTCACGGTTGAGTCGTTCGGATTCAAGTACGGGTTGCCGATGGACGCCGACATGGTGATGGATGTCCGTTTCCTGCCGAATCCGCACTGGGTCGACGAACTGCGCCCCCAAACCGGGCAAGCCCCGGCGGTGCGCGAATACGTGTTGGCTCAACCCGGTGCCGAAGAGTTCCTCGACACCTACGATCGACTGCTATCCCTCGTCGTCGAGGGATACCGACGGGAGGGGAAGCGTTACATGACCGTCGCCATCGGCTGCACCGGCGGCAAACACCGGAGTGTCGCGATGGCTGAGGCGCTGGCCGAACGGTTGCAACCGCACGACGAACTGTCGGTGCGCGTGCTGCACCGGGATCTGGGCCGCGAATGAGTCACCGCATCGTCGCGCTCGGCGGCGGGCACGGGTTGTATGCGACGCTGTCCGCCGCGCGTCGGCTGACCCCGCATGTCACCGCTGTGGTCACCGTCGCCGACGACGGCGGTTCGTCGGGCCGGCTGCGCAGTGAGCTGGACGTCGTACCTCCAGGTGACCTTCGAATGGCGTTGGCGGCTCTGGCTTCCGACAGCCGGTACGGGCGGCTGTGGGCCACGATTCTGCAGCACCGGTTCGGCGGCAGCGGCGCGCTGGCCGGTCATCCGATCGGCAATCTGTTGCTTGCTGGGCTCAACGAGGTGCTGGCCGACCCGGTGGCCGCGCTCGACGAACTCGGGCGGATCTTGGGTGTCAAGGGCCGGGTGCTGCCGATGTGCCCGATCGCCCTGCAGATCGAGGCCGACGTCGCCGGGCTCGAGTCCGATCCGAGGATGAGCCGGGTGATCCGCGGCCAGGTCGCGGTGGCGACGACGCCGGGAAAAGTCCGACGCGTTCGGCTGCTGCCCGGCGATCCACCGGCCACCCGCCAGGCGGTGGATGCGATCCTCGCTGCGGATCTCGTTGTGCTGGGCCCAGGTTCGTGGTTCACCAGCGTGATTCCGCATGTGCTGGTCCCCGGTCTCGCGGCGGCGTTGCAAGCCACGTCGGCTCGTCGGGCGCTGGTGCTGAATCTGGCCGCCGAGCCGGGCGAGACGGCCGGGTTTTCTGCGGAACGGCATCTTCACGTGCTGTCACAGCACGCGCCCGGCTTCCGCGTCGACGAGATCATCGTCGACGCAGAACGCGTTCCCAGCGACCGCGAGCGGGACCAATTGCGGCGCACGGCCACGCTGCTCAACGCGGAAGTAAAGTTTGCTGACGTGGCGCGGCCGGGTACGTCCCTGCACGATCCGGCGAAGTTGGCTGCGGTGTTGGACAGCGTGCGGGTCCGCGCATCAGCGATGCCGATGGCACCCACGGTGCCGACCCCTGCGGCCGGCCGGTTAGAGGGACCGGGAGGTGACGACGCGTGGCGATGACCGCCGAGGTCAAAGACGAGTTGAGCAGGTTGGTCGTCAATTCGGTGAGCGCGCGAAAGGCGGAAGTTGCGGCGCTGCTGCGCTTCGCCGGCGGCCTGCACATCGTGGGCGGCCGAGTGATCGTCGAGGCCGAGGTCGATCTCGGAATCATCGCGCGGCGGCTCCGGAAGGACATCTTCGACCTGTACGGCTACAACGCCGTCGTACATGTGTTGTCGGCCAGCGGAATTCGCAAGAACACCCGTTACGTGGTGCGAGTGGCCAAAGACGGTGAGGCGCTGGCGCGCCAGACCGGACTGCTGGATCTGCGCGGCCGGCCGGTGCGGGGGCTGCCGGCGCATGTGGTCGGTGGCAGCGTTGCCGACGCGGAGGCCGCGTGGCGCGGCGCCTTCTTGGCGCACGGCTCGTTGACCGAGCCGGGACGCTCGTCGGCCCTGGAGGTGAGCTGCCCCGGCCCGGAGGCGGCGCTGGCGCTCGTCGGTGCGGCGCGGCGGCTGGGAATCAGCGCCAAGGCGCGCGAGGTGCGGGGCAGTGACCGCGTCGTGGTGCGCGACGGCGAGGCGATCGGGGCGTTGTTGACGCGGATGGGTGCGCAGGACAGCAGGCTGACATGGGAGGAGCGGCGCATGCGCCGCGAAGTCCGGGCGACCGCCAATCGGCTGGCCAATTTCGACGATGCGAACCTGCGGCGGTCGGCACGCGCGGCGGTGGCGGCGGCGGCGCGGGTGGAACGGGCGTTGGAGATTCTGGGCGACACGGTGCCGGACCATCTGGCTGCGGCGGGCAAGCTGCGAGTGGAGCATCGACAGGCGTCGTTGGAAGAACTCGGCCGGCTCGCCGATCCGCCGATGACGAAAGACGCTGTGGCAGGCCGTATTCGGCGGTTGTTGTCGATGGCCGACAGAAAAGCCAAACAGGACGGCATCCCCGACACCGAGTCGGCGGTGACCCCGGATCTTCTCGAGGACGCATAGTGAAGCAATACCGCCGCGGCGAGCTGACGTTCGACTACCTCGACGAAGGGCCGGCGGACGGTCCGGTGGTGGTGTTGCTGCACGGCTTTCCGCAGTTCAACAGCAGCTGGAACGGGGTGATCGAGCGGCTGACACCGCGCGGCTACCGGTGCATCGCGCCGAACCAGCGTGGCTATTCGCCCGGCGCTCGGCCGCCGCGGCGGCGGGACTACCGCACACCGGAATTGGTCGAGGACGTTCGCGCGTTGATCGACACCGTAGGCGCTAGCCGGGTTCACCTCGTCGGGCACGACTGGGGTGCTCTCGCGGCGTGGGCGACAGCCGCTGAGTACCCGGAACGTCTTGCCTCGCTGTCGATCTTCTCGGTCCCGCACCCGGCGGCGTTCCTCAAGTCTTTCGTCACGAGCCGGCAGGGTCTCGCATCCTGGTACATGTTCTTCTTCCAGCTGCCCTGGTTGCCCGAACGGATGCTGTTGGGACGAAAGGGCAAAGCCGCACTGATGGCCCGGTTCCTGCGCAGGGCAGGCCAGAGCCCGCAGGCGGCCGAGCGAGATGCCAAGGGAATGGCCGAACCTGGTGTGCTCACGGCGGCGCTCAATTGGTACCGGGCGATTCCGCTGAACGATTTCCGGACGACCAACCAGAAGATCTCGGTGCCCTCCCTGTACGTCTGGAGCGACGACGACATCGCGCTCACGGAAAAGCCTGCCCGTGACACGGCCCGATACGTCAGCGCCGAATACCGCTTCGAAGTGCTGCGTGGTGTTTCGCATTGGATCCCCGACCAAGAACCCGACAAAGCGGCCGACCTCTTGCTGGAGTGGTTCGAGGCGCACCCGATCTAGAGGCTCGTCAGGCGACGGCTCAGCCGAAGCGCGCCAAGAACTTCTCCCGGTCGACGATCGCGCGGTCGATTTCGCCGGCAGCAACCACCTGACCCGAATCGTCGACGGCCCGAACCCGGAATGTCAGACTCCGGCCGTCAGGCGCCGCAGGCGGCTCGGCGGAGACTTCGACGATCCCGCCCACCTTCGTCGCCCGGCGATGTTCGACGCGTACCGCGGTCCCGACCGTCGTCTGGCCCGCCGCCGTGAACGGCGCGGCCGCCAGGACCGTCGCCGCTTCCAGCCATGCGATCAACCGCGGCGTCGCGAGCACCGGAACGTCGCCGCTGCCGACCCGCTCGGCGGTGTCGTCGTCGGTCACTTCGTAGCGCACCTCGACCACGTTAACCAGATCACTGCCGTCACCACCGGCCGCACGGCGAAAAGGCCCTCCCACTAGGCTGGCCGGGAGAAATCATCAGACCAAGGAGACAGACGTGACGGTCCGGATAGGTATCAACGGCTTCGGTCGCATCGGACGCAACTTCTACCGGGCCCTCGAAGCGCAGAAGGCCGAAGGCAAGAGCACCGACCTCGAGGTCGTGGCGGTCAACGACCTCACCGACAACGCCACCTTGGCGCATCTGCTGAAATTCGACTCGATTCTCGGCCGGTTCCCGCAGGACGTCAGCCTCGAAGGCGACGACACGATCGTCGTCGGCTCCAACAAGATCAAGGCCCTCGAGCTCAAGGAAGGCCCCTCCGCGCTGCCGTGGGGTGACCTCGGCGTCGACGTCGTCGTCGAATCCACCGGCTTGTTCACCGACGCCGCCAAGGCCAAGGGTCACCTCGAAGCAGGCGCGAAGAAGGTCATCATCTCCGCGCCCGCCAAGGGCGAAGACCTCACCGTCGTGCTCGGCGTCAACGACGACAAGTACGACGGCAGCCAGAACATCATCAGCAACGCGTCGTGCACCACGAATTGCCTTGGGCCACTTGCCAAAGTGCTGCACGACGAGTTCGGCATCGTCCGCGGTCTGATGACCACCATCCACGCGTACACGCAAGACCAGAATCTGCAAGACGGCCCGCACAAGGACCTGCGCCGCGCTCGGGCCGCCGCGCTGAACATCGTGCCGACGTCCACCGGTGCCGCCAAGGCCATCGGCCTGGTGCTTCCCGAGCTGAACGGCAAGCTCGACGGCTACGCGCTGCGCGTGCCGATTCCTACCGGCTCGGTCACCGACCTGACTGCCGAGATCTCCAAGTCGGCCAGCGTCGAGGACATCAACGCCGCGTTCAAGGCCGCCGCCGAGGGCAAACTCAAGGGCATCCTCAAGTACTACGACGCTCCGATCGTGTCCAGCGACATCGTCACCGACCCGCACTCGTCGATCTTCGACTCCGGGCTGACCAAGGTCATCGAGAACCAGGCCAAGGTGGTGTCCTGGTACGACAACGAGTGGGGCTACAGCAACCGGCTCGTCGACCTCGTCGCGCTGGTGGGCAAGTCCCTGTAGACATGGCCGGCTTGCCTACTCTCGAAGATCTTCTGGCACAAGGAGTTTCGGGACGGGGAGTGCTGGTGCGCTCCGACCTCAACGTCCCGCTCGACGACGACGGCCGCATCACCGATCCGGGCCGGATCACCGCGTCGGCGCCCACGCTGAAGGCGTTGGCCGAGGCCGGCGCGAAGGTCGTCATCACCGCGCACCTCGGTCGTCCCAAAAGCGGTCCGGACCCGAAGTTCTCGCTGAAACCGGTTGCCGCGGCTCTCAGTGACGCGCTGGGCCGGCATGTCCAACTGGCCGGGGACGTCGTCGGCGCGGACGCTCTCGCCCGTGCCGAGGGCCTGACGGACGGCGACGTACTGCTGCTCGAGAACGTCCGGTTCGACCCGCGGGAAACCAGCAAGGACGACACCGAACGGATGGCGCTGGCTCGTCAGCTCGCCGAACTCGTCGAGCCCGACGGTGCTTTCGTGTCCGACGGCTTCGGGGTGGTGCACCGCAAGCAGGCGTCGGTGTACGACGTCGCCACGCTGTTGCCGCACTATGCCGGCAGGCTCGTCGAGGCGGAAGTCAATGTGCTGCACCAGCTCACCAGTTCCACCGAGCGGCCCTATGCGGTGGTGCTGGGCGGGTCCAAGGTGTCCGACAAGCTCGCGGTCATCGAGCAGTTGGCCACCAAGGCCGACAGCCTGGTGATCGGCGGCGGCATGTGCTTCACTTTCCTTGCCGCCCATGGGGTTTCGGTGGGCAAGTCGCTGGTACAGCCCGAGATGATCGACACCTGCAAGGAACTTCTCGAGACCCATGCCGATGTCATCCACCTGCCGGTCGACATCGTCGTCGCCGACGAATTCAAGGCTGACTCGCCTTCACGAACTGTCAGCGCAGGCCAGATCCCGGACGACAAGATGGGATTGGACATCGGGCCGGAATCGGTGAAGCGGTTCACGGCCCTGCTCTCGAACGCCAAGACCGTGTTCTGGAATGGTCCGATGGGCGTTTTCGAGTTCCCGGCGTTCGCCGCCGGCACCAAGGGCGTAGCTGAAGCGATCATCGGCGCCACCCGCAAGGGCGCCTTCAGCGTGGTCGGCGGTGGCGACTCGGCCGCGGCCGTGCGGGCGCTGGGATTGCCCGAAGACGGCTTCTCGCACATTTCCACCGGCGGCGGTGCCTCGCTGGAATACCTTGAGGGCAAGACACTGCCGGGCCTCGCTGTCCTAGAAGAGTGAGAGGTACTGCAATCGTGAGCCGTAAGCCGCTGATCGCCGGCAATTGGAAAATGAACCTCAACCACTTCGAAGCGATCGCGCTGGTGCAGAAGATCGCGTTCTCGCTGCCGGAGAAGTACTTCGACAAGGTCGACGTCGCCGTGCTGCCGCCGTTCACCGACTTGCGCTCGGTGCAGACGCTGGTCGACGGTGACAAGCTCAAGCTGACGTACGGCGGCCAGGACATTTCGCAGCACGACCAGGGCGCCTACACCGGAGAGATCAGCGGCGCGTTCCTCAACAAGCTGGGCTGCACCTACGTTGTGGTCGGGCACTCCGAGCGCCGCACCTACCACAACGAGGACGACGAGCTCGTCGCGGGGAAGGCGGCCGCCGCGTTCCGCCACGAGCTGATCCCGATCGTCTGCATCGGCGAGCACCTCGAGGTCCGCGAGGCCGGCAACCACGTCGAGCACAACGTCGATCAGCTGCGCGGATCGCTCGCCGGGCTGTCTGCGGAC
Organism: Mycobacterium sp. NGS35; assembly: GCF_059812855.1. NCBI lineage: Bacteria > Bacillati > Actinomycetota > Actinomycetes > Mycobacteriales > Mycobacteriaceae > Mycobacterium > Mycobacterium sp. NGS35. Next base: position 412,686 of record NZ_JCALDL010000002.1, read on the forward strand.
CAGATCGCTCAGGTGGTGATCGCCTACGAACCGGTGTGGGCCATCGGCACGGGTCGGGTGGCCAGCGCGGCCGACGCCCAAGAGGTCTGTAAGGCGATCCGCGACGAGCTGGCCAAGCTCACGTCGCCACAGGTCGCCGACGCGATCCGGGTGCTGTATGGCGGGTCGGTGAACGCCAAGAACATCGGCGACATCGTTGCGCAGGCGGATGTGGACGGCGCGCTGGTGGGCGGTGCATCCCTGGACGGCGAGCAGTTCGCGATCATGTCGGCCATCGCCGCCGGCGGCCCGCTGCCCGACCTGCCCGGTTGAAGACGGTAGGGTAGCGGCCATGGAGATGGCCCTGCAGATCCTGCTGGTGATCACCAGCATCTTGGTGGTGTTGCTCGTGCTGCTGCACCGCGCCAAGGGCGGCGGCCTGTCGACGCTGTTCGGCGGCGGCGTCCAGTCGAGTCTGTCCGGCTCGACGGTGGTGGAGAAGAACCTCGACCGGGTGACGCTGTTCGTGGTCGGGATCTGGCTGGTCTCGATCATCGGCGTCGGCCTGATGATCAAATACAGCTGACAACAGCCACGGCGTGCGGGGCGCCTGAAGCCCACCGATACTTGGCTCATGGCTGAGGTTCCCGACGCATTGGCGCCCATCGGGGCGGTGCACCGCACGCAGCTGGGGCGCGAGGCGACCGAGCCGATGCGCGAAGACATCCGGCTGCTTGGCGGAATCCTCGGCGACACCGTCCGCGAGCAGAACGGCGAGGAAGTGTTCGACCTCGTCGAACGCGCCCGCGTCGAGTCCTTTCGGGTCCGCCGTTCGGAGATCGACCGCACGGAGCTGGCGCGGATGTTCGACGGCATCGACGTCCGCGAGGCGATCCCGGTGATCCGCGCCTTCAGCCATTTCGCGCTGCTGGCAAACGTCGCCGAGGACATCCACCGGGAACGGCGCCGCGCCATCCACGTCGCGGCGGGTGAGCCGCCACAAGACAGCAGCCTGGCCGCCACGTACCGCAAACTTGATGCGGCTCAATTGGATTCGCCGACGATCGCCGAAGCACTCCGCGATGCGCTGGTGTCGCCGGTGATCACCGCCCACCCGACCGAGACGCGACGCCGCACGGTGTTCGAGACGCAGCACCGCATCACCGAACTGATGAGGTTGCGGCTACACGGCCACCGCGAGACGCCCGACGGGCGCGACATCGAAACGGAGCTGCGCCGTCAAGTGCTGCGGCTCTGGCAGACAGCGCTGATCAGATTGCAGCGCTTGAGGATTCAAGACGAAATTCAAGTCGGCCTGCGTTATTTCCAAGCCTCGTTTCTGCAGGTGATCCCTGAGGTCAACGCGGAGGTTCGCGAGGCGCTGCACGCGCGCTGGCCCGGTGCCCACTTGCTCGAAGAGCCGATTCTGCGGCCGGGGTCGTGGATCGGCGGTGACCGCGACGGCAATCCCAACGTGACAGCCGACGTCGTGCGGCACGCGACCGACAGCGCTGCCCACACCGCGTTCCAGCACTACCTTTCCGCGCTCGCCGCGCTGGAAGAACAGCTTTCGATGTCGGCGCGGCTGGTGAAGGTCACCGACGAGCTGGCGGCGCTGGCCGACCGCAACGACGAACAGGCCAGGCTCGACGAGCCGTATCGGCGGGCACTGCGCGTGATTCGGGCGCGGCTGACCGCTACCGCGCAGCAAAAGCTGGACCGCCAGCCCGGCCCGCAACTCGACTTGGGCATGGCGCCCTACCAGTCGCCCGACGAGCTGCTCGCCGACCTCGACGTCGTGGACACGTCGCTGCGCGGTCACCGCAGCGATCTTCTGGCCGACGACCGGCTGGCCCACTTACGAGAATCTGTGCGGGTCTTCGGTTTTCACCTCTCCAGCCTCGACATGCGGCAGAACTCCGACGTGCACGAGGAAGTGGTGGCCGAGCTGCTGGACTGGGCCGGCGTGCATTCCGACTACCGGTCCCTGCCGGAGCCGGAACGCGTCGAGCTGCTGGCTTCAGAGCTGGCCACTCGCCGGCCGCTGACTCGCGAGAACGCTCAACTGTCCGAGCTGGCGCGCAAGGAAGTCGACATCGTGATTGCCGCGGCCCGGGCCGTGCGGGTGTTGGGTCCGGAAGCGGTGCCTACCTACATCGTGTCGATGTGCCGCTCGGTGTCGGACATGCTCGAGGCGGCGATCCTGCTGCGCGAGGGCGGGCTGCTGGATGCCGCCGGCGACGAACCGTGCTCGCCCGTGGGCATCGTCCCGCTGTTCGAGACGATCGACGACCTGCAGCGCGGCGCCTCGATTCTGCAAGCGGCACTTGACCTTCCGGTGTACCGGACACTGGTTCGCGCGCGTGGCGACAGTCAAGAGGTGATGCTCGGGTATTCCGACTCCAACAAAGACGGCGGTTACCTGGCCGCGAACTGGGCGCTGTACCGCGCCGAACTCGATCTGGTCGAGACCGCGCGCAAGGCCGGTATTCGGTTGCGGCTGTTCCATGGTCGCGGCGGCACCGTCGGTCGCGGCGGCGGTCCGAGCTACGACGCGATACTCGCGCAACCACCCGGCGCGGTGTCCGGGTCGCTGCGTCTCACCGAACAGGGCGAGGTGATCGCCGCCAAGTACGCCGAACCGCGCGTCGCCCGGCGCAACCTCGAAACGTTGGTTGCCGCCACGCTGGAAGCCACACTGCTGGACACGGAAGGCCTCGGCGACGACGCCGAACAGGCGTATCGGGTGCTCGACGAACTCGCCGAACTTGCCCACCGCGCATATGCCGAATTAGTCCACCGCACAACGGGTTTCGTCGACTACTTCACCGCCTCCACCCCGGTCAGTGAGATCGGCGCACTCAATATCGGCAGCCGCCCGACCTCGCGCAAGCAGACCACGTCGATCTCTGATCTGCGGGCGATCCCGTGGGTGCTGGCGTGGAGCCAGTCGCGCGTGATGCTGCCCGGCTGGTACGGGACGGGCAGCGCCATCGAGCAATGGCTCGCCGACCGCGACGGTGGCCTCGAGGTGCTGCAGGACCTCTACCACCGCTGGCCGTTCTTCTCCACCGTGCTGTCGAACATGGCTCAGGTGCTGGCGAAGTCGGACATGGGGCTAGCCGCCCGATATGCGGAACTGGTGCCCGACGAGGCGTTGCGGCGGCGCGTGTTCGACAAGATCGTCACCGAACACCAGCGCACCATCAGAATGCACCAGCTGATCACGGGTCAAGACGACCTCCTGGCCGACAATCCCGCGCTGGCCCGATCGGTGTTCAACCGCTTCCCGTATCTGGAGCCGCTGAACCACCTGCAGGTGGAGTTGCTTCGCCGGTACCGCGGCGGCGACGACGACGAACTCGTGCAGCGCGGCATCCTTCTCACCATGAACGGCCTCGCGTCGGCCCTGCGCAACAGCGGGTGACGGAACCGTTCGCGGCCGCGGATGCGTCGTAGGAACATGGCCGACGTGTACCTCACCCCGCAAGGCGGACCCGACGCGGCAGCGCTGTGTGACGCGGCCGCCGCAGAGCTCACCGCGAAAGCCCGCTCGGTTCAACGATTCGCCGACGGCGTTTGCGACGGCTGGCTCGGCGACTGCGAAGAGGGCCGAGGATGGGCGCAGCTGCTGCAGGACAAAGCGGTGGGCGCGAACTCGCTGCGGTGGCTGCTCGACACCCACGCCGCGAACCTCGCCGCCATTGCTATCCAATTCCGCAGCAGCACAAGCGGTTATGGTGACGCCGACCGCGCTGCGATAGGGAAGTCGTGGCTCTAACGCCGGACGACTGGACTCCCGGCGTGTGGTCGCACGCCGCGGTGATGGACATGCAGGCCAGACTCGATCCGGTTCGGATCTCGCGCCGCGTCGACGACTGGCACGCCGCGATCGACGATATTCGTGACGTACTGACCGCTCTGTTGCGCGGAGTCTGCGGGCAACTCGAGCAGGGATGGCGAGGCCAAGGAGCCGAGGCGGCTGCAGAGGCGTTGCGGCGCTACATCACCGGCTCGCTCGACGGCTTGACCTCGTGCCGATCGCTGGCTGTGCACCTGGGGGAGTTGTCTCGCGCCGCCGGTGATCTGCGGGCGTGCATCACCGCGCCGGACGAAGGGGATTCGGCGGCACAGCGTCTCGACGAGGCGCTGTCGCAAGTCCGCCAGCTCTACAGCGGACCCGCCGTGGCGGCGGGCAACGCGGTCGCCGATCTTCCATCGCCACCCGAGCCGTTCCCGCTGGGCAGCACCGAAGACACGATTCCGCTGCCGGCCATACCGGCGTCGGGAACGTCGCCCACCGGTCCGGTTCCCGGGGCGACGCCGTTTCATGTCGGGCCTGCCCCGCCTCCCGCGCTGCCCGTCGACCCCGTGAAAGGTGTTACGCATCCGGCTGGCGTCACTGATCCGCTGCCGGCGTGGCACTCGCCGCCAAGCAGCGCTGCGGTGGCGCCAGTGCTCAGCGGCGCACCGTCGGCTCACTTCGAACCGGCAGCCACGGCGACGCCGCCACCGACCGGTGTGCCCACGGCCGGGCAGAGCACCCCACCGAACCCGGTCCGGTCGACGTCGTCGGTCACACCGTTGGTCGGGACGGCCTATCCCGGCGGGCTGTGGCGCGACGACACCCAGCAGCATCGTTCGCCGCGATATCTGGTGTCGGCCGGCAACACCAACGAACTGGTTGGTGAACTGCCGCTGGTCGCACCCCCGGTGATCGGCGAATAATTGCCTACAGGTGCGTGCGGTCGCGAATCTTCTTCACCACCTGGCGGACTGCGGTTTCGGTCGCTGCCAACGGAGCGACCGCGGCCTCACCGATGCCGACGATGCGTTCGACGCGGTCGACGATTCCCTCCAGACGGTTGAGCGTGTCGTTGAGGTAGTCCAAGCTGCTGTTGAAGGTGACCAGCGACCCGTCCAGGCCTTCGATCGACTTGTCGAGCGCCGACAAGGATTTCATGAGGTTGTTCAGGACTGTGTCGACCTGCTCGACGGTGAGGTCGGCATTGAGCGCTGCCTGAGCCAAGGTCTTGATCCGTTCCCGGCCGGTGCGCGCGCCACCCTTGTCTGCCATGCCGGTCATTATGACCCGTCGCCGAGCTTTCCCGCTGCCGCCTTGTCGAGGAACCAGACGGTGGCGTCTCGCCCGACGGCGCCGGCCGCGGGCACCGACACGGGGTCTGCGCCGTCTACCGCCGCAGCCACCGCATCCGCTTTGCCCGCACCCGAGACGATCAGCCAGACCTCGCGCGATCGTTGAATTGCCGGCAGTGTCAACGTGATTCGCCGCGGCGGCGGCTTGGGCGAATCCTCGACGCTGACTACCAAGCGCTGCTTCTCTCGCACCGCCGCGGAGTGCGGAAACAGCGAGTTCACATGGCCTTCCGGACCCATGCCCAGCAGGTGCACGTCGAATTGCGGAGCCGACTGACCGGGGTCGGCCTGAGCGGCGAGTTCGCGTTCGTAGGCCTGGGCCGCGGCCTCGATGTCGTCGCCGAATTCGCCGTCACTTGCGGCCATGGGATGCACGTTCTCGGCGGGGATGTCGATCTTGTCGAGCAGCGCGGCGCGGGCCTGGCGGAAGTTGCGCTCGTCGTCGTCCTCCGGCACGAACCGATCGTCACCCCAGAACAGATGCACCCGCGACCAGTCGATGCCACCGCCGTGCTCGCCGAGATGCTGCAACACTCCGATGCCGGTGCCGCCGCCGGTCAGCACGACCATCGCCCGGCCACGAAACCGCACCACCGACGCGATCTCCTCGGCAAGCCGCTCGCCTACGCCGGCCACCAATGTCGCGCTGTCGGGGTATGTGTGGACCGATGTACTCATACGTACTGCACCTTGTCGATTCCGCGGAGCGCTTCTTCGTAGATCTGGTCGGGGTCGAGTCGGCGCAAATCCTCGGCAAGGCATTCGCGAGTCGTCCTGCGCGCCAAGGGAAGTAAAGCGTCGGGCCGGGCTGTGCGGCTGAGCGTGGCCGTCGACCCGGTTTGTGGACGACTGAGTGTGACCGTTTCCGTCGGTCGGGTCAGCTCGACCTTGAGGTCGCCGACTGCGCGCCGCACCGGACCGTCGATCCGCGACGCCAGCCAGCCGGCCAAGATATCGAGCGCTGGTTCGTTCTTCAGCCCGGACACCAGCACGGAGCTCACCGGCTCGAACGGCGGCTGATCGAGCGCCGACGCCAGAAGCGCGCGCCAGTACGTGATGCGGCTCCACGCCAAATCGGTGTCGCCTGGCGTATAGCCGGGCAGCCGGCTCTTGATCGCCTCGAGCGGATCCTCGGCGCCGGTCGCATCAGTGATCCGCCGAATCGCCAACCGGCCCAACTGATCCTGGGCGGGAACGGCTGGTGCGACACCTGGCCACCACGCCACCACCGGGGTGTCCGGCAGTAGGAACGGCAGCACCACGCTGTGGGCGTGCGCGGCCAGCGGACCGGAGATGCGCAGCACCACGACTTCTCCGGCCCCGGCGTCACCGCCGACGCGCAGCTGAGCGTCCAACCGCGGTGTCTCCGCGAACGGTTCGTCGGGCACCACCGCGATGATCCGGCAAGGATGCTCACGGCTGGCCGACGTGGCCGCCTCGATGGCGTCTTCGTTCAGATTGCCGATGTCCAACGCGATCACAAGTGTCAGCACGCGGCCCAGCGTGATCGCACCGCCCTCTTCGCGCAGTGCCGTGATCCGCTTGGCGATGTCGTTGGTGGTGGTGTCGGGCATCTCGACGATCACGGCCGCCGCCATTCCCGGCCGGTGCGCCGCAGCATCTCGAACGACGACTCAGGACCCCACGTGCCGGCCTCGTACGGGTCGGGTCGGCCGTGCGTCGCCCAATAATCCAAGACGGGATCGAGGATCTCCCAGGAGAGTTCGACTTCCTGGTTGACGGGAAACAGCGACGGCTCGCCCAGCAGCACGTCGAGGATCAGCCGCTCGTAGGCCTCTGGTGAATCCTCGGCGAACGCTGCGCCGTACGAGAAGTCCATGTTGACGTCGCGAACTTCCATGGCGCTGCCCGGGACTTTGGAGCCGAACCGCATGGTGATGCCCTCGTCCGGCTGCACCCGGATGACGAGCGCGTTCTGGCCGAGCTCCTCGGTCATCGTCTGGTCGAACGGCAGATGGGGAGCCCGCTTGAAGATCATCGCGATCTCGGTCACCCTGCGGCCCAACCGCTTTCCGGTCCGCAGGTAGAACGGCACGCCGGCCCAGCGGCGGGTGTCGATGTCGAGTGTGATCGCCGCGAACGTTTCGGTCTTGGAATCCTTGGAGAAGCCCTCTTCGTCGAGCAGCCCGACCACCTTCGAGCTGCCCTGCCAGCCGGCTGTGTACTGTCCCCGCGAGGTCGTCTCCGACAACGGCTCGGCCAGCCGTACCGCCGAAAGGACCTTGACCTTCTCCTCTTTCAGTTCGCGCGGGTGGAAGTTGATGGGCTCTTCCATCGCGGTCAGCGCGAGCAGTTGCAGCAGGTGGTTCTGGATCACGTCACGGGCGGCGCCGATCCCGTCGTAGTAGCCGGCTCGCCCGCCCAGCCCGATGTCCTCGGCCATCGTGATCTGCACGCTGTCGACGTAGTGGCTGTTCCAGATCGGTTCGAACAGTTCGTTGGCGAAGCGCAGTGCCAGGATGTTCTGCACCGTCTCCTTACCCAGGTAGTGGTCGATCCGGAACACGGTGTCTTCCGGGAAAACGCTGTTCACCACGGCGTTCAGTTCGCGTGCGCTCTGCAGGTCATGGCCGAACGGCTTCTCGATCACCACCCGGCTCCACTTGCCCTCTTGCTGCCGTGCCAGCCCCGATTTGGACAGCTGCTCGCAGACAAGCGGGAACGCCTTGGGCGGGATCGCAAGGTAGAACGCGTGATTGCCGCCGGTGCCGCGCTCAGCGTCGAGCTTGTCCAGCGTTTCGGCCAGCCGCGCGAACGCGGCGTCGTCGTCGAATGTGCCCTGCACGAACCGGAACCCCTCGGCGAGCCGGTCCCATACCTCCTTGCGGAACGGAGTGCGGGCGTGCTGCTTGACCGCGTCGTAGACGACCTTGCCGAAGTCCTCGTCGGCCCAGTCGCGGCGGGCGAATCCGACGAGCGCGAACGTCGGTGGCAGCAGCCCGCGGTTGGCCAGGTCGTAGATCGCGGGCATCAGCTTCTTGCGGGCAAGGTCGCCGGTGACACCGAAAATCACCACACCGCACGGCCCCGCGATGCGCGGCATGCGCTTGTCGCGCTTGTCGCGCAACGGGTTACGCCACTCCGCTGCAGCCGCCGCGGATCCGGTCTCCGCCCCTGTCATTTCTTGGCGGCGTCGAGCTGTTCCTGCGTGGCGTCCCGAAGCTCGTGCCAGGATTTTTCGAACTTCTCGACACCTTCGTTTTCGAGCACGAGGAACACGTCGCGCAGGTCGACGCCCAACGCGTCGAGTTTGTCGAACACCTCCTGCGCCTCGCCGGCGCGGCCGGTGACGGTGTCGCCCGTGATGACACCGTGGTCGGCGACGGCCTCGATGGTCTTTTCGGGCATGGTGTTGACGGTGTTGGGGGCGACGAGCTCGGTGACGTAGAGGGTGTCGGAGTACTCCGGGTTCTTCACGCCCGTCGACGCCCACAGTGGCCGCTGCACGCGGGCGCCGTCGGCCTTCATCGCTTCGTAGCGGTCACCGCCGACGAACACTTCCTCGTACGCGGCGTAGGCCAGGCGCGCGTTGGCCACACCGGCCTGCCCGCGCAGCGCGAGCGCCTCGTCGCTGCCGATCTTCTCCAGCCGCTTGTCGATCTCCGTGTCGACGCGGGACACGAAAAACGATGCAACGGAATGGATTTTGGACATGTCGTGGCCGGCCTTCTTGGCGGCCTCCAGTCCGGCGAGGTAGGCGTCCATCACGGCGCGGTGGCGTTCGACCGAGAAGATCAGCGTCACGTTGACTGAAATGCCTTCGGCCAAAGTGGATGTGATGGCCGGCAGGCCGGCTTCGGTGGCGGGAATCTTGATCAGCAAGTTCGGCCGGTCGACGATCTTCCACAGTTCGATCGCCTGCTGGACCGTCTTGTCGGTGTCATGGGCGAGCCGCGGGTCCACCTCGATGGACACCCGGCCGTCGACGCCGTCGGAGCCCTCCCACTGCGGGCGTAACACGTCGCAGGCTTCCCGGACGTCGTCGGTGGTGACGGTGCGGATCGCCGCGTCTACGTCGGCGCCGCGCTCGGCCAGTTCGGCGATCTGCTCGTCGTAGGCCTGCCCCTTGGACAGCGCGGTCTGGAAGATCGTCGGGTTGGTGGTGACGCCCACCACGGATCGGGTGTCGATGAGGTTCTGCAGATTGCCGGTCCGCAGCCGGTCCCGGGACAGGTCGTCCAGCCACACCGATACACCGGCCGCCGACAGCGCGGCGAGATTCGGATTCTGGGTCATCGCAGAGCCTTTCGCTTTAGTTGTCGATTGCTCGTTCCGCGGCGGCGACGACGGCTTCTGCGGTGAAACCGAACTCGCGGAACAACGTCTTGTAGTCGGCCGACTCGCCGTAGTGCTCGATCGACACGATCTCCCCGGTGTCGCCGACGAACTTGTACCAGCTCTGGGCGACCCCCGCTTCGACTGCGACGCGTGCCGGCACGTCCGGCGGCAGCACGCTGTCGCGGTACTCCTGCGGCTGCGACTCGAACCATTCCACGCACGGCATCGAGACGACGTAGGCGTTGATGTCGCGCTCCGCCAACAGCTTTCTGGCCTCCACCGCAAGCTGTACTTCCGAACCGGTGGCGATGATGATCACGTCGGCGTCGTCGGACGGGTTGCCTCCGCCGAGCACGTAACCGCCGCGCGCGACACCGTCGCGGCTGGTGCCCTCCAAGACCGGCACACCCTGGCGGGTCAGGATCAACCCGACGGGACCGCTGCCGGCGCCGCGACACAGGATGGTGTGCCAGGCGTAAGCCGTTTCGTTGGGATCGGCGGGCCGCACCACCGACAGCTGCGGGATCGCACGCAGTGCGGCGAGGTGCTCGATCGGCTGGTGGGTCGGCCCGTCCTCGCCCAGCCCGATCGAGTCGTGCGTCCAGACGTAGATGGTGTCGATGTCCATCAGTGAGGCCAGCCGGACGGCCGGGCGCATGTAGTCGGAGAACTGCAGGAACGTTCCGCCGTACGCGCGGGTGGGGCCGTGCAGCACGATGCCGGACAGGATCGCGCCCATCGCGTGCTCGCGGACGCCGAAGTGCAACGTGCGCCCGTACCAGTGCGCGGTGTACTCCTTGGTCGAAATCGACGGCGGCCCAAACGAATCCGCGCCCTTGATCGTGGTGTTGTTGCTGCCGGCCAAGTCGGCCGATCCGCCCCAAAGCTCAGGCAGCTTCGGCCCCACCGCCGAGAGCACCTCGCCGGAGGCCGCCCGGGTGGCCACCGCCTTGGAGCCCGGCTCCCAGTAGGGCAGGTCGTCGTCCCACCCGTCGGGCATCTCCTGGGCGATCAGCCGGTCCAGCAGCGCCTTGCGCTCCGGTTCGCGTTCGGCCCACGCGTCGAAGTCGGCCTGCCACTTCTCGTGCGCCTCGCGGCCGCGGTCCACCAGCTTGCGGGTGTGTGCCAGCACCTCGTCGCGGACCTCGAACTTCTTGTCTGGGTCGAAGCCGAGGATCTTTTTGACCTCTGCGACTTCCTCCTCGCCCAGCGCGGCGCCGTGCGCCTTCCCGGTGTTCATCAAATTCGGTGCGGGATAACCGATTACGGTCCGCAGTGCGATGAACGACGGCTTGTCGGTGACGGCCTTGGCCGCGGCAATCGCCTGTTCGATGCCGACGACGTTCTCGCCGCCCTCCACGATCTGCACGTGCCAGCCGTAGGCCGCATAACGCGCCGGGGTGTCCTCGGACAACGCGATCTTCGTGTCGTCCTCGATGGAGATCTGGTTGTTGTCGTAGAAGACGATCAGGTTGCCCAACTGCTGGGTGCCGGCGAGCGAGGACGCCTCAGACGTCACACCTTCTTCGATGTCGCCGTCGGAGGCGATCACGTAGATGTAGTGGTCGAACGGGCTGGCGCCGGGCGCGGCGTCGGGGTCGAACAGGCCTCGCTCGTAGCGTGCGGCCATGGCCATACCGACCGCGGAGGCGAGTCCCTGACCCAGCGGGCCGGTGGTGATCTCCACGCCTTCGGTGTGGCGGAACTCGGGGTGGCCGGGAGTCTTGGAGCCCCAGGTGCGCAACGACTCGATGTCCGACAGCTCCAGGCCGAAGCCGCCGAGAAACAGCTGCAGATACAGGGTCAGGCTGCTGTGGCCGGCCGACAGGATGAACCGATCGCGGCCGAGCCAGTGGGTGTCGCTGGGATCGTGGCGCATGGTGCGCTGAAACAGCGTGTAGGCCAGCGGCGCCAGGCTCATCGCAGTGCCGGGATGGCCGTTGCCTGCCTTCTGGACCGCATCCGCCGCGAGCACCCGGATCGTGTCGACGGCTTGCGAGTCGAGCTCGGTCCAGTCGTCGGGGTGGTTTGGGCGGGTAAGGGCGGAGAGCTCCTCAAGCGTGGTCACAAACGCGCTCCTCGGGTCGGTAGGCAGCCCGGCCGGTCAAGTACAAGGTCAACCCTAGTGCGGCCGGGCCGGGATGGTCGATTGCTCCGGCAGTTCGACCCTGCGCTATGGGTCATGTGGGCCTGCGGTCTACCATCGCCTGTAGTAGAAGCCCACCCGCCGAGGAGTCTTGCGTGAGCATTCGCGAGCGGGTCCACGTGTCGTGGTCCCACCGCATCCGCACCACGCTGCTCGGTTATCTCGCTCTCACCAAGCCCCGTGTCATCGAATTGCTGGTGGTCACCGCGATTCCCGCCATGCTGCTGGCGGATCGGGGAACCGTGGCGCCACTGCTGATGCTCAACACCTTGATCGGCGGCATGCTGGCGGCCGCTGGGGCCAACACGCTGAACTGCGTCGCCGACGCCGATATCGACAAAGTGATGAAACGCACTTCGCGGCGGCCGCTTGCCCGCGCGGCGGTGCCCACCAGCCATGCGCTGGTATTCGGGGTCGCCCTGTCGGTGGCGTCGTTCTTCTGGCTGTGGTGGACGACGAACCTGCTGTCGGCGCATCTTGCCGGCGCGACCATCGGGTTCTACGTGTTCGTCTACACGTTGCTGCTCAAGCGGCGGACGTCGCAGAACGTGGTGTGGGGCGGTGCGGCCGGATGTATGCCGGTGATGATCGGGTGGTCCGCGATCACCGGCACCATCAGCTGGCCGGCGTTGGCGATGTTCGCGATCATTTTCTTCTGGACACCGCCGCACACCTGGGCCTTGGCGATGCGCTACAAGGACGACTACCGGGCGGCCGGCGTGCCGATGCTGCCCGCGGTGGCAAGTGAACGCCACGTGACCAAGCAGATCCTGGTGTACACCTGGCTGACGGTGGCTGCGACGCTGGTGCTTGCGCTGGCTGCGGGCTGGTTGTACGCCGTGGTCGCGGTGTTGGCCGGGGCGTGGTTCTTGACCATGGCACATCAGCTGTACGCCGGAGTGCGCCGCGGCGAGCCGGTCAAGCCGCTGCGGCTTTTCCTGCAGTCCAACAACTATCTGGCCGTCGTGTTCTGTGCGCTGGCCGTCGACTCCGTGCTGGCGCTGCCGACGCTGCTGTAGGGCGACGTGCTCACGGCACCAGAACCACCGAGCCTGTCGTCTTGCGGCCCTGCAGGTCGGCGTGCGCACGAGCGGCCTCGGCCAGCGGATAGTGCTCACTGACCGTCACGGTGATCGACCCGGCGGCGATCGCATCGAGCACTTCGCCTGCTCGCCAAGAAAATTCGTCAGGCGTGCGGGTGAAGTGCACCAGCGACGGCCGGGTCAAATACACCGACCCGGCCGCATTCAGCCGTTGCGGGTCCACCGGCGGCACCGGACCGCTCGCGGCGCCGAACAACGCCAGCGTGCCGCGGACGGCCAGGCTGGCCAGGCTCGCGTCGAACGTGGTTTTGCCCACGCCGTCGTAAACCGCGGCCACTCCGTTGCCGTCGGTCAGGTCACGAATACGCGCGCCGAACTCGCCGGGGTCCGAGGGGTAGTCGAGCACCTCCACAGCGCCGGCTTGCCGGGACAGCTCTGCCTTCTCGGGCGTCGACACGGTGGTGATCACCTTCGCGGGCAGGCTGGTCAACCACTGTGTCAGCAGCAGCCCCACACCGCCGGCCCCCGCGTGCACCAGTACGGTGTCGCCCTGTTGCACGGGATAGACCGACTTGATCAGGTAGTGGGCCGTCATGCCTTTCAGCAGCGCTGAGGCAGCCACCTCCGGTGCCACCCCGTCGGGCACGTACGCGACGAAATCGGCTGGGGCGACGCTGTATTCGGCGTACGCGCCGCTGGCTGCGACCGTGACAACGCGGTCGCCCTCGCGCAGCGCCGCCACGCCGTCGCCCAGCGCTGCGATCCTGCCGCAGACCTCCTGGCCCACGATGAACGGCAGCTCGCGGGGATAGGAGCCCGAGCGGAAGTAGGTATCGATGTAGTTGACGCCAATCGCCTCGGCCTCGATCAGCACCTGACCAGGGCCAGGAGTAGGCCGTGGTTTTTCGACGTAACGCAGGACCTCTGGACCGCCGTGTTCGGCGACTTCGATTGCGTGCATCCCACTATCATCCCCGGCAATGAAGCTTGCTCGGCCGAACGTGTTCCATCCGCGGATCGTGCTGGCCGGATGCCAGGCGCTGCCAGACGGTGACGGCGACGACGCCGGCCTGGTGGAAGCGCTGCGCCGCCGCGGCCTGCACGCGAAATGGCGCCCGTGGGACGACCGCGACACGCTGCGTGCCGACGTCGTCATCCTGCGGGCGACGTGGGACTATGCCGAGCGGCTCGACGAATTCCTGCAGTGGACGACATCGGTGCCGCATCTACTCAACGCACCCGAGGTGGTTGCCTGGAACGCCGACAAGCGCTATCTGCTCGACCTCGCGGCAAGAGGAGTGCCGATTGTGCCGACGGAGGTTTTCGGCGCCGCCGACGACGTGCGACTCCCCAGCGCCGACGAAATCGTGGTCAAGCCGTCGACTGGCGCCGGATCGCTTGCCGCGCAACGATTTACAGACCCTGCCGCGGCACTGACGCATGCCGCCGACTTGCAAGCGCACGGTCGCAGTGTGGTGGTGCAGCCGTATGACCGTCGGGTGGAGCACGCGGGGGAGACCGCGTTGGTGTTTCTCGGCGGCAAGCAGTCGCACGCGTTCAGCAAGGCCGCGATGCTGCCGCCCCAAGGTCAGCGCATCTCGCTGGATGCCACCGGGACGTACGCGGTGGAGACGTTGACGTCGGCTGACCCCGACTTCGAGATCTGGGACCTGGGCTTCGCGGCGCTCGACGCCGCCGCAGGCCGGCTCAACACGTCGATCCGGGACTTCCTCTACGCGCGTGTTGACGTCATCGGAGGAATCGACGATCCGCGGCTACTCGAACTGGAGCTCATCGAGCCGTCGCTGGGTTGGATGCAGCTCGACGACCAGACTCGCGATCTGCAACAGCGCGAGTTCGCGCGATGCGTCGGTTCAGCCTTGGAGCGGCTCGGCCTTGGTCCGCTGTCGCATCGCCGCCCATAGCGCCGCGGTGCCGCCCGTCACGGCGGCAGCCCCCGCCACGTGAACGGCCACCAACGCGGCGGGCACACCGGTGAAGTACTGCACCGTTCCGACCACGCCCTGAGCTACCACCAGCGCGGTCAGCACGCCGAGCCGGACAAGCACGGCCCGCGGGGCAGCGACGGCAAGCAGACCGAAGCCCAGCCCCACCAGCAATGCGAGGTAGCCGATCAGCAGCGTCGAATGGACGTGCACGAGTGTGGTGATCTCGATCTGGAGCCGCGGCACCGTGCGAGTTGGGCTGGTGTCGCCGGCGTGCGGTCCGGCGGCAGTCACCAGAGTGCCCGTGACGAGCACGGCGGCGAGTACGACCGCGCTCAGAAACACCAAGCCCCGCAACGGTTTTGGCACCGTCCGCTGCGGCACCCCGTCGTCGGGCTCGCTGACTTTCATGAAGAGAAGGACCGCCAGCCACACCATGGTCATCGACGCGAGCAGGTGCAGCGCGACCGTCCACCACAGGAGCCCGGTCAGCACGGTGATGCCGCCGATGACGGCTTGCGCGACGGTCGACGCCGGCATCAGCCACGCGTACACCTGCACCTCTGCACGACGGCGCGCGCGGGTGACGGCAAGCACGGCCAGCGCGGCCGTCAGCACCACGAGGAACGTCACCATCCGGTTGCCGAACTCCACCGCCTGGTGCACGCGGGGCACTTCCGACACGGCGATCGGCGTGAAGCTGCCCGGGAAACACTGCGGCCAGGTGGGGCAGCCCAGTCCGGATGCGGTAACCCGCACGATCGCACCGGTCACCGCGATACCGCCCTGAGTCAGCACCACTGCCGCGGCGATCAGGCGTTGGACGCGCAGGCTGGGCATCGGCAACAGGTCGACCAGTCGCAGCAAGAACCGTCCGACACCCATAGCCGAATCTTAACTACAGCCTGTAGTAGGCACCGCCCACGCGGCCTGACGGTGAACGGCTGCCGTCACGTGAACCGAAACAGCCGCAGCGCCGCCAGCCCGGACAACGTGCCCCACACCGCAAGCACACATACTCCAAACCAGTCCACCGACATCGTCATCGCCTGCGTCAACGCCTCAGTGAGCGCTCCCGACGGGGTCAGCCGCGCCACCCACTCGACGCCGTGCGGCACCAGTCCGCCGCCCAGCGTCAGCGCGCCGAACCCCGCGAACGCGAACCACATCAGGTTGGCCAGCGCCAGCACGACCTCGGCCTTCAGCGTGCCGCCCAGCAGCAGTCCGAGTGCGGCGAACGCGGCGGTGCCCAATGCGATCACCGCCGCGCCCAGCACGAGGCCGGTAGGCGACGGTCGCCAGCCGAGCCCGAAACCTATGGCGCCCAAGAGGATCGACTGCAAGATCACCACGGTGACCACAGCCAGAGACTTGCCTGCGATGATGCCCCAGACCGGAAGCGGTGTGGCGCCGAGTCGTTTCAGGGCGCCGTAGCGGCGGTCGAACGCCACGGCGATGGCCTGGCCGGTGAACGCGGTCGAGATCACGGCGAGCGCCATGATCGCCGGCACGAAGGTGGCCGCGCGGTTGTCGCCGAACGAACCCAGCGGCAGCAGCGTCAGCCCGACCAGCAGAGTCACCGGAATGAACAACGTCAGCAGCAGTTGCTCGCCGTTGCGGAGCAGCAGCCGGAGCTCCAAACCGTATTGCGCGGCGAGCATCCGCTGGATGCCGCTGGGGCGCGGATCGGGTGCGAAAGTGCCTGGCGCAAAACGGGATTCGCTCATCGCCGCACCTCCTTGCCGGTGAGCTCCAAAAACACGTCCTCGAGGCTGCGCTGCTCGACGCGCATGTCGGTGGCCAGCACGTCCAGGCGCGCGCACCACGCCGTCACTGTGGCGACCACCTGCGGGTTGATCGTTCCTTCGACCAGATACTGGCCCGCCGACACTTCGGTCGCCCTGTATCCCTGCGGCAGCGCCGCCGACAGCAGCGACAGATCGAGCATCGGTGGTGCGGTGAAGCGCAACTGGTTCTGGGCGCCACTGCGCATCACCTCGGCCGGCGTGCCGGCCGCGACGGCCTTGCCGTGGTCGATGATCACCAGGCGATCGGCCAACTGCTCGGCCTCCGCGAGCTGATGCGTCGTCAACACCACGGTCACGCCGTCGCGGCGCAGCGCGTCGATCAATTCCCACACCACCAGCCGGGCGTGGGCGTCCAGGCCGGCGGTCGGTTCGTCGAGGAACACCAACTCCGGGCGCCCGACGAGCGCGCACGCCAGTGCGAGCCGTTGTTGCTGCCCACCGGAGAGCCGGCGGTACGTCGTGCGTGCCACGTCGGTCAGGCCGAGAGTGTCCATCAACCATTTCGGGTCGAGCGGGTTCGCCGCGTATGCCGCAACAAGGTTGAGCATCTCGGCGGCGCGAGCGGCGGGATAGCCGCCGCCGCCCTGCAGCATCACCCCGATCCGTTCCCGGACGCGCGCGTTGTCGGTGACCGGATTCATGCCCAGCACTTCGATGGTGCCGGCGTCGGGCCGCACGAACCCTTCGCACATCTCGACGGTGGTGGTCTTGCCGGCGCCGTTGGGGCCGAGCAGCGCGAACACTTCGGCGCGTTGGACGTCCAGGTCGAGGTCCGACACGGCGGTCAGGGACCCGTACCGTTTGCGCACCCCGCGCATCCGCACGGGGATCGGTGGCGTCGGGCTCACGGAGACTCAGCGTATGCGCCGGGCACGGGGGTCGGTTCGGGCGCCGGGGTGAGTGGCGCTGGCGCCGGCTCGCTGGCTTCTTCGCTGCTGGCTACGGGGTGCGGCACGCTGCGCCAGGGCAGCATCGAGTAGGTCGCCGCGATGAGAATCAGTACGATCACGGTGCTGGCGACGGTCGCGTCGACGATCTGGAACAACGCGAACCGGTCACCGTTGGCCGTCGGGCCGAAGATGCCGACCACGAGCGTGACCAGGATCGTCGCGATCCGGAATCGCGGCCGGGTGGCCCAGGCAGCCAACGGGATGATCGCCCACAGCAGATACCAGGGCTGCACGACGGGGAAGAGCAGCACCGTCGCGCCCAACGCCACGCCGAGGCCGCCGACCGGATGCAAACGTCCGCGCAGCACGGCGATCAGCAGCCAGGAGACGATGACCGCGATGATCAACACGCCGATGCCGCGCGTCAACGACAGCACTGCGGTGGTGTGGTCGCCCAGGCCCAACAGAATTCCCACCTGACCGGTGCCCAGCGCCAGCAGCGTCGGCGGTGACATCCAGCTGCGCACCACGTTCGCTGTTCCCAGCGTGTTCACCCAGCCGAAGCCGAGTCCGCTGGCCGAGCCGATCGCCGCCATCACGGCCAGCGACAGCATGCCGAGCAGTCCACCCGCGCCGACCACTGCGCGAACGTTGGCGCCCCAGCGGCGGGCCAGCGCCATCGTCACGAAACCCAGTGCAAGCAGGGAGGGAAGCTTCACTTGCGACGACAGCGTGATCAACACCGCGCCCAGCACGAGCATGGCCAGCGGCGAGAAGTGCGCCCATTCGCTGCGCTCGCGGGGCCAGCGCAGCGGCCGCGGTGTCAGCGGCTCAGCGGACTCGACGCCGCGCAACGCGAACTCGGTGCCGGTCAGCATCAAGCCGAGCATCAGAGCCTCGTTGTGGATGCCTGCGACCAGGTGCATGAGCAGCAGCGGGTTGGCTGCCCCCAGCCACAGCGCGCTGACTTCTGCCACGCCGCAGCGCCGGGCCAGCCGCGGCGTCGCCCAGACGATCATCCCGACGCCGATCAGCACGACCAGCCGGTGGCACAGCACCGCCGCGACGATGTTCTCGCCCGTGAGCGTCGAGATGCCCCGACCGATCCACAGAAAGAGCGGCCCATAGGGCGCTGGCGTGTCCCGCCAGAGGCTCGGCACCGACAGCGTGAAAACGTGGTCGAGGCCGAGCGCCGGCGCCGGGCCGACCTTGTAGGGGTCCAGGCCCAGCGCGGAGATCTGGCTCTGCGCCAGGTAGGAGTAGACGTCCTTGCTGTACATCGGCGGCGCGATGAGCAACGGCAGCATCCACAGCATCAGGGTGTGGTCGAGCTGGCTTCGTGACATCCGGCGGTCGCCGAGCGCGAAGCGGCCCAGCATGAGCCAGGCCAGCGCCATCATCACGGCACCGGTGGTGGTCATCGTCAACGAGACGGTCTGGATGCGTGACGGCAGGTTGAGCAGCCGGACGCCGAATGTCGGATCCTGGACGACGGGCCGCGCGCCCGCCCCAAGCGACCCGATGGCCATCAGGACGGTCCCGGTGGCGCCGAAGAGCCGGGTGCGCCGTAGCGCTACGACTTCGGCATCGTTGAGCGGCGAGCCGACAGTTCGCTCATCGCCGTGCCAGCGGGCAATCGACGAGCTCAGGGAGCCATGGCGGCGAACTGCCATCTGTGCAGCGTAACGAGTTGGGCTAGTGGCTCATCTCACCGTGGCGGTTAGGGTGCCCTTCGTAGAATGTGTCGGGCAATTCCGTCACAATGGTGTTGTGAAAATCCGTCCGGCAATCGACCGTCACACGCGTGGCGAGATCGTCCAGCTGCTGCTGGAGTCCGGACCCATCACCGCGGGTGAGATCGGGGAGCGCCTCGGCATTTCCGCCGCGGGCGTACGCAGGCACTTGGATGCGTTGCTGGAAGCGGGGGAGGCGCAAGCCAGCCCGGCGGCGTCGTGGCAGCAGCACGGCCGCGGGCGCCCCGCAAAGCGATACCGGCTGACCGCGGCCGGCAGGGCCAAGCTGGGCCACACCTACGACGATCTTGCCGCGGCGGCCATGCGCCAGCTGCGTGAAATCGGCGGGGAAGAGGCGGTGCAGACGTTTGCGCGGCGCCGCATCGACACGATCTTGGCTGGAGTGAGCGACGGTCCCGACGACGTGGAGGCCACTGCGGAGCGCGTCGCCGCGGCGTTGACCGAGGCCGGGTACGCGACCACCACGACGCGGGTGCGCGGCGCGGTCGAAGGCATCCAGATCTGTCAGCACCACTGCCCCGTCTCCCATGTCGCCGAAGAGTTTCCGGAGCTGTGCCAGGCCGAGCGCGACGCGTTCGCGGAGATCCTCGGCAGGCACGTCCAAAGGCTCGCCACGATCGTCAACGGCGACTGCGCCTGCACCACCCACGTACCACTGAATGACGCTGCGGGAGCCAGCCCGCGCCGAAGCCGCACAACCCTCGAAGGAGCTTCGATATGACCGCGACGCCGGACACCTCGTCCCACAAGGTGGGCGAACCGCTCAGCCAGGAGGAGGCCATCGCCTCGCTGAGCCGGTACGGCTACGGCTGGGTGGACACCGACGTCGCAGGTGCCAGCGCCAGGCGTGGGCTGGACGAAGACGTGGTGCGCGACATCTCGGCCAAGAAGAACGAGCCGGAATGGATGCTGCAGCAGCGTCTGAAGGCCCTGCGGATCTTCCAGCGCAAGCCGATGCCGACGTGGGGGTCCAACCTCGAGGGCATCGACTTCGACAACATCAAGTACTTCGTGCGCTCCACCGAAAAGCAAGCGGCCTCTTGGGACGATCTGCCAGAGGACATCCGCAACACCTACGACAGGCTGGGCATTCCGGAGGCGGAAAAGCAGCGACTGATCGCCGGTGTAGCGGCTCAGTACGAATGCTTGGCAGGCGAGACGCTGGTGTGGACAGCCAACCGCGGCGAGGTTCCGATCAAGGAGATCGCTTACGGCGACCGGGTTTTCGCCTACGACGAAGCGGCTGAGCGCTTCGTGGTCGCGCCGGTCAAAGCGGCAGCGCAGACAGACACCCGTCAGACGTACGAAGTCAAGACCACCCGTCGCAGCGTCCGTGCCACGGACAACCACCCGATCCTGGTGCTGCGCGACGAGCGTAAGCCGGGGCGTCAGCGAGCTCGGTATCACCGGCGTTGGGTCACGGTGGGCGAGTTGAAGCCGGGCGACTTCATTGCGGTGCCGCGGCAGCTTCCGGAATTCGGCATCGAGGCGGCGCTTCCCACCGTTGCGGGACTCACAACTCCGGCCGCCAGCAATGTCGATCTCATGTGGCTGCTCGGCCTCTACATCGGCGACGGCAACCTGCATCTTTCGTCGAAGACGTACCGGGTCCAGTTCGCGGTTCCCGCTACGGATGTCGAGTTGCGCGCTGAACTGGCTCGCGTGATCAAGGATCAGTTTGGCCTGCGGTGCATCGAGGCCGACGAATATCGCGTTGTCGTGAACTCGAAGGCGCTGACGGAGTGGATCACTGAGATCGGTTTTGCCGGCCTGTCGTTGACCAAGCACGTTCCGGATTGGGTGTACGGGCTGCCGGTCGATCAGCGACTCGCATTCCTTGGTGGCTGGGTCGACGCCGACGGGTACGTGGGCCCCGATAAGAGCGGTTCGATCTCACTGACGTGTGCCAACGAGCCGTTGATCCGTCAAGCGCGGGAGTTGGCCGAACTCTCCGGGTTGAGGGCAAGCGGGCCGTGGTCGTTCACGCAGCCATACCGCCATGCTCCGGAGCGCATGCAGACTGCCTGGCGGCTTGGCATTTCCGGCGACTTCGAACGCCTCGGGTGCCGAAACATCAAGCGAACCGACCGCTTCGGGCGACGCGCCTACTTCCACTCCTCGAACGGCGCGCACGGCACCACGATCCGCGCGCACTGCAACGACTGGCTCGGTTTCGAGCGGGTCACGTCGATCGAGCCCTACGCGGTTGAGCCGGTGTACGACATCGAGGTCGACGGTCCGCACAACTTCGTCGCCGAAGGCCTCGTGGTGCACAACTCGGAGGTGGTTTACCACCAGATCCGCGAAGACCTCGAGGCGCAAGGCGTTATCTTCCTCGACACCGACACGGGTCTCAAGGAACACGAAGACATCTTCAAGCAGTACTTCGGCACGGTGATTCCGGCCGGGGACAACAAGTTTTCCGCTCTGAACACCGCAGTGTGGTCCGGCGGGTCGTTCATCTACGTGCCGCCAGGCGTGCACGTTGATATCCCGTTGCAGGCCTACTTTCGCATCAATACCGAAAATATGGGCCAATTCGAGCGGACGTTGATCATCGCCGACGAGGGTGCCTATGTGCACTATGTGGAGGGATGCCTGCCGGCTGGCGAACTCATCACGACGGCCGACGGTGATCTTCGGAAGATCGAAGAGATCAAGGTCGGCGATTACGTTCTCGGCCACGACGGTCGGGCTCATCGTGTGACCGCGGTGCAGATGCGCGATCTCAACGGCGAGCTGTTCAAGTTCACCCCCATGTCGCCTGCGAATGCTTTCGAGGTGACGGCCGAGCATCCGGTGCTTGCTGTCCCGCGCAGTGAGGTTCTGGTCAAACGTCAGCCGCGTAACGGTTGGAAGCCGGAAGTCGACTCGAAGAAGTCGGCGTGCGCCGAGCCGCGGTGGATCGCGGCCAAGGACGTGGCAGAAGGTGACTTCTTGGTCTATGCGAAGCCGAAGCCTGTGCCGCACAAGACGGTGCTGCCTCTGGAGTTCGCACGGCTGGCCGGTTACTACCTGGCGGAGGGACACGCCACTCTCACCAACGGCTGCGAGTCGCTGATCTTCTCGTTCCACAGCGACGAGTTCGACTACGTCGAGGAAGTGCGGCAGGCATGCAAGTCGCTCTACGAGACGGCTGGCTCCGTTCTGGTTGAGGAACACAAGCACTCCGCGCGCGTCACCGTCTACACGAAGGCCGGCTACGCGGCGATGCGGGACAACGTCGGCGTCGGATCTGCGAACAAGAAACTGTCGGATCTGCTGATGCGTCAGGACGAGATCTTCCTGCGCGAGCTCGTCGACGCCTATGTCAGCGGCGACGGCAACATCACCAAGCGTGGTGGCGCGGAATGGAAGCGCGTACACACAACGTCCCGGATTTGGGCGTTCCAACTGCAGTCGATCCTTGCTCGTCTCGGCCACTACGCCACTGTGGAGTTGCGTCGACCGGGTGGGCCAGGCGTCATTCAAGGTCGGAACATCATGCGCAAGGACATTTATCAGGTCCAGTGGACCGAAGGTGGCCACGGCCCGAAACAGGCGCGGGACTGCGGTGATTACTTCCTCGTTCCGATCAAGAAGCGGTCCGTCCGTGAGGCCCATGAGCCGGTGTTTAATCTCGATGTCGCGGCACCGGACAGCTACCTCGCTTACGGGTTCGCAGTGCATAACTGCACGGCACCGATCTACAAGTCGGATTCGCTTCACTCCGCTGTTGTCGAGATCATCGTCAAACCGCATGCGCGCGTTCGTTATACGACCATTCAAAACTGGTCGAATAATGTCTACAACCTGGTCACCAAGCGTGCCCGCGCTGAAGCGGGTGCGACGATGGAGTGGATCGACGGCAACATCGGCTCCAAGGTGACGATGAAGTACCCGGCGGTCTGGATGACCGGCGAGCATGCCAAGGGCGAAGTGCTGTCAGTGGCTTTCGCCGGCGAAGGCCAGCACCAGGACACCGGCGCGAAAATGCTTCACCTGGCGCCGAACACGTCGAGCAACATCGTGTCCAAGTCGGTGGCTCGCGGCGGCGGCCGCGCGTCCTACCGTGGCCTGGTTCAGGTCAACAAGGGCGCGCACGGCAGCAAGTCAAGCGTGAAATGCGATGCGTTGCTTGTCGATACGGTCAGCCGCAGCGACACCTACCCGTACGTCGACATCCGCGAGGACGACGTCACGATGGGTCATGAGGCCACCGTCTCGAAGGTCAGCGAAGATCAGCTGTTCTATCTGATGAGCCGCGGCCTCACCGAGGACGAGGCGATGGCGATGGTGGTGCGCGGCTTCGTCGAGCCGATCGCCAAGGAGTTGCCCATGGAGTACGCGCTGGAGCTCAACCGGCTGATCGAGCTGCAGATGGAAGGTGCGGTCGGCTAGATGACGAACCTGACAGAGGCGGTAGAGGGTTCGGCCCTCACTGCCGCCAACAAAGGCGAGGTCTTCACCTCCTTCGACGTCGACTTGTTCGAGGTGCCCAGCGGCCGCGACGAGATCTGGCGGTTCACACCGCTGAAGCGGCTCAGGGGCCTGCACGACGGATCGGCACCCGCCACCGGCGCCGCCACCGTCGATGTCAGCGAGCAGCCAGGTGTGACCGTCGAGCGCGTCAGGCGCGGCGACGAACGCCTCGGACAGGGCGGTGTGCCCGCAGATCGGGTTGCCGCGCAAGCATTCTCGTCATTCGACGAGGCAACCATCCTCACCGTCGCGCGCGACACCGAGGTGGCCACGCCGATCGAGGTCGTCATCACGGGACCAGGCGAAGACGCGGTGGCCTACGGGCACTTGCAGATCCGCGTCGAGGAACTCGCCCGCGCCATCGTCGTCGTCGACCTGCGGGGCAGCGGAACCTACGCCGACAACGTCGAGATCATCGTCGGCGACTCGGCCGCGCTCGGCGTGATCTGGATCGCCGACTGGGCCGACGACATGGTGCATGTCAGCGCCCATCACGCACGGCTGGGCAAAGACGCCGTGCTCGGGCACGTCAATGTGACACTCGGCGGCGACGTCGTGCGCACCACAGTGAACGTGCGTTTCGGCGCACCCGGCGGCAACGCGCAATTGCTCGGCACGTATTTCGCCGACGACGGCCAGCATTTCGAGTCGCGACTGCTCGTCGACCACGCTCAGCCGAACTGCCGCTCCGATGTGCTGTACAAGGGTGCGCTCCAAGGCGATCCGCACTCGCACAAGCCGGACGCCCACACCGTCTGGGTGGGCGACGTATTGATCCGCGCCAACGCCACAGGCACTGACACGTTCGAGACCAACCGCAATCTGATTCTGACCGACGGTGCTCGCGCCGACTCGGTCCCCAACCTCGAGATCGAGACCGGCGAGATTCTCGGTGCCGGGCACGCAAGTGCCACAGGACGATTCGACGACGAGCAGATGTTCTACCTGCAGGCGCGCGGCATCCCGGAGGACCAAGCGCGCCGGCTCATCGTCCGCGGTTTCTTCAACGAGATCATCAACAAGATCGCCGTGCGTGCAGTGCGTGAGCGACTCACGGAAGCCATCGAAAAAGAACTAGCGATCACGGAATCGAGAGCATCGCAATGACCACACTCGAGATCAAGGATCTGCACGTCAGCGTCACTCCCAATGAGAACGAGGATATCCCCATCCTCAAAGGCGTCGACCTGACCGTGAAGTCGGGCGAAACGCATGCGCTGATGGGCCCCAACGGGTCCGGAAAATCGACGCTGTCGTATGCGATCGCCGGCCACCCCAAGTACAAGGTGACGTCCGGGTCGATCACGCTCGACGGCGAGGACGTACTGGCGATGACCGTCGACGAGCGCGCTCGCGCAGGGCTCTTCCTGGCGATGCAGTACCCCGTCGAGGTGCCGGGCGTGTCGATGTCGAACTTCCTGCGCACCGCCGCGACCGCTGTCAGGGGTGAGGCGCCGAAGCTGCGGCACTGGGTCAAAGAGGTCAAGGCCGCGATGGCCGACCTCGACATCGACCCGTCGTTCTCCGAACGCAGTGTCAACGAAGGCTTTTCGGGCGGCGAGAAGAAGCGTCACGAGATCCTGCAGCTCGACCTGCTCAAACCGAAGATTGCGATCCTCGACGAGACCGATTCCGGTTTGGACGTCGACGCGCTGCGGGTGGTCAGCGAAGGCGTCAACCGCTACGCGGAGAAAACCCACGGCGGGATCCTGCTGATCACCCACTACACCCGAATCTTGCGGTACATCCAGCCGCAGTTCGTGCACGTGTTCGTCGGCGGGCGCATCATCGAGTCCGGCGGCCCGGAACTGGCCGACGAGCTGGACGCCAACGGCTACATCCGGTTCACCGAGAAAGCCGCCACGGGGGCATAACCATGGCGACGTCGTTGGATGTCGACGCGATCAGGGCCGATTTCCCCATCCTCAAGCGGGTGATGCGCGGCGGAAAGCAGTTGGCGTACCTCGATTCCGGCGCGACGTCGCAGCGGCCGGTGCAGGTGCTCGACGCCGAACGCGACTTTCTGACGACGTCGAATGGGGCCGTACACCGCGGTGCTCATCAGTTGATGGAAGAGGCCACCGACGCCTACGAACAGGGCCGCGCAGACATCGCGGCGTTCGTCGGCGCCGATGCCGACGAGATGGTGTTCACCAAGAACGCCACCGAAGCGCTGAACCTCGTCGCATACGTGTTGGGCGACAAGCGATTCGACAATGCGGTCGGACCTGGCGACGTGATCGTCACCACGGAGCTCGAGCACCACGCGAATTTGGTCCCGTGGCAGGAGCTGGTGCTTCGCACAGGTGCGACGCTGCGTTGGTACGGCGTCACGGACGACGGCCGGATCGACCTCGATTCGTTCGCACTCGACGAACGCGTGAAGGTGGTCACCTTCAGCCATCATTCGAACGTGACCGGTGCGTTGGCGCCTGTTGCCGAGTTGGTCTCACGGGCTCGGGATGTCGGGGCGTTGACGGTGCTGGACGCCTGCCAGTCGGTACCGCACCAGCCGGTCGACTTCCATGAGCTCGGCGTCGATTATGCGGCGTTCTCCGGCCACAAAATGTTGGGCCCCAACGGGCTCGGCGTGTTGTACGGCCGCCGTGAGCTGCTGAACGCGATGCCGCCGTTCATCACCGGCGGGTCGATGATCGAAACCGTGACGATGGAGGCCACCACCTACGCGCCGGCCCCGCAGCGTTTCGAGGCTGGCACGCCGATGACCTCGCAAGTGGTCGGATTGGCCGCGGCTGCAAGATATTTGCGGGCCATCGGCATGGACAACGTGGAGGCGCACGAACGCGAACTCGTCGCCGCCGCGCTGAAGGGGCTGTCGGCTATCGACGGAGTCCGGATCATCGGTCCGACGTCGCTCGAGAATCGCGGCTCGCCTGTGTCGTTCGTCGTCGACGGCGTGCACGCCCACGATGTCGGGCAGGTGCTCGACGACGACGGCGTGGCTGTGCGGGTCGGGCATCACTGCGCCTGGCCGCTGCATCGCCGGTTCGGGATCGCGGCGACGGCGCGTGCGTCGTTCGCGGTGTACAACACGCTCGACGAGGTGGACCGGCTCGTGGCCGGCGTCCGTCGGGCGGTGGACTTCTTCGGCGGGGCGTGAGGTGCGGCTGGAGCAGATTTACCAGGAAGTGATCCTCGATCACTACAAGCACCCGCATAATCGGGGGCTGCGGGAGCCGTTCGACGCCGAGGTGTACCACGTGAACCCGACGTGCGGGGACGAGGTCACGCTGCGAGTGGCGCTGGAGGGCGACCGGGTCGCGGATGTTTCGTATGAGGCGCTGGGCTGCTCGATCAGCCAGGCGGCGACGTCGGTGCTCACCGACCAGGTGATTGGCCGAAGCGTCGACCGGGCACTCGACATCGTGGGTGCGTTCACTGAGATGGTGTCGTCGCGGGGGACTGTTGAGGGCGACGAAGACGTGATCGGAGACGGCATCGCCTTCGCCGGAGTGGCGAAGTATCCGGCACGCGTGAAGTGCGCGCTGCTCGGGTGGATGGCGTTCAAAGATGCGCTGGCCCAAGCCAGCGCGGAAAACGACGCGCTCGCACAGCCGAGCGCGGCAGATGCAGCGCTGGCGCAGGCCAGCGAACGTGTGGAGGTGGACGATGAGCGAAACGGCCGCTCAATTGCCGGATGACGAACTGCTGGCCGACGTGGAAGAGGCGATGCACGACGTCGTCGACCCTGAGCTGGGCATCAACGTCGTCGACTTGGGGCTGGTCTACGGGTTGAACGTCGAGCGCGGCGAACAGGGCACCGTGGCGCTGATCGACATGACGCTGACCTCCGCGGCGTGTCCGCTGACCGATGTCATCGAGGATCAGTCGCGCACAGCGCTCGTCGGCGCAGGGCTGGTCAACGAGATCAAGATCAACTGGGTGTGGAACCCGCCCTGGGGCCCGGACAAGATCACCGACGAGGGCCGAGAACAATTGCGCGCCTTGGGCTTCACTGTCTAAGGCGCACATCGATTACCCCGGCGGCGCGGCCCGATGACCGTTGCCCTGCAGATCCGCGACCTACCCGAGGACGTCTGCGACGCCATCGCGGCGCAGGGAGCCAAGCGAGGCCACTCGATGCAGGCATGCCCTCCTCGACTCAATGCAGTGCGAAGCGCGTATCGCACGTCAATTCCACGCACTCGAACTAGTCGCGCGCCAACGTCCTCTACGGCGGAAACCGGTTACTGCCGTGTCCATGTGGTGTACACCTCGCGCAGCGGATATACCGGCTTGATTCCAAGAAGAGCGCAGTCGATCTCGTGTTGCGCAGGCTCGTGGGTGGGCCATTGGGTCTGGACGAGGCTCTTGCGCGACGGGGGAGCGCGTTTGACTACACGAACGATGAGATCGAGTCGTTCTCGTCCGAAGGAAACTATCCCGGTGCTGACCGGTAGGTGATCGTCGACACTTCCGTCTAAGACGATTACCTCAACACCACGAACTCGCGCGCCAGCTGCTGGCTGGCGGACCGAATACGTGCGGACGAGCGAATTATCGTTCCCGATGTGGTGCTGATGGAGCTGATGATCGGCACCACCGACGAGGCAACGGCCGCGCTGCGTCGAGGTGATCCGAAAGCACTGCGGCCTTGCAGACGGAGCCGCTGTCCTGACCTCTACCTGTGGTACCGACGTTTGCCGAATTCCCGACGTGGCTACCCGAACCGTTAGCCACGAAATGAAGGAGCGCAAATCATGGCTGTGCCGGCGATAGCCCAGCAACTGCAACCGAAAAGCCGCGACGCCTCACAATGGGTGATTCCGGTGATCCTCGCGGCATGGGTGGTCGTCTTGCTCTGCGGCTTGCTGGTCAGCGGCGTCGCGTGACTTCGGAACATATCTCGAACCGAAGACGTTGGGCTGACCATGGCAACCAGAAACCTCACCGCCGCAGAATTCAACGAAACGATCAACAGCAACGAGATCGTGCTGCTCGACTTTTGGGCGTCGTGGTGTGGCCCGTGCAAGCAATTCGCGCCCACGTTCGAGGCGTCGTCCGAAAAGCACCCGAACATCGTGTACGCGAAAGTCGACACGGAAGCCGAACAAGAACTCGCAACGCAGGCGCAAATCCGCGCCATTCCCACGCTCATGGCCTTCAAGAAAGGCACGCTGGTGTTCAACCAGGCCGGTGCGCTGAGCCCCGCCATGCTCGAGGAACTGGTCCAGAAGGTTGAGGCGCTCGACGTGGAGGCCGCGCTCGCCGCACAGCACGCACAAGACGACGGCGAACAGGTCTGACCGCCCGCACGCGATAGCGTGCAATCCGTGAACAACGACTTCGTCCTGGTCGACCGTCCGCGCCCGCACGTCGCGCTCGTCACACTGAACCGGCCCGAGCGCATGAATTCCATGGCGTTCGACGTGATGGTTCCGCTCAAGGCGGTGATCGAAGACATTACCTACGACAACGACGTGCGTGTGGTCGTGCTCACCGGCGCCGGCCGCGGCTTCTCCTCGGGCGCCGACCACAAGTCCGCCGGATCCGTGCCCAACGTCGCCGGCCTCACCCGGCCCACCTATGCGCTTCGCTCGATGGAGATTCTCGACGACGTCATCCTCGGCCTGCGGCGCATGCACCAACCCGTCATCGCCGCGGTCAACGGTGCCGCGATCGGCGGGGGACTGTGCCTTGCCCTGGCCGCCGACATCCGCATCGCCTCGACAACCGCCTATTTCAGGGCCGCCGGCATCAACAACGGCCTGACCGCCAGCGAACTGGGCTTGAGCTACCTGCTGCCACGTGCGATCGGATCGTCGCGCGCCTTCGAGGTCATGCTGACGGGCCGCGATATCCACGCCGACGAAGCCGAACGCATCGGTCTGGTGTCGCGTACCGTGCCCGGCGACGAACTGCTCGAAACGTGCTATCAGATCGCCGATCGGATCGCCGCATTCTCCCGGCCGGGAATCGAGTTGACCAAGCGCACGCTGTGGACTGGACTGGACGCCAGTACCCTGGAGGGACACATGCAGGCCGAAGGCCTCGGGCAGCTGTTCGTGCGTCTGCTCACTTCCAACTTCGAAGAGGCCGTCGCCGCGCGTGCCGAAAAACGCGCACCGGTCTTCACCGACGACAAGTAAGGGACATCGGCCATGATCACCGCAACGGACCTTGAGGTCCGCGCCGGCGCGCGGATCTTGTTGTCCGCGGCGGGTTCGGCGCTGCGGGTGCAGCCCGGCGACCGCATCGGCCTGGTCGGCCGCAACGGTGCCGGCAAGACCACCACCATGCGGATCCTCGCCGGAGAGGCGGAGCCCTACGCCGGCACCATCCAACGCAGAGGCGAGATCGGCTATCTGCCACAGGATCCGAAGGAAGGCAACCTCAACGTCATCGCCCGCGACCGGGTGTTGTCGGCCCGCGGCCTCGACACGCTCATGACCGAGCTCGAAAAGCAGCAGGCCGTCATGGCGGAGGTTGTCGACGAAACCGAACGCGACAAAGCCATCCGCCGCTACGGGCAACTCGAGGAGCGGTTCGCCGCGCTCGGCGGATACGTCGCCGAAAGCGAGGCTGCGCGGATCTGCGCCAGCCTCGGCCTGCCCGATCGCGTTCTGATGCAGCCACTTCACACCCTGTCCGGCGGACAGCGTCGCCGCGTCGAGCTCGCCCGGATTCTGTTCGCCGCCTCCGACACCGGTGCCGGCTCGGACACCACGCTGCTGCTCGACGAGCCCACCAACCACCTCGACGCCGACTCGGTTGGCTGGCTGCGCGATTTCCTGCAGAACCACAGCGGCGGTCTGGTGGTGATCAGCCACAACGTCGAGCTGCTCGCCGACGTCGTCAACAAAGTCTGGTTCCTCGACGCGGTCCGCGGCGAGGTCGACGTGTACAACATGGGCTGGCAGAAGTACCTCGACGCCCGGGCCACCGACGAGCAACGCCGCCGCCGGGAACGCGCCAACGCCGAACGCAAGGCGACAGCCCTGCGGGCACAAGCCGCGAAGCTCGGCGCCAAAGCCACGAAAGCTGTTGCCGCACAGAACATGCTGCGTCGCGCCGACCGGATGATGGCCGGCCTGGACGAGGAACGCATCGCCGACAAGGTGGCGCGCATCAAGTTCCCGACGCCCGCACCGTGCGGCCGGACACCGCTGACAGCCACGGGCCTGACCAAGACGTACGGCTCGCTGGAGGTGTTCAGCGGCGTCGACCTGGCGATCGACCGCGGCTCGCGCGTCGTCGTGCTCGGGCTCAACGGCGCTGGCAAGACCACACTGCTGCGGCTTCTGGCCGGCGTCGAAACCCCCGACACCGGCGTCGTCGAACCCGGACACGGCTGCAAGATCGGATATTTCGCGCAAGAGCACGACACGCTCGACAACGGAGCGACGGTGTGGGAGAACATCCGGCACGCAGCACCTGACTCCGGCGACCAGGAGCTGCGAGGTCTGTTGGGCGCGTTCATGTTCAGCGGCCCGCAGCTGGAACAACTCGCGGGCACGCTGTCCGGTGGCGAGAAGACGCGGCTTGCGCTGGCCGGGCTGGTGGCCTCGACCGCGAACGTGCTCTTGCTCGACGAGCCCACCAACAACCTGGACCCTGCCTCGCGCGAGCAAGTGCTCGACGCGCTGCGCAGCTACGTCGGCGCGGTGGTTCTGGTCACCCACGATCCCGGCGCCGCGGAGGCACTCGACCCGCAGCGGGTGGTGCTGCTGCCTGACGGCACTGAAGACTTCTGGTCGGAGGACTACCGCGATCTCATCGAGCTGGCCTGAAACACCAACCGATTTCGGTCAATCGCCTCCATCGCCGCGTCGTTGCCCCTACTCTGCAAACTGCGGATGCTTTCACAGCGGGGAGATGGCGATGAGAAAGCCGGACAAGCAACGCACGGAGTTGCTACACGAGCTTCGCAACGAATACGAACACGGGGCGAGCATCAGGAAGCTGGTCGCATCGACTGGCCGCTCATACGGTTCCATTCACAGCATGTTGCGTGAATCGGGCACCACGATGCGCGGGCGCGGCGGCCCAAACCACACCCGCAGACGCGTCAGCTAGCGGCTGCGCACTGACTCCTCGACGAGATCGAGGACCGCGGAGAGCCGTTTGGGATCCTCGCCTGACGCCAGCCGCGCCACAAGTCCGTCGAGCACCAGATCCAGATAGCACTGCAGCACATCGCCGGGTACGTCGTCGCGCAGGCGCCCCGCTTTGCGCTGCCGACGTAGCCGCGCCGACGTCGCCGCCGACAGTTCCGCGGACCGCTGCATCCAGCCGCGGTGAAACGCAGGATCGTTGCGCAGCTTGCGGGCGATCTCCAAACGCGTTGCCAGCCAATCGAATTGCTCCGGTGCGGCCAGCATGTCGCGCATCACCTGGATCAGGCCCTCGCGTGAGGCGACGTCGGCCATCCGCTCGGCGTCCTCGCGGGCCAGTTCGAAGAACAACGCGTCCTTGTCCCTGAAGTGATGGAAGATCGCCCCCCGCGACATCCCGATCGTCTCTTCGAGCCGACGCACGGTCGCCCGGTCATAGCCGTATTGGGCGAAGCAACGTCGAGCACCGTCAAGAATCTGACGTCGACGAGCCGCCAAGTGCTCCTCGCTGACTCGGGGCATGTGGCGGCCGGTCAGGACCTCAGCATGCTGCGCAGGACGTACTGCAGGATGCCGCCGTTGCGGTAGTAGTCGGCCTCACCAGGCGTGTCGATGCGCACCACCGCGTCGAATTCTACGTCGTCGCCGCCTTCCTTGGATGCCTTGACATGCACGGTCTTCGGCGTCTTGCCGTCGTTGAGTTCCTCGATCCCGGTGATGTCGTAGGTCTCGGTGCCGTCAAGACCCAGATCCTTCGCCGACTTGCCCTCGGGGAACTGCAACGGGATCACGCCCATGCCGATCAAGTTCGAGCGGTGGATGCGTTCGAAGGACTCGGCGATCACCGCGCGCACACCCAGCAGCCGCGTGCCCTTGGCCGCCCAGTCGCGCGACGACCCCGACCCATACTCCTTACCGCCGAGCACCACCAGCGGAATGCCTTGCTCCGCATAGTGTTGCGCCGCATCGTAGATGAACGCCTGCTCGCCACCCTTGGTGAAGTCGCGCGTGTAGCCGCCCGACACGTCGTCGAGCAGAAGATTGCGCAGCCGGATATTGGCGAACGTCCCGCGAATCATCACCTCGTGGTTGCCGCGCCGCGAACCGTAGGAGTTGTAGTCCTTCTTCTCCACGCCGTGCTCGTCGAGGTACTGAGCCGCCGGGGTGCCGGGTTTGATGCTGCCGGCCGGCGAGATGTGATCGGTCGTCACCGAATCTCCGAGAAGCGCGAGCACCCGCGCACCCTTGATGTCGCTGACCGGTTCCGGATCGGCCGGCATACCGTCGAAGTACGGCGGCTTGCGCACATACGTCGACTCCGGGTCCCACTCGAACGTCTTTCCTTCGGGCGTCGGCAGGTTGCGCCACCGCTCGTCGCCCTTGAACACGTCCGCGTAGTTCTTGGTGAACATCTCCTGATTGATGGAATCGTTGATGGCGGCGTAGATGTCCTCGCGCGCCGGCCAGATGTCGCGCAAGAACACGTCGTTGCCGTCCTTGTCCAGGCCCAGCGAGTCGTTCTCGAAGTCGAAATCCATGGTGCCGGCGAGCGCGTAGGCGATGACCAGCGGGGGAGACGCCAGGTAATTCATCTTGACGTCGGGATTGATACGGCCCTCGAAGTTGCGGTTGCCGGACAGCACCGCGGTGACCGCCAGGTCGTTGTCGTTGACGGCCTGCGAGACCTCGTCGGGCAGCGGCCCCGAGTTGCCGATGCACGTGGTACAGCCGTAGCCCACCAGGTAGAAGCCCAACTTCTCCAAATACGGTGTCAGCCCGGCCTTTTCGTAGTAGTCGGTGACCACCTGCGAGCCGGGGGCCAGTGACGTCTTCACCCACGGCTTGGAGGTCAGGCCCTTGTCCACTGCGTTCTTGGCCAGCAAGGCGGCGCCCAGCATCACCTCGGGGTTGGAGGTGTTTGTGCAGGAGGTGATCGCTGCGATCACCACCGCGCCGTGGTCGAGGATGAATTCGCCGCGGTCCTCGGAGTTCACCTTGACCGGGTTGGACGGTCGACCCTCCGACTTGTTGGCCGCCGAGCGAAGGTCTGCCTCGCCGTCGTCCGAGTAGCAGATCGCGGCCGGATCGCTGGCCGGGAACGTCTCGTCGACGGCCTCGTCGACCTTGCTGTACTCCTTCTTTTCGGGGTCGTCGCCGACGTAGTTCTTGATGTCGCGCCGGAAGGCGGCTTTTGCGTTGGACAGCGGGATCCGGTCCTGGGGGCGCTTCGGCCCGGCGATCGACGGCTCCACCGACGCGAGGTCGAGCTCCAGGTATTCGGAGAACTCCGGCTCCTTGTCGGGCTCGTGCCACATGCCCTGTTCCTTCATGTACGCCTCGACCAGCTCGCACTGCTCGTCGCTGCGCCCGGTGAACTTCAGGTAGTCGATGGTCACCTGGTCGACCGGGAAAATGGCTGCGGTGGAACCGAATTCGGGGCTCATGTTGCCCAGGGTGGCGCGGTTGGCCAGCGGCACTTCCGCCACGCCCTCGCCGTAGAACTCGACGAACTTGCCCACGACGCCGTGCTCGCGCAGCATCTGGGTGACGGTGAGCACGACGTCGGTGGCGGTGACCCCGGGCTTGATTTCGCCGGTCAGCTTGAAACCAACCACCCGCGGAATCAGCATCGACACGGGCTGGCCCAGCATTGCGGCCTCGGCCTCGATGCCGCCGACGCCCCAGCCCAGCACGCCGAGTCCGTTGACCATGGTGGTGTGCGAGTCGGTGCCCACGCAGGTATCGGGATAGGCGACGCCGTCGCGTTCCATCACCACCCGGGCCAGGTACTCGATGTTGACCTGGTGCACGATGCCGGTGCCCGGCGGCACCACCTTGAAGTCGCTGAAAGCGCCCTGGCCCCAACGCAAGAACTGGTAGCGCTCGCCGTTGCGCTCGTATTCCAGCTCGACGTTGCGCTCGAACGCGTCTTCGCGCCCGAAGAGGTCGGCGATCACGGAGTGGTCGATGACCAGATCGGCCGGCGCGAGCGGATTGACCTTGTCGGGATCACCGCCCAACTCGCCGATGGCCTCACGCATGGTTGCCAGGTCGACGATGCACGGGACGCCGGTGAAGTCCTGCATGATCACCCGGGCGGGGGTGTACTGGATCTCGACGCTGGGCTCGGCCTTGGGATCCCAATTCGCGATGGCCTCGATGTGCTCCTTGGTGATGTTCGACCCGTCTTCGTTGCGAAGCAGGTTCTCGGCCAACACCTTCAAGCTGTAGGGGAGTTTCTCGGTTCCTTTGACGGCGTCAAGACGATAGATGTCGTAACTCTTGTCGCCGACCTTCAGGGTGTCGCGGGCATCAAACGAGTTGGCCGATTCTGCGCTGCTCACATTCACTCCCAGTTAAGTTGTCGGCCGGCGGCGGGCTGTTGTCGCCGGCACCTGCGATCCTAGCAGTACGCTTGTCCTGTTTCACCGGGGCGGCGGGCCGATTTTCCGTGCGCCCGGGCGAATCCGCACCCGCAGGGTGTACCCACTTTGGAAGTCGCTCTTCGCGCAAGCGCTCATCGGTGTCGGCCGCTCTTCGCGCAAGCGCTCGAGCGCCCGCGGTACGGTCATCACCGTGACGATGCCGCAGATTCCTCTCTATATCCCGGTAGAGGTGTGCGCGACCGTCGGAGCGTCCCCGGCGACACCCCCCGGCGAGTGCCTGAGCCAGGTCCTGGTCGATGTCCGCGACGACGGTGTCAGTGCGCCCAAGGACGTCGACGTCGCCGGCCTGCGCCAGGTGGTCACCGATGCCAAGCAAAAGGGCATCGACCTCAAAGTCGTCTGGGTGCCGAAAAACCCGCCGATCGACACTCCGCTTCGCGACATTGCCACCGAAGTCGGCCATGCCTATCCCGGATCGACGGTCCTCGTCATCAGTCCGGGGTGGGCCGGCACGTATAGCACCACCTATGACCGGGTGACGTTGGAAGCCGGTCAAGACGTCGCCAAAACGGCCGGAAACCCGGTACAGGCCGCAAAGAATTTCGTCAGCCAGCTGCAGACGCCGACCTTTTCCTGGACTGCGCTGACCATTGTTCTGATGGTCGTGGTGACGGTTGCGACCGTGCTCACCCGGGTACTGCAGGTGCGTAGCAAGCGCGCAGCGCAGCGTGCCGAGGTGCCGTCGGAGCCCACCGGCTGACCTGCGCTTTCGACGAACGTCGGCCGCAGTGGCCGCTGCCCGGATAACCAATTGGTCACAGCATTCTCAATTACAAGTTTGTAGTTTGTGACCAAAGTTTCTTCAGTGTCAAATGTGACGTACGGTTCGTATGTCCACTTCTGTTATTGAAGTGATTCGAGTGTCGACTCGGCACTGACGAGCGCTTGCGCGAAGAGGCACGGACATAGGAGACCGAAGTCGCATGACATGCATCCGCCACTCGGTATGCGCGACAGCAGTGGTCGTCGGGCTGTTGGTGTCCACTCCGGGGCTGGCGGCCGCGGATCCCGCCCCGGCTGCGCCCAACGAAATGGCATCGCTGATCGCAGCGGTGGCCGACGCAAATCAGAAGCTTCAGGACATCGGCGCGGCAGTGCAGAGCCGCCAAGAGGCGGTGAACAAGGCGATCGTCGACGTGCAGACCGCCCGCGAGCGGGCTGACGCAGCGAAGGCCGAGGTGGCGGGCAGCCAGCGCGCAATAGAGGACGCGAACACCGCGATCGCGGCCGCCCAACAGCGCTTCGACACGTTCGCCGCCGCGGCTTACGTCAACGGCCCGTCGTCGTCGTATTTCTCGGCGACCAATCCCGAGGACTTCATCGCGACCGCGTCGGCGGGGGAGGCGCTCGCGATCAGCGCCAAGCAGACCCTCACCGATTTGCAGCGTGCCCGCACTGAGCAGGTGAACAAGGAATCGGCGGCAAGGGCGGCCCAGCAGAAGGCGGATCAGGCTGCTGCTGACGCGAAGCGCGCCCAGGACGACGCAGTGGCCGCGCTGACCGACGCGCAGAAGCAGTTCGGCGCCCAGAAGGCCGAAGTCGACAAGCTGGCCGCCGAGCGCAACGCCGCCCAGGCCAAGCTCGACGCGGCCCGGGCCGTGTGGTCAACGTCGGCCGGCCGGACCCCGCAACCTCCGCAGGCCGCTCTCGGCCCGGCGCCGCCAACCGGCCCAAGGGATCGCTGGGACGCGCCGGGCTCGAATACCCCTGCGCCGCAAGCGAATACGCGTAACTGGGACGCAACGGCGTGGGATCCGACGCTGCCTGCAATCCCGAGCGCGTTCGTCAGCGGTGATCCGATCGCGATCATCAACGCGGTGCTCGGCATCTCGGCTACGTCGTCGCAGGTCACGGCGAATCTAGGGCGGAACTTCCTGATCAAGATGGGCATCATCAAGCCCAATCAGCCCGATCCCGGCATCACCAACGGGCGAATTCCGCGGGTCTACGGCCAGCAGGCCTCCGAGTACGTGATCCGCCGCGGCATGTCGCAGATCGGGGTGCCGTACTCGTGGGGCGGAGGCAATGCGGCCGGACCCAGCCCCGGCATCGACGGCGACGAGAACATCACAGGCTTCGACTGCTCGGGACTGGTCTTGTACTCGTTCGCCGGCGTCGGTATCAAATTGCCGCATTACTCCGGCGCCCAATACGACATGGGCCGCAAGATCCCCGCGGCTCAGATGCGCCGCGGCGACGTCATCTTCTACGGCCCGGGCGGCAGCCAGCACGTGACCATCTACCTGGGCAACGGCCAGATGCTCGAAGCCCAGCAAAGCGGCGTGCCGGTCAAGGTCTCGCCCGTGCGCACCAGCGGCATGACGCCGTACGTGGTCCGCTACATCGAATACTGACCAGGAGGGAAGAGTTCTTGCGTCCAACACGACGGCTGCGGATCGTCGGCGTCATCCTGGCGCCCTTGCTGATCGCGTTCGCAGCACCGGCGGCCGCCGAACCTGACGCCTGGGATCCGACGCTGCCGCAGGCCATCAGCGCCGGAGCGCCCGGTGACCCGGTCGCGATCGCCAACGCGTCACTGCAGGCCAGCGCCCAGGCCGCGCAGACGACCATGGACCTCGGCCGGAAATTCCTCGGCAGCCTGGGACTGCTGCCCAACAACCCGACCGCCGCCACCTCGCCATCCGGGCGCGTGTACGGGCCGCAGGCTGTCGAGTACGTGATCAGGCGCGCCGGCTCGCAAATAGGAGTGCCGTACTCGTGGGGTGGCGGCAGCCTCACCGGACCCAGCGCCGGGGTCGACGACGGCGCGGGCACCGTCGGGTTCGACTGCTCCGGGCTGATGCGCTACGCGTTCGCGGGAGTGGGCGTGTTGATTCCACGATTCTCCGGGGACCAGTACAACGCCGGGCGGCACATTCCGCCGTCACAGGCCAAGCGTGGTGATTTGATCTTCTACGGGCCCGGCGGTGCGCAGCACGTGACGATGTACCTCGGCAACGGCCAGATGCTCGAAGCGTCATCGGTGGCTGGCAAGGTGACGATCAGCCCGGTGCGCACAGCGGGCATGACGCCGTTTGTCACCCGAATCATCGAGAGCTGAGCTGACACACCCAGCCGGTTGGCAGGCAACCTACGTCGACGGATGTCGGCACGCCTGGAATAGTTGACGAGGACATCGGTCTATCGACAGCTCGGGAGGATCTTGATGACGTCACCAGGTGGGCCGCCGCAGGGCGCCGGAAGCCTTTCCGGGCCGGGTGCGTCGGGACCGGGCTACCCGGGTGCGCAGACCCCTCCCGCCGGCGGACCGCCGCCCGAGCGCAACGGCGGGCTGTCCTCGGAGGTGCACACCCTGGAGCGGGCCGTCTACGAAGTCAAGCGAATCATCGTCGGCCAAGACCAGCTCGTCGAGCGGATGCTGGTGGGCCTGCTGGCCAAAGGCCACGTGTTGCTCGAAGGTGTGCCGGGCGTCGCCAAGACGCTGGCCGTGGAGACGTTCGCCCGGGTGGTCGGCGGCACCTTCGCCCGTATTCAGTTCACTCCCGACCTGGTGCCCACGGACATCGTCGGCACCCGCATCTACCGGCAGGGCAAGGAGGAGTTCGACATCGAGCTCGGCCCAGTGGTCGCGAACTTCCTGCTGGCCGACGAGATCAACCGCGCCCCGGCCAAGGTTCAGTCCGCGCTGCTGGAGGTGATGGCCGAGCGGAAGATCTCGATCGGCGGCAGAACGTTCCCCATGCCCAACCCGTTTCTGGTCATGGCTACCCAGAACCCGATCGAGCAGGAAGGCGTGTACGCGCTGCCCGAGGCGCAGCGGGACCGCTTCCTGTTCAAGATCAACATCGACTACCCGTCGCCCGAGGAAGAGCGCGAGATCATTTACCGGATGGGCGTCAAGCCGCCCGAGCCCAAGCAGATCCTGGCGCCTGGTGATCTGCTGCGGTTGCAGGACGTCGCGGCGAACACGTTCGTCCATCACGCGCTCGTCGACTACGTCGTGCGCGTCGTCACCGCCACCCGGCGCCCGGATCAGTTCGGCATGCCCGACGCCAAGGCCTGGATCGCCTATGGTGCCTCGCCGCGCGCGTCGCTGGGGATCATCGCCGGCGCCCGCGCGCTGGCGTTGGTGCGTGGCCGCGACTACGTGATCCCGCAAGACGTCATCGAGATCATTCCCGACGTGCTGCGTCACCGGCTGGTGCTCACCTACGACGCCCTTGCCGACGAGATCTCCCCGGAGACGGTGATCACCCGGATCCTGCAAACGGTCGCTCTGCCGCAGGTGAATGCTGTTCCGCAGCAAGGACATTCAGTGCACCCGGTGGTGCCGGCCGCGGCGGCAGCGGCTAGCGGTCGGTGAGTCCGTCCGCCGGTCGGACCGTCGACCTGCCGTCCTTGCAGCGCGGGCAGATTCGTGATCCCGAGCTGTCGGCGGCGCTGCGCAAGCTCGAGCTCACGGTCAGGCGAAAGCTCGACGGTGTACTGCACGGAGATCACCTCGGCCTGATTCCGGGACCGGGCAGCGAGCCGGGCGAGTCGCGGCTCTACCAGCCCGGTGACGACGTACGCCGGATGGATTGGTCGGTGACCGCGCGCACCACCCAGCCCCATGTGCGCGAGATGATCGCCGACCGCGAGCTGGAAACCTGGCTGGTCGTCGACATGTCGGCCAGCCTGGACTTCGGCACCACCGGATGCGAGAAGCGTGACCTGGCCGTGGCCGCCGCTGCGGCGATCGCATTCCTCAACAGCGGGGGCGGTAACCGGCTCGGCGCGCTGATTGCCAACGGGCAGAACATCATTCGGGTGCCAGCGCTTTCTGGCCGGATGCACGAGCAGACACTGCTGCGCGCGATCGCCACCTCACCGCAGGCCCCGGTCGGGGTGCGCGGCGACCTCGCCGGCGCCATCGACGACCTGCGCCGCCCCGAGCGGCGCCGGGGGATGGCGGTGATCATCAGCGACTTCCTCGGACCGATCAACTGGATGCGGCCGCTGCGCGCAATCGCCGGCCGCCACGAAGTGCTGGGCATCGAGGTGCTCGACCCCCGCGACGTCGAACTGCCCGACGTCGGCGACGTGGTCTTGCAGGATGCCGAAACCGGCGTGGTACGGGAATTCACCATCGACGCCAAGTTGCGTGAGGACTTCGAGAAAGCCGCAGCGGCGCACCGCGCCGAAGTGGCCCGCACGCTGCGCCGCTGCGGCGCGCCGTTGCTGTCGCTGCGCACGGACCGCGACTGGATTGCCGACGTGGTGCGGTTCGTCACCAATCGGCGCAAGGGTGCCCTGGCGGGACGGTCGTAGCGCGACCGAACCACACGACTGAAATGACACAGCTGAAATGACAGACCTGAAATGACACTGCGTACTGACATCGGTGTAATGACACGCTGCGCATTGACCAGAAGCGGATCCGCATGAACGTTCCGCTGCTAGGTCCGATGACGCTGAGCGGATTCGAGCACAAGTGGTGGTTTCTGTTCCTGCTCGTCGTCGTTGCGCTGGTGGCGCTCTACGTCGTGGCGCAGTTGGCCCGCAAACGCCGGGTGTTGCGTTTCGCGAACATGGAGCTCCTGGAAAGTGTTGCGCCCCAACGTCCTAACCGGTGGCGGCACCTACCGGCGATCCTGTTGGTCACGTCGCTGCTGCTGTTCACGATCGCGATGGCCGGACCCACCCAGGATGTGCGCATCCCCCGCAACCGCGCAGTGGTGATGCTGGTGATCGACGTGTCACAGTCCATGCGGGCCACCGACGTTCCGCCCAGTCGACTGGCCGCCGCACAGGACGCCGCCAAGCAGTTCGCCGACGAGCTGACCCCCGGCATCAACCTCGGGCTGATCGCCTATGCCGGCACCGCGACGGTGCTGGTGTCACCGACAACCAACCGCGACTCCACCAAACGCGCGATCGACAAGCTGCAGCTCGCCGACCGCACCGCCACGGGTGAAGGCATCTTCACCGCGCTGCAAGCGATCGCCACCGTCGGCGCGGTGATCGGTGGCGGGGACACGCCACCGCCGGCGCGGATCGTGCTGCTGTCCGACGGCAAGGAAACGGTGCCGTCCAACCCGGACAACCCGAAAGGCGCCTACACCGCGGCCCGCACAGCCAAGGACCAGGGTGTGCCGATCTCCACGATTTCGTTCGGCACCCCGTACGGCTACGTCGAGATCAACGACCAGCGCCAGCCCGTGCCCGTCGACGACGAGACGCTGCGCAAGATCGCCGAATTGTCCGGCGGCGAGTCGTACAACGCGGGCAGCCTGTCGGAGCTGAAGAACGTGTACTCGACGCTGCAGCAGCAGATCGGCTACGAAACCATCAAGGGTGACGCCAGCACCGGGTGGCTGCGGCTCGGCTCGCTGGTTCTGGCCTGTGCTGCGGTCGCGGCTCTGCTGATCAATCGTCGGCTGCCCACCTGAGCGGCCCCGCTCGCCACGTGCGTTCGCCATGCGCCCGCGCTGCGCGCCGAAACGGTATTCCGCGAGGCCCGCACTCGAACTTTCGCGCGGCAGTTACCGTCTCGGCGTCTTTGCACCGGCGATTTCGGGCTGAAGCGGCCGACACGTTAAGTTGACGGGCATGACGGACACTGCTGTTGCCGACAACGCGGCCGCTGCTACCGGCGGGCGCCCGCCGTTCATGTCCCGCTCGGTGCTGGTGACCGGCGGAAACCGGGGTATCGGGTTGGCTGTCGCGCGGCGGCTCGCCGCCGACGGGCACAAGGTCGCCGTCACCCACCGCGGCTCTGGTGTGCCCGACGAGGACCTGTTCGCCGTCGAATGTGACGTCACCGACAACGACGCCGTCGACCGCGCCTTCAAAGAGGTCGAAGAGCATCAGGGCGCCGTCGAGGTGCTCGTCGCGAACGCCGGCATCGCCGCGGATGCATTTCTCATGCGGATGACGGTCGAGAAGTTCCAGAAGGTGATCGACGCCAACCTGACCGGGGCGTTTCGGGTGGCCCAGCGGGCCTCGCGCAGCATGCAGCGCAAGCGGTTCGGGCGGATGATCTTCATGGGCTCGGTCTCGGGCACTTGGGGCATCGGCAACCAGGCCAACTATGCGGCGTCCAAGGCCGGCCTGATCGGGATGGCCCGGTCGATCTCCCGTGAGCTGTCGAAAGCCAACGTCACCGCGAATGTCGTCGCCCCGGGATACATCGACACCGAGATGACCCGAGCGCTCGATGAGCGGATTCAGCAGGGCGCGCTCGATTTCATCCCGGCCAAGCGTGTCGGCACGGCCGAGGAGGTGGCGGGCGTGGTCAGCTTCCTGGCGTCCGAAGATGCCAGCTACATCGCCGGCGCGGTGATCCCGGTCGACGGCGGCATGGGCATGGGCCACTGAGAGGACGGATATGACGCTGCTCGAAGGCAAACGGATCCTGGTCACCGGGATCATCACTGACTCGTCGATCGCCTTCCACATTGCGAAGGTGGCGCAGGAAGCCGGCGCCGAGCTGGTGTGCACCGGCTTCGATCGGTTGCGGCTCATCGAGCGCATCCTCGATCGGCTGCCTCAGAAGCCGCCGCTGCTGGAGCTCGACGTGCAGAACAACGAGCACCTCGACACGCTCGCCGACCGAGTCACCGAGGTGATCGGCGCGGGCAACAAGCTCGACGGGGTGGTCCACTCGATCGGTTTCATGCCGCAATCCGGGATGGGCATCAACCCGTTCTTCGACGCGCCGTTCGAAGACGTCGCCAAAGGCATTCACATCTCGGCGTATTCGTATGCCTCGCTTGCCAAAGCACTGCTGCCGATCATGAATCACGGCGGGTCGATCGTCGGCATGGACTTCGACCCCAGCCGGGCGATGCCCGCCTACAACTGGATGACCGTCGCCAAGAGCGCGCTTGAGTCGGTCAACCGCTTCGTCGCACGCGAAGCCGGCCCGCACGGCGTACGGTCCAATCTCGTTGCGGCAGGGCCAATTCGGACGTTGGCGATGAGTGCGATCGTCGGTGGTGCACTCGGCGAAGAGGCCGGTGCCCAGATGCAGCTGCTCGAAGAAGGCTGGGACCAGCGTGCCCCGATCGGCTGGGACATGAAAGACCCGACGCCCGTGGCCAAGACGGTGTGCGCGGTGCTGTCCGACTGGCTGCCCGCCACCACCGGGACGGTCATCTACGCCGACGGCGGCGCCAGCACGCAGTTGCTTTGAGTTGAGCCGCAACGACTTCGACGCTCTGCTTCTGCTGTCGTTCGGCGGCCCGGAAGGGCCGGAGCAGGTGCGCCCGTTCTTGGAGAACGTCACCCGCGGCCGTGGTGTGCCGCCCGAGCGGCTCGACGCCGTCGCCCAGCACTACCTGCATTTCGGTGGAGTGTCGCCGATCAACGGGATCAACCGTGCGCTGATCGAGCAGATCCGCGCAGAGCTCGCCGACCGCGGCGAGCGGCTGCCGGTGTATTTCGGTAACCGAAACTGGCAGCCGTTCGTGGAGGACACCGTCGCCAGGATGCGCGACGACGGCGTGCGGCGCGCTGCGGTGTTCGCGACGTCTGCCTGGGGCGGGTACTCCAGCTGCCGGCAGTATCTCGAGGATATTGCGCGGGCACGCGCCGTCGTCGGCGCCGACGCCCCGGAACTGGTGAAGCTGCGCCACTACTACGACCACCCGCTTCTGGTGGAGATGTTCGCCGACGGAATCGCTGCCGCTGCGCAGACTGTGCCGGCCGGCGCGCGGCTGGTGTTCACTGCGCATTCGATTCCCTCTGCGGCGCAAGACAAATGCGGAGAGAACCTGTATGCACGTCAAGTCGCACATGCGTCTGCACTGGTAGCAGCCGCCGCCGGATACGACGACTACGACCAGGTGTGGCAATCACGCTCCGGGCCGCCGCAGGTGCCGTGGCTGGAACCCGATATTGCCGACCATGTGAGCGCACTGGCTGCCCGTGGCACCGCGGCGGTGATCGTGTGCCCGATCGGTTTCGTCGCCGACCACATCGAAGTGGTGTGGGACCTAGACCACGAATTACGCGAGCAGGCCCAGTCATTGGGTATCGCATTCGCCCGCGCGACCACGCCGAATGCGGATCGCCGATTCGCCCGCCTCGCCGTGGATTTGATCGACGAGCTACGCCGTGGCCGAGAGCCAGCTCGCGTGCCGGCCGTCGATATGCCTGCGGTGCAAGGATTTTCGGTGAACGGCGCTCCTTGTACCGCTGCGTGCACCTGACCGGTGAAGGGTGAGCGTCGTGACCCGGACCTCCGGCTCGGCGAGCGTGCGCAGTTGTCCGCGTTCCCCCCGCGTGTCGGTGCGCAGACACGCACCCTCGCGGAAAGAAGGCAGGGGAAGTCAGCGGCGCCAGGCCGAGTGCAGGATCGCGTTGACCGCAGCCAACCGCGCGGACCGCACCACCGCAGACAGCGGCGTGAACACGTCGCTGACGATCTGCGCCTCGGAGCTCACCGCAAGGATTGCATCGACACGTGCGGCGTTCTCCAGCACACGCAGCGCACGCGAGGGCGCGCCGTCGGGCACGCGGTGCGCATGCGCGGATTCCAGCAGCTGCTCGACCATGCCGCGGGGGTCGGCGACCGCGTAACCCGGCCGGATCGCGCCGAACGCTTCGGCAGCCGAGCGCACCGCGTTACGCAATGCGTATTCGGCTTCGCCGAGATCTGGATGCTCCGCCGGCGGCACCTCCGACAGGCAGTAGACCGTCCACAGCACAGCCCGCGGGCAGTCGTCACCGGCCTCGTAACCGTCGTCGCCGTAGTCGAATTCCGGGACGAGCCCGATGGCGCTGCCAGGTTCGCCCGCCACCACGATGGCCTCCCCGGCGGCCAGCGCGTCGCGCTGGAATTGTGTTCCGGCGGTCAGCCCGCGCACGTCTCCGGGTACGGGAAGCACGACGCGGATGGACCCGTCGGAGGGGCCGGTCCGACGCGCGGTCGTGCGCAGCGTCT
Source organism: Mycobacterium sp. NGS35 (assembly GCF_059812855.1). Classification (NCBI taxonomy): domain Bacteria; kingdom Bacillati; phylum Actinomycetota; class Actinomycetes; order Mycobacteriales; family Mycobacteriaceae; genus Mycobacterium; species Mycobacterium sp. NGS35. The sequence goes on from NZ_JCALDL010000002.1 coordinate 457,579, forward strand.
GCAACAACGTGACCACGCTGGCATCGTCCACATCCGGCCACGGCAACCCGGTGTGCCCGGCGGTGACCGAATCGTACGCAGCGACCAAATGCCTTGGCGCCCAAAGGCTTAGCGCATCCAGAACGTCGTCTGGCGCAGCCGAGCCGGCGAGCCAGGCATTGGCCCACACCGACAGCGAGACACTCGGGCACCACATGACCGCCGAGTGTAATAGTTCGCCGCGGAGCGGGCTGGTTTCGCGTTAGGCTGGCGTCATGCCTGTGGCGCTGATCTGGCTGATCGTCGCGCTGGCGCTGGCGGGCGCGGAGGCTTTGACCGGCGATCTGTTCTTGTTGATGCTCGGCGGCGGTGCGCTTGCGGCGGCAGGAGCCAGTGCGGTGTTCGACTGGCCGGTCTGGGCCGACGGCGTCGTGTTCCTTGTGGTGTCGGTTCTGCTGCTCGTCGGTGTCCGGCCCGCATTGCGCCGACACCTCAGCACCGGCAAGGGGCTGCCGGAGCCCATGAAGGAGCTGGAGGGCAAAAGCGCGCTCGTCCTCGACCGCGTGGCGCGGCACGAGGGTCAGGTCAAGCTCGACGGCCAGGTGTGGACCGCCCGGCCGCTCAACGAGAGCGACGTCTACGAACCGGGTGACCACGTGACCGTCGTACACATCGACGGAGCCACCGCGGTCGTCTCCAAGATCGACTAGACCTGGAAAAGCAGGAAGGAACCCTCATGGAAGGTGCCGTCGCCGGGCTGGTGCTGCTGGGCGTGCTGGTGATCCTGGCGATCATCATCGTCGCGAAATCCGTTGCGCTGATACCGCAGGCCGAGGCCGCGGTGATCGAACGGCTGGGCCGTTACAGCAAGACCGTGTCCGGTCAGCTGACGCTGCTGCTGCCGTTCATCGACCGGATCCGCGCGCGAGTGGACCTGCGCGAGCGCGTGGTCTCTTTTCCGCCGCAGCCGGTGATCACCGAAGACAACTTGACCGTCAACATCGACACTGTCGTCTACTTCCAGGTGACCAATCCGCAGGCTGCGGTGTACCAGATCAGCAACTACATCGTCGGCGTCGAGCAGCTCACCACCACCACGTTGCGCAACGTGGTCGGCGGCATGACGCTGGAGCAGACGCTGACGTCGCGCGACCAGATCAACGCGCAGCTGCGTGGGGTGCTCGACGAGGCCACCGGCCGGTGGGGACTGCGAGTCGCACGCGTCGAGTTGCGCAGCATCGACCCGCCGCCGTCGATCCAGGACTCGATGGAAAAGCAGATGCGCGCCGACCGCGAGAAGCGCGCGATGATCCTCAACGCCGAAGGTGTGCGCGAGTCGTCGATCAAGCAGGCGGAGGGACAGAAGCAGGCGCAGATCCTGGCAGCCGAAGGGGCCAAGCAGGCGGCGATCCTCGCGGCCGAGGCTGACCGGCAGTCCCGGATGTTGCGGGCGCAAGGCGAGCGCGCGGCACAGTACCTGCAAGCTCAGGGCCAGGCCAAGGCGATCGAGAAGGTGTTCGCAGCGATCAAGTCCGGCCGGCCCACTCCCGAGCTGCTGGCCTACCAGTACCTGCAGACGCTGCCGCAGATGGCGAAGGGCGAGGCGAACAAGGTGTGGATTGTGCCCAGCGACTTCGGATCTGCGCTACAGGGATTCACCAAACTGCTGGGAGCGCCGGGCGAGGATGGGGTGTTCCGGTATCAGCCCTCGCCGGACGACGACGCCAAACATGCCGCGCCCGATGACGATTCGGGCGAAGTCGCCGACTGGTTCAACACCGAAACCGACCCGGCGATCGCGCAGGCGGTGGCCGCAGCCGAGGCCGACGCGCGCAAACCGGTGGCCGGACCCACTACTCCACCGTCGCTGACCAGCTGATGAGCACGCTCACCTCGACCAAGACCTACGTCGCACTCGCCGCGTTCCAGGCCGGCGACGCCGTAGCGTGCGCAATCCCGCTGCCGCCGATTGCGAAGCTCCTCGATCAGCTCGGCGTTCCGGAAGGCATCCGCTGGGTCCTGCCTGTCGCGAAGGCTGCGTCGGCGATTGGGCTGGCATCGGTGTTGCGGTTTCCGTGGCTGGCCAGGCTCACCACCGCGATGCTGACGCTGTACTTCGTCCTCGCCGTCGGCGCGCATGTGCGCGCCCGCGACCGCTTCTACAACGCGATTCCGGCGGCCACGTTCCTGGTGACGTTCGCGGCGATGACGGTGAAAGGTCCCGACCGACCCTAGGCGGCCGAGTCGACGGCTCTGCGCCGATGTGCCCGCACCTCGTATGCCAGCCCGGCGATGCCGACGCACGCGGTCACCACCGACACGACGACGAGCACCGGGTTGACCCGCCCGGTGACGGCATCGCCCAGCACGACGATCGCGAGCGTCCCGGGCATCAGTCCGATCAGCGTCGCCAGCGTGTACGGCAGCAGTCGCACCGCCGACATGCCCGCGGCGTAGTTGATCACCGAGAACGGAACGGCGGGAATCAACCGCAGCGAGAACACCACCGGCCAGCCTCGGCCGCGCAGCCGCGCGTCGACAGTCTCTATCGCCGGATGGCTGACCAAGCGGTCCAGTCGCCAGCCCGTCGCCCGCACCACAATCAACGCGATCACCGCGCTGGCGGTGCTGGCCAGCACCGCCAAGGTGACTCCCAGCGCGGTGCCGAACAGCAGACCCGCTGCGAGCGTGAAAGCGGTTCGGGGAAACGGCAAGACCGTGACGAGCACGTGGGTGGCGAAGAACACCAGTGGAACCCAGGCACCGGCCGATGTCGCCCAGTCGCGCACCTGCACGGCCGTCGGCATCGGGGTGAAGAACCACAGTGCGACCAAGATCACAACGGCGGCCGCCATCGCGACGATGCGCCGGCGGGGCACCTGCTGAGCCGCGGCGACCATAGCGGAGTTGAGTCTGCGCAGGTCACGCAGCGCTCCGCCGATCTTCATGGCTACCGAGAGTACGGCCCCTTGGTGAACACGTCGTTGATGCTGGCTTAGCCTGAACACGTGTCTATCGAAGCCAGCGTCGACCCCTCCGAAGTAGAGCAGGCTCGTCAGCGTTGGCGCTCGGCAGTGGCCGGCGTGCTGGCGAAAACCCACAAGTCCGGTCTGCCCCCCGAGCCGGAACGCCTGCTCGACACACCCACGTACGAAGGCTTTTCCATCCGGGCGCTCTACACCGCGCTCGACGCCCGCTCCGAGCATCCGTTGCCGGGGCGCTGGCCGTTCGTTCGCGGCGCCGACGCGCTGCGTGACGTCAACACCGGCTGGAAGGTCGCCGAGACCTTCCCGCCGCCGGGGGAGACCGGCGTCAGCGACCTCAACGGTGCGGTGCTGCTGTCGCTGACCGAAGGGGTCAGCGCGCTGGTGCTGCGCGTCGGTGACGGCGCCATCGCACCGGGCTCGCTCGGCGACGCTCTGGAGGGTGTGTTCCTCGAGTTGGTGCCAATCGTGCTCGACGCCGGTGCCGACTTTGTGAGTGCCGCCGAGGCGGTGCTCGCGATGGCTGAGCAACTGGACGAGGACAAGTACGCGATGCTGTCGGTCGACCTGGGTGCCGACCCGCTGACCGCGCCGCTGAGCGGGCGCGCGGCGCCGAGCCTCGACGACGTGGTTGCGGTCGCCTCTCGAGCGGGCGGCTATCGGGGAGCGGTGCGGACGGTCACGGTCGACGGTCCTGCGTTTCACAACCTCGGCGCCGGCGCGTCGTGGGAGCTGGGCGCCGGCATCGCCGCCGGCGTGGCGTACCTGAGGTCACTGTCGTCGGTCACCGCCGCACATGCTCTACGCCAAATCAGCTTCCGGTTCGCCGCGGACGACGACCAGTTCATGACGATCGCGAAATTCCGTGCAGCACGCCAACTTTGGGCTCGCGTGGCCGAAGTCGTCGGCGCCCCGGGCGCCGGCGCGGCGACCATGCACGCCGTCACTTCGCTGCCGATGATGACTCAGCGCGACCCCTGGGTGAACATGCTCCGCACCACCGTTGCGGCGTTCGCGGCCGGAATCGGCGGCGCCGACACGGTTTTGGTGCATCCATTCGACGTCGCGATCCCGGGCGGCGCGCCGGGCATGAGTCCCGGCTTCTCGCGGCGCATCGCACGCAACACCCAGCTGTTGCTGCTCGAAGAATCCAACATCGGACACGTGCTCGATCCGGCGGGCGGCTCGTGGTACGTCGAAGACCTCACTGAAGCACTGGCGCAACAGGCGTGGGACCACTTCCAGGCGATCGAGGCGCGCGGCGGCTTCACCGAAGCTCGCGACTTCGTCGCAGACGAGCTCGACCGGCTGCGTAAAAAGCGCACCGACGACGTCGCGCACCGACGCGCCAAAATCACCGGGGTCAACGAGTACCCCAACCTTGCCGAGGCGCCGCTGCCGCAGGCCGGGGAAATCGCCGACACCGGACTACACCGGTACGCCGCCTATTTCGAGGCGTTGCGGGACCGATCGGATGCCTATCTCCAGCGCACGGGACACCGGCCGCGCGTGCTGTTGCTGCCGCTCGGACCGCTGGCCGAACACAACGTCCGCGCCACCTTCGCCACCAACCTGTTGGCGTCCGGCGGAATCGAGGCCGTCAACCCCGGCCCGCTGGATGCTGCCACGATTCCCTCGGCCGTCGAGCAGGCTGGCCGCCCTGACATCGCGATCATCTGCGGCACCGACAAGCGGTACGGCTCCGAGGTGGCCGGCGCGGTGGAGGCGGCGCACGCGGCCGGGATCACGACCGTTTATCTGGCCGGTCCGCAAAAGGCCGTCGCGGATGTGGACCAGGCCCATCAGCCCGACGCATATCTGACCGCGACGATCGATGCGGTCGATGCCCTGTCGAACCTGCTCAGCCGATTGGGGGCGTGAGGACCGATGACTACTTCAGACGTCTCCGTAATCGCCAGCTTCGCCGACATCCCGCTGCACGGCGACGAGGTGGCGACTCCGCCGACCGCAGCCGACGTGGCCGCACACGTCGCCGCCGCGGCCAGCGCACACGGGTACAGCCCGGACCAATTGCATTGGCACACACCGGAAGGCATCGTCGTCAAACCGGTCTACACCGCCGCCGACCGGGCCGCCGCATCCGCGGAAGGCTATCCGCTCAACAGCTTTCCCGGTGAAGCGCCGTACCTGCGGGGGCCGTATCCGACCATGTACGTCAACCAGCCGTGGACTATCCGCCAGTATGCGGGGTTCTCCACCGCAGCGGAATCGAACGCGTTCTACCGGCGCAACCTGGCTGCCGGGCAGAAAGGTCTGTCGGTCGCCTTCGACCTGGCCACCCACCGCGGCTACGACTCCGACCACCCCCGGGTGCAGGGCGATGTCGGGATGGCCGGTGTCGCAATCGATTCCATCCTCGACATGCGGCAGCTGTTCGACGGGATCGACTTGGCTTCGGTGTCGGTGTCGATGACCATGAACGGTGCCGTGCTGCCGATTCTCGCGCTCTACGTGGTGGCCGCCGAGGAGCAGGGGGTGCCGCCGGAGAAGCTGGCCGGGACCATCCAGAACGACATCCTCAAAGAGTTCATGGTCCGCAACACCTACATCTACCCGCCGAAGCCGTCGATGCGGATCATCTCCGACATCTTCGCCTACACCAGCGCGAAGATGCCGAAGTTCAACTCGATCTCGATTTCGGGTTACCACATCCAAGAAGCCGGAGCCACCGCCGATCTCGAGCTCGCGTACACACTGGCCGACGGGGTCGAGTACATCAAGGCAGGGCTGGACGCCGGACTCCACATCGACCAGTTCGCGCCGCGGCTGTCGTTCTTCTGGGGCATCGGCATGAACTTCTTCATGGAAGTGGCCAAGCTGCGCGCCGGCCGGCTGCTCTGGAGCGAGCTGGTCTCCGAGTTCAATCCCAAGAACCCGAAATCGCTTTCGCTGCGCACACATTCGCAAACCTCCGGCTGGTCGTTGACCGCGCAGGATCCGTTCAACAACGTCGCGCGCACCTGCGTCGAGGCGATGGCCGCCACGCAGGGGCACACGCAGTCCTTGCACACCAACGCCCTCGACGAAGCGCTGGCCCTGCCCACCGATTTCTCCGCTCGTATCGCACGCAATACTCAGCTGCTGCTGCAGCAGGAATCCGGGACGACGCGGCCGATAGACCCTTGGGGCGGTTCGTATTTCGTGGAGTGGCTCACCCATCAACTGGCGCAGCAGGCGCGTGCGCACCTGCGCGAGGTGGCTGAGCACGGCGGCATGGCCCAAGCGATCAGCGACGGCATTCCCAAGCTGCGGATCGAGGAGGCCGCTGCCCGCACGCAGGCCCGCATCGACTCCGGGCAGCAGCCGGTGATCGGCGTGAACAAGTATCGGGTCGACGAAGATCCGGCGATCGAGGTGCTCAAGGTGGACAACACCAAGGTGCGCGCCGAGCAGTTGGCCAAGCTGCAACAGCTGCGCGCCGAGCGGGACCAGGATCGCGTCGAGGCCGCACTCGCGGAGTTGACGCGGGCCGCCGCCGAAAACGATGGCAATCTGCTGGAGTTGTCCATCAACGCCGCCCGGGCCAAGGCCACCGTCGGCGAGATCTCCGACGCGCTCGAGAAGGTGTATGGCCGCCACCAGGCCGAGATTCGTACGATTTCGGGCGTCTACCGCGACGAGATCGGAAAGGGGACCGCTATTTCGTCCGCCACCGAGCTCGTCGAGAAATTCGCCGAAGCCGACGGCCGCCGACCGCGCATCCTGGTCGCCAAGATGGGCCAGGACGGCCACGACCGCGGGCAGAAGGTGATCGCAACGGCGTTCGCGGACATCGGGTTCGACGTGGATGTCGGCTCGTTGTTCTCCACGCCCGAGGAGGTGGCGCGCCAGGCCGCCGACAACGACGTCCATGTGATCGGTGTGTCGTCGCTGGCCGCCGGACACCTGACATTGGTTCCGGCGCTGCGCGACGCGCTCGCCGACGTCGGCCGGCCCGACATCATGATCGTGGTGGGCGGAGTGATTCCGCCCGACGATTTCGACGCACTCTATGCCGCCGGGGCGACGGCGATATTCCCGCCGGGAACCGTGATCTCCGACGCCGCGATCGGGCTGCTGCGCAAGCTCGCCGAGCGGCTCGGCTACAGCCTGGACTGATGGCCGAAACGACCGATCGGCTCGCCGAGGCGATCCGCGCCGGCGACCGCACCGAGCTGTCCCGGGCGATCACGCTTGTCGAGTCGACGCGGCCCGACCACCGCGAGCAAGCCCAGCAATTGCTGCTGACGCTGCTACCGCACGCCGGAAGCGCGCTACACGTCGGCATCACCGGGGTACCGGGCGTGGGCAAGTCGACGGCGATCGAAGCGCTCGGCATGATGCTGATCGAGCAAGGCCACCGCGTCGCCGTGCTCGCGGTCGACCCGTCGTCGACGCGCACCGGAGGCTCGATCCTCGGCGACAAGACCCGGATGGCCCGCCTCGCAGTGCATCCCGATGCTTACGTGCGTCCGTCGCCGACGTCGGGAACGCTGGGCGGCGTCGCGAAAGCCACCCGCGAAACCATCGTGCTGTTGGAGGCCGCCGGTTTCGACGTGATCCTGGTGGAAACCGTCGGCGTCGGGCAGTCCGAAGTCGCGGTGGCCAACATGGTGGACTGCTTCGTGTTCCTGACGCTGGCGCGCACCGGAGATCAGTTGCAGGGCATCAAGAAAGGCGTGCTGGAACTCGCCGACATCGTGGTGGTGAACAAGGCCGACGGTGAGCATGCCACCGAAGCGAAGTCGGCCGCTCGCGAACTGACGATGGCGATCCGGTTGATCTACCCGCGCGACACCCTGTGGCGGCCACCGGTGCTGACCATGAGCGCGCTGGAGGGTACCGGTCTTCACGAGCTGTGGGACACGGTGCTGCGACACCGCGACGTGCTGACCGAGGCCGGCGAGTTCGAGGCGAAACGCCGCCAGCAGCAAGTGGATTGGATGTGGTCAATGGTGCGCGACGCGGTGCTGGACAGAGTGCTGTCGAACCCGGCGGTGAAAGACATTCGCGGCGACGTCGAGCGGCAGGTCCGCGACGGCGAGTTGACGGCCGCGCTGGGTGCGCAGCGCATCCTGGACACCGCCTCGCAGCCGTAGGTTAACGGAACCATAACAATGGGTTTGTTTGGGCAGCTAAAGGGTCATTATTAGCCTGTGACGCGCCCTCAGCTGCATCTGATCGACAGTGGCTTGCCCCACGGGGTGCAGGGCGCCGCCGATCCCCACTTCGCGTGTGCGATCCGGTTGTTCTCGAAGCTGTTTCCGGGCCGCCGGTTCGGTGGCGGCGCGCTGGCGGTGTATCTCGACGGCCGACCGGTGGTCGACGTATGGACGGGGTACTCCGACCGGCGCGGAAAGCAGCGGTGGACCGCCGACACCGGTGCGATGGTGTTTTCGGCCACCAAAGGCGTGGCCGCGACCGTGATCCACCGGCTCGTCGACAGGGGACTGCTCAGCTACGACGTGCCGGTGGCTGCGTACTGGCCCGAATTCGGGGTGAACGGCAAGCACGCGATCACGGTCCGTGACCTGATGGGTCACCGCGCCGGTCTGTCGCACCTCAACGGAGTCAGCAAGACCGAACTGCTGGACCACGTCGCGATGGAAGCACGGATGGCGGCCGCGCATGTGACGCGTCTCCTGGGCCATCCTGCCTATCACGCAATCACTTACGGCTGGCTGGTTTCCGGGCTGGCGCGCGCGGTCACCGGCGTCGGCATGCGCGAACTCATTCGGTCCGAAGTAGCCCGCCCCCTCAACATCGACGGGTTGCATTTGGGTCGGCCGCCCGCACATTCGCCGACCCGGACTGCGCAGATCCTCGCGCCACAGAGCACGCGCGCCAACCCACTGTTCAATCTGATCGCACCCAAGTACGCCGCATTGTGGTTCTCCGGCGGCTTTGGGGCGATGTACTTCCCCGGCGCGAAATCCTTTGTGCAGGGCGATATTCCATTCCTCGACGGCGAAATCCCTTCTGTCAACGGGGTAGCGACCGCGCGGGGGCTGGCGAAGATGTACGGCGCGATCGCCAACTGCGGACGGATCGACGGAATGCGTTATCTGTCAGCAGATGTGGTGCGCGGCCTGGCTGGCCGGCCGAGCCTGCGGCCCGATCTCAACATCGTTGTGCCGCTCGCTTGGCACCTGGGCTACCACTCCGTGCCGATCCCCGGTGTGCTGCCGGGCTTCGGGCATGCCGGGCTCGGTGGGTCGATCGGCTGGGCAGATCCCAGCACGGGGATGTCGTTTGGTTTCGTGCACAACCGGCTGCTTACCCCCATGGTCTTCGACCAGGCGACGTTCGCGGCGCTGGGAAATCTGCTGCGCCGTGGTGCAGAAGCTGCGCGCCGCCACGGTGCGCACTCCGTGCCACATTTTGGTGCGCCGTACACCGAGCCGTCGGAATCGGTCGCGGGCTAGACGCCTTATCAACGGCTGAAGGCCTGGACCGATTTTCTCGTGGCCAGTCGGTCCAGGCCTTCGCGCGAGTCGCTCAGTAGTTGTTGCAGGTATTGAAGACCTGCTGCAGCATGCCGATGTACGGCCGGTTCGCCGGCGCGTTCATCATGTTCTCAGCCATCTTTTGGCGTTGATCCGGCGGCGCGGCCAGGAATTGCCGCAGACCCGACTGCAGCTTGCGCGACGAGTTGAAGTACGCGGCCGCAGTGGCATCCTGCGCGTTGAGTGCCGCTACCCATTGCGGATACGTGCACGTCGTGTTGACCACCGGACCCAAATCCGGGTCCGCGGACGCGGTCCCTGCCGCGCCGGTGAGCGCGATTGCCAGACTGCCCACCCCGATAGCCAGTCCAGTCAGCGAACGCTTGATCATTCGGAACTCCCTCCCTCTAGCTGACCGCATCGACTCTAGCCATCGAAGCTAAGCGGTGCATCAAGATCGGCAAACGCCGGTTAACCAACCAGTGCCGTGGTCGGGTTTCAGGGGGCCTTCGAGAGGTGATCGGCAGGTGTCGCAACAGGATTCGGCCGGTTCCACGCCGTCGTCACTGAGGGTGTGCCGGGAGCTGTTCGCTGGATGCGCTCGTCCACGCCCGAACCGACCACCACCTCCACGGTGACCGGTGATGGTGGCGCGCTGCGCACGGCAACCCCGCCCCTGCCGTCATCGCGTCCTCTCACCTGCTTGTTCATGTTTGTCATGAATTAGTTGCCGCGTCATCTCGTTCCGGCTGGGGGGCCGGACTGTACACTTTTCCGCCACTCGAGCCACAGCATCGTGTGATTTGCGGGTGATGCCGCCGATCCGTACCGTGCCTGTACGCACGCGGTGCGTATTGCGATCCCATATCACGTTGGGAACGGCCCAATATGGAGGTAAGCGGCATGGTTTACTGTTCAAGATCGGGTTGCGCTCCCGAGGCGCCGCAGGTCTGAGGTGCCGCCGCACGGCTAGCCGGCGACGCCCAGCGCATACCATGTGCGGCCGTCGGCTGTCGCGGCCGACGCGAGTGACAAATGGTTGAGCGGCTGATTTTGCACCGGGTGGCTGGAACGGGCGGAGGGGAGTCACGATTTTCCGGGTACTGAGGCGGCTGTGGATTCCGCTGCTGGCGCTGGTGGTGATCGCCGCCGGCGGATTTACGGTGTCCCGGCTGCACGGAATCTTCGGCTCTGAGAAGCGCCCGTCGTACGCAGACACCAAGATCAACGACACCAAACCTTTCAACCCCAAAAAGCTGACGTATGAGGTTTTCGGCGCCCCCGGAACGGTGGCCGACATCAGCTACTTCGACGCCGAGGCTGAACCCCAACACATCCAGGGAGTGCCTCTGCCATGGTCGTTGCAGTTCGAGATCACTAAAGCGTCAGCGGCTGGAAGTCTCGTGGCCCAGGGCGACAGCGACAGCATCGGCTGCCGCATCGTCGTCGACGGCGAGGTGAAAGCCGAGAGGATCTCAAACGACGTGAACGCCCTCACCTTCTGCCTGTTGAAGTCCGCATGAGAGATCGAAACACGGAGCCCATCCGGCGGCCGTTCTTCGCGCGCAACATCCACCGGCTTTCGCTGCTGATCATCTTGGCCTGGCTGGGCGTGGCCGTCGTCGTGACGGTCGGCGTCCCGCCTCTGGAGCAGGTCGAACGCGAGCATTCGGTATCGCTGAGTCCTTCAGACGCGCCGTCGTACAAGGCGATGAAGCGCATGGGCGAGGACTTCCAGGAGTCGAATTCGCAGAGCGTCGCGGTGCTGGTTCTCGAAAGCGACCAACCGCTGGGCGACGAAGCACATCAGTACTACAACGACTTGATTCGTCAGCTGCGCGACGACCCGAAACACGTGCAGCACATCCAGGATTTCTGGGGGGATCCGCTCACCGCAGGCGCGGCACAAAGTGCCGACGGTAAAGCGGCCTACGTCCAGTTGAACCTCGCCGGCAATTTGGGCTCGGCACTGGGCAACGATTCCGTCGAATTCGTCCGCCACGTCGTCGACAGCACGCCGCCGCCGGCCGGCCTCAAGGCCTATGTCACCGGCCCCGCCCCCGTGGTGGCCGATATGGGCAAGAGCGGCAACAGGACTGTCGTTCTCATCACGGCCGTCACGTTCGCGGTCATCTTCATCATGCTGCTCATCGTCTTCCGGTCATTCCTTTCGGTGATCGTGCTCCTGCTGATGGTGGGCATTCAGCTTCAAGTAGCCCGAGGAATAGTCGCCTTCCTCGGCGACCACGAGATCGTCGGTCTCACCACATACGTCGTCAATCTCTTGGTGTCCATCGGGATCGCGGCCGGAACCGACTACGGGATCTTCTTCGCCGGCCGCTATCAGGAGGCTCGGCAAGCCGGTGAGGATCGGGAGACCGCCTACTACACCGCCTACAGTGGCGTCGCGAAAGTTGTTCTCGCTTCTGGTTTAACCATCGCTGGAGCCATCTTCTGCCTCAGCTTCACTCGCCTGCCTTATTTCCAGCCGCTGGGTGTGCCGGGCGCTGTGGGCATGCTCGTCGCGGTTGCGGTGGCTCTGACGTTGATTCCGGCAGTCATGGCTGCGGGCAGCCGCTTCGGGCTCTTCGACCCCAAGCGGCTGATCAAAACCAGGGGATGGCGGCGCATCGGCACGGCGATCGTCCGCTGGCCGGGACCGATTTTCGCAGCGACGATGGCAGTCGCGCTGATCGGTCTGTTGACGCTGCCGGGATACAACCCGAGCTACAGCGATCAGAAGTTCATCCCGAAAGACATCCCGGCCAACCTCGGGCTTGCCGCAGCCGCGCGTCATTTCCCGCAGTCGCGGATGTCGACGCCGGACATCTTGCTGATCGAGAGCGATCACGACATGCGCAATCCGACCGACTTCTTGGTGCTGAACAAATTAGCCAAGGCGGTCTTCGCGGTCCCGGGTATTTCGAGTGTGCAGGCGATCACCCGCCCGGAGGGCACACCGATCGCGCACACGTCGATTCCGTTCATGCTCAGCATTTCTCAGGCCAGCCAGCGGTTGAATCTGCCGTTCCAGAAGAGCCGCATGAAGGATCTGCTCAAGCAGGCCGACGAGATGTCGACGACCATCAGCGTCATGCAGCGCATGTATTCCTTGATGCAGCAGATGAACGACACGACGCACCGGATGGTGGGCCAGACCCACGAGCTGCAGGAAATCACCGGGGAATTGCGCGACCACATTGCCGACTTCGACGACTTCTGGCGGCCGATCCGCAATTACTTCTATTGGGAACAGCACTGCTACGACATCCCCATCTGCTGGTCGCTGAAGGCAATCTTCGACTCGATCGACGGTGTCGACGAGATCAACGACAAAATGCAGGATCTCGTCAAGAACCTGGATGAACTCGACAGGCTGCTGCCTCAGATGCTCGCCCAGTTCCCGCCGATGATCGACATCATGCAGAGCTCGCGGACCATGATCCTGACGATGCACAGCACCATGTCCGGGATCTTCGACCAGATGGACGAGTCGACGAAGGACGCGACGGCGATGGGCAAGGCCTTCGACGCCGCCAACAACGACGACTCGTTCTATCTGCCGCCGGATGTATTGAACAACAAGGACTTTCAGCGCATCCTCAAAGTCTTTTTGTCGCCGGACGGCAAGGCAGCGCGCATGCTCATCACGCAGCGGGGCGATCCGGCGACCCCTGAGGGCATTTCGAGGGTCGACCCGATCAAGACCGCCGCCGAAGAGGCGCTGAAGGGCACTCCGCTGGAGGACTCCAAGATCTACCTCGCCGGCACGTCGGCGATGGTCAAGGACTTGGTGGACGGCTCCCGCTACGACTTGATGATCGCCGGCATCGCTGCTCTGTGCCTCATCTTCATCATCATGATGATCGTGACCCGCAGCTTTGTCGCCGCGCTGATCATCGTGGGAACTGTGGCGCTATCGCTGGGCGCGTCGTTCGGGTTGTCTGTGCTCGTCTGGCAGTACCTTCTGGGAATTCAAATCCACTGGGTCGTGCTCGCGATGTCGGTGATCCTGCTGTTGGCGGTGGGATCGGACTACAACCTGCTGCTCGTGTCCCGAATGAAAGAGGAGTTACACGCCGGCCTGAATACCGGCATCGTCCGGGCGATGGCAGGTACCGGCAAGGTGGTGACGGCCGCGGGTCTGGTGTTCGCGTTCACCATGGGGTCCATGGTGGTCAGCGACCTCCTCAGCATCAGTCAAGTGGGCACCACCATCGGTATGGGATTGTTGTTCGACACCCTGATCGTGCGTGCATTCATGACGCCGTCGATCGCTGCACTGCTGGGGCGCTGGTTCTGGTGGCCGCAGCGGGTGCGGCCTCGTCCCGCAAGCACAATGCTTCGGCCGGTCGGTCCTCGTCCTTTGGTGCGTGCCCTGTTGCTGAGGGACTAGCGAAGGCCGCATGAGCACCCCACGCAATCGGCCGCCCCTCGTCGCGCGGATAATTCGGCGATTCTCGCTACCCATTGTCCTGTTCTGGATAGCGGTGACGTTGTTCACCACATTGGCTTCGGTCGGCTGGCATTGGAAATCCGCGATTCCGGCGCTCGAGCGGGTCGGCGAACAGCATTCGGTGTCGCTGATGCCTGCGGATGCGCCCTCGGTTCGGGCCATGACACGAATCGGCCAAGATTTCAAAGAATCCGACTCGGATAGCTTCGCGATGATCGTGCTGGAGGGCCAGCAGCCACTCGGCGACGATGCCCACCACTATTACGACGGATTGGTCCAGCAGCTCAGAGCCGACACCAAGCATGTACAACACGTGCAGGATTTGTGGGGCGACCGGCTCACCTCGTCCAGTGTGCAAAGTCCCGACGGCAAGGCTGCCTATGTGCAGCTGAATCTGGTCGGCAACCAAGGCACGCCGTCGGGTGAAGAATCAGTGGCCGGTATCCGCAATATCGTCAACCGCACGCCGCCGCCGCCCGGCATCAACGTGTTTGTCACCGGCCCGTCACCGCTGGTCTCCGATATGCAGCACAGCGGCAACAGATCCATTCTGAAAATCACGCTGGTGACCGTCGTGATCATCTTCACGATGCTGCTTCTTGTGTACCGCTCCGTCCTCACCGTTGTCCTGCTGCTCGTCATGGTCGGCGTCGAATTGGCGGCGGCCAGAGGTGTGGTGGCATTTCTCGGGCATAACGACGTTTTCGTGCTGTCCACTTTTGCCGTCAATATGCTGGTCTTCCTCGCGATCGCGGCGGGGACGGACTACGGAATCTTCTTCTTCGGTCGTTATCAAGAGGCACGCCAAGCCGGCGAAGACCGGGAAACGGCGTACTACAGCACGTATCGCGGCGTCGCGCCCGTCGTGCTGGCTTCCGGCTTGACCATCGCGGGGGCGATCTTCTGCCTGAGCTTCACCCGGCTGTCCTACTTCCAGACCATGGGTGTCCCGTGCGCAATCGGAATGCTTGTTGCCGTCGCGGTGGCGGTAACGCTCGTGCCCGCAGGCATTGCGCTGGGCAGCGCTGCAGGACTACTGGATCCGAAGCGCAAGATGCGGGTTCGCCGCTGGCGTGGCGTCGGCACGGCCATCGTTCGCTGGCCGGCGCCCATTCTGGCCGCTTCGTTGGCAGTCGCCTTGATCGGCCTCATTGCCTTGCCCGGCTACAAGACCAGCTACAACGACCGGCTCTACATACCCGCCGATATCCCCGCGAATCTCGGGTATGCCGCCGCGGAACGGCACTTCTCGCAGGCCCGCATGATGCCGGACATTGTGATGATCGAGGCCAACCACGACCTACGAAATCCCTCGGATTTCTTGGTGCTGAACAAGGTGGCGAAGGCTCTTTTCCGGGTGCACGGTATTTCTCGCGTCCAGGGCATCACAAGGCCGGAAGGCACGCCTATCGAGCACACCTCGATCCCGTTCTTGCTGAGCGTGCAGAACGCCGGCCAGCAACAGGCCATGCAGTTCCAGCGAAAACGTATCGAGGATATGACCAAGCAGGCCGACGATCTGGCCAAGCAGATCAAGATCATGCGCGAGCAATACGCCATCCTTCAACAGTTGGTCAGTACTACTCATCGAATGGTCGAAACCACTCATGATCTGCAAGATGTGACGGTAGAACTACGCGATCACATCGCCGATTTCGACGACTTCTGGCGGCCCATTCGCAATTACTTCTACTGGGAACAGCACTGCTACGACATCCCGATCTGTTGGTCGCTGAGAGCGATTTTCGATTCGATCGACGGCATCGACATCCTGACCGACAAGCTGCAAGACCTTGTCAAGAGCATGGACGACCTCGACACACTGATGCCCCAGGTGCTTCCGGTCATCGCGGAGATGATCCCGACTTTGGAATCCATGCGGATGTCGGTACTGACCATGCACAGCACGATGTCGAGCACGTTTGCCGAAATGGACGAAACAAGCAAAGACACCGCCGCCATGGGGCAGGCGTTCGACGCTTCGAAGAACGACGACTCGTTCTATCTGCCGCCGGAGGTCTTCCAGAATCCCGACTTCCAGCGCGCGATGAAGTCGTTTTTGTCGCCGGATGGCAAATCAGCGCGCTTCATCATTTCTCACAGCGGCGACCCCGCGACTCCTGAGGGCATCAAGCGCATCAACCAGCTGCAAACGGCGGCCGAGGAAGCACTCAAGGGCACACCTCTCGTCGACGCCAAGGTCTTCTTGGCCGGCACTACCGCCACCGCGAAAGACTGGCAAGACGGTTCTACCTACGACCTGTTGATCGCCGCTATTGCCGCGCTCTGCCTCGTCTTCATCATCATGTTGATCATCACGCGAGGCTTCATCGCGGCGCTGGTGATCGTGGGAACGGTAGCGCTGTCGCTGGGTGCGTCGTTCGGCCTCTCAGTGCTGCTGTGGCAGTACATCTTAGGTGTCAACCTGCACTGGATGGTCCTCGCGATGTCGGTGATCATCCTGTTGGCGGTCGGCTCCGACTACAACCTGCTGTTGGTGTCGCGCATGAAAGAGGAGATAGGCGCCGGCATCAACACCGGCATCATCCGCGCTATGGGAGGCACCGGCAAGGTCGTCACTTCGGCAGGCCTGGTGTTCGCCGCGACCATGGCTTCGATGGCCGTCAGCGACTTGCGGATCATCGGTCAGATCGGCACCACGATCGGATTGGGCCTGTTGTTCGACACGTTGATCGTGCGCTCGTTCATGACGCCGTCCATTGCTGCCATGCTGGGTCGCTGGTTCTGGTGGCCGCAGCGAGTGCGTCAACGTCCCGCCAGTGCACTGCTCAGGTCGGAAGGACCCCGTCCGCTGGTGCGGTCTTTGCTGCTGAAGAACGAAGGCCGCGACGACGACGACGCAGTCACCGACCGGATTCCGAGGCCGTCGGTCTGACATCGGTAGGCGCAGCGGCAAATCGCGTGGGAGACGCGAAAGTCGGCCCAGCGCAGACCCGTTCGCTGGTCGGTGTAACGCCTGAGCACCGCGCGGCGATGGACTCATTGGCGCCGCAATCCACGGCACCGGTTGCGTTCTGGCTGGTGTGGGCTATCGGGGCGTGAGGTTTAGAGACAGCGACTAGAGTCAATGTCATCAGCTAGAGGGAGGGATCACCTATGATCAAACGTTCTTTGAGCAAACTTGCTATCGGAGTCAGTGGTCTGGCGTTGGCGTTCACCGCTGGTGCGGGTGTGGCGTCAGCAGACCCCGACCTGGGCCCCGTCGTGAACACGACATGCACCTACGGTCAGTGGGTGGCTGCGCTCAACGCTCAGGACAAGTCGGCTGCCGCGTACTTCAATTCGTCGCCGCGGCTGCAGTCGGGATTGCGCCAGTTCCTGGCCGCACCGCCGGATGAGCGGCAGAAGATGGCCGAGAACATGATGAACGCACCGGCTAATCGACCGATCATTCCGATGCTTCAGCAGGTCTTCAACACCTGCAACAACTACTGAGCGGGCGCCCGGCAGGGCACTCTCGGCTAGAACCCCACATGGCCTCGGGCGACTGCACGGGGTACGTGTGGGGTTTTTGCTGGGGCCGTCACGCTTTCGGCGGCCGTCATCAACATGCGACGCGTCGTGCGCGCAGGTCGCCCTCAGCAACGGTGAATTAGCCATATTCTCTGGCCGACTGCGGGGCGGTTCTATTTTTCGAGAACATTGCGGTGGCGCGCTACGCCACACCCGGCACGCCATACCAGGCGCCCTCGTCAGCCTGACATTCTCATCGAATACGGACGCACAATCGGAGCATTTCTCAGGACGCTTTACTTGGCTCAAAAGAGTGCCGAATTCTACGCGTTATCTGTGCGAGCTTCTGCGCACCACCGGCAACGCCGGCTTGAATACCGAGCCGATTGCTTCTCAGAGCCGGTCTTGCCGCAGCGAGATCCGACGCCGGCGCGAGGTTGTGGGGCGTTGGAGTGGGAGCGTCGGTGGGGAAACCCCATTTTCAACGTGCCGCTGCCGGTACGCTCTACGCAGAGCAGTGGGTGACCGACCAGGTTCGCAGCCCGCCGCAAGCGTCCCAGCGAACTAGCCAGTGCCAGGTTTTGAGGGTTGTCGCGTCCGCCGGGGACTGATTGTGCGCCGCCAGCTGGCGAATTCAACTGTGCTGGCCCGGACTTGGCCGCTTCGAACCACGCTGAGCGTAAATGTCGCTTTGCTGAAGCGCCTACGTAGAGCCGTAGGTCGCGGAGCTGTGGCGCCTCCGCACACCGTGACATCGGCGAACCGCAGCCGCTGCGGACCCTCGACGAGCGACACGGCCGCGACCCACTGCGGGTCGGGTGGGCGCGACGCGGATACCGCTATGATGTGCTGAGCACTATGATTTGACGAGCGTTTGGCGCTAAACAGCGGTAGCCGGCGAAAGCCGGCGGAAGTCCGCGGCGCCGAACGCTCGTGCAGCTAGATGCCGTACTTTCGATCACGTTGAGGGGGAACCCCAGCGTCGCCCGTGTGTCGACCTGGGATGACATGTGCAAGTTCAAGAAGTTTGCCGAAACAGGGTGCTGACCCTGTTTGGCTTCAGTATTGTTTGGGGGATTCCACCTATGTCGACTAGACGGTCTGGAGAACGATGAGCATCAATCCGTTTGACGACGACAACGGCACTTTCTACGTCTTGGTCAACGACGAAGAGCAACACAGTCTCTGGCCGACGTTCGCCGACGTTCCAGCCGGCTGGCGGGTGGTCTATGGGGAGGCTGACCGCGCCGCCTGCCTGGAGTACATCGAACAGAACTGGCCGGATATCCGCCCGAAGAGCCTTCGCGACAGGCTCGCCAAGGGTTCGGGTTCTTGATTTTTGTCCCGTGGTTTGGGGGGCCGCATGGAACATGATGACCGCGCGCTGCCACTGACGCGCGGCCAGCTCGACATTTGGCTGGCGCAGGAAACCGGTGATTCCGGCACGGAGTGGCAGCTCGGCCTGTTCGTGCGGATTGAGGGGCTGGTGCAGCGTGACTCCCTCGAGTGGGCGATCCGCCGCGTCGTTCGAGAGGTGGAACCCGGCAGAGCCGCCTTCTTCGAACAGGATGGCCAGGTCGTCCAAAAGGTCATCGACAACCCGGACGTCGAACTCGCGTATCACGATCTGCGCGATTCGACCGATCCAGTGGGAGAAGCTCACCAAATCGCCGAGGCGATTCAACGCACACCGCTGCCATTCAGTGGGCCACTCTTCAAATTCGCGTTGTTCCAGACCCGGGTCGACGAATTTTATCTGTTCGCCTGCTGCCACCACATCATCATTGATGGGTTCGGTCTCGGCCTGGTGGGCCAGCGAATTGCATCGGTTTATTCAGCAGTTGTTTCCGGCGCCGCCATTCCGCCGTCTATTTTCGGCTCACTGCAGGAATTGGTCGATCTCGAAGCAGAGTACGAAGCGTCCAAGGACTATCTCGACGACCAGGCGTACTGGAGCCAGAACCTTCCGTCGGGAACGGGTTCGGACTACCAGTTACCTCCGGCAGAGGACGACCGAGATCCGTCGTGGCTTTCTCCGCCGGTGCGCCTGGACCCCGCGGTGCTGCGCCGAGTCGACGATCTGTCTCGAGCGTGGAACGTGCCGCGCTCGTCCGTTATCACCGCAGCGTGCGCACTGCTGGTACACGGCTGGAGCGTTGAAGGTTCGGAGGTCGTGCTCGACTTCCCGGTGAACAGGCGTGTGCGTCCGGAGGTGCGGACGCTTCCCGGGATGGTCGCCGGCGTAGTGCCATTGGTGCTCAACGCCTCACCCGAGTCCGCGGTCGCAGACTTCTGCAAGCACGTCGACGCCCGGATCCGCGAAGCGGTTCAGCACCAGCGATTTCCGGTACACGCTCTCGAGCGCAGGTCCGGGTCGCGGCAGCGGGCCGACAGGGTAAGCGTCAACTTCCTCCCGCCGGCCCTCACATTCCCGTTCGGTGGCGCGACGGCGACCGCGTCCTACACCAATCCCGGGCCGGTCGGCGCCTTCGGATTCATCTTCGCCAACTCGGGCGACGACCTGTTCCTCAGCACAGAGGGCGCCGCCCAGCCCTTCGCGAACTTCGAGCCCGCCGAACTCGCCCGACGGTTGGAACAGCTGCTGGTGGCGATGGCGGCTGATCCGTCGCGGCGGTTGTCGACGGTGGCTGTGCTCGATGAGGCCGAGTGCGCGCGGCTTGATGAGTTGGGTAATCGGGCGGTGTTGTCGGGGCCTGCGCCGGCGATGGTGTCGATTCCGGAGGTGTTCGCGGCTCGGGTGGCCGCTGCGCCGGATGCGGTGGCGGTGACGTTCGAGGGTCGGGCGTTGTCCTATCGGGAGTTGGATGAGGCGTCGAATCGATTGGCGCACATGCTCGTTGAGCTCGGTGCCGGGCCGGGTCGGACGGTGGCGTTGTTGTTCAACCGGTCGGCTGAGGCGATCGTGTCGATGTTGGCGGTGCTCAAGAGCGGTGCGGCGTATCTGCCGATTGATCCGACGCATCCGGATGCGCGCATCGAGTTCATGCTCGCTGATGCGGCGCCGATCGCGGCGGTGAGCACTGCGGGGCTGGCGGGGCGGTTGCAGGGCCGGGATCTGTTGGTGATCGATGTGGCCGATGCGCGCATCGAGGGCTATCCGAGCACGGCGCTGCAGGTGCCGGCTGCTGATGACCTGGCGTATGTGATTTACACCTCGGGGACCACCGGCACGCCGAAGGGCGTGGCGATCACTCATGACAACGTGACCCAGCTGGTGGGGTCGATGGATGCGGCGGGTCTCCCGGCGGGTGCGGGGCAGGTGTGGTCGCAGTGGCATTCCTACAGCTTTGACATTTCGGGCTGGGAGATCTTCGGTGCGCTGCTGCGTGGCGGGCAGTTGGCGGTGGTGCCCGAGTCGGTGGCGCGCTCACCGGAGGATCTGCGGGCGTTGCTGATCCGGGAGAAGGTCAGCGTGCTCAGCCAGACGCCGTCGGCGGCGGGAATGCTGTCGCCGCAGGGGTTGGAGTCGGTGCACGCGTTGCTGGTCGGTGGTGAGGCCTGCCCGCCGGATTTGGTGGATCGGTGGGCGCCGGGTCGGGTGATGATCAACGAGTACGGCCCGACGGAGACCACGATGTGGGTGGCGGTCAGTGCGCCGCTGTCGCCCGGTTCGAGGGTGGTGCCGATTGGGGTGCCGTTGCCGGGGTCGGCGTTGTTCGTGCTGGATTCGTGGTTGCGTGCGGTGCCGGCGGGTGTGGTCGGCGAGTTGTATGTGGCCGGTTACGGCGTCGGTGTGGGCTATGTGGGCCGGTCGGGGCTCTCGGCGTCGCGGTTTGTGGCGTGTCCGTTCGGTGGGCCAGGCCAACGGATGTATCGCACCGGGGATTTGGTGCGCTGGGGTGCCGACGGGCAGTTGCAGTATTTGGGCCGGGTCGACGAGCAGGTCAAGATCCGCGGGCACCGTATCGAGTTGGGTGAGATTCAGGCGGCGTTGGCCGCTGTGGACGGGGTGGAGCAGGCCGCGGTCATCGCCCGGGAGGACCGTCCCGGTGACAAGCGGCTGGTCGGCTACATCACCGGCACCGCTGATCCGGTCAAGGCGCGCACCGCGCTGGCCGAGCGGCTGCCGGCCTATGAAGTGCCCTCTGCAGTGGTCGTGGTGGACAGGCTGCCGCTGACGCCGAACGGCAAACTCGACAAGCGGGCGTTGCCCGCACCGGAATACCTCGACGTCGATTCCTACCGCGCCCCGGCGACCGCTACCGAAGAAATCCTGGCCGGCCTCTATGCCCAAGTGCTCGGTGTGGAGCGGGTCGGGGCTGACGACTCCTTCTTCGACCTCGGCGGCGATTCGCTTTTGGCCATGCGTCTGGTCGCCGCCATCAACAAGGCGCTCGACACCCACGTCTCCGTGCGTGCGTTGTTCGAGTCGCCCACGGTCGCGCAGCTCGCATTGCGTGTGGGTGAGGACGACGGCGGACTGGAGCCGTTGGTCGCCGTCGAGCGGCCGGCCGTGATTCCGTTGTCGTTTGCGCAGAACCGGTTGTGGTTCCTCGATCAACTGCAGGGACCGTCAGCGATCTACAACATGGCCGTCGCGTTGCAGCTGCGGGGCCCGCTTGATGCTGCAGCCCTGAAGGCCGCGCTGGGTGATGTGGTGGCGCGCCACGAGAGTTTGCGCACAGTGTTCGTCGCGTCCGACGGGGTGCCCCAGCAGGTGGTGGTGCCGGCCGAACAGGCCGAGTTCGGCTGGGAGTTGGTCGATGCGACGGCGTGGTCGGCGGACCAGCTCGAGGATGCCGTCGGGCAGGCGAGCGGTTACACGTTCGATCTTGCTGCCGAAATTCCTTTGCGGGCAACGCTTTTCCAGCTCGGCGATGACGAGCACGTGTTGGTGGGGGTGGTGCACCACATCGCCGCCGACGGCTGGTCGATCACTCCGTTGGTCAGGGATTTGGGTGAGGCTTATCTGGCGCGCCGTGAGGGCCGCGCGCCGGGGTGGGCGCCGTTGCCGGTGCAGTACGTGGATTTCACGTTGTGGCAGCGGGCGCAGTTGGGTGATCTAAACGATCCGGACAGCCGCATCAACGCGCAGCTGGCCTATTGGCAGCAGGCGTTGGCCGGACTGCCCGACTGGTTGGCGTTGCCCACCGATCGCCCGTATCCGGCGGTCGCCGATTATTGCGGGGCCAGCGTGGTGGTGGACTGGCCGGCAGAGTTGGCGCAGCGGGTGCGTGAGGTGGCCCACGCGCACAACGCGACCAGCTTTATGGTCGTGCAGGCGGCGTTGGCGTTGTTGTTGGCCAAGATCGCTGCGAGTTCTGATGTGGCCCTTGGGTTTCCGATCGCCGGTCGGCGTGACCCCGCACTCGATGATTTGGTCGGGTTTTTCGTCAACACATTGGTGTTACGGGTGAATGTGGCCGGCGATCCCACGGTGGGCGAGTTGGTCGATCAGGTCCGCCAGCGCAGCCTAGCGGCGTTCGAGCACCAGGACGTGCCGTTCGAGGTGCTCGTCGAGCGGCTCAACCCGGTGCGCTCGCAAACCCATCACCCGCTGGTGCAGGTGCTGTTGGCGTGGCAGAACTTCGCCGGGCACGACAACGGCGATCCGGCTGCCGGGCTGACCCTCGGGGAGGTTCAAGTCAGCGAAATGCCGGTGCAAACCCGCACCGCGCGAATGGATTTGGCGTTCTCGTTGGGTGAGCGCTGGGATGCCGCGGGTGAGCTCGTCGGCATCGGTGGGGTGGTGGAGTTTCGCACCGATGTGTTTGATGCGGCCAGCATCGAGGCGTTGGTGGGCCGGTTGCGGCGGGTGTTGGCGGCGATCACCGCAGACCCGGCGCGGCGGGTGTCGCGGGTTGATGTGCTTGACACTGGTGAGCGGGTGGTGCTGGAGCAGTGGGGCAACGCGGCGGCGTTGAGTGCCCCGCAGCGTGGCTGGGTGTCGATTCCGGAGATGTTCGCCGCGCAGGTCGCCCGTGTTGGTGAGGCGACCGCGGTCAGGTGTGGCGGCCGGTCGTTGACGTATCGCGAGCTCGATGAGGCGTCGAACCGGTTGGCGCATTTGCTGGTTGAGCTGGGTGCGGGCCCGGGTCGGTGTGTGGCGTTGTTGGTGCCGCGCTCGATCGAGATGGTGGTGTCGGTGTTGGCGGTGCTCAAGACGGGTGCCGCGTATTTGCCGATTGATCCGGCGCATCCGGATGCGCGTATCGGGTTCATGGTTGCCGATGCGGCGCCGGTGGTTGCGGTGAGTACTGCGCAGCTGGCGGGGCGGCTGCGGGGGGTTGGGGTGGTGGTCGATGTCGAGGATCCGCGCATCGACGGTTATCCGGGTACCGCGTTGGCGGTGCCGGGTGGCGATGATGTGGCGTATGTGATCTACACGTCGGGCACCACCGGTACGCCCAAGGGGGTGGCGGTGGCGCATCGCCATGTTGTGCAGTTGTTGGAGCAACTTCGACGGTATGTGCCGGTGACCGCGGTGTGGTCGCAGTGTCATTCGTATGGGTTTGACACCTCGGTGTGGGAGACCTTCGGGGCGCTGGTGCATGGCGGGCGGCTGGTGGTGGTGCCCGATGAGGTGGTGCGCTCGCCGCAGGAGTTGCATGCGGTGTTGGTGGCCGAGGGTGTGGGGATGTTGACTCAGACGCCCTCGGCGGTGGGGGCGCTGTCTGAGCAGGGTTTGGACGGGGCGGCGTTGGTGGTGGCCGGGGAGGCGTGCCCGCCGGATGTGGTGGATCGGTGGGCGCCGGGGCGGGTGATGATCAACGCCTACGGGCCGACTGAGACGACGATGGTGGTGATGCTCAGCGCTGCGCTGAAGGCGGGGTCGGGGGAGCCGCCGATCGGGTCGCCGGTGGCCTCGGCGGCGTTGTTCGTGCTGGATCAGTGGTTGGCGCCGGTGGCCCCGGGTGTGGTCGGTGAGTTGTATGTGGCCGGGCATGGGGTGACCTACGGCTATGTGGGCCGGCCGGGGCTCTCGGCGTCGCGGTTTGTGGCGTGCCCGTTCGGGGCGCCCGGGCAGCGGATGTATCGCACCGGGGATTTGGTGCGCTGGGGTGCCGATGGGCAGTTGCGTTACCTGGGGCGCGCGGATGAGCAGGTCAAGATTCGCGGGCATCGCATCGAGCTCGGCGAGATCCAGGCCGTGTTGGCCGGCTTGGAGGGGGTGGCTCAGGCGGCGGTGATCGCGCGTGAGGACCGCCCCGGTGACAAGCGGCTGGTCGGCTACATCACCGGCAGCGCCGACCCCGCCCACATCCGCGCCCAGTTGGCCGAGCGGTTGCCGGCCTACGAAGTGCCCGCCGCCGTGGTGGTGTTGGACAAGCTGCCGTTGACCGTCAACGGCAAACTCGACACCCGCGCGCTGCCGGCACCGGACTACCACGACGCCCAGCGCTACCGCGCCCCGTCCACCCCCACCGAAGAAATCCTGGCCGCCATCTACGCCAACGTCCTGGGCCTCGAGCGCGTCGGCGTCGACGACTCCTTCTTCGACCTCGGCGGCGACAGCATCTCGGCGATGCGAGTGGTCGCAGCCGTCAATAAAGCCCTGAATACCTCGCTCGCAGTCCGCACCCTGTTCGAGGCGCCGACGGTGGCGCAGTTGGCGCCGCGGATCGGCGAAGATGCCGACGGGCTCGACCCGCTGAGACCCGTCGAGCGGCCGGCGGTGGTGCCGCTGTCGTTCGCGCAGAACCGGTTGTGGTTCCTCGACCAACTGCAAGGGCCGTCGCCGATCTACAACATGGGTGTCGCGCTGCAACTGCGCGGCACGCTCGACGTCGACGCGCTGAAAGCCGCGCTGGCCGACGTGGTGGCCCGTCACGAAAGCCTGCGCACCCTGTTCGTGGCGTCCGACGGGGTGCCCCAGCAGGTGATCGTGCCGGCTGAGCAAGCCGAATTCGGCTGGCAGGTGGTGGATGCCACCGAGTGGTCGGCAAGCCGACTCGAAGAGGCCATTCAGGAGGCAGGCAGCTACACCTTCGCGCTTGCGAACGAAATTCCTTTGCGCGCAACGCTTTTCAAGCGGACGGCGGACGAATACGTGCTGGTGGGGGTAGTGCACCACATCGCCGCCGACGGCTGGTCGATCACTCCGCTCGTCGCTGATCTGGCCCAGGCGTACCAGGCCCGCCAGCAGGGCAAAGCGCCTGCGTGGGCGCCGTTGCCGGTGCAGTATGTCGACTACACGCTGTGGCAACGCGAGCAGTTCGGTGACCTGGACGACAGCGAGAGCCGTATCGCTTCGCAGCTGGCGTACTGGGAACAGGCTCTGGCCGGACTGCCTGAGCGGCTCGAATTGCCCACTGACCGGCCGTACCCCGCCGTGGCCGACTACCGCGGCGCCAGCGTGGCGGTGGAGTGGCCGGCGCAGCTGCAGCAGCGGGTCAACGAGGTGGCTCGTCAGCACAACGCGACCGCCTTCATGGTGCTGCAGGCCGCGTTGGCGGTGCTGCTGGCCAAGATCAGCGCCAGCAGGGATGTGGCGGTCGGCTTCCCGATCGCCGGGCGCCGCGATCCTGCGCTTGACGATCTGATCGGGTTCTTCGTCAACACCCTGGTCCTGCGCGTCGACCTCACCGGGAATCTCACGGTCGCCGAGTTGCTGGAGCAGGTGCGCCAGCGCAGCCTGGCCGCCTTCGAGCATCAGGACGTGCCGTTCGAGGTGCTGGTCGAGCGACTCAATCCCGTTCGGTCCCGCAGCCACCACCCCCTGGTGCAGGTGCTGTTGGCGTGGCAGAACTTCGCGGGGCAGGGCAGCGACCTGGTCTCCGGCTTGTCCTTGGGTGATGTCGAGATCGCACAGATGCCGGTGGAAACCCACACCGCCCGCATGGATCTGGCGTTCTCGCTCGGGGAGCGCTGGACCGAGGCGGGAGAGCCCGCTGGAATCGGCGGATCGGTGGAGTTCCGCACCGACGTCTTCGACACCGGAACCATCCAAGCGCTGATCGAGCGGTTGCAGCGGGTGCTGGCGGCCATGACCGCCGACCCGGCGCAGCGGCTCTCGTCGATCGATCTCGTCGACGCCGACGAGCTAGCTGCCCTCGACCAGATGGGCAACCGGGCGGTGCTGGGCCAGCCAGTTACGCCGGTGTCGATACCCGAGTTGTTCGCCGAGCACGTGGCGCGCTCGCCGGAGGCGACGGCGATCACCTTCCAAGGTCACTCGATGACCTACCGTGAGCTCGACGAGGCCGCCAATCGGCTGGCGCATCTGCTGGTCGACCGGGGCGTCGGGCCGGGCGATTCCGTGGCGGTTCTCTTCCCACGGTCTGCTGCCGCGATCGTCTCGATCCTCGCGGTGCTCAAGACCGGAGCGGCATATCTGCCCATCGATCCCGCGCTGCCGGCCGCGCGGATGGAGTTCGTGCTTGCGGACGCCGCGCCCGTCGCTGCCGTCACCACCGCGAATTTCGCCGAGCGACTGCAGGGCCGCAACCTGTTCGTCGTCGACGTCGACGATCCGAGCATCGGGGCTTACCCCGCTACCGGCCTGCCTGCCCCGGCGCCCGAGAACATCGCCTACATCATCTACACGTCCGGCACCACCGGTGTGCCCAAGGGCGTGGCGGTCGCCCACCGCAACGCGGCCGAACTGTTCAAGTCGCTGCACGCGGACATGGGCTTGACGCCGGGACAGGTGTGGACGCAGTACCACTCGCTGGCGTTCGACTTCTCGGTGTGGGAGATCTGGGGTGCGCTGATCGGCGGTGGCCGTCTGGTGGTGGTCCCCGAACCGGTGGCGCGCTCACCTCAAGACTTCCACGACGTGCTGATCAATGAGCACGTCACCGTGCTGACGCAGACCCCGTCCGCGGTCGGGGCGCTGTCACCGGAAGGGCTGGAATCCGTGGCGCTGGTGGTGGCCGGTGAGGCGTGCCCCGCCGAGGTGGTGGACCGATGGGCGCCCGGCCGTCTGATGATCAACGGCTACGGCCCGACGGAGACCACGGTGTGCGTCGCGATCAGCGCGCCGCTGTCACCCGGGTCGGCCGTCCCGATCGGCTCGCCGGTGTCCGGCGCCGCGTTGTTCGTGCTCGACGAATGGCTGCGGCCGGTCCCGCCCCGCGTGGTCGGTGAACTGTACGTGGCCGGACGTGGCGTGACGTGCGGCTACATCCGGCGGCCCGGACTGACCGCCTCGCGCTTCATGGCCTGCCCCTTCGGCGAGCCCGGCGAGCGGATGTACCGCACCGGCGACCTGGTGCGGTGGGGCCCCGACGGCCAGCTGCAGTACCTCGGCCGCGCCGACGAGCAGGTGAAGATCCGCGGCTACCGCGTGGAACTCGGCGAGATCCAGGCCGCGCTGGTGGCACTCGACGGCGTGCAGCAGGCGGCGGTCATCGCGCGCGAGGACCGCCCGGGCGACAAGCGACTGGTGGGCTATGTCACCGAGTCGGTGCCGGGCGCGGTGGACCCGTCCGCTGCCCGTGCGGCGCTGGCGGAGCGGCTGCCGGCCTACATGGTGCCCGCTGCGGTAGTGGTGCTGGACACGCTGCCCCTGACCGCCAACGGCAAGCTCGACAAGCGCGCGCTGCCCGCGCCGGAATACCGCGACGGCGATTCGTACCGCGCGCCGAGCACGCCGACCGAGGAAATCCTGGCCGGCATCTACGCACAGGTGCTCGGCCTGGAGCGGGTCGGCGTCGACGACTCGTTCTTCGACCTCGGCGGCGACAGCATTTCGGCGATGCGCCTGGTGGCGGCGGTCAACAAAGCGCTCGACGCCCACGTCGCGGTGCGCGCCCTGTTCGAGGCGCCCACCGTGGCGCAGTTGGCGCCGCGGATCGGCGAGGAAGCCGACGGGCTCGAGCCGCTGGTGGCCGTCGAGCGGCCGGCGGTGGTGCCGTTGTCGTTCGCGCAGAACCGGTTGTGGTTCGTCGATCAGCTGCAGGGACCGTCGCCGATCTACAACATGGCGGTCGCACTGCAGTTGCGCGGCACGCTGGATGCCGATGCGCTGCACGCAGCGCTGGCCGACGTGGTGGCCCGTCACGAGAGCCTGCGGACCGTGTTTCCGGCGTCTGACGGGATCCCGCATCAGCACGTGGTGCCCGCTGAGCAAGCCGTGTTCGGATGGGACGTCGTCGACGCCACCGGTTGGTCGGCAGCACAGCTGGAGCAGGCCATCGAGCAGGCCGCCGGCTACACGTTCGAGCTCACCCGCGAAATCCCCTTGCGCACAACACTTTTCAAGACCAGCGCCGACGAGCACGTGCTGGTGGGTGTGGTTCACCACATCGCCGCCGACGGCTGGTCGATCACCCCGCTGGTCGCTGACCTGGCGCGGGCTTACCAAGCGCGTCAGCACGGCCGGGCCCCGGACTGGGCGCCGTTGCCGGTGCAGTACGTGGACTACACGCTGTGGCAGCGTGCCCAACTCGGCGACCTCGACGACGGCGACAGCCGCATCGCCGCACAGTTGGCCTACTGGCAACAGACCCTCGCCGGACTGCCGGAACGGCTGCAGCTGCCCACGGATCGGCCGTATCCGGCCGTGGCCGACTATCGCGGAGCCAGTGTGGCGGTGGATTGGCCGGCGCAACTGCAGCACCGCGTCACCGAGGTGGCCCGTCAGCACAACGCCACCAGCTTCATGGTGATGCAAGCCGCGTTGGCCGTGCTGCTCTCGAAGATCAGCGCGAGCTCCGATGTGGCCATGGGCTTCCCGATCGCCGGGCGCCGCGATCCGGCGCTGGACGACCTGATCGGGTTCTTCGTCAACACCCTGGTCCTGCGCGTCGAGGTCGCCGGCGACCCAACCGTCGCCGAGCTGCTGGAACACGTGCGCCAGCGCAGCCTGGCCGCCTTCGAGCATCAAGACGTGCCGTTCGAGGTGCTCGTCGAGCGGCTCAACCCGACACGATCCCTGAGCCATCACCCGCTGGTGCAGGTGTTGTTGGCGTGGCAGAACTTCGCCGGACAGGGCAATGACCTGATCTCCGGCCTTTCGCTGGGCGACGTCGACGTCAGCCAGCTGCCGGTGGACACTCACACCGCCCGCATGGACCTGGCGTTCTCACTCGGCGAGCGCTGGACCGAGGCCGGGGAGCCGGCAGGCATCGGCGGCGCGGTCGAGTTCCGCACCGACGTGTTCGACGCCGCCAGCATCGAGTCGTTGGTCGACCGGCTTCAGCGGGTGCTGACGGCCATGACCGCCGACCCGACGCAGCGGCTGTCGTCGATCGACCTCCTCGACGCGGGCGAACACGCCGGCCTCGACGAGATGGGCAACCGCGCTGTGCTGACCCAGCCCGCGACGCCGGTGTCCATTCCCGAGCTGTTTGCCGAACATGTGGCACGCCACCCAGAGGCTGTCGCGATCAGCTTCGAGGGCCGCTCGACCACCTACCGCGAGCTCGACGAAGCCGCCAACCGGCTGGCGCATCTGCTGGTCGAGCACGGTGCCGGCCCGGGCCAGTGCGTGGCGCTTCTCATGCCGCGATCGGCGCAGGCCGTCGTGTCGATCCTCGCGGTGCTCAAGGCCGGCGCGGCCTACCTGCCGATCGATCCCGCCCATCCCGATGCCCGCGTCGAGTTCATGCTGGCCGACGCGGCGCCCGTCGCCGCCGTTACCACTGCTTCGCTGGCGGAGCGCCTCGACGGCTCCGGACTGCTCGTCATCGATTTCGACGACCCGCGGATCGCCGCGCAACCCAGCACCGCGCTGCCGGCGCCGGCGCCCGACGACATCGCCTACCTGATCTACACCTCGGGCACCACCGGTGTGCCCAAAGGCGTGGCGATCACCCACCACAACGCCACGCAGCTGCTCGAATCGCTGGACGCGGGTCTGCCGCGTGACGGCGTGTGGCCGCTGTGCCATTCGCTGGCCTTCGACGTGTCGGTGTGGGAGATCTTCGGCGCGCTGCTGCGCGGCGGTCGGCTGGTCGTCGTCCCCGAAGTCGTCGCCGGCTCGCCCGAGGACTTCCACGACGTGCTGGTCACCGAGCAGGTGAGCGTGCTGACCCAAACCCCCTCTGCGGTCGGGATGTTGGAGCCCGAAGGGTTGGAGTCGGCGGCCTTGGTGGTGGTCGGTGAGGCGTGCCCCGCCGAGGTGGTGGACCGCTGGGCGCCCGGCCGGGTGATGATCAACGCCTACGGCCCCACCGAGACCACGATGTGCGTGGCCATCAGCGCGCCGCTGAGCCCCGGCTCGGCCGTGCCGATCGGCTCGCCGGTCACCGGCGCTGCGCTGTTTGTGCTGGACCAGTGGCTGCGGCCGGTGCCGGCCGGCGTGGTCGGCGAGTTGTACGTCGCCGGGCGCGGCGTGGGCGTCGGCTATGTGCGCCGAGCCGGGTTGACCGCGGCGCGGTTCGTGGCCTGCCCGTTCGGCGGACCCGGGGCACGGATGTACCGCACCGGTGACCTGGTCCGCTGGGGTGCCGACGGGCAGCTGCAGTACCTGGGCCGCGCCGACGAGCAGGTCAAGATCCGCGGCTACCGCATCGAGCTCGGCGAGGTGCAGGCGGCCCTGGCCGCGCTGGACGGCGTGGAGCACGCGGCGGTCATCGCCCGCGAAGACCGCCCCGGCGACAAGCGCCTCGTCGGCTACATCACCGGAACCGCGGACCCGGTCGCGGTACGGCGCGAACTCAGCGAGCGCCTCCCGGTCTACATGGTCCCCGCGGCGGTGGTGGTGCTCGACGCGCTGCCGCTGACGCCCAACAACAAACTCGACACGCGCGCTCTGCCGGCACCGGAATACCAAGACGCCGGAGGCGAGTATCGCGCCCCGTCCAGCGCCGTCGAAGAGGTCCTTGCCGGGATCTACGCGCAGGTGCTGGGCCTGGAGCGGGTGGGCGTCGACGACTCGTTCTTCGAGCTGGGCGGCGACAGCATCTTGTCGATGCAGGTGGTGGCCCGGGCGCGGGCAGCCGGCCTGACCTGCCGCCCGCGCGACATTTTCGTCGAGCAGACCGTGGCGCGGCTGGCCCAGGTGGTCGGCGTGGCCGACGGCGCGTCCAATGTGGTGGACGAGGGCACCGGCCCGGTGGTGGCCACCCCGATCATGCGCTGGCTGCACAGCGTCGACGGCGCGGTCGACCAGTTCAACCAGACCGTCGTGGTGCAGGCGCCGACCGGGGCGACCGAGGACGACGTCGTGGTGCTGTTGCAGGCGCTGCTCGACCGGCACGCCGCACTGCGACTGCGGGTCGACGACGACGGCGCGGGCGGCTGGGCGCCGATCGTGCCCGAACCCGGCAGTGTCGACGCACGCGAATGCCTACAGGTCGTCGACGTGCTGTCCGAGGACGCCGTGACAGCGGCCCGCGCAAGGCTGAACCCGTCCGCCGGGACCATGCTCAGCGCGCTGTGGGCTACCGACTCCGGCCAGCTGGCTCTGATCGTGCACCACCTGGCCGTCGACGGCGTTTCATGGCGAATTCTGTTGGAAGACTTGAACATTGCGTGGGCTCAGCACCACAGCGGCCAGCCGATCGCACTGCCCGCGCCCGGAACGTCGTTCGCCCGCTGGTCGGCGCTGCTGGCCGAGCGCGCTCATGCCGCCGACGTGGTGGCGCAGGCTGACGCCTGGCGCCAGGTCGCCGCGACGCCGGCCGTGTTGCCGACGGTGCAGCCCCAAGTCGACACCTACGCCGCCGCCGGGTCACTGTCGGTGAGGCTCGGCGCCGACACCACGCGACGGCTGCTCGGTGAGGTGCCGGCCGCGTTCCACGCCGGGGTCAACGACATCCTGCTGATCGCGTTCGGGCTGGCATTGTCGGAATTCCTGGGCAGTGGCGCCGCGCCGATCCGCATCGATGTCGAGGGCCACGGCCGCGCCGAGGAGCTGTTCGGCGACGTCGACCTGTCCCGCACCGTCGGGTGGTTCACCACCAAATATCCGGTCGCGCTGGCGCCTGGTGGCCTGTCGTGGAGTCACGTGGTGGCCGGGGACGCGGCGCTGGGTGCCGCGGTCAAGAACGCCAAGGAGCAACTGCGCGCGCTGCCCGACGGATTGACCTACGGGCTGCTGCGCTACCTCAACGCCGACGTCGAGCTGGGCCAACCGGATCCGACCATCGGGTTCAACTACCTCGGGCGGCTGGGTGCGGCCGCGTCGCAAACCTCCGAGAACCTGTGGCGGCCCAGCCAGGACGCCGGATCGCTGACCGCCGCAGCGGCCGCGGTGCCGATGCCGCTGGCGCACACCCTGGAACTCAACGCGGGCACCGTCGACACCGACACCGGCCCGCATCTCGAGGCGAACTGGACGTGGGCGCCGTCAGCTGTCGACGACGCGCAGGTCCGGCGTCTCAGCCAGTTGTGGTTCGACGCCCTGGCCGGCATCTGCGCGCACGTCGAACGCGGTGGAGGCGGCCTCACCCCGTCCGACATCCTCCCGGCTCGGCTGACCCAGCAGGAGATCGACGAGCTGCAGAGCCGGCACCGCGTCGCCGACATCTTGCCGCTGACCCCGATGCAGCAGGGCCTGCTCTTCCACGCCAGCGCTGCCGAAGGCAACGACGACGACGTGTATGCCCTGCAGCTGAGCATCACGGTCACCGGCCCCCTCGATGCCGACCGACTCCGCGAAGCAGTGGACCTGGTGGTCAACCGTCACCCGAACCTCGCGGCGCAGTTCTGCGATCAGTTCGACCAGCCGGTTCAGGTCATCCCGGCCGCTCCCGTGCCGGCGTTCCGGTATGTCGAGCTCGACGGCGATTCGGCAGACCTCGACGGGCAGATCGAGCAACTGTGCGCAGCCGAACGCGCCGCGGTCTGCAACCTGGGGGACCCGCCGGTCTTCCGGACGGCGCTGATCCGCACCGCCGACGATCGGCACCGGTTCGTGCTGACCAGCCACCACATCGTGCTCGACGGCTGGTCGCTGCCCATCCTGCTGAGGGAGATCTTCGCCGGCTACTACGGGCAGCGGCTGCCCGCCGCGGCGTCGTACCGCAGCTATGTGAGCTGGCTGGCCGATCGTGACCTGGATGCCGCCCGCGCCGCCTGGGCCGACGTGCTCGCCGGGTTCGACACCCCCACGCTGGTGGGTCCCGCGGATCGGCTCGGGCTGGGCAAACGCGGCGTCGAATCGCTCCAGGTGTCCGAAGCGACCACGCAGGCCCTCGGCGAGCTGGCGCGCTCGCAGCACACCACCGTCAACACGGTGCTGCAAGCGGCGTGGGCGCAGCTGCTGATGTGGCTGACCGGCCAGCACGACGTGGCCTTCGGCGCCGTGGTGTCAGGACGGCCGGTCGAGCTGCCCGGCGCGGACTCCATGGTCGGTCTGCTGATCAACACCGTGCCGGTGCGGGCGACGCTCAGCGCCACCACCACCAGCGCCCAGCTGCTCGACCAGCTTCAGCGCGCCCACAATCACACACTGGAACACGAGCATCTGGCGCTGCACGAAATCCATCGCATCACTGGACACGACCAGTTGTTCGACACGCTGTTCGTGGTCGAGAACTATCCCATCGACACCGGTGTGCCGCTGGGCGTCGACGGGTTGGCGATCGCGGAGTTCGCCAGCCGCGAATACAACCACTACCCGCTGACCGTGCAAGCGGTGCCGGGCCGGGAACTGACGTTGCGCGTGGAGTTCGACACCGAGGTGTTCGACGCCGCCAGCGTCGAGTCGCTGGTCGAGCGGCTGCGGCGGGTGTTGGTGGCGATGACGACCGATCCGTCGCGACGGCTCTCGTCGGTCGATGTGCTCGACGAGCGTGAACACGCCCGCCTCGACGAGGCCGGCAACCGGGCGGTGCTGAGTGAGCCTGAGGCTGCGTTCGCGTCGATTCCGGCGCTGTTCGCCGTGCAAGCCGCGCGAGCACCCGAGGCCGTGGCGGTGACGTGTGAGGGTCGGTCGTTGACCTATGGCGAATTGGATGAGGCGTCGAATCGGTTGGCGCACTTGCTGATTGGTTATGGTGCCGGACCGGGGCAGCGGGTGGCGGTGTTGTTCCCGCGCTCGATTGAGGCGATCGTGTCGATTTTGGCGGTGCTCAAGACCGGGGCGGCGTATTTGCCGATGGATCCGGCGCATCCGGTGGCGCGGATGCAGTTCATGTTGGGTGATGCGGCGCCGGTGGCGGCGGTGACGACGGCGGGGTTGGCGGAGCGGTTCGAGGGTGCGGGTGTGGCGGTGATCGACATCGACGATCCAGCCATTCACGCTCAGCCGGCCACTGCGTTGGCGGTGCCGGCCGCTGATGACATCGCCTACATCATCTACACCTCGGGTACGACGGGGACCCCGAAGGGTGTGGCGATTGCGCATCGCAATGTGGCGGTGTTGTTGGAGACGTTGGACGAAAGCCTTGAACTCGACGGGCAGGTGTTCACCCAGTTCCATTCGCTGGCGTTCGATTTTTCGGTGTGGGAGATCTGGGGGGCGCTGCTGGGTGGCGGGCGGCTGGTGATGGTGCCCGATTCGGTGGCGCGTTCACCGGAGGAGTTCCACGCGTTGTTGGTGGCTGAGCAGGTCAGTGTGCTCAGTCAGACGCCGTCGGCGTTTTATGCGTTGCAAAGCGCTGATGGGTTGCAGCCCGAGGTGGGCCAGCAGCTCAAGTTGCAGACGGTGGTGTTTGGCGGTGAGGCGTTGGAGCCGGCGCGGATGCGGTCGTGGCTGGAGCGTCATCCGGGGTTGCCGCGGATGATCAACATGTACGGCATCACTGAGACGACGGTGCATGCGTCGTTGCGCGAGATCGTCGAGGCTGACGTCGAGGTGAGCGTCAGCCCGATCGGGGTGCCGCTGGCGCATCTGGGGTTTTTCGTCCTTGATGGGTGGTTGCGTGCGGTGCCGGCTGGTGTGGTCGGTGAGTTGTATGTGGCCGGGGCGGCGTTGGCGTACGGCTATGTGGGCCGGCCGGGGCTCAGTGCGGCGCGGTTTGTGGCGTGCCCGTTCGGGGCGCCCGGCCAGCGGATGTATCGCACCGGGGATTTGGTGCGCTGGGGTGCTGACGGGCAGTTGCAGT
This sequence comes from Mycobacterium sp. NGS35, assembly GCF_059812855.1. Classification (NCBI taxonomy): domain Bacteria; kingdom Bacillati; phylum Actinomycetota; class Actinomycetes; order Mycobacteriales; family Mycobacteriaceae; genus Mycobacterium; species Mycobacterium sp. NGS35. The sequence continues at coordinate 492,818 of NZ_JCALDL010000002.1, forward strand.
ATCTGGGTCGCGCCGATGAGCAGGTCAAGATCCGCGGCTATCGCATCGAGCTCGGTGAGATCCAGGCGGCGCTGGCCGGTGTGGACGGCGTGGATCAGGCGGTGGTGATCGCGCGTGAGGACCGCCCCGGTGACAAGCGCCTGGTCGGCTACATCACCGGCAGCGCTGACCCGGTCAAGGTGCGCGCCGAGCTGGGCGGGCGGCTGCCCGAATACATGGTGCCCGCCGCGGTGGTAGTGCTCGAGGCGCTGCCGCTGACCGTCAACGGCAAACTCGACACCCGCGCGCTGCCGCCACCGGAATACCAGGACGTCGACGGCTATCGGGCGCCGGCGAGCGCGGTCGAAGAGATCCTGGCCGGCATCTACGCCGAAGTCCTCGGCCTCGAGCGCGTCGGCGTCGACGACTCGTTCTTCGAACTCGGCGGCGACAGCATCCTGTCCATGCAGGTTGCGGCCCGGGCCCGGGCCGCCGGTCTGACCTGCCGTCCGCGCGACGTGTTCGTCGAACAGACCGTGGCGAAGCTGGCCCGCGTCGTCGGGGTGGCCGACGGTCCCGGTGTGGTCGACGAGGGCACCGGCCGGGTGGTTGCCACCCCGATCATGCGCTGGCTGCACAGCGTCGGCGGTCCCGTCGACCAGTTCAACCAGACCGTCGTGGTGCAGGCCCCGGCTGGAGCGACCGCGGACGATGCGGTGGTGCTGTTGCAGGCTCTGCTGGACCGGCACGCGATGCTGCGGCTGCGCGTGGACGACGACGGCGCCGGCGGTTGGTCACTGACCGTGCCCGACGCCGGATCCGTCGACGCGCATGGTTGTGTGCAGGTCGTCGACACGCTGTCGGACGAGGCGCTGGTGGCGGCCCGTGAGCGGCTGAGCCTGGCCGCGGGCGCGATGGTCAGCGCCTTGTGGGTGACGGACACCAGCCAGCTGGTGCTGATCGTCCATCACCTTGCCGTGGACGGAGTGTCGTGGCGAATTCTTTTGGAAGACTTGAACATTGCGTGGGCTCAGCACCACAGCGGTCGACCGATCGAGCTGCCCGCGCCGGGCACGTCGTTCGCCCGCTGGTCGGCGCTGCTGGCCGAATATGCGCAAGCCGGGAAGGTGGCGGCGCAGGCCGACGCCTGGCGGCAGGTGACGGCTACGCCGGCGGTGTTGCCGGCCGTACAGCCGGACAAGGACACCTACGCCACCGCGGGTTCGATGTCGGTGTCGGTGGACCCCGAGACGACGCGGCGCCTGCTCGGTGAAGTGCCGGCCGCGTTCCACGCCGGGGTCAACGACATCCTGTTGATCGCCTTCGGGTTGGCGCTGTCGGAGTTCCTGGACACCGGCGCCGCCCCGATCGCCATCGATGTCGAAGGCCACGGCCGCGTCGAGGAACTGTTCGGCGACGTCGACCTGTCGCGCACCGTGGGCTGGTTCACCACCAAGTACCCGGTGGCGCTGACGGTCGGGGGCGTGTCCTGGGAGCAGGTGCTCGCCGGCGACGCGGCGCTGGGTGCAGCGATCAAGAACGCCAAAGAGCAGCTGCGTGCGCTGCCGGATGGGCTCACCTACGGCCTGCTGCGCTACCTCAACGCCGACGTCGACCTGCCCGGCTCCGATCCGGCTATCGGGTTCAACTATCTGGGCCGGCTGGGCGCCGGCGGCGCCGAGATGTCCGGTGAGCTCTGGCTGATGAGCCAGGACGGAATGTCGGAAACCGCAGCTGCGTCGGCGCTGCCGATGCCCTTGGCGCACACCGTCGAACTCAACGCCGGAACGGTCGACACCGACGCCGGCCCCAGCCTGCGCGCCGCATGGACGTGGGCACCGTCGGCGCTGGATCAGACCCAGGTCGACCGGCTCAGCCAGTTGTGGCTCGACGCGCTGACCGGCATCTGCGCGCACGTCCAACAAGGCGGCGGCGGCCTCACGCCGTCCGACATCGCGCCGGCTCGCCTGACCCAGCAGCAGATCGACGAGTTGCAGGCGCAGGAGCGCGTCGCCGACATCCTTCCGCTGACCCCGCTGCAGCAGGGCCTGCTCTTCCACGCCAGCACCGCACACGGCAGCGATGACGACCTCTACGCGGTGCAGCTGAGCATCACCGTGACCGGTCCGATCGACGCCGACCGGTTGCGCGAGGCCGTGAACACCGTGGTGAACCGCCACCCGAACCTGGCGGCCCGGTTCTGCGACCAGTTCGACGAGCCGGTGCAGGTCCTGCCCGCCGAAACCGTCGTGCCGTGGAAGTACGTGCAGCTCGACGGCACCGGCGTCGACAGGCAGGTGCAGCAGCTGTGCGCCGACGAACGCGCCGCAGTCTGCGACCTCGCCGACCCGCCGGCCTTCCGCGCCGCTTTGATCCGCACCGCGCCCGACCGCCACCGCCTGGTGCTGACGAACCACCACATCGTCATGGACGGCTGGTCGATGCCGATCCTGCTGCAGGAGATCTTCGCCAGCTATTGGGGCCAGCGGCTAGCCGCGCCGCCGTCGTACCGCAGCTTCGTCACCTGGCTGGCCGAACGCGATCTCGACGCCGCCCGCGCCGCCTGGCGCAAGGTGCTTGCCGGCTTCGACACGCCCACTCTTGTGGCGCCGCCCAACCGCATGGGCCTCGGGCGGCGCGGCGTGAAGTCTCTGCAGATGCCGGAGGAGACCACGCGCGCCATCGGCGAGCTGGCGCGCTCGGAACACACCACCGTCAGCACTGTGCTGCACGGCGCATGGGCCCAGCTGCTGATGTGGCTGACCGGAAACAACGACGTGGTGTTCGGCACCACAGTGTCGGGCCGGCCGCCGGAATTGCCAGGCTCCGAATCCATGGTGGGGCTGCTGATCAACACCGTTCCGGTGCGCGCAACGATCACCGCGTCCACCACCATCGGCGACCTCCTCCAACAGCTGCAGACCGCCCACCTGGAGACGCTGGAGCACCAGCATCTGGCGCTGCATGAAATCCATCGCATCGCCGGCCACGACCAACTTTTCGACACCGCCTTCGTGTACGAGAACTACCCGATCGACAGCGGTGCCCAGTTGAGTGCCGAGGACCTGGCGGTCACCGAGATCACGCCGCAGGAGTACAACCACTACCCGTTGACGGTGCAAGCCGTCCCGGGCCGCGAATTGACCTTGCGGGTCGAATTCGATACTGACGTGTTCGAAGAGGAAACCGTCGAAGCGCTGATCGAGCGGCTGCGACGAGTACTGGTGGCGATGACCGCCGACTTGGGGGGAAATTCATGACTTCTGGCGCCTCGCGGCGTTTGTTGTCGATTGATCTGCTGGATGAGGGTGAGCACGCGAGCCTGGATGAGTGGGCTAATCGTGCGGTGTTGACTCGTCCGGGGCCGCCGGCGCGGTCGATTCCGGAGGTGTTCGCCGAGTGGGTGGCGCGTGCCCCGGAGGCGGTGGCGGTCAGCGGCGGGGGTGTGTCGTTGACGTATCGCGAGTTGGATGAGGCGTCGAACCGGTTGGCGCATCTATTGGCCAGTCGCGGTGCTGGGCCTGGTCGGTCTGTGGCGTTGTTGATGTCGCGGTCGGCGCGGGCGGTGGTGTCGATTTTGGCGGTGCTCAAGACCGGGGCGGCGTATGTGCCGATCGATCCGGTGGTGCCGGATGCGCGTATCGAGTTCATGTTGGGTGATGCCGCTCCGGTGGCGGTGATCAGCACCGCGGAGTTGGCGCAGCGCCTGGATGGGTTCGGAGTTGCGGTGATCGATGCGCAGGACCCGCGCATCGATGCCGAGCCGGTGTCGGGGTTGGCGTTGGCGGCGCCTGATGATGTGGCGTATCTGATCTATACGTCGGGCACGACGGGTGTGCCCAAGGGTGTGGCGGTGACGCATCACAACGTCACGCAGTTGTTGGCGTCGCTGGACGCGGGTCTGCCCAGGCCGGGTGTGTGGGCGTTGTGTCATTCGTTGGCCTTCGACGTGTCGGTGTGGGAGATCTTCGGGGCGTTGCTGCGTGGTGGGCGGCTGGTGGTGGTGTCCGAGGTGGTGGCCGCCTCGCCGGAGGATTTCCACGATGTGCTGGTGGCCGAGCAGGTCAGCGTGTTGACGCAGACGCCGTCGGCGGTCTCAGCTTTGGACCCGCAGGGTTTGGAGTCGGTGGCGTTGGTGATGGCTGGTGAGGCCTGTCCGCCGGAGGTGGTGGATGCGTGGGCGGCTGGCCGGGTGATGGTCAACGCCTACGGCCCGACCGAGACGACGATGTGTGTGTCGATCAGTGCGCCGCTGAGGCCGGGTTCGGGCGCGCCGCCGATTGGTTCGCCGGTGCCGCAGGCGGCGTTGTTCGTGCTGGACAAGTGGCTGCGGCCGGCGCCGGCGGGGGTGGCCGGCGAGTTGTATGTGGCCGGTGCGGGGGTGGCCAACGGTTATGTGGGCCGCTCCGGGTTGACGGCGTCGCGGTTTGTGGCGTGCCCGTTCGGCGGTGCGGGGGCGCGGATGTATCGCACCGGGGATCGGGTGCGGTGGGGTAGTGACGGGCAGTTGCAGTATCTGGGCCGCACCGATGAGCAGGTCAAGATCCGCGGGTATCGCATCGAGCTGGGCGAGGTGCAGTCGGCGCTGGGGGCGTTGGACGGGGTCAAGCAGGCAGTGGTGATCGCCCGGGAGGACCGCCCGGGCGATAAGCGTCTGGTGGGTTATGTCACCGAGACGGTCAGCGGGGCGGTCGATGCGGTGGCGCTGCGCGCGCAGCTGGCGGAGCGGCTGCCCACCTATATGGTGCCGGCGGCGGTGGTGGTGTTGGAGTCGCTGCCGTTGACGGCCAACAACAAGCTCGACACGCGGGCGTTGCCGGCGCCGGAGTATGTGGATGGCGGTGGGGCGTATCGGGCACCGGGCACGCCCACCGAGGAGTTGTTGGCCCGCATCTTCGCCGAGGTGTTGGGGTTGGAGCGGGTCGGGGTGGACGACTCGTTTTTCGAGTTGGGCGGCGACAGCATCTTGTCGATGCAGGTGGTGTCGCGGGCGCGGGCGGCCGGTGTGGTGTGCAAGCCGCGGGATGTGTTCGTCGAGCAGACGGTGGCCAAGCTGGCGCGGGTGGTGCGCACCGCGGATGCGGCGGGGGTGGCCGATGAGGGCACCGGCGCGGTGCTGGCGACGCCGATCATTCGCTGGTTGCAGACGGTGCAGGGTCCGGTCGATCAGTTCAATCAGACGGTGGTGCTGCAGGCCCCGGCCGGGGTCGGTGAAGCCGACGTGGTGGTGGTGTTGCAGGCGTTGGTGGATCGGCATGCCACGCTGCGGCTGCGGGTCGATGACGACGGTGCCGGCGGGTGGGCGCTGTCGGTGCCGCCGGTGGGATCGGTGGATGCGGCTGGGTGCGTGCAGACCGTGGACGTGATCTCAGATGAGGCGTTGGTGGCGACGCGACAGCGGTTGAACCCGGCAGCGGGGGTGATGCTCAGCGCGTTGTGGGTGGCTTCGGTGCGTCAGTTGGTGGTGATGGTTCATCACCTGGCGGTCGACGGGGTGTCGTGGCGAATCCTGTTGGAAGACTTGAACATTGCGTGGGCGCAGCACCACAGTGGCCAGCCGATCGCGTTGCCGGCGGTGGGTACCTCGTTTGCCCGCTGGTCGAGGCTTTTGGCCGAGTATGCCGATGACCCGAAGGTGGTGGCGCAGGCCGAGGCGTGGCGGCAGGTGGCGGCCACCGCGCCGGTGGTGGCGCCCGTGGTGGCCGACCGCGACACCTATGCCAGCGCGGGGTCGTTGGCGGTGTCGCTGGACGCTGAGACGACGCGGATGGTGCTGGGTGAGGTGCCGGCGGCGTTTCACGCCGGGGTCAACGATGTGTTGTTGATCGCGTTCGGGTTGGCGTTGGCGGAGTTCTTCGGCACCGGCAGCGCGGCGGTGGGTATCGACGTGGAGGGCCACGGCCGCGCCGAGGAATTGTTCGACGACGTGGACCTGTCGCGCACGGTGGGTTGGTTCACCACGAAGTATCCGGTGGCGCTGCGTGCGGGCGGGGTGTCGTGGAGTCATGTGGTGGGCGGGGACGCCGCGTTGGGTGCGGTGGTCAAAGACGCCAAGGAGCAGCTGCGTGGGTTGCCCGACGGGCTGACCTACGGGCTGTTGCGTTACCTCAACCGCGAGGTCGAGTTGGGTGGGGCCGATCCGACGGTCGGGTTCAACTATCTGGGCCGGATGGGCGCCGCCGGTGCGGAATTGTCCGGGGACTTGTGGTTGATCAGCCAGGACGCGTTGGCGGCGACGGGTGCGGTGGCCGCGGTGCCGATGCCGTTGGCGCACACCCTGGAGCTCAATGCGGCCACGGTGGACACCGAAGCGGGCCCCACCCTCAACGCGACTTGGACGTGGGCGCCTGCGGTGCTCAGCGAGGCGCAGGTCAGCCGGTTGAGCGAGTTGTGGTTTGAGGCGCTGCGCGGGATCTGCGCGCACGTGCGCCACGGCGGCGGCGGGTTGACCCCTTCCGATATTGCGCCGGCTCGGCTTTCTCAGCGGCAGATCGACGAGCTGGCCGAGCAGTACCGCATCGCCGACATTTTGCCGTTGACCCCGCTGCAGCAGGGGTTGCTGTTTCACGCCAGCACCGCCGCGGCCGGTGGTGAGGTGGCCGACCTGTACACGTTGCAGCTCGATTTCATGGTGGCCGGTCCGTTGGATGCCGATCGGCTGCGCCAAGCAGTGCAGGTCGTGGTGGGGCGCCATCCGAACCTGGCGGCGCGGTTCTGCGAGCGCTTCGAGCAGCCGGTGCAGATCATCCCCGCTGATCCGGTGCCGGCATGGCGCTACGTCGATGTGGCCGAGGCGCCCGATGTCGAGCAGCAGACCAGCCAGCTGGTGGCCGCCGAGCGGGTCGCGGTGTGCGATCTGGCCCATCCGCCGGCGTTTCGTGCCGCCTTGGTGCGCACCGGCGCCGATCGGCACCGGTTCGTGCTGACCGTGCACCACATCGTGATGGACGGCTGGTCGATGCCGATCCTGCTGGCGGAGATCTTCGCCAGTTACTACGAGCAACCGCTGGGTGCGCCGGTGCCGTATCGGCGGTTCGTCACCTGGCTGGCCGAGCGTGACCTGGATGCCGCGCGTGCGGCATGGGCGCAGGTGCTGGCCGGGTTCGACACCCCGACCCTGGTGACCCCCGGGGATCGGTTGGCCGTGGGTGAGCGGGGCGTACAAACGTTCGCCATCCCCGAGGACATCACCGCTGCGGTCGGAGAGTTGGCGCGCAGCCAGCACACCACCGCGAACACCGTGCTGCAGGCCGCGTGGGCGCTGCTGCTGTCGTCGCTGACCGGCCAGCACGACATCGCGTTCGGGCTCACGGTGTCGGGGCGCCCACCGGAGTTGGCCGGCGCGGACTCCATGGTGGGGTTGTTGATCAACACCGTGCCGGTGCGCGCCCTCATCGGTGTGCACACCAGCACCGTCGATCTGCTCGACCAGCTCAAGACCGCGCACCACCAGACGCTGGAACATCAGCATCTGGCGCTGCACGACATCCACCGCCTCACCGGAGTCGAGCAGCTGTTCGACACGCTGTTCGTCTACGAGAACTACCCGATCGACACCGAAGCGCTGTCGGGGGCGGCCGGGCTGACCGTCACCGACATCAGCAACCATGAATCCACCCACTACCCGCTGTCGGTGGTCGCGGTGCCCGGCCGCGAGTTGGGGCTGCGCCTCGAATACGACAAAGACGTCTTCGATGAGCCCGCCGTCGCGGCGCTGATGACACGCCTGCAGCACCTGCTGGCGGCGATGACCGCCGACCCGGGCCAGCCGCTGTCGACCATCGATATGCTCGACCCCGCCGACCAGGCCCGCCTCCACGAGCTCGGCAACCGGGCGGTACTGACCCGGCCCGCACCCCAAACCCCTTCCATCCCAACGCTTTTCGCAGCGCAGGTGACCCGCGCCCCGCACGCCACCGCCGTCACCGACCAAGGCCAATCACTCACCTACGCCCAACTCGACGAAGCCTCGAACCGGTTGGCGCACAAGCTCATCAGCTACGGCGCCCGCCCGGGCCAGGGCGTGGCGCTGCTGATGCCGCGCTCCGCGCAGGCCATCGTGTCAATTCTGGCGGTGCTCAAAACCGGGGCTGCCTATCTGCCGATCGACCCGGCAGTGCCCGAGGCGCGCATCGCGGTGATCCTCGGCGACGCCAAGCCGGTCGCGGTGGTGAGCACCGCCGCTGTAGCGGCGGGGCTCGACGGCCTCCGCGGTGACGTGGCGATCGTCGATGTCGAGGATCCAGCCATCCAGACTCAGCCGAGCACCGCGTTGCCGGCCCCGGCCGCCGATGATCTGGCCTACCTGATCTACACCTCGGGCACCACCGGCACACCCAAGGGTGTGGCGCTGACCCACCGCAACGTGACGCATCTGCTGGAGTCGGTGGACGTCGGGCTGCCGCGTGATGGGGTGTGGTCGCAGTGGCATTCCTTGGCGTTCGACGTGTCGGTGTGGGAGATCTTCAACGCGCTGCTCGGCGGTGGGCGGCTGGTGGTGGTGCCCGAAGCAGTGGCCGCCTCACCCGAGGACTTCCACGCGCTGTTGGTGAGCGAGCAGGTCACGGTGCTCAACCAAACACCGTCGGCTGCGGCGGCGCTGTCGCCGCAGGGGTTGGAGTCGGTGGCGTTGGTGGTGGCCGGGGAGGCGTGCCCGCCCGAGCTGGTGGATCGCTGGGCGCCCGGGCGGTTGATGCTCAACGCCTACGGTCCCACCGAGACGTGGTACACGTCGTTCAGCGCGCCGCTGAGCCCGGGAACCGCGGTGGTGCCGATCGGCACGCCGGCACCCGGAGCGGCCTTCTTTGTGCTCGACAGCTGGTTGCGCCCGGTACCGACCGGCACGGTCGGCGAGCTGTATGTGGCCGGCCACGGCGTGGCCAGCGGCTATGTGCGCCGTGCCGGGTTGACCGCATCGCGGTTTGTGGCGTGCCCGTTCGGTGGGTCCGGGCAGCGGATGTATCGGACCGGGGATTTGGTGCGCTGGGGTGCCGACGGGCAGTTGCAGTATCTGGGCCGCGCTGACGAGCAGGTCAAGATCCGCGGCTATCGCATCGAACTGGGCGATGTGCAAGCCGTGCTGGCAAGCCTCGACGGGGTGGAGCAGGCCGCGGTCGTCGCCCGCGAGGACCGCCCCGGCGACAAGCGCCTCGTCGGCTACATCACCGGCACCGCAGATCCCGCCGCGGTGCGCGCCCAGCTGGGCGAGCGGCTGCCGGCCTACATGGTGCCCGCGGCGATCGTGGTGCTCGAGGCGCTGCCGTTGACCGTCAACGGCAAACTCGACAAGCGGGCGTTGCCGGCACCGGAGTATCAGAGCGGCCTCTACCGTGCACCGAGCAATCTCACCGAGGAGATGCTGGCCGGCATCTACGCCCAGGTGCTCGGTGTCGAACGGGTCGGGGTTGACGACTCCTTCTTCGAGTTGGGTGGCAACTCGCTGCTGGCCATGCGGGTGGTCGCCGCGATCAACAACGCATTCGACGCCGACGTGTCGGTGCGAGCATTGTTCGAGGCGCCCACCATCGCCGAGTTGGCCCCGCGTATCACGCAATCCGCCGGTGGGCTCGCGCCGTTGACGGCGGTGCAGCGCCCGGCGGTGGTGCCGTTGTCATTCGCACAGAACCGGTTGTGGTTTCTCGATCAGTTGCAGGGCCCATCGCCGGTCTACAACATGGCGGTCGCGCTGCAGCTGCGCGGCGCGCTCGATGTCGAGGCGTTGGGTGCGGCGCTGGCCGATGTGGTGGCCCGCCACGAGACGCTGCGCACCGTGTTCGTCGCCTCCGACGGTGTGCCCCAGCAGGTGGTACTACCGGCCGAGCAGGCCGATTTCGGTTGGCGGATCATCGATGCGGTCGGTTGGCCGGCCCAGCAGCTCGAGGACGCCATCGGCCAGCAGGTCCGCTACACGTTCGACCTCGGAACCGAAACCCCTTTGCGGGCAACGCTTTTCCGTCTTGCCGACGAAGACTATGTGCTGGTGGCGGTGGTGCACCACATCGCCGCCGACGGCTGGTCGATCACCCCGCTGGTCAACGACTTGGGACAGGCATACCTGGCCCGCCACGAAGGAAGGGCACCGCAGTGGACGCCGTTGCCGGTGCAGTACATCGATTTCACGTTGTGGCAGCGGGCCCAGCTCGGCGATCTCGACGATCCCGACAGCCGCATCAACGCGCAGTTGGCCTTCTGGCAGGACGCGTTGGTCAACTTGCCGGAACGGCTGGCACTGCCTACCGACCGGCCGTATCCGGCGGTCGCCGATTACCGCGGGGCCAGCGTGGCGGTGGACTGGCCGGCCGAATTGCAGCAGCAGGTCGCCGAGGTGGCCCGCGAACACAATGCCACCACCTTCATGGTGGTGCAGGCGGCGTTGGTGGTCCTGCTGTCCAAGATCTGCGCCACTTCCGATGTAGCCGTTGGCTTTTCGATTGCCGGGCGCCGCGATCCCGCGCTGGACGATCTGGTCGGCTTCTTCGTCAACACCCTCGTGCTGCGCGTCGAGGTCGACGGTGACCCCACCGTCGCGCAGGTGCTCGAGCAGGTACGCCAGCGCAGCCTGGCCGCCTACGAGCACCAGGACGTGCCGTTCGAAGTACTCGTCGAGCGGCTCAACCCGACACGATCCCTGAGTCATCACCCACTGATCCAGGTGTTGTTGGCCTGGCAGAACTTCACCGGTCAGGGCAACGCGGCGGTGCCTGACTTGGCATTGGGCGATGTGCAGGTAAGCCAGCTGCCGGTGCAAACCCGTGCCGCGAGAATGGATTTGGGGTTCTCCCTCGGTGAGCGCTGGAGAGCTACGGGTGAGCCCGCGGGCATCGGTGGGTCGGTGGAGTTCCGCACCGACGTGTTCGACGCGGCCAGCATCGAGGTGTTGATCGAGCGACTGCGGCGGGTGTTGGCGGCGATCACCGCTGATCCGGCGCGGCGGTTGTCGACGATCGATGTGCTCGATGAGCAGGAATATGCCCGGCTGGATGAGTTAGGTAACCGGGCGGTGCTGACG